>NZ_JBEBOY010000015.1:0-75447 GCF_040396155.1 Tissierella praeacuta
GATGTCTTCTTTAAATGTTACCTTTCCTTTAGCCATTCTTTTACCCTCCTTTATTATGAAATGCTTCTATCAGTAACCCCATATTTCAATCTTCTATACTATTTAATAATCATAATTTTGTATATTAATTATCTATCCTATTGTTTCTTATTCTTTATCCATCTTCCCTAGTATCTTTTAACTCATATACTAGACATCTCAACATTTAAAACTATATTTTAAATGTAAAACCTAACTAATAACTAAAAAACTTATTCTTTCCTATATCTTTAATTATATAGAATCTAACATATCATTATAAATAGGCTACCCTGATTAGATAGCCTATTTATATGGCATTATGACTATTTACCGCACTATTTACAGCATTGTTGTTTTTGTATATTTACTAAATGTCCGCTAAAATTTCCTTTTATAATGCTCTTTTCATATCTTGCTGCTTCTAATAATTTCTCAATATCTACTCCTGTATCATAGCCCATGTCATTAAGCATATATACTAGATCCTCTGTAGCAGTATTGCCTGAGGCTCCAGGTGCAAAGGGACATCCCCCTAAACCTCCAAGGGTTGATTGTACCTTAGTTATTCCCGATTCTATTGCCGCTAAGGTGTTTACCATGCCCATATTTCTTGTATCATGGATATGAACTTGGAATTCTATTTCAGGGAATTCCTTCTTCAATGCTCCAACAATTTCTCTTACTTGCTTTGGATTAGCAATACCAATGGTGTCAGCTAACGTCATCTCTTTAACACCAATATCCACAAGTTGTCTAATAAATTCTACTACTATTTCTGTAGAAAATTTACCTTCAAAAGGACATCCAAAAGTTGTTGCAACATCTACACAAATATCTAAATCCTTATAAGCATCCATGATCTTTTTCAATTCCTCAAATGATTCTTCATGGGTTCTGTTTATATTTGCCTTATTGTGACTTTTACTTAAGGATACAACATATGAAA
This sequence comes from Tissierella praeacuta, assembly GCF_040396155.1. Lineage (GTDB taxonomy): Bacteria > Bacillota > Clostridia > Tissierellales > Tissierellaceae > Tissierella > Tissierella praeacuta_A. The sequence continues at coordinate 968 of NZ_JBEBOY010000015.1, forward strand.
TCTTTTTTATTCCAAGTTCATAGGCTACTCTAGCACCATAAAGATTTGGAACCAATGGGAAAAAATCAAAATCTGGATATTTTTCTAATAATATTTTAGTTATCTCACTTGCATCTCTTAGTTGTGGGATAGCCTTTGGACTAACAAAAGATGTATGTTGAATATGCTTGATGCCTGCTCCAATTAAATCCTCTATTACTTTCAGTTTCTCTTCTACAGGTATATAATCTTCTAAATTCTGAAACCCATCTCTTGGTCCTACTTCAACTATCTCTACCTTTTTACCCACGTCTATCCCTCCTTTATTTTACATAACACCTTTTTCAATATACTCATCAATTTTTTCTTTGCTTATCCCAACAAATCCACCATATACATCATAATTATGCTGTCCAAGTGTTGGAGCTGGAGTTTTAATCTCAGCTTTCTTGTCACTTAATTTAATATGATTTCCAGTTAAAGTTGTTTCTCCTGCTACTGGATGTTTAACATCAACAAACATTTCTCTTGCCACTGCAATATGAGGGTCCTTTACCAGTCTATCTATTGTATTTATTGGGCATGATGGAACTCCTTTTTCTAGTAGACTTTCTACTATTTCATCAATCTCATATTGAGTAGTCCAATTTTCTATAATTTCTTTTAAAACCACATGGTTTTGTACTCTTAGTGCATTTGTTTTAAATCTTTCATCTGTTAATAATTCTGGTTGATTCATAGCCTCTACTAATAACTCATATAACTTATCGTTACCACAGCCAATTATTACATCTCCATCCTTTGCTTTAAAGGAATCATAAGGATATGCAGATTCATATCTATTACCTATTCTTCCTGGTATTCTACCTGTAGCAAGGTAAATTTGTGTAATAATTTCTAATGAAGATACAACGGAGTCAACTAATGAAACATCAACCTTTTGACCTTCTCCTGTTTTTACCTTATTGATCACTGCAGCTAATACACCTATTGTAACTCCTAACCCACCTAGAACATCTCCCATGGCAGTACCAGTTCTTGTAGGTCCTCCTTCTGGCCAACCTGTGGTACTCATTAGTCCACCCATAGCTTGTCCAATGATGTCATATCCTGCCCTTTTACTATATGGTCCATAATGCCCAAAGCCTGATACACAACCATAAACGATACCTGGATTTATTTCTTTTAATGTTTCATATCCTAAGCCTAATTTCTCCATTGTTCCTGGACGATAGTTTTCAAGAACAACGTCTGCTTTTTTAACCATTTCCTTAAATATCTCTTTTCCTTCAGGAGCTTTTAAATTTAATGTAACTCCATATTTATTTCTATTAAGATTCATATAGTAAGCACTTTCCCCATTTACAAATGGACCAAATGCTCTACTATCGTCACCTTTCTTTGGTTGCTCTATTTTATATACTGTAGCACCCATATCAGCCAATAACATAGAAGAATATGGTCCTGCTAATACCCTTGTTAAATCTAATACTATTACTCCGTCTAATATTCCTTTACTCATGTCCTCACTCCTAAGTCTATATAAATTTTAATTATTCATTACATTCCCACTCCAAATATTCCAAAGGTTACAAAATACATCAATAATGGGAATACGATCAATCCAATTATCTTTAATCCAAAACCAGCCTTCATTAAGTCTGATACTTCAAATGCACCTGTACTATATGCTATTGCATTCGGAGGTGTTCCTGGAGGTAACATAAATGCGAAGTTTGATGCAATCATACAAGTTAACATCAGTTGAAGCGGATCCATTCCAATTCCTTGAGCAATACCTGCTAATACTGGTAGGAAAGATGCAACAACAACTGCATTTGTAGTAACTTCTGTTAATACTGCCGTAACTACACCTACTGCAATAATTATAACTATCTGTGGCATACTGCTTAGTACTCCTAAGTTTCCGGCTACCCATTGTGCAACTCCTGCATCAGTAAAAGCATTACCCATAACCATAGAACCACCTAATAACAACATAGTTCCCCATGGTGCATTTCCTAATGCTTCCTTACCATCTAATACATAAATTCCTTCTTTATAATCTACTGGAATTACTACTGTTGCTATTGCAATTGCCATAGCTATAGTTTCATCTGTTGCAAATGGAACATAATCCTTCCAGAATGCACGAGTCACCCATAATAATACGGATACAATAAATATAATAGTTGTATATATTTCACCTTTGTTCATAGGTCCTAATGCTTCATATTCTTTCTTAACAACATTAACATCTATATCATCTAATTTATCAACTTTATAAAATTTAACTAGGTAAATCCACATAAGTGGAAGCATTACTGCTGTAAATGGCAAACCTATTTTTAACCATTCTAAAAAGTTAATTTCTATTCCTAAGGTTTGATGAATAATACCAATACCTGTTGGATTTGTTGTTGTACCTATTACAGTTGCCAAACCACCCATTGTTGCTGCAAATGGTATACAAAGAACTAATGCTTTTTTAAACCCACCAGATATTTGCTTATCCATAGTTGAAATAATTGAAATCGCTACAGGAAGCATCATAGCTGTTGCAGTTGTATTGGACATCCACATAGATATAAAAGCTGTAGCTAATATAAATCCTAAAACTATTCTCTTTGGTTTGCTGCCAACTTTCATAACAATTCCAAGAGCCATTCTTCTATGCAATCCCCATCTTTCCATTGCTGTAGCAAGAAATCCTACACCTAATACTAAATATACAGTTGGATATGCATAGTGAGTAAATAGTTTAATCTCATTTTGACCCTTAGCACCAGTTATCCCTAGTATTGGGTATAAAAGTATTGGTAATAAGGCTGTCATAGGAATTGGAATAGCTTCTGTCATCCAGAAAATAATCATTAACACTGATACAGCTAAAACTCTTTGTCCCAATGGAGTTAATCCAGCAGGTGTAGGTATTACAAGTAATAATAGACATGCGATTATGCCTGCAATTAATCCAATTTTTCTTGCTTTAAATTTTCCCATTTTTTCCCTCCGATTATTAATACTATTTTCTATAAATGCGCATTTATAATTTTAAAATTACGATTATATATCATTGCAATTGCCATGCCAAATTTATATACTTTTATATCTTTTTATTTTAAAAGAATATAATCATTGAAATTTCAATAGACTTTGAGATTATTATTTTGTTCTTTAAACTATAATATTTCCTTGTAATAATATTTACAAATCTAAATATCATTCTTTTTGTTTTCTTATGTTTCTTTATGTTTCACTTTATCTCTTTTTGTCTTTTTTTGTCGTTTTTTATGTTTCATAGGATTTTTATGAAAAACAAATTAAAATATAATTTCTAATGTTACATTCAAGAAAAACTCAATTACATAATAAAATATAAAAGAAACCAATGTAGTATTTATTCGCATTGGTTTCTCTACTATTAAAATCCATATTAACTTATATCTTTATTCTAAAGACCCTATTATTTATAGTTTATTTTATATAACTTCATTTTCCTCCATAATGTAGTTCTACTAATACCTAAATCATCTGCCGCTTTTTGCATTGACAAATTATTATCCTTAAGAGCTTTTATAATCCTATTAATCTCCCACTGCTCCAAATTAACTTCCTCATCATTAACATTATAGTTATCTATTTCATTAATATTATCATGACTACTATTATACATTCCTTTATTTCTTAAAAGCTCATCTATTAACTCTTCAGTATCTTTATTATTTCCTTGATAATGTAAAAGTACTGAAATACGCTCAACAAAATTTTGTAACTCCCTAATATTCCCATGCCATTTATAATCTTGCACTTTATCCATTATTATATTAAAACGTTCTAAATACTTTTTACTGTTGCTTCCTAAATATTTATCAAAGAAAAATCTACTTAATAATTTTATATCATCATCTCTTTCTCTAAGTGGAGGTATGTGCAAATTAAGCACACATATCCTATAATATAAATCCTCTCTAAAGCTTTTAGATAAAATTTCAGCTTTTAAATCCCTATTAGTTGCAGCAACAACTCTCACATCTACTGGAGTCTTTACTCCAGATCCAACTTTTCTAATTTCCTTTTCCTGCAGAACCCTTAAAAGTTGTGCTTGTATTTCAGTAGGTATTTCACCTATTTCATCTAAAAATATTGTTCCCTTATGTGCTAGTTCAAATAATCCAATTTTACCTCCCTTAGATGCGCCAGTAAAGGCTCCTTCTTCATATCCAAATAATTCTGATTCTAAAAGACTCTTGGATAATGCAGCACAGTTTATAGCAACAAAGGGTCCATCTTTTCTCTTACTAATATTGTGTATACTTTGTGCAAATAGTTCTTTTCCTGTACCCGTTTCTCCTTGAATTAAAATAGTAGAGTCAGATAAACCAAAACTCCTTGCTATTTCAATAGTATTTTTTAATGCTTCAGATTTTCCCTTTATATCTCTAAAATTATACTTAGCAACTAAACCCTTCTTATATAATGTCCTCCTAATTTTATTTTCATTTTCTTGAATTATCTTTATATCTTGAAAAGTAGCAACTACTCCTTTAATCTGATTTTCAACAATAATAGGTACTCTATTTGTAGATACTAATGTACCATTTATATCCATTAACTGATTTAATTGTTTTTCCTTTAATTTTCGAGGATAAAGCATCTCAGAATTACTAATTATTTCTTTTATATTCTTTCCTATGGCATATCCTGAAGCTACTTTAACTATATCCTCTGCGACAGGGTTTATTACATCAATAGTTCCAGTTTCATCAACAGCTATTATTGCATCATGGGTAAAGTTAAGAACAGCTTTATATCTTTCAAGCTGAAGTTTTAACTCATTTTGTTTATTTAATTCTTCTTTTTTAACTAGTAGAAGCTGCCTTGCATTTTCTATTGCATTTACTATTGAAACCTCTGAGTTTTCAATAGTTATATGATTTAGATTATATATATCAGAATATTTTTGACTCATTACGCCTCCAATACCTAATACAGCACCATCTTTAATTGCTTGTTTTACTATTTTTTCGCAGTCCTTATCACTTTTGAAATTATAAAATTTTGCTTTCATATCAAGCATACTGCACACACTTTTAACATCATCTGTCATTTTATCATAGGAAAAGAAAGCTATTAAACCATTATATTGTTTTGCAACTTTAATGGATTCCACATAGTCAGATAAAATAGTATTAATAACTACTACAGAAACATCAAGTTTTGCATTTCTAATTGCAATTGCTGTTCCCTTCCTAGTAATAATTATCTTAGTTCCCTCTTCAACTATCTTTCTAGCAATTCTCAATGCATCACTTATGGCATCTACTTCAACCATTGATGTAAATACATTAATTTTCTCATTTCTTTCATCAATAATCTTCTTAGTCTTTTTAGTCAACTCAATTGTAGGAGCAATTAATGCAATCTCTGTTGCTAACCCATTACCATGATTAGGGTCATAATAATCTAACAATTTATAACATCCTTCCAATTTTTAATATTTATTATAATAATACAGTTTTAGGATATAAATTTCAATAAAGAAAACATATGACAAAAATACACGAACATATTAACATGTCGTGTATTTTATCAATATTCAACCTTCCTATTAAAACATCCTCTTAACATTTTTTGTATGCAGATATTTATCCACTGCAAATATTATAGCTAGTGACACTACTCCCAAAAGTATGTCCATAGTATTAGTACTGCTAATTAACATTTTTCTTGCAATTGCATATAATATTACCTCAAGAACATTTCCCGCAGAATGAGTAATTAGCATAAGTGCCAATTCTAAGCCCACTACTAACAATAGTATATGAGCTAATAGTCCTTGTAATATTTCATATGAACTAGCTGCCTCTGTCATAAAAACAGTATAAATAAGAACAATAATATCTTTTACGCTTAAAAGCACTGTAATCATAATAAAAGCTGCCAATAAAATTTCTATTACCAAAATAAAATGTTTCATTAGTTTTTCTATCTTTTTTAGTGATTCACCGTATTCACTCTGCACTTAACTCACTCCTTATATTTTTATTTTATTATATCCTATCTCGATAAAATTTTCACTAAAAAAATAATGCAATAGGAGAATTATTTCCAATTGCATTATTTTTATTAGATTAAATTAAAATGAACATGGGCTATATCCACAGTCTTGACATTCTGAACAACCGCCGCTATGCATCATAGTACCGCCACAAATCGGACAAATTTCTGGATTTTCTTTTACTTGTTCGGCTGCTAACTTGTTTAACTCATTTTTCAATTCATCTATTTTATCCTGTCTACTTTGTTTTGGCTTATCTGTAATAAGTATTCCAGATCTTGCGCAACCATCACGATAAATAGTAACCCCTTTTAATCCTCTTTCCCAAGCATATAAATAAAGTTCTTCGACTTCTTCAACTGTAAATTCATTAGGTACATTTACTGTAGATGAAATACTAGCATCAATATATTGCTGCCATGCTGATTGAACATCGATTCTATCTTTATAATTTAAGTTTGAAGTGGTTATAAAGAAATCAGGCAATTCCTCTTCTATAGTTATATTATTTCTATCCATATACTCCTTAACGATAGGTGTAAATACTTTATAGTAAGTGTCCATATTATGAAGGGATTCTGATTTTCTTGTATATGCTACTTGAAATATTGGTTCTACACCATTACTACATCCTATTAAAGTTGAAATGCTTCCTGTAGGCGGTATAGTTAATAATTGGCTATTTCTAAGTCCATACTCCTTGATTAATTCCAGCACCTCTTCTGTAGCATTTGCTAAAAGGAAAGGAGAGTTAAGTACTGCTTCTCTTTTATATCTTGGGAATGGCCCCTCTTCCTTAGCCATCAAAGCTGACTGTCTCAAAGCTTCATTAATCATGGTATGCCCTACTTTATGAATTAGATCAATAGACTCTTGACTTCCATATTTTATTCCCATTTTAATAAACATATCTGCTAATCCCATGATTCCAAGTCCAATTTGTCTAAGTTCTCTTGACATTCTTCTCTGCTCTTCTAATGGATGTAACTCCATATTTTCATCTAATATTTCATTTAAATAAATAACACCGTCTCTTACCATTTGTCCAAATTTTTCATATTCAAAATATGCATACTTTGTAAATGGATTCTTTACAAATTCAGATAAATTAATAGATGATAAATTACAGCTGCCAAATGGTGGAAGTGTCTCTTCTGCACATGGATTAACACCAGCAAATTCAAAATCCTTATCTTCACTCATTAAATGCCAAGAGTTAATTTTATCTGTAAATAATATTCCTGGTTCAGCCATATTCCAATTATTCTTTGCTAATTTTTCAAATAATTCCATGGCGTTTACTTTCTTGCTAATTTCTTCTCCTGTGGATTCAACTTTAAAATATAGATTATATTCTTCATCGTCTTTAACTGCATTCATAAACTTATCATCTATATTAACAGATATATTTGCATAATTAACCTTAGACAAATCATTCTTCACATCAATAAAATCCTCTATATCAGGATGATTACAATCCATATTAAGCATTAATGCGCCACGTCTGCCTCGCATACCAATAAGCCCTGTAACCATAGAAAATAAATCCATAAATGAAACAGCACCAGTTGTAGTATTTGCAGCATTATTTACCCTAGATCCCTTTGGTCTTAATTTAGAAATAGCTAAACCTACACCACCACCATAGGAATAAGTCCTTGCTAAGTATTTTGCAGTATCAAATATTGATTCTATATTGTCTTCAACTTTAGGCATTACATAACAATTTGATAAAGTAATTTTTCTACCAAACTTATTTAATCCCCTGCCAGCTAAAATACGCCCTGCTGGCATAAATTTCTTATCCTTTATTGCCTTTTTTATAACATCATTCTCACCACTAACTCTAGTTAAAAATCCATCAAAAGATTCATTTTCAAAACGATATTTCTTTTCATAAATATCTCTTTGAAGGTCTGACATAGCCCAACCTTGCTCTCTTAGTTTTGCCCTTTCTTCTCTATATATAATATAAACTTTAGCTACATCTGGGCGTGATTTCATAAGTTCTATTTCTACAAAGTCTTGTATTTTTTCTATATTTACTATTTCCAGTTTACTAAAATCTATAAATGCTTTATTGGCAATTTCTTTAGCTAAATTCTCATCAATCCCTAATTCCGTCTCCCCCATTGCCTTTTTAATTGCATTTACAATCTTCTCCTCTTCAAATGCAACTATATTACCATTTCGTTTCTCAACATTTAACATAATGTTCCCCCTTTATAATAAATAACAAGCAATAGTGAATAGTTAAATGATAAAGACAATAAGTCTTACACCTATTCAACTATTCACTATTAAGAATTTATTGTTTATGAATTATTAAATATCAACTATATATAGTATTATATGTCTTTTCCTATACTACATATATCCAATTTATCAAATATTAATCCAAAAATCAAAAATATTAAATTATCTTAATATAGCATTTGAATTAAAGGAGTTAATATACCTAAGAATCCTCCTAAAAGAGCACCTAACCAAGTAATAGCTTTTAATTCTTTATTGGCAATTTCTAGAATCAATTCTTCAGCGAAATCTACATCATAACTATTAATCTTATCTTCTACAATCCTTGAGATATTAAATAATTCAATAATTGGAGGTAGTTCATTTATTAAAAATTTATTGAAGATATTTCTAATTATATTGTAAATATTTCCAAACATATTCTCATCTATTTTTTCAGCCATAGAATATATAGGCTTATTTAAAAAGTTATCTATCATATTTTTGACAATATTTGATATAGTACTATCTAATTCTGCTGAGTTTAATATAGTATCTATATTAGTATTTAAGTAATTTATTATTTTTTCTCTATTCCCTGTTTCACTATCTCTTAATTTTCTCATGACAAATTCCAATAAAGCATTTTGATTATTTTCATTAGATATATATTCAGTTAATATATCTCCTATTTTTGAAACTCCTTTTTCCCCAATATTATCTGCTACATTTGGTATGATTGCTGAAATTCTAGATTGTAATAACTTATTTATAGAAGACTTAATAATCATAACAATGTTTTTATTGGCTTCTTCGCTATTAATATATTTTTCTATCACATGAAATGCTTTATCAGAAATTATATCTGGACTAATAAAAGCAATAATTAATTTGCTCATATTTTGAGAAACAAGTTGTGAAATAGAATTTTTAAGTTTTTGCTGTATAACGGGATCTTTAAAAATTTCTTTTATACTATTTCCAATTTTATCTTGATTTTCATCAATATATTGATCTATTTGAGTCAATATATCATCTGGAATTATTTCAGCTAATTTTCTATCATCTTGAGCAAAATCTTCTAACTTTGATCTCATCAAATTTATTAATCCATTTGTCAGGTCTTTAGAACTTGAGATTTCACATAATAAATCTCGTAACCTTTCATCTATTACTTTATAGATATTTTCAGCATCCATCTTATTTATTTTATCTGCAATGGACTTAAATATTAGGGACTTAAACTGTTCCCCTCTTATTTGAGAAATAATTATATTATTTATCTTTTTTTCAAATCTATATATGAACTTATTATATTTATCATCTAGCAGTTTTAATAAAAACTCTTTTATTGATTGTTTATTATCTTTTAAATTATTTGCTCTATTTTCTAGCCATGATTTAATATTTTCATCTGTCTCTTTATTAGACAATGCTTCAACTATTGTTTCAGGAGACAATAGATATCCTCCTACTGTTTCACCTATACTTCTAGCTATTCGATCTCTTTCTTTAGGTATAAGTCCAGGAGTAAATGGTATTTTTATTCCCATTATTCTTTTTTCATAATGGGGTCTAAACAACATCTTTATAGCAAGCCAGTTTGTAAAATATCCTATGATTGCTCCAACAATAATGGGTATTAGAATCTTCATTTTTTCTCCTTTCAAAGCAATAGGGGCGGTTCCTTCAAAAAACCGCCCCCTTCCTATTACATAAGTTTACATATATTATTTGTGAACTCAACAGGGTCTTCTATAGGTAACCCCTCTATTAATAATGCTTGATTATATAATACATTAGTATAAAGCTTTAATTTGTCCTTATCATTTTCAAAGGCAGTCTTTAATGTATCAAATACTTGATGATGTATGTTAATCTCTAATATCTTATTTGCTTTTATACCATGATTATCTGGCATTTGACTTAGGATTTTTTCCATTTCTATAGAAAGTTCTCCTTCACTAGATAAACAAACCGGATGATTTTTTAATCTCTTAGATGGTTTAACATCCTTTACCTTATCTGATAATGCTTCCTTCATAAATGAGAAAATATCTTTATTTTCTTCTATTTCCTTTTCATTATCTTTTTCATTTTCATCAGTTTCTATACCTAAATCTCCTGAGGATACTGACTTAAATTCCTTTTCTTTGTATTTCATCAACATCTTAATTGCAAATTCATCTATATCATCTACTAAATATAAAATTTCATAGCCTTTATCCTTTATTAATTCAGTTTGTGGCAATTTATCAATCCTATCAACAGATTCACCAGTTGCATAGTAAATGTATTTTTGTTCCTCAGGCATTCTACTTACATATTCTTCTAAAGTAACCATTTTCTTTTCCATTGAAGAATAGAAAATAAGTAAGTCTTCTAATGTTTCTCTATGCATTCCAAAATCATTATATATTCCAAACTTTAATTGTTTTCCGAAACCTTCAAAGAACTTTTCATATTTTTCTCTTTCATTCTTTAGAAGCAAACTTAATTCATCCTTAATCTTATCTTCAATTTTCTTTGCAATTAGTTTTAATTGTCTATCATGTTGTAATATTTCTCTAGATATATTAAGAGAAAGATCCTCTGAGTCTACAATTCCTTTTACAAAGCTGAAATGATCTGGAAGCAAATCAGCACATTTATTCATAATAAGTACTCCATTGGAATATAATTCCAAACCTTTTTCATATTCTTTTGTATAGAAATCATAAGGAATCTGACTTGGTATAAATAGTAAAGCATTATATCTTACAACACCATCTACAGATAAATGAATTGATTTTACTGGCTCATCATAACCAAAATGTTTCTCTGCATAAAAGTTTTTATAATCTTCCTCTGTTAATTCATTTTTATTCTTTCTCCAAATTGGGACCATACTATTTATTGTTTCTTCTTCTTTATAATCTTCATACTCATCTTCGGAGCCTTCTTTTAATTTGTTTTTTGTAACATCCATTTTTATTGGATATCTAATAAAATCAGAATACTTTTTAATAATTCCTCTTATTCTATATTCTTCTAAGAACTCATCATAATTCTCATCTTCTGTATTCTCTTTGATTTTCAATATTATATCTGTTCCAACAGTATCCTTATTTGTAGGCTCTATGCTATATCCCTCTGCCCCTTCAGATTCCCATTTATATCCTTCATCTGCTCCAAAGGTCCTACTTATAACTGTTACTTTATCTGCTACCATAAATGCAGAATAAAATCCAACACCAAACTGACCAATTATATCAAATCCATCTTTTAACTCATTTTCATTTTTAAATGCAAAGGAACCACTATTTGCAATTACACCAAGATTCTCTTCTAACTCTTCCTTTGACATTCCAATTCCTGTATCTGATACAGTTAGTGTTCTATTATCTTTATCTGCAACTATTTTGATATAATAATCATCCTTATTAAAGCTAATATTTTCATCAGTTAAAGCTTTATAATAGATTTTATCAATAGCATCAGATGAATTAGAGATCAATTCTCTTAAAAATATCTCTTTATGCGTGTAGATTGAATTTACCATTAAATCAAGCAATCGCTTGGATTCCGCCCTAAATTCCTTTTTCTCCATAGATATCTTCCCTTTCCTTTTTACTATTGTAAATATTATTAGCACTCTAAACGTTAGAGTGCTAATAATATTTATATATCATATTTATTTTTTTATGTCAAGACAAGAATCCTTCAAAATATTACTTTATTTCTTATATTAGCTATCTAGATATTATAGTAAGATGCTTTAAGTACCGTTTTTTATAGTTCATTATCATATAAAATAATTCTATTTCTTCCTTAATATAATCTTATATTAAATCTTTCTATCGATGTTAAACTTTTCGTGTCCACACTTATATACTAACACCAATATCTAAAAGTAGTCTAAGTAAATACTACTTATTTAAATATTAATTTAAACTCATCTAGTCCAGTTTTTTCATTCATATTTGTTTCGCCTTTATATTCATTTATCCCTTCTACAGTTAAATAAACCACCACATGATTATCTTCATTAACATCTAAATATTCTCGTATCTCAACATTATTTATATAATCCATATTCTTTAAAGCTAGTATTTGCTCCTTACTTTTTCCAGTTAATACGGTATTTTCAAAATCAATATATAACTTTACTGGTTCTTTATCTATTAAATCCCTTGATTATCCAACTTTCTACCAATATTTATTGTTGGATGTAAATTTCCTCCTGCTAAAATTGTTCCTTCTACTTCTATAAAATCAAATTTGATTTCTTTATTATTTGTACATACAGAGTTAAGTCCTATAATATTTATTCCGTTTCCTAATGTTACTTTAGAATACATATCAATCTTTGTATATTCATTTTCTCTTCTATATTCACCGGTTTTTATATCATAGACCATATCATAAGGATACTGTCTATAACCATTTATAATATTTACTCCATTGTAAATAAATCTTATACTCATGTTTTCAATATCCGCATAAACTTCATCAATGTAATCAGTATATTCTAGTTTTTCTATTGGTTTTATAGTATTCCCATCTAAATCAATTATGCTATAATATAAGTTCGTCATAGGATCTCTTGGATAATTGTAATAAGACCCTAGATAATATTCGTCATTAATCTTTTGTATCTCAACTACACCTATTCCTTCCTTTGCATCTATCCTTTCATCTACTCCACCATTTAATTGAGAATCTAATAATTTTAATGCATTGCCATAATCTCCTAGAATAGTTAGCTCTTCTTTTTGTATATTTTCTGCGATTTCTGATTTTGAAACATCACTTACAATATTTTTCGTACAGCCTGTTAGAGATACTAATACAAGTGCAAATGATAAAATAAAAATCAATTTCTTCATAGCATACCCTCCTACTGTAATAGAATATTTTATTATTAAATATCATTATATTTCATTATGGCATTAAACAGGTTACATTTATATTACAAATAATGGTAATAATGTAGATAGGATATAAAAAGTCCCACCTTTTAAAAGGCAGGACTTAAAGAAATTATATCAATTATTATATTTCACTCTCATTCACAACACTCTATCCCCATCTTCTTCTCTAATCTTCCTTGAACTTTTTCAAGCAACAGCACCACAATCCAATATAAAATAACTAAGGCAGTATATGCTTCAAAATACTGATATGTTATACCTGCATCTATCTTTGCAACTGCTGTTATATCTACAATTCCTATAGTAAAAGCTAGAGATGAACCTTTTATAGTATCAATAAGATTATTAACCAATGGAGGAATAGCCACAGGGATAGCTTGTGGTATTACAATGTTTTTCATTACTTGCAGTCTTCTTAATCCAATTGATTCTGCAGCCTCAATTTGTCCCTTATCAACTGATAATAAAGCTCCACGTAAAATTTCACTTGCATATGCAGCTGTATTTAAAGACAATGTAACTATAAACGCTTGTATCCTATCCATATTCATCAAAATTGGTAATAATCTGGGAATTCCAAAATATATCAAAAATAGTTGTCCAATAAATGGCGTTCCTCGAAAAAAAGAAACAAAAACCTTGCACAATTTGTCAATAACTGGTATCTTGAAATATAAAACTAAGGTAATTGTTAAAGATAATATTAATGCAAGTATAAATGGAACCAATGTGATATATAGTGTGATTGGGAGAGCTGGAATCATATCTTTGAAAACATGCCATACAAAACTAAGGTCCAACTCATTACCCCCTTATATCTATTTATCTGACCTCTCTGTTAAGTCAACTTTAAACCATTTTTCAGAAATCTTACCTAATGTTCCATCAGCTCTCATTTCTTCTAAGGTTTTATTAGTTAATTCTTTAATTTCATCGCCTCTTTCAGTTTTAGCAAATGGATATGCTCCTTCACTATAAAGTCCAACACCTGTTAAAATCTTAATCTTATCTTCTCCAATTCTATCTACAGCATCAACTCCAATACTTCTGCTTTGGATACTTGCATCTACTTTACCCATAATAACATCATTAGTTCCAGTATCATCAAAATTTATACGTTCAAGTTTAATGCCTTCTTTTTCCTCAATATAATCAGCAATATCTGCGTCAGAAGAACCTGCAACTATTGCTACTGACCATCCATCTAAATCTTTTAATGATGAAATTGTTTTATCAGGCGCAGACAATAAGATTTGCTCATCATATAAATAATTATCACTAAAATTATATAATTCTTTTCTCTTCTCATTTGGTTCAATAACATTAGCTACTGTATCTACTCTACCATCATCTAGTAAACCAAATAAACTTGAAAATGGCATTTGTTCAAATTCAACAGTATAACCTGTTCTCTTAGCTATTTCATTCCAAACATCAATCTCAAAACCTTCTAGCTCACCTTTGTCATTTAAAACAGTAAATCCAGGTGTAGAACCATCAGTTCCTACTTTAATTGCCTTATTATCTTCTGAACCTTTTTCTTCAACCTCTTTCTCATTATTTACAACCTTATTACCACAACCAACAAAAGTTACCATAACTACTATTGCTAATAGTAGTAGACTTATCTTCCTTTTCATAAAATAACCTCCTATTAATCTTCTAATAAACTTAAAAATTCACATATTCGTTTATGTTTAGGGTATTCAAAGATTTGCTTTGGACTTCCTTCCTCCAATATCACTCCTCCCTCCATAAACAATACTCGATCTGAAACTTCCTTTGCAAACTTCATCTCATGTGTGACAATAATCATTGTTTGTTTACTAACTGCCAAATCTCTTATGACTGTTAATACATACTTAATTAATTGTGGATCTAAAGAGGAAGTAGGTTCATCAAACAGCATAATATCTGGCTCAATTGCCATGGCACGAGCTATGCCGATTCTCTGCTGCTGACCTCCAGACAATTGATGAGGATATGAATCTCTTTTATCATAAAGACCAACTATATTTATATATTCTTCAGCAATTTTTTCAGCCTCAGAACGAGTCATCCTTCTTACATAAATTAAATGTTCCATAATATTTTCAAGAGCTGTTTTGTTTTTAAAAAGATTATAATTTTGAAATACCATGGAACTATGGGATCTTAAACTATATATTTCTTCTTTTGTTAAATTATTTAAATTATAGACTTCTTCCCCAAATTTCACAGTTCCTTTATCCGGAACTTCCAAATGATTTAAACATCTCAAAAATGTTGATTTTCCAGTACCTGATGGTCCAATTACAGAGATAACTTCCCCAGGTTTTATATCTACTGAAATCCCTTTCAATACCTCTAGATCACCATATTTTTTCCAAATATCAGTTATTTCTACCAATAAAAGCCACCTTCTAACCTTTCTAATCAAAATAATACATATTATATTCTTTGTATTATTTAAAATTACCTATAATGATTTAACAGCCTGTTCTATTCTTTTCAAGCTTTCTTCTAAAATAGAACGAGGGCAAGCTATATTAAATCTTTGAAATTGTTCTCCTTCTTCTCCAAATATTTCTCCATCATCTAAAGCTAATTTACATTTATTAATGAAGAAATCTCTAAGTTCTTTAGGATTCATATATAATCTTGAACAATCTATCCAGACTAAATATGTTCCTTCAGGTTTAATCACTTTTAATTGAGGGATTTTCTTTTCTATATAATTCATTAAAAAATTCAAATTCTCTTTTAAATAGTTTAGTAGAGAATCTAACCAGTCTTCAGATTCATTATAAGCTGCTTTCATAGCCTCTGCTCCAAATACTGTAGGACCTGGAATAGAACTATTTTCTAACTCATTACTAAATGCATTTCTCAATCTATCATTAGGTATAATTATATTTGATACTTGTAATCCAGCTATATTAAAGGTTTTACTAGGAGATGTACAAATTATACAATTTTCACTTATTTCAGGAGAAGTTTTTGCCATTACTGTATGATTATAATCTTTATAAATTAAATCAAAATGTATATCATCAGAAACTATTATAATATGATTTTTAATACAGATTTCTCCTAACCTTATTAACTCATCTTTTGTCCACACCCTTCCAATAGGATTATGAGGGTTACATAAAAATAATAGCTTAGTTCTTGAACTTATTTTTCTTTCTAAATCCTCATAATCCATAACATATGTATCACCTGTATAGATTAAAGGATTTTTTATTATTTGGCATCCATTATTTTTGATACTCTTATAAAAAGGATAATATACTGGACTTTGAACTATTACTTCATCACCTGGATTAGTAAATGCCTTTATAGCATGGGTAAGGGCTGTTACAACACCAGGAGTAAACTTAATCCATTCCCTTCTTATATCCCAATCATGTCTTCTTTTCATCCAGCTTATAACGGAATCATAATATGAATCAGAAATAAAATTATATCCAAATACATTATCTTTTGCTTTTTCCTCTAATGCTTTTCCTATAGTAGAAGGTAATCTAAAATCCATATCAGCCACCCATAATGGTAATAAATCTTTGCTACCATATAGCTCTTCTAACATATCCCATTTTTCACAATCAGTACCGTGTCTTTCTATAATTTCATCAAATTTATGCATTCTATATTTTCCACCTCCTTATATAGTAAAAGTTTGATAATCTAATTTACCAAACATCAGATACTACCTTCTTAAATAAGAGATAAAATGTTTTCGACAATATTCGTCATTTTTCTACCTTCTTTTCACTCGAGTAGTTTAGCACTTAGCTATTTACATGTCAAATAGAGATTATCTATTAATAAATTTTTCAAATAGCATTTATATATACATTCTAAATTCCTTTTATTGACATTCTTCCTTCCATATAATATAGTACTAGATAGTTTTAGAATATAATTTTGAATTATCTGTAAAAGAACAAATAAATATAAATGAAGATTTAAATTATAAACTATAATATATAAGGAGGTTTCTATGAATAATTTTGAACGCAATCTTGAGAAATATGCTGAACTTGCTGTAAAGGTTGGTATTAATCTAAAGGAAAAAGAAGGTTTAATAGTAACGGGTAATACTGATACTCTTCCACTTGCAAGATTAATAATGAAGAAAGCATATGAAATAGGCGCAAAGCATGTGGAATTTCAACTAAACGACGATGCAATGAATTTAATAAGATTTAAACATGGCAAAGACTATGTCTTCGAAAACTTTCCAGACTGGAAAGTAAATTCCCTTGAAGCTATGTATAAGAATAACTATCATCATATCTTTATTCTAGCATCTGACCCAGAACTATTAAAGGATATTGATGGAGAAATAGTTGCTAAAAGTCAGAAATCTGCTTCACAAGCAATGGCTCCTGTAATGAAATATAGAATGACTGGGATTACTAAATGGAATATAATTGCCATGCCATCAGCTTCATGGGCTAAATCCGTATTTCCTGATTTAGATGAGAAAGATGCTATAGAAAAACTTTGGGAAAACATATTTGCTGCAACTAGAGTTGACCAAGAAGACCCAATTAAAGCATGGGAAATACATGATAAAAATCTAAAAAAATATAGGAATTTCCTAAATGAGAAGCAATTTGAAAAATTAGTATATAAAGGTCCTGGAACTGATTTAGAAGTATACTTAGCAGATGGACACTACTGGATGGGCGGAGCAAAGACAAGTCAAGGCGGTCACTCTTATGTTGCTAACATACCTACTGAAGAAGTATTTACTACACCTCACCGTTTAAAAGTTAATGGTAGTTTAAAAGCCACAAAACCACTTAGTTTAAATGGTAAAATCATAGATAATTTTGGCTTTGAGTTTAAAGATGGTAAAGTAGTAGATTTCTATGCAGAAAAGGGATATGATGTCTTAGAAAAACTTATGGAAAACGATGAAGGCGCTAAATATTTAGGTGAGGTTGCTTTAGTACAAGATGATTCTCCTATATCAAATACAGGAATATTATTTAATGAAACTTTATTTGATGAAAATGCTTCCTGTCATTTTGCCTTAGGACGTGCCTATGCTTATGCCATGAGAGATGGCTCCAATATGACTCAAGAAGAATTAACAGATAAAGGTGCCAACTTTAGTTTAATCCATGTGGATTTTATGGTAGGTGGACCAGAATTAAATATTACTGCATATGAAAAGAATGGTAACGAAGTTGAATTATTTAGAAATGGAAATTGGGTATTTTAATAAATAAAATAAATTCTCATTTTAGAAAAGGACTAAGTTATAATCCAAACCTAAAATGAGAATTTTTATTTAATATTTAGTTATTAAATACCTTCCCATATGTTCTATTACTTCAATTTTCCCATATATTTTGGTGAAGACTTCTGTAATAAATTTACTATCTACATCGGCAGTATAAAAATCAGCCAATTTTTTCTTATCATTCAAAATTATAATTTTATCACAATAATTAAGCGCCATATTAGGATCATGTAATGTAATCAGTCCTGACTTATTCTCACATTTTATTACTTGTTTTATCTTAGATAAAACCATATGTCTATTATTAAAATCAAGAGCACTGTCTGGCTCATCAAATAACATGATTTCTGAATTCTGCATTAAATTTCTAGTTATAATAATAAGTTGTTTTTGCCCCTCACTTAATTGAAGAAAATTTTCCTCTGCAAATTTCTCCATTCCCACCTTTTCCAACATATTATAAGCTATTTTCCTATGTTCTTTCGTAGGTGATTCAAATACTCCAAGATATGGAGTTATACCCATTAATACAACATCCAATACTTTTGTATCATAAACTATACTATGACGTTGAGGCATAAAGCTAATATGTTTTGCCCTTTTTTTCTCACTAAATTCATAAATATCCGTACCATGTATTAAACATTTTCCACTTTTAGGTTTTAATAATCCACAAATTACTTTCAAAAGTGTTGTCTTTCCTGTTCCATTTAATCCTAGAAGTGCTGTGAATTCATTTCTCTTAATAGTAAGATTAATATCATCAACTATTAGTTCTTTATCATAGCTTGCCTTTATATTTTCTACTTTCATTAAATCCATTATAGTCCTCCTATTTCAAGCGAGTCATTAAATACGCCAGGTATGGTGCTCCAATAAAGGTAGTCAATATACTTATTGGAATCTCACTGCCTGCTAGGCTCCTTGCAAGACAGTCTGCTGCAATTAAAATTATACTACCAATAAATCCACTTAAAATAGTCGTGTGAAAATCATTTTTCTTTGTAATCATTCTTCCTATATGGGGAGCTATTAATCCTATAAAATATATTATACCAGTGATACAAACAATACTAGCAACCACTAAAGTCGCAGCCACTATTACACCAAAACGTATTAATTCTACAGAGATACCTAAACTTTTCCCCTCATCATCGCTTAAAGATAATATATTAATCTGCCATCTTAGTAAAATAAGTACTGTTATACCTATTAGAAAAAATGGCAATATGGATATTACCTTTTCCTTTGTAACCCCTGCAAAACTTCCCATTGACCAAAATTCTATTGCTGCTAACTGACGTTCTGGATCTGCAAAAAATTTTAACATCATTATTAGACCTTGAGTTATAGAACCAATTACAATTCCTGAAAGTACAAATGTTAAAATTCCTTTATCCTTTGATAACTTAGTGAGACCTATTGCTATAAATACTGTTACTACAGCACCTAGAAAGGCAGATACAGCTACTGCAAATGTTCCACCTGCAATAAAAATAATAGCTATAGCTGCTCCTAGATTTGCCCCAGATGCTACTCCTATAATATCTGGTGTTGCAAGTGGATTTTTGAAAATAGTTTGATATACACTGCCAGATATACTAAGTCCTATTCCTGCTATGGTAACCATAATGGTTCTAGGAAGTCGAAGAGAAAAAAACACCATTTTTACAGTAGGTTCAACTTCACCACCAAAGATAATTTTAAAGATATCTCTCGGATGAATAGGATATCTACCTACTCCTATTGATATTAGAAAAGCAGCCCCCAATAATATGGAGGCTATTAAATATTGCATAAACTCTTTGTTATGTTTTTTTACCAATATCTTATTATTAACATTCATTATTTTGTAATATCTTCCTTATTTATTTCTATATCATAAAACTCTTTATAAAAATCAGCAGCATCTTGTTTAAACTTATCATAAGAATAATCTTCTTCATATAATATACTTGTCAGCCACATTGTACCTAAAATACTTGATGGTATAGGTGCATCCCATGCTTCAAATGCATTTGGCATTACATAAACTTGACGGTTTTTCATTGCAGATATTGCAGATAGTTTATCGTTATTTATTATGTCCTCTTTTGTATAATCAGCACTAGGCACTATAATAATTATATCTGGATTATAGGCTAATAATTGCTCATATGAAATCGTAGCCCAATACGTATCCTCTATATCAGAAGCAACATTCATACCGCCTGCTGTTTCTATCATATAGTTTTGATACATTTTCTTTGGTGCAGTAGAAAGAAAATCACTATTTCCTCCTAGATAAACCTTATTATGCTCTTTATTCTCAGTTATTTTACTAATTTCTAAAATCTTCTCATCATAATATGATATTAATTTTTCAGCTCTATCTTCTGTTCCTGTAGCTTTACCAATCATTGTTAAAGTTTCTTTCAATAGACCCATATCTTCTGGGTTTACTGCTATTACTTTTATTCCTAATCCTTCAAGGCTTTCCACTGCTTCTTTTAATTTAATAGGTAAAATTACAAGATCTGGTTCAAGAGCAATACAGCCTTCTAGATCAAACTCTTTTGCAGTACCTACATTTGGAAGCTCTAAGAATTCAGGTGCTGCTAATGCATAAATATTCCTAGACTTTGCCTTTGCTTCTATGCCTACTACATTATCTTCTAGCCCCAAAGCAATCATCATAGAAGTAGTTATATAATATCCACTTACTATTTTCTCTGCCTTCTTCTCAAGTGTTACTTCTCTTCCCAGATGGTCTGTAATGTTAATACTTCCACTTTCTCCTACTTCTTTTTCTGTTTCCCCTTGAATTGCTCCCGATACTTGTCCTTCTTCAGGCTTAAGCTCGTCCTTTGGTTTACAGCCCACCATGGATATAGTCATTACAATGGCTAATAAAACTAAAATTCCTCTTTTCCAAAAACTCATTTTTATTTTCCACACCCCTTCTTAATCAATCAATGTACTATTCTAGCTGTATACATCTGTCCAATACAACATAATGTAGATATATCATATATAATTTTTCATGTCAATATTTTAACCATCCTTTTAAAATTATCTATAATTATTCTTTTACTATAGATTAACTTAATTTAGAAAGGTGCTTTTATAAATGATATAATCTATTTGAATATAAAATTAGGAGGCATTTTATGGGCAAAATAATTTATATAAATCTCACAAATCGACAGATTGTTGAAAAAGAAAATAACTTTTCTGATTATGGCAGAGGTCTTATTGCAACAATTATAGATAAAGAAGTCCCCCCTGATACAGATAGACTAGATGATAAAAATGCAGTAGTATTAGTTCCAGGACTATTTTCAGGAACTCTTGCACCTAGTACAGGAAGATTATTAATAGGTACTAAAAAATCAAAAGATGAAGGTATTCAAATTTCAAATTTAGCAGGAACTATATCTCAAAAATTATCATCATTTAATATAGATGCCATTGTTATATTAGGAAGAAATACTGAAAACATACCTTTAACCACAGTAATCGAAGAAAATAATATTACTTTAAATACTATAGACAGTATTAAAGGAATGGATATCTCCCCTACCATAGATATAATACATAAACTTTATGGAAAACATTGCGGAATCATTGGCATAGGACCTGCTGGAGAGAACTTATTACCAATATCAACTTTATTTAGTACATATCCAGAAGGTAATCCTTCGTTCTATTGTGCGAGAAATAGTATCGGTGATATATTTGGACACAAGGGCATAAAGGCCTTAGTAGTTAATAGTAAATCACATTTTAATGCTAATGTATGGGATAAAGAAAATATGAAACAAGCTTCAAAAGCTTTATCAAGAATCATAATAGAGCATCCTATCTGTGGTAAGGCTTTACCGGGACTTGGTTCTATTACTTTAATGAAAATGTTAAAACAAGGCAAGAATATTGATATAAGTCAAGTGGATTTTAAGAGACACAATAAAGATATAGAATTTAAAATAAATAGAACATGCTCTCCTCTTTGTGTAGTAGGATGCTTAAATAGGCATGCTAAAGCAGAAGAAGACTATTACTCTGCTCCTACTGAAAGTGAAGCTCTTGCAGCATTAAATGAATCATTCGGTATAAATAATAAACATTATGCAAAGGACTTTACAAAAAGATGTTTTGAATTAGGAATAGATTGTATCGAATTTATATTCAGCTGTAATATTTATTTTAGTCTTCAAGGAATAAAAGGCAATATAGAAGAAATGGATAAGGCTTTAGAAGAAGTTAGAAATATGACATTGACTGGTAGAGTGCTGGGCAGTAAAACTACGGGTATATATAATTTATTTAGAGAAAAAGAAGAATATAAAACTATGGTAACAAAACCTTCTATAACAGAAGAAGATAACTTTAATATAAATATTCAATCAAAATCTGTTAATATACCAGGATTATCGGATTTAGATTATCTTTATGCCTATATAATTGCTCTAGAAAACCTTGGATTTTGTCTATTTGCTTCCTTTGCTTTTATAGATAACGATGAGGCTTTATCATTATTATCAAATATGTACTTATATAAAACAGGAGTAAAAACAAGTGAAAAAGAGATTTTACAGTATGCAATTCAGACAATAAAAAATGAAAAAGAATATGAAAGGAAAGTCAAATTAAATAATGTATCTAAGACCATACCTGAATTTGTAAAAGTACTATATAGATATTTCCATAAGAATTAAAACTTTTTATAAAAAAACATTTCCTATTATGGTTTATACTAAAAAGAAAAACTAAGAAGCCTTAGTAAAATTGCTGTAGGTCACTAAAAAATGCTAATTCTCCTTAAACAACTTTATCTAAAAATTAAACTTATCTACAATAAAATTTATTATGGAACTACAAACCCATTTTTATTCAAAGATTATATAAAACTTTACAAAATAGAACTGGTTTAGCCTATGCAATCAACCAGTTCTATGTTTCTTATATATAAGTCAATCTCTATAGGGTTTTGAAAAATGCTTTTCAGCCTTTTGAATGTTTTTTATGAAGATTATTATATAATATCTATGCCTTTAATCTTTGTTCATTGGAAAAGAAATTACTTAATAATCTTACTGCTTCTGAATCCATAGGTCTATGCCAAAGAACTCTGCCCTCCTCCATAAACAACAGATAGGTACAGACTTTATAAATCAACTCTGGATCATGTGTAATCAAGAACAAACTCTTACCCATATTTCTCAGTCGATTCATATTTTCCGCAACTTCCAGCATATGTCTATAATCTAACCCACTGGTAGGTTCGTCAAAAATCAAAATCTCCTTATTTGAAGCTATGGCACTGCCTATGGCAACCCTTTGTTTCTCTCCACCCGACAGTGACATTGGATGGAGTTCAATTTTATCCAAAAGGTCCAAACTACTAAGGATTTCCTCTGCATTACATTTATCTTTATCATTGTCTTCTCCATACATACTAAGGAGTAATTCATCTAACACATCTTCTGTAAAAAGTTGGTGATTAACATCCTGCATAACCATATAAGAAATATGTCGGCGTTGCTTAGCAAAATAAGAGTCACCATTTAATTTCAATATTCCTTCTGCAGTCTTATCCAATCCGCAAAGACATCTGGCAAATGTGGATTTCCCTGCACCATTGTTTCCAATGATACCAACAATCTCCCCCTGTGGAAGTTGTAAATCTGGTATATCCAATTTAAGCGGTCCCTTCTTCTCGTAGAAAAACCTAAAATCTTTAATATATAGCTTGTTACCATCCATATCTGACACAGCTTCTGGCAATAAAGAGAAAGGATTCAATGAACGCAGCCCCATTTCTTTCAACTGATCTGGACTCAATGTCTGAAACTCCTGTCTAGTAAACTCTCGGCAAATAGCCCCCTGTTTCATATAGATGATTCGGTCTGCATAAGGAACAAGATAATAAAGTCGATGTTCTGCCACAATAACTGTCTTTCCCTGTTTCTGCCAGCGGCAAATCACATGGGTAAGGTCTTCAATTGTGGAAATATCCAAATTGGAAGACGGCTCGTCCAATACTACAATATCAGGATGGATAGTGTCTGCAGAGGCACAGGCAATTTTTTGTTTCTCTCCACCAGAAAGCGCAAATAAACTTCGATTCAATAGTTTTTCAAGCTTAAGGCTTTTCGTTGTCTGCTCTAAACGATCTAAAATCTCTGAAAATGGCAGTGCCATATTTTCACAGCCAAATACAATTTCACTGGTGGTATCCACATTATAAAACTGTGTCCGAGGATTTTGGAATACGGATCCTACTCGCTGTGCAATTTGATAAAGAGGTAATTCACACAACTCCTTGCCATCTAGTAAAACTTGTCCCGTCATTTCGCCTTCATAGTAATGTGGAATTAATCCATTAATCAGTCGAGACAAGGTAGTCTTTCCACACCCTGACTCTCCACAGAGCAATATAGTTTCTCCATCTTTAATTTTCAAATTGATATGATGAAGTCCATTTTTTGCTTCTCCACTTCCATAAATAAATGAAACATCTTTTATTTCAATCATTGTCTTACCCCCTAAATCATAAAAAAGGTAGTTGCCAACAACACAGCGGAAACCACTAGTGTTATCACGTCATAATAAGTGAACCCGATTTTGGTAATGTTTGTCCGAGCAACTGGATTATCCAATCCACGGGTCAGAGCAGCGGCAGATAGTTCATCACCAATTTTCACAACTGAAATCATCATGGGGATAAAACGATATTCCACTAAGGCAGCTGGGTTTTGCCAAAATTTTTTAGTTCCAAACTGAATTTCCCGCATACGCATAGCATCCTTAATAGCTGCCGATTCCTCCTTCATAGTAGGGAGGAATCGGAAAAGAACGGAAACAGGAATTGAAATTTTCCGACTGATGTGCATGTGACCCATTGCTGATATAAACTCGCTTGCTTTAGTAGAGCGGATAATATAAGACCCCATCGCAAATGTAGGAAACAGCCGAAGTACCACACCTACTAAAAATACGACAATCATATTTAGAACTATATTCAGATGTATCATCCCTTGTATTTCTTTAGTAGCTAAAGCAATAGAAAACAACACCAAAAAGCTAATCCCCATCTTAATCTGTTTGTTGCTTATTAAAAGAAATGTTGGAATGAATGCCACAGCAATCATAAAGGATGCATGGCTATATAAAAATTCAGCGGTAGAAACAACAGCCATGAGCAATAGTTTCGTCCGTGGATCCAAATGATACTTCCTATTTGCCATAGTTTGTGTGTACATTATGCAATACCAGCTCTCTTGAAATGCTTTTTCAGCATTTTATGACCAAGGAAAGCACCGCAAATACCGCCAACAAATAAAATCAATAATCCAACATATAGCATCCATGAAGGCATAATAGAACTCAAAGTAGCAGCATACTGTTCTCCCATAGAGTCATAAATATTATCCCAATAGGATTGTCCGGCAAACCACATAGGTGCAGGACAACCAATCATTCCAAGACTAAATACAGCATAACTTAGTGTAGTGATTTTGAAACTCTTATATTGTCCAATGCGTAGTACTAAATCTGCAGCAATCCCACCTATAGACCAAACAATAAGACCAATCCATGTATATCCAATTAGAAAAAAGAAAATCCCACATAGAATTCCCGTAATTGTTAACATTCCAAATTTCTTAATTTTTGTATAATAAAGCATCATTGGAATACCACACACAGTAGGCCAGATAAATAACAAAAATGGATATATTACTGGCAACGTTGTTAATAATCCAAAAACGAAAAATACCGCAAGGGTCATTGCACTATAAATACCAACATCAATTAAATCCTTCCCTGTCAGTTTATTAGTTTTTTCCATATTAGATCATCCTTTCAAATTATAAAATAGTTAGAGTTGACTAACTCCTGCATAAAAATTTGGGGGATTAAATCCCCAAAACTTTTTGCCATCCTGAACTGAAAAAATCAGCCAAAGTATGGACATATTTCAAGGCCGAAGCCTTAGGATAATTGTGCATCACGATTTCAGAAATAGAAGCATAATAAGCATGAATAAGCATATGCCACTCATCTTCTTCTAACTGGTTAACTGGTACACCTCGTTCCTTCAGTTCCGCCATAAGGCGTAGAGTTTCCCGTACATCTAAGCGAACCACATCGTCCAAAAATGCAGCATACTTTGTACCATCCGAACACATCAAAAGTAACTTAAAAATATCGAAATGCTCATATATGTATTCGATAATCTTTACAATGGTGTCTTCCGATAACTTCCATAAATTAATTAGTTCATCAGTCTTCGCCATTTCAAAGTGTTTTATAATGGATTCTGAGTACATTTTAGAAACTATCTGAACAACTGGCTCTACCAATTCGCCAAACAAAGCTTCTTTGTCTCCAAAATGGTTATAAAAAGCACCGTTGGTTACGTTAGCATCCTTGCATATTTCTCGGATACTAGCCCGCTCAAAGCCAAGCTCCAAGAAATGTTGTTGTGCACAAATTAGAAGATTTTCATGTGTTTTCTGAAAGTCCCTTGACAATTTCATACCTCCATTTTATACTAAAATTACGCTGTAATATTACGCTGTAATTTTAATTTTAGCACGCTCTATAACAAAATGCAATAGAAGAATATAAAAAAATAAATCCTCAAGGAGGGATGTTTATGTACTCAAAAAAATCTGGGGCGATCGGACAACTTTTTGCCTTTGTAGGAGAAAGTAAGGGGAAAATGAGAATATCCGTTTCTCTTGCTATTCTAGGTGAAATACTCGGAATGGTTCCATTCCTTATGGTAGCAATTTTAGCAAATGCTTTTTATCATCAAACTGCTACTGCACAGGAAATCTTTATGCTCACAAGCATGGCAGCAATATGCCAAATCCTGAAAATGCTATTAACATGGAAGTCATCTTTGATGTCACATCACATTTCATTTACAATTTTAAGAAACATACGTGAGTCTGTTGCAGATAAAATGACGAAAGTCCCTATGGGTATCATGCTAGAAACACCATCGGGAATATTCAAAAATCTAATCGTTGACAATGTGGCTAAACTAGAAGATTCCATCGCACACTTTATGCCGGAACTTCCTTCCAATATTGCAGCTCCCCTATGTAGTTTGATTCTAATATTCATACTGGATTGGCGTATGGGTCTTGCTTCTTTAATAACAATTCCATTTGGAGCTTTATTTTTTACTTTGATGATGAGAGGATATGATGTACGAATGGGGAACTATATGAGTTCCGCCAATGAAATGAACAGTTCACTTGTAGAATATGTAAACGGAATTCAGGTAATTAAAGCCTTTAACCGTTCAGCCACATCTTATGGGCAGTATTCTAAGTCTGTCAATTATTTTCATGACTCCACTATGGCATGGTGGAGCCAGTGCTGGCTTTGGAACGCCGCCGCACGTTCGGTTCTTCCGTCAACACTACTGGGAACTCTACCTATTGGTGCATGGCTATATATGAACGGCTCCATATCTTTACCTATTCTAATGGTCTGCCTCATAGTTCCTTTAGGTTTCACTGGTCCACTTATGAAGGTATCAGAAGCTATGGAACAAATGAGCATGATTAAGGGCAATCTAGATCCAATTACAGAATTTTTGAAAACTCCAGAGTTGATTCGACCTAAGGAACATGTTTTACTTTCCCACCGTGCTTTCTCTTTTGAACATGTCTGCTTTGGATATAATAAAACAGAAATACTCCATGATATTTCCTTTCAGACTACTCCTGGAACCATGACTGCCATAGTAGGACCCTCTGGTTCTGGAAAGTCAACTATTGCCAAACTAATGGCAGGATTTTGGGATGTTACTTCTGGTATTGTGCGTTTTGATGAATATGATATTCGGAATATTCCCTTTGAGCAGTTGATGAATGAAATCAGTTATGTTGCACAGGATAATTTCCTCTTTGATAAATCTATCAGAGAAAATATTCGCATTGGCAATCCAAATGCTACCGATAAACAGGTTGAATTAGCTGCAATATCAGCTAATTGCCATGAGTTTATCATGCAATTGGAACAAGGCTATGACACAATGACCGGCGATGCAGGGGATAAACTCTCAGGGGGTGAACGTCAGCGTATCACTATTGCACGTGCAATGCTTAAACAAGCTTCAGTAGTAATTCTCGATGAGGCTACAGCATATGCAGACCCGGAAAATGAAGCACTAATTCAACAGGCTATTAGTAAGCTGGTAGCAGGGAAAACACTAATTGTAGTAGCTCACCGACTGAATACAATCTGCAATGCAAATCAAATCTTAGTATTAAAGGATGGTCATCTTGTAGGTCAAGGAACCCAAGAAGAACTGCTACAAAACTGCTCACTCTATAAAAAAATGTGGCATGACTATATAGGAAAAAATGAAAGGAGACTTGAGCCATGTTTGAAATGATTCGCCGTATCTTGGAAATCGCCGGTTCCAACGAAGGAAAAATCAAAGTCGGTATAATTTTTAATATCCTCAAATCTTTATGTCAAGGGTTTATGATGTTTGCAGTATTCATTATTCTTCTAAATTTAGATTTCCTAACTCCATCAATTATTCTAAGTGCCCTAGGCGTAGTATTGCTTAGTATTCTAGGACGTTTCTTCTTCCAATGGATGAGTGACCGAACCATGAGCGGCACTGGTTATGATATCTTTAGAGATTATAGATTAGAAGTTGGTGAACGCTTAAAGCAGGCTCCCATGGGATACTTCTCCGCTCAAAATCTCGGAACAATTCAGACAGTTTTAACCACTACAATGGCGGATTTAGAAGCATATTCTATGATGGCAATTGAGCAAATGACCAGCGGTGTGGCTATGGCTTTTCTAACATCAATTATGATGGTATTTTTTAACCCTATCATTGCAGGAATTAGCCTTTTAGGTCTAGGAATTGGTCTACTAGTTTTACGTCTGGTACAAAACAGCGCCTCCAAATATGCTCCAATTTATCAGAAAGCACAAGAAAATCTAGTAAATAAGTCTTTAGAGTATATACGTGGTATCTCTGTCTTGAGGACATTCTCAAGAGGAATAGAAGGGCAGAGAGAAGTCCAAGCCTCATTTAAAGAAAAATGGGACGCTGACTATGGACAAGAAAAAGCAACAGCAGGAGTTCTTCGTCTCTATGGACTAGTCTATAAAGTTATGAGTTGTGTTCTAATTCTAGCAGCAGGATTACTTTTTCTAAGTAGGCAAATCAGTTTACCTTATTGTCTGACATTTTTGTTCTGTGCCTTTACAGTCTATTCTGATTTGGAAACCATGGGCAATAGTGCATTCTTAAGCAAGAAAATCAATACTGAATTAGACCGACTAGAAGAAGTTACAAATATTCCTCAAATGGACAGGACTAATAAACAACTCTATCCCGCACATTACAATATCACCTTGGAGGACGTATCCTTTGGCTATGACTCACGCCGTATCATCGACAATCTATCGGTGGAAATTCCAGAACGTACAACTTGTGCCATTGTAGGTCCATCTGGAAGTGGAAAAACAACTCTTTGTAATTTAATCGCCAGATTTTGGGACGTACAGGAAGGTGCAGTACGTATAGGAGGAGAAAACATTAAGGATTATACAGCAGACAGTGTTCTTGCTTGCATTAGTATGGTATTCCAAAAGGTATATCTATTTCACGATACCATTGAGAACAATATTAAATTTGGTAAACCAGAAGTTTCCCATGATGAAGTAGTAGGAGCAGCTAAACGTGCTTGCTGCCATGATTTCATTATGGAACTCCCCGAAGGATATCAGACTGTAGTAGGCGAAGGAGGCTCTACCCTCTCTGGTGGTGAAAAGCAACGAATATCCATTGCCCGTGCAATATTAAAGGATGCACCAATTGTAATTCTTGATGAAGCAACTTCCAGCGTGGACCCTGAAAATGAACAAGCACTTTTAACGGCTATTGAAGAGTTAACTCATGATAAAACTTTAATCACAATTGCTCACCGTTTAGGTACAGTTAAAAATGCTGAACAAATATTAGTAATCGACCAAGGGAAAATTGCTCAAAGTGGCACCCATGATGAATTAATGAATGTTGATGGTATTTACAGAAACTTTTTAAAATTACGTATGGACACAGTTGGATGGCATTTATAAATATCCAACTGAATAAAAATTACAACCTTATAACCTTAATTTTACTTTTACTAACACTCTTTCCTACATTAATAAACTGATTAGCTTTGGCAATAATTTTAACTATGAAATACTATATTTATTAATAGATATGATGTAAAATAAAAAAACAATAATCTAGATTATTGTTTTTTTATTTTAATTTATCTAGTCTAAATAAATACATATCCTCCATAATATTTGTTTATAATATCTTTTGATGTTGTACCTATTTTTTCAATAAAATGTCTACTATAGACTTCTGTAAAATTTTCAGTTTCAATTGAATCTAAAACTTGAAAACAATCAATAACTTTCACAATTTTACTTATCACAACTTCTCCATAGCTATTTATGTATTCTAATGAAGATATATTTTCATTAAAATATAATAATAATTCTTCCTGAGACTTTTTTTCAAAAAAATCTTTTTTTAATTTTACTAGTAAAATACTTTCTTCAAATATTTTTGTATCATCTGTATTTTTTATTTCAGAAACTATAGATTCTTTTAATAACACTACAGAATAGAATGGATTATCATTTATCATTTTCTAAATCTCCTGTCTTTTAATAACTCTAAAAATTTTTCCTTTCCTAAGAGCATTTCTTTTCACTTAAACACAAAACTTCAACTATTTATTCCTTATTCACCCTTTCAATATATAACTGAATTCATCTATATATAATTTAATCATTAAAAATATTTCTTAACTTTATATTCTCTATACCTATAGGCTAGGCGTATTACAAAACTAATACAATGAAATTTATTCTCCATATTATTCATATAATACTTTATCTATTTTTATTGTCATGGAATATCTGGTCTAGTACTATGACCAATGATAGTATAAATCCTTGGTTCTCTTCATCTGATATGTCAACAGCGTAAGTATCTGAAAAACTGACCCATTTCTTAGATATCCAAGCAATTGCCCTTCCATCTTTAAGTATATTAAAATCATGTGCAAATACATCCCCATCTATGGTAAAATGTCCATATTTGCTTTCTATTGTAAGCTTAGGTATAAAAAAAGTAAATTCTTTCTTTATCTTTCCTATTATACTGCTGCCTTGATATATAAGATATTCTGGTAAAAATCTTAATATCTTTTCTTCTATATAAATAATACTATTTCCAGCCATATCGTATAAATTAAGTTTATTCCCAAAAGAAAGTATTTTCCCTACGACCTCATAACACGGTCTATTATTTTCATCATTTATGGTAAACCTATCAGAAATGGTGAAAATCTTCTCTCTAATTAAATATCTCATCTAATCACTTCGCTTTCCAAGTTTATATTAATATATTTACCCAACTATTAATAAAATAGTATCTTTCTATAATATGGATAAATTTTCATGGTTTCCAAAATTATTCCTTATCCTAATGTTGAAATTTAAATATAATACCATATTCCTTAAGTTTCACCTCATTTCCTATCCATACAGGTGTCCCTTTATTAATTATATTATATAAAACTTCCACATCTTCATTATACATTCTAACACAACCTAAAGATATATACTTACCAATACTGCTTTTATTAGAATTCCCATGTATACCGTAGGAACCTCCACCTTTTATGCTTAATCCCATCCATCTTTTTCCGAGGGGATTATTAGGTGCGCCTCCTTTTATAGGCTTACTCCTTCCTGCTCCTCCCCAGGCTGGGTTTACATATTTTGTTACTATGGTAAATTTACCTTCCGGAGTATATTCAGGTGCTTTTCCAGTGGCAACTGGATATCTTTTCACTATCTTTTTATCCTTCATATGATATAAAGTATTATTATTCTTATTAATTATTATAAAATTTCCCATTGGAATCTCTGAAGTAAATTCTAATTGTACCTCTGAAATACTTATCTTATTCAATTCCATATCTTCATTTATTCTCTGATATGTATTTTTTCCAACTATACCATCGGATTGTAATCCATTTTGCTGCTGATATCTCGCTACGGTATTTCTTGTTTTACTATCAAAATAATAACCATCTGTTATATCAGTATATCCTTTCTTCATCAAGAAACTCTTAAGTTTCAAAACCTCTTCACTGGATATTCCTTCTCTTAGCATCAATCCATTAATATCAAATTTTATAATTTCTACTTTTTGTTCTTCTTGAACTTTTTGAGGGACAACTTCTTTAATTTCTTTCTCTTTTTCTTCTTGTTTTTCTTCCTGAATTTCCTCCTCCATTTTTTCCTGTGTTTCTTCTTGAATCTCTTCCTCCACCTCTTCCTGTTTTTCTATTATTTCTTCATCCTTAGAATCTTCTTTTAATTCCTCTATTAGTTTCTGAATATTATCTCCTTTTTCTTCTAATTCTTCTTGAATTACTATGCTCTCCATAATATTTATATCTCCATTGTTTAAATCATCTTTTACTTGACCACTGAGCATAATTGGCTGAAGTATCATAAACATTAATATATAACTATTTAAGCTCATTTTAATCCTCTCCCTTATATATAAGTTCTCTTAAATTGTATTTTCAGATTGGAAATTTTATGAATTAAAAAATAATATTAATTCCTAGTGAATTCATAGGTTTACTTTTAAAAATTAGTGGTATATAATTATATATAACAATGATAACAGTTATCATTTGATAAGTTATCTCATGTAAAGGAGGACTTTTATGACAAAAAATTTATTAAATATAAATAATTTAAAAGTAAATATAGAGAATAAAGAGATTCTAAAGGGTCTTAACCTCCAAATTGGTGAGGGAGAAATCCATGTTATTATGGGACCTAATGGAGGTGGAAAATCTACTTTAGCATATACTTTAATGGGACATCCAAAGTATGAAATTATAGATGGAGAAATAGAGTTTGAAGGAGAATCAATAAATGAATTAAAGGTTGATAAAAGAGCTAAAAAAGGAATCTTTTTATCATTCCAATATCCAGAAGAAATTCCAGGTGTTACAGTTGAAGAATTCTTGAGAACTGCAAAGACATCAGTTTCAGGAGAAATGCAGAAACTTATACCATTTAAAAAATTATTAAAAGAAAAAATGGATCAACTGGAAATAAAAGAAGAATATGCCTCTAGATATTTGAATTTAGGATTTTCAGGAGGAGAAAAGAAAAAAAATGAAATCCTACAGATGTCTATTTTAGAACCAAAGCTTGCAATCCTTGATGAAACAGATTCTGGTCTAGATGTAGATGCTATAAGAATAGTAGCTGAAGGCGTTAAAAAGATTAAAAATGAAAAGAATTCCATTTTAGTAATAACTCATTATAATAAACTACTAGACTATCTTAATCCGGATTATATTCATATCCTACTCGATGGCAAAATAGTGAAAACTGGAGGAATAGAATTAGCTAAGGAAATTGATGAAACAGGATATGAAAACATTAAAGAAGAGTTTTCTAATAGATAGAGGTGAAGATATGGAAAGAAAAAAGACATTTATTGAAGATATTGATAGAGGAATCTATGATATCAAAAATGAATTTACCTACAAATATAAAACTGATAAAGGATTAACTCCTGAAATAATAATGGAAATTTCAAAGGAAAAAAATGAACCTCAATGGATGACTGATTTTAGATTAAAATCATTAGAAATATATAATAGTAAGCCAATACCTACTTGGGGAGTGGATTTATCAGAGCTTGATATGGAAAATATAATAACCTATATTAGACCAGATGCAGATATGAAGCATAACTGGAATGATGTACCTGAAGATATAAAGAAAACCTTTGAATTATTAGGACTCCCACAGGCAGAGAGAGAATCTTTAGCAGGAGTAGGAGCACAATATGATTCAGAGGTTGTATATCACAATATCCGACAGGAATTAGTAGACCAAGGTGTAGTATATACTGATATGGAAACTGCCTTAGAAAAATATGAAGATATAGTTAAAGAATATTTTATGAAGCTTGTTCCTCCAAGTGATCATAAATTTGCTGCCCTACATGGAGCTGTTTGGTCCGGTGGTTCCTTTGTCTATGTACCTGAAGGAATTCAAGTAGATATTCCACTGCAATCATATTTCAGGCTTAATGCACCGGGGGCTGGACAATTTGAGCATACTCTAATAATTGTAGAGAAAGGTTCAAAACTTCATTTCATCGAAGGCTGTTCAGCACCAAAATATAAAGTAAATAATCTTCATGCTGGCTGCGTTGAACTTTTTATAAAGGAAAATGCAAGTCTAAGATATAGCACCATAGAAAATTGGTCTAGGAATATGTATAACCTAAATACCAAAAGAGCTGTTGTAGATAAAAATGGTACTATTGAATGGGTTTCTGGCTCCTTTGGCTCTAAGGTTTCCATGCTCTATCCTATGAGCATATTAAGAGGAGAAGGTGCAAGATCTGAATTTACAGGAATTACCTTTGCAGCAAAGGGACAACATTTAGATACTGGTACAAAAGTTGTTCATGCAGCCCCGCATACAACATCAACTGTTAATTCCAAATCTATTTCTAAAGATGGAGGTTATGCATTTTATAGAGGACTACTTAAAGTAACTAAGGATGCTTATGGCTGTAAATCATCAGTATCCTGTGAATCATTGATGCTTGACAATAAATCTAAATCAGATACTTTACCAATAATAGAATTAAATAATGATAATATAGATATCGGTCATGAAGCCAAAATCGGTAGAATTAGTGATGAAGCTATTTTTTATCTTATGAGTAGAGGAATTAGTGAAGAAGAAGCCAAGGCTATGATAGTTAGAGGTTTTGTAGAACCAATAACTAAAGAGCTTCCTCTTGAATATGCTGTTGAATTAAACAATTTAATTAATATAGAGCTAGAAGGCTCTATTGGATAAGGAGGGATAAAATGCTTTGGAAAAGAATTGGATTGGAAGATTTTAAATTTCCTAATGTTATAAACTATAAAAAGGATTATATAAATTTAATAGATGAACTCCCTACTGGAGTAAAATTAAATAAAATAAGTGAAGATAATAATGATTACTTTAATATAAATGAGGTCAACGGACTAGGGGATAAATTTATTTCCTTTGTTAAGGAATATTATAACAGCGGTATAGCTTTATCCCTTCCTAAAAACATCAAAATTATCAATCCTATAAAAATTGAATTTAATATGGATAATGAAAATCCTATTGTTATGGATAAAAATATTATTATAGCTGAATCAGGTAGTGAGGTAACTTTAGTTATTGACTATAGCTCTAGTGAAAAAGTAGAAGGCTTTCACAATGGACTCACAGTTGTATATGCAAAGGAAAACTCTGTAGTTAATATAATAAAAATTCAAAGGATGAATGATATTTCATATAATTTTGATTCAAATATTGCTTTTGTAGAAGGTCAAGGAAAAGTAAATTGGATCTCAGTAGAATTGGGAAGTAATATTAGTGGTTCTAATTATTCTACATTTTTAGAAGGTGAATCAAGTGAATCTAATCTTTCTTCTTTATATCTAGGAGATGGTACACGTAAAATGGACTTAGGCTATTCTATGACACACCAAGGTCCTAGAAGCATAAGTAATATTGAAACTAAAGGCGTTCTCAAAGATAAGTCACGAAAAATATTTAGAGGAAATCTTGACTTTAAAAGAGGGGCTAGGCATTCTAAAGGAGCTGAAGAAGAATACGTAATATTACTTGATCCTACTGTGAAATCTGACTCCATCCCCGCATTATTATGTGATGAAGATGATGTAGAAGGAGAACATGCTGCAAGTGCAGGACAAATTGATGAAAACAGGCTTTTTTATCTTATGAGCAGAGGCCTAAATGAAAGAGAGGCAAAAAAATTAATTATAGAGGCATCCTTTAGACCAATAATTGATAAAATTCCATTTGACTATTTACGCAAATTAATTAGTAATGAAGTTGAGAGGAGACTTATAAATGACTAATTTAAATCCTCAAGAAATAAAAAAAGATTTTCCCATATTTAATCAAAAAATAAATGGAAATAGATTAGTATATTTAGACAATGGTGCTACAACGCAGAAACCTATACAGGTTATTGATGCCATGAATGATTACAACAAAACCTCTCATGGCAACCCCCATAGAGGAGCTCATCAACTTAGTATAACAGCTACAGATAAATATGATTTAGCTAAGGAAAAAGTAAGAGAGTTTATTAATGCTAAAGATACTGTGGAAATTATCTTTACAAGAAATACTACTGAATCAATCAATTTAATTGCTTACTCCTATGGAAAAGATTTTATTAAAGAAAATGATGAAATAGTACTAGCTATTTCAGAGCATCATAGCAATATACTCCCTTGGCAAAGATTAGCAAAGGATAAAAAAGCAGTTTTAAAATATATGTATCTAAATGAGGAAGGAAGAATTCCCCCAGAGGAAATAAAAGAAAAAATCACTAATAAAACAAAGATTGTATCTATTGCCCAAATGTCTAATGTTCTTGGAACTGTTCATCCTTTAGGTGAAATAATAGACTATGCTCACAAGATGGGCTCCATAGCTATAATAGATGGAGCTCAAAGCACTCCTCATATGACAGTAGATGTTCAACATCTTGATGCAGATTTCTTTGTCTTTTCTGCCCATAAAATGCTTGGTCCTATGGGAATAGGAGTATTATATGGTAAAAAAAGCTTATTAAATAGTATACCACCTTTTCTAATGGGCGGAGATATGATAGAATATGTATATGAACAAGAAGCTACATTTGCTCCCCTTCCATATAAATTTGAAGCAGGGACACAAAATGTAGAAGGAGCTGTAGGACTTACAGCAGCCATTGATTATTTACAAAATATAGGATTAGATAATATCCATAATCATGAAAAGATCCTAGTAGAATATGCATTAGAAAAAATGCTAAGTCTACCCTATATAGATATTCAAGGTCCTAAAAATTTGAATCTAAGAGGTGGTATAATATCTTTTACTATGGATAATATACACCCCCATGATATTGCATCTATTTTAGATTCATATGGTCTCGCTCTAAGGGCAGGACATCACTGTTGTCAGCCTTTGATGAGATATCTTCATGTTCCTGCAACTTCAAGAATAAGTTTCTATCTTTATAATACAAAGGAAGATATAGATCAATTTATTGAAGGAATTAAAAATGTAAGGAAGTGGTTAGGTTATGGATCTTAGTTCAATATATACAGAGCTTATTATGGAGCATAATAAAAGCGGACATAATAAGAAGTCCTTATTAAATCCAGATATTACTGAAAGAGGTCATAATCCTAGCTGTGGTGATGATATAAGTTTACAATTGAAACTTGAAGGAAATATAATAAAAAATGCTTCATTTACTGGAACTGGATGTGCCATATCTCAAGCATCTACATCTATGATGATAGATTTAATAAAGGGCATAACTATAAAAGAAGCATTAGATTTAGTAGAAATCTTTATAGGAATGATAAAAAAAGAAGTCACTGATGAAAGTGAATTAGAAAAATTAGAAGATGCTATAGTTCTTCAAAATATTTCTAATATGCCCGCTAGAGTAAAATGTGCAGTTTTATCATGGCATACATTGAAGGAAGCAATACAAGATAAAGAGATTTAGCAATCTTTATCTATATTTTGTAATATACTTTTTATTGTGAGTCATGCTTAAATTTTTTCCTTTTTATTTTTATATAGAAAAGCTATCCCAAACTTTTATTTTGAGATAGCTTTTTCTTTTTTTATCATACTTATATTAATAAATTACCTTACCTTATTCACCTTTAGGCTTTAATATATTCTCTTTGAAAAATCGCCATATAATTTATATCATGCCATTTTTGAATAGAACTGGATTTTTGTGTTTCCCGTCTATATATAACATAGTTCTCAACTGAAGGTATCCTACTGTCTAGCAGATGTAGATACTTCATATGCTTCTGGATGATTGTTTAAGATAGATATCTTCAATAAAATCATATTATAAAGTTTTCTAGTTACCTTGTCAAAAGCAGGAGAAATTACTAAAGTAACTAATAAACATAATACTAAATATAAATAAGTATTATGAGAGATTATATTATTATTTTTAAATATCATCATAGGAATTCTTTGCAGAATATATATGCTAAATACATGCTTCCCAATCCAATTTAATATAAAATTATTAAATGAAACTTTCATAGTAACTAAAATAACTAAACAAACAAATAGTAATGACAATACTTGATGAATTATTAATTTATTATGCTTAAATAAATACGTAAATCCAAATAAAGTTAATAATATTACTAACGATAGTAAGTAACTAATATTATTTGCTAATACTATCTTTTCTATTTGCTCCCTATAAAGAGAAAACCACATCCCTGCTACATAGCAGAAAATTGTATCATACCAGCAAGATGGCTTAAAAGTATGCATAACTAAAACATAAATACCAGAAAGAACAGTAACACAACTTATGGCCATTCTATATTTATTCTTAAATATTTTAAAAGAAACAAAGGTGAATAAATAAGTTAATAATACTGCGAATATATACCAGTTACTGTTACCAACAGACTTCCAACCTATAAATGAAAGAACAATAGTTGCAATATCATACTTATATCCAATAATAAGACGTAAAATTAAAAACAATAAAACAGCTATGTCAAAGTCAAATAATACTTTTAAAATACGTTTCGTAGGAATCTCATTGACATATCCTTCCTTTTTCTTTTTAATAGACTCTAATATTCCATAACCAGAATAAAAAAGAAACATAGTTACTACTAATTGTCCTAAAAAATTACGTATTGTTAAATATGGTATATCAAAAATATTATTCAGTTTTACATACTGAACAAAATGACTTAAAAATATAAGTAAAACAAATATTCCTTTTATCGATGTAGTTTTTTCAACTGACATATAGTCTAGATGATAATTACCTATTGTTGAATATTTCATTTTATAAGCACAAATACCTAGTATCATAAATAAGAAAAATATCATAAAAAAATCCCCCCTATATTATTGGAACTTAAGAACAAGCATTTTATCCCGTTTTCTTTTTTGTTAAATTAACTTCTTATACTTATTTTCTATATGTAAAAAGTATTTTTAGTAATTATATCACTTCTGAAGTATATAGTAATCATAAAACATTTACTACATATTTTTCAAAATTTCAAAACCAAAAAACGATTTCCATTTCATTACATGTCTCTAATTCCAGTAAAATAATTTCAAAAAAATTATTAATCTTAAAAACTTATTGACAAATTTAGATTAAAATTATATAACCAATCTAAACTTAATATGTTTATTTAGTGTGAATTAGTGTAATGTTCAAAACTAGAGCTCACATTTCATAGATTATAAGGTAAAATGGTATCTATGTCAAGGACAGTTCAAAAAAGAAAATTAAGAAGTTCTAGAGTGTCTTACTTTGTCACTTGAAGACTCTATAAGACCAGTATTTATCTATGCTTTAAATATATATAAATTCTTTATACTTAATGATATAAATGGCCATTATACTATATTTTACCTATGCAATTTTTGGTATATCCTTATTTTGTGTTTACATAATAATGGTCTTCTTATATAATAACCATATTGCATGCAATTATAACTGCTGAATCCTAATATTATTAGGTACGGAGGAACCATTTAAGGGGTTAATCCACATCTTGTGGTAGGGAGCCTTCTATCCCGAGCCCGTCAGCTAACTTCGGAAGCATAATTACGGAAGGAGTGTGTATGCCAATGAAAGGCAAAAAAGCATTATCAATTTTAATAGTTTTAACATTGTTATTGGTACCAATGAGTGGAGCGTTTGCAAGTGGAAATTATATAACATTGAAGTATTGTAGTAAGGGAAATGCAGTTTCTAAACTTCAACAACAATTAAAAAGTCGTGGATATTATACCATCGCTGTAGATGGTATCTATGGCAAGCTTACTGAAAAAGCTGTTATTAACTTTCAAAAAGATAATAAGTTAACCATTGACGGTATTGCAGGAAAACAAACTCAAGCAACATTAAATAGTAAAACTACTGCAGCAGCAACTAAAACTGCTACTGTTTCAAGAGGAACTAGCTCCTCTAAAGCCTATAATCAAGATGATTTATATTGGTTAGCTAGAATTATTGAGGCAGAAGCAAGCGGAGAATCATATAAGGGAAAAGTAGCTGTTGGAAGTGTAATTCTTAATAGAGTTAACTCTAAAGAATTTCCCAACACTGTATATGGTGTAATCTTTGAGTATTATGGTAAAATTCCTCAATTTAGCCCAGTTGCTGAAGGAACAATCTATAATACTCCATCAGAAGAAAGTATAAAAGCAGCTAAAGAAGCCATTAATGGAGCAAAACCAGTAGGTAATTCAACATATTTCTTTAATCCAGCAAAAGCAGCAGGAACCTGGATTGTAAAGAATAAAACCTATGTAACTAAAATAGGTGGACATAGTTTTTATGCATAACATTCTCAAAGGTGTAGACAGTTTTGTCTACACCTTTTTTAACTCAATAAAATAGATTTTATTAGATTTTTATTATTCCCTCATTGCAAATAGGAAAAACAATCTCAAAGCAAGTTGTTTTTTTCGTGTCCATAA
Organism: Tissierella praeacuta; assembly: GCF_040396155.1. Classification (GTDB taxonomy): domain Bacteria; phylum Bacillota; class Clostridia; order Tissierellales; family Tissierellaceae; genus Tissierella; species Tissierella praeacuta_A. The sequence continues at coordinate 42,060 of NZ_JBEBOY010000015.1, forward strand.
GTCTTATTTTTCCCCCTTGACTTTCAACAAGACTCTTAACCAATGAAAGTCCAAGACCTGTACCTGAAAAATCTTTACTTCTATTTTTATCTACAGTATAAAATGGCTCAAATATTTTATCTCTATGCTCTTTTTCTATTCCAATACCTGTGTCTTCAACTTCAATATAGTTATTATATTCTTTAATATAGTTTCTTACATATATCCGTCCATCTCTCAAATTATATTTTATTGCATTATCTATAATATTTATAAATATCTGCATAAAGCTTTCAGTATCTATGAAAATATATGCATCTTGAAGATTGTCCATTATTTCAATACCAAATTTAGAAGCTTTTCCTTCCATTCTCATACAAATATCTTCAAGAAGTTTTTTTGTATTAACCTTATTTTTCTTAAACTCAAAACTATACTTTTCTACTTTAGATAAAGAAAGAATATTTTCAACCATATTATCTAATCGTTTCAATTCCTTCTCTGCTATTAACTTTGACCTACAGCACATTTCTTCATCATCTTTATACATACTCATTAAATCTATTTGAGCCTTCAGCACTGTCAAAGGAGTTTTAAACTCATGAGTAATATTACCTATAAATTCCTTTTGCTGTTTTTCAAGTTTTCCAAGCTTTTTTATGGCTAACTCTAATTTTTCCTTTTCAATAGTTATATCTTCAACATTTTGTTTTATTGTTCTAGCCATAGAAAATATTCCTAAACTAAGACTTTCCAATTCATCACCAGACTCTAGTTTCACAATAGAATCATAGTTTTCTTTTTCTATTGCTTCAACAGAATATCTTAATTTTAAAATATTCCCTGCTATCTTTGAAAAATACATAATTCCAACTAAAGAAGCAAGAGATATGAACATTATGCCTATTCTATAAAACAACAGTTTAATATCTCTATATAGAATACTTTCCCTTGTGGTATTATACATGATTTCAAGTACACCTATTTGTTTATTAAAATCATATATAGGTGCAAGATAAACTATTTTATCTCCATTCTTCTCATAAATACTCTGATCTTTCAATGCATTTATCATAATATCTGGAGGTTTTCTGTCTATAAATATATTATCTCCCCTACATAATATTTGCCCTTCCATATCATATAAAGTAATAGGCAAATTTATTATTCTTTTCAAATTCAGCATTAAATTTTCTGCTTCTCTTACATAATATTCTTCAAAATTATTAGAATCAGAAGATATATAGCTTTCCCTAATATATAAGTTGGCATTTTTACTATTCTCTTGAAGTAATTCTTCATAGTATCCTCTTTGGTTATATGAAACTCCTCTTAACATAAAAAAACCTGTAAGCATTATACTTATTATTAAAAGTAGTACTATAAATAAGGTCCATTTTATCTTTATACTAAATCTCATCAAAATTTCCTACCGCCTTATATCCTACTCTAGCTATGGTCTTTATCAGTTCTCCATATCTTCCTAATTTTTTTCTAATTCTTTGAACATGTACATCTACTGTTCGTGTTCCTCCTAAATAGTCCATATCCCATACTTTTTCCAGAATTTCATCCCTAGAAAATACATGTCTAGGATTTTCAAAGAGAAAAACTAATAAATCAAATTCCTTAGGCTTAAGTTCAACTATTTTCCCATCTATCTGTACAATGCGTTCAATTAAATCTATATTTAGACCTTCCAAATTGATTATTGATATATTATTTGAATTTGGTTCAAAAGGTATTCTATTAATTCTTCTGCACAATGATTTAACTCTAGCTAAAAGCTCTAGCATCTCAAATGGCTTGGTTAAATAGTCATCTGCTCCTAATTCTAGACCTATGACTTTATCTACTAAATCATTTTTTGCCGTAAGCATAAGAATCCCTATATGACTATTCTTTTCAATTCTCTTACATACTTCATATCCATCATATTTAGGTATCATAATATCCAAAACAACTACATCTGGATTAAAACTTTTTATTTTTTCTAAGGCTTCTTCCCCATCATATGCCACATCCACATTATAATATTCTCTTTTTAATGCATATGCTATTGAATCAGCAATAGCTCTTTCATCATCAACAACTAAAACTTTAAACATGGTCTTTACTTCATTATCTTTAATTATATTATTTATAATAATTAATTCACCACCTACATAATTCATTCTATTTATTCCTTCCCTAAAATTTTATAATCCAAATATGAATATAAAATTTCATATAAAAAATTAAAAACTATGATAAAATACAATCAATTGATTGTATTTTATCATTATCCTAGTAAATATCAATCGTTTAATTTTACTATACTGGTAACATAATAGTAAGATTTATTTCCATCAACTTTACGAGAAGTCATAAAAAATCCTTTTGAAGAATGATTCCAGTAAGCATGCCCTATTGCTTCAGGAAATATTTTTATCTTTTCATCTGTATTTAAATCGTAAACATATACACTGTCTGCACTTGTTGTCTTTCCATCAAAATAATATACAGCTTTGCTCTTATTTGGTGATTCTGTCACTGATAAATAAGGTTTACCTTCCTCTATTATCTTAACTTCCTCACCATTCACATTTATCTTCCATAAAATCGCATTTCCACTTTTATTCCATTCTATTTTAGTCCTCTTTGAATTGTCAGAAGTCCATTTCTTAAGTCCTTCTACACCTACCTTGTATGTTTTTTCATCCATATCATAGGTAAATTCTTTGACATTTCCACTCTCTAAAGTAAGTTTATGTTCTTTTAGAAACATTGATTTAATACCATTATGCTCCTTCTTATGGTTATAATCTGACTCAATTAATTTTCTTCTTTCCCCTTCTACTACTTCATTCCTATAATAAGTGTCTAAATAATCGTCAAAACTAAAGGAAGTAAAATCACTTAATTTATCTATTAATTCTTTTGGTAAGGATATCTCTTCAACATTACCTTTTACATCACAACGATAAACCTTCATACCTGATGCGACAATTACTTGATTGTTTTCTAGATTACTAAACGCTGTCGCCTTTTCTACTAGTTTCGTTGTAGACCTTGACTCTAAATCTAATACATAATAATCATATACATTTGCCTCTAAATCACCATTTAGCAATACACTATAAAAAACATATCTCTCGTCCTCAGATATATCTCCTATCCCTATCCATTCTTTTTCATTAGCTGTTGCCAATTCTTGAAAGCTCTTATCCTCTGGATTATAAATACAAAGTTTAGCTTTAGGTTTACTTGCATCATCACTAAAAATAAATTGATCTTTTACTCCTAAAATTTCTCCTCCATTTAACCACTCAACACCTTCGAAAGATTTAACATTATCCATAGATTTAATGGCTAATTGACTGTCTATTTCAAATTTTTGATTATCTAATACAACTACTGTATTATCCTCTCCACTAGTACTATATACCAATACCCCGCCCATTAGTATGGCAGCAGCTACTGACATTAATAATATTTTTTTAGTATTCTTCATATTACCTCTCCTCCAATTTCATTTATTAACATCAGTATATATCCTCATTTTATCTAAACAATAACCAATATGTTTCTAATCTGTAAACATTAATAAATTTATTTATACTTTAATAAAACAATCCCCTAGATTGTTAATCTAAGGGGATTATAATGCTTAGTATTTTTTAATATTTTGAGAAATTTATTTTTTAACCCTATTATTTTATCGGCATTATATATAGATAAAATTAATCTCTCTATAATGGTGGGGATTATTTTTTATATTATTAAATTGATTTTACCAAACTGGAATTGATGAACCTTTAGAATCCTCTTCAATAATTTCCTTTGTAGCATCTGTTTGATAAAGCTCTACAATACGCCTATATATTTCATTATCTTTATCCTCTGTACGAACAGCTATAACATTGACATAAGGATTTTCTCCTTCTTTAGCCTCTTCTAATACTATTGCATCCTGTGAAGGTATAAATCCTGCATCACTGGCTACCCCTGAGTTTATTATAGCTATGGGAACCTCCTCCAATGAAGCTGGAATATTAGTAGCAGCAAGTTCTAAGATGTTAAAGTTTCTAGGGTTTTCAATATCCTTAATTGTAGGTGTAGCTCCTGCAGCAGGATCTACTGTAATTAAACCATTTGCTTGAAGTAATATTAATGCTCTTCCACCATTGGTAACATCATCAGGAATTACTATTGTATTTCCATCTTCTAATTCTCCAATACTTTGAATCTGTCTAGAATAAATGCCAAGTGGTGCAAGTACTGTTTCTCCAATCACGGATATTTCATAGCCATGCTGCTCAATTTCTTTATTAAGATAGCTATGATGCTGAAAAGCATTCATTTCTATTTCACCTGAATCCAAGGCTGCATTAGGAAGAGGATAGGAATCAAAGAAAACAAGTTGAATATCAATATTCTCCTTTGCTGCTTCTTCCTTAACATGGTTCCAAACCTTGGAATCACTGCCTGTCAATCCTACTCTTACAACAGTTGCTCCCTCGCCACTGTCTGCTGGTATATTATTTCCGCTACTGCAACCTACTAATAATATAGATAAAATTAAAGCCACAATCAATTTTTTCATTTAATTTCTCTCCTTTAATGTGATGTTTTTTTAATAATAATGTTACCTATAAATTGAATTATTGTAACAAAAATTAGAATAACAATAACTGAAACATAAGTAATATCCTGATAGAATCTGTTATGACCATATCTGATTACAAAGGAGCCAAGTCCGCCTCCCCCTACTGCACCACCCATGGCTGTTAAACCTAATAAACTAATGGTAGTAATAGTAGTTGATCGTGCCAATGCAGGAATACTCTCCTTAAGATAAACCCTAAAAATAATTCCAATTGGAGAAATCCCCATGGACTGAGCTGCCTCAATCAAACCATGATCAATATCCGAAAGTGCCATGTCTACCTGCCTAACAAAGAATGGGGTACATCCAACTATAAGAGGGAAAATCGTTCCCTTTACCCCAATAAATGTTCCTACAATAAGCTTTGTCAATGGAATTAAGGCAGTAATTAGTATGACAAATGGAATAGATCTAAATAAATTAACCAGTCCGTCAATAATTCGATGAACAAATGGATTTTCAAGTATATTCCCCTTTCTGGTAACTACTAAGAGAGTTCCTAAGAATAGTCCTACTAGGAAAGAATATATTCCAGATAAGAAAAGCATCTGCAGGGTTTCACCAATACTTTTAATAAATTCACCCCAATAATCAAGTAAGTTGGGAGTATAATTAGTCATTAAATCAAGCATGTTTAATCACCTCTACTCTAATTTGTTTGTCATTTAAATACTGTATTACATCTTTCTCCACCTGTTCTGATATGGTTATAAGAACGATTATGGAGCCAATGACTGTATCTGAGATAACCTCCACATTTGCAAAGATAATACTTGGACTTATATTATATTTCTTAGAAATATGAGAGATAATCGGCTCTTTAGTTTTTGAACCATAAAAGTCAAGTCGCCAGATTCTTTGCCCTGGATCTAGCTGAACAATATCCGACTTTTCCTGAATCAATTCATCAATGCGAGACAGATTAGATGTGCTGCTGATAAAATCCTTTGTAATCTGTGCTTGAGGATTGGAGAAAATTGAAATTACATCATTTAGTTCTACAACATTGCCATCTTCCATTACCGCAACTCGATGGCATATTTCCTTTATGACACTCATTTCATGTGTAATAATTACAATTGTAATACCTAGCTTTCGATTTACATCCTTAAGTAATTTTAAAATTGACTTGGTAGTTTGAGGATCCAAAGCTGAAGTTGCCTCATCACAGAGCAAAATACTAGGATCAGTTGCCAAGGCCCTAGCTATGGCGACCCTTTGTTTTTGTCCTCCTGAGAGTTGTGATGGATAAGCATTTGCTTTATCTGATATTCCTACTAAGTCTAACAAGGATAATACCTTTTCTTTGATTTTTTCTTTGCTGATTCCTCTATATTTTAAAGGAAATGCTACATTTTCAAATACTGTTCTAGATGAAAGTAAATTAAATTGCTGAAATATCATCCCTATTTTTTGACGATGCAACCTAAGTTCTTTTTCCTTTAGATGAAGAAGGTCAACACCATTGATCAGTACCTGACCTTTCGTAGGTCTTTCTAGAAGATTAAGACATCTAACTAAAGTACTTTTACCTGCTCCGCTGTATCCTATTACTCCGAATATCTCCCCTTCATTGATGGTTAAATTAACATCCTTCACCGCATATACAGAGGTATTATCTGATGTAAAAGTTTTTGAAACATCTATTAATTGAATCATTTAATCCCTCCTAATTGCTTTGATTTTTTAGATCTTCTGCATGCTGCTCCTTAATCCTTTGGAGTAGTTCAGGATCCAAAATAATATCTAATGCTGTGTGAGCAAGAACCTTTGCTCCTAATCCTATAGAACTTAAACCTAATTCACTCTTTGATGCTTCTTTAAATTCTATACTGTGTCCTGCAATATATTTATTTGCAATCTTGATACTTGGTTGAATTGTTGGAATCACTTGACTTATATTTCCAACATCTGATGAACCGCTTCCTTTTTCAGTTTTATCCCTTGATATAAACTCTCCATATTTATTTAAATGTTTCTCATAAACTTCATCAAATAAAGGGGTTGGTACAATATTATCTACACTATTTTGAAATAAACCAATTTTATATTTCGCTCCAGTTTGAAGTGCTGCTCCTTTTACTATGTTTTCAAACTTGGCATATAGATCTGTCAAAATAGGTCTGGATTTTGCTCTAAGATAAAATCTTGCACTGGCATAATCGGGAACAACATTTGCTGCTTTACCACCATCAGTGATTACTCCATGAATCCTTATGTCATCTGTTAGATGTTGTCTTAGTGCGTTGCTTGCATTGTAAACCTGTATGATAGCATCTAAGGCGTTAATTCCCTTTTCTGGTGCTCCTGCAGCATGGGAGGATTTTCCAAAGAATTCTACATCCACTGGATCATTAGCCAAAGAGGGTGCAGTTAATCCATGTTCATATCCTGGGTGAACTCCTAGGGCAATATCCACATCATCAAAGAACCCTTTCTTTACAAAGCTTCCTTTTGCACTTCCATTTTCTCCTCCTTCTTCTCCAGGAGTTCCATAGACTCTAACTTCTCCACCAACTTCATCGATTATTGCCTTAAGTCCTACTGCTGCCAATGAAGAAGTGGCACCAAATAAGTTATGTCCACAAGCATGACCTATTCCAGGAAGTGCATCATATTCTGCATAAAATACTATGGTAGGACCTGGTTTACTGCTTTTATATCTTGCATCAAATCCTGTACGGTGTCCTGCGACATCTAGTTTTACATTAAAACCTTCCTTAGTTAGTTGCTCAGATAATATTTTACTTGCAAAGAATTCATAGTTGCTTACCTCAGGATTATCATGAATCTGCAATGCTATATCCTTATAAATTTCTACTTTTTCTTCAACTACCTCATCAATTAAATTTCTAATACTTGACATACTATCTCCCCCTTTAAAATAAAAACCTACTTCCTTAAAAAATAAGAAAGTAGGTTAAATAACAAATAACACTTTCTTATATTTCAAACCTTTTGGTTTGCAGGATTTAGCACCTCGAATATTTATATTCAGGTTGCCGTGCTTCATCGGGCCAGTCCCTCCACATCTCTTTATAAGAATGACTATTAAGTTTTAGATTGAATCTATATTTCTTTGATTCTAAGCATATCCATATGTAGGCATTTAAAAGGCCTACCTTCTAAGATAAGAAAGCAGGCGTCAAATAACCGTTTCATTTCTTATCTCTCAAACCTATGGTTTGCAGGATTTAGCACCTCGAACATAATATTCAGGTTGCTGTGCTTCATCGGGCCAGTCCCTCCACATCTCTTTATAAGATTCTATAAATATTAATTTCTTATAACTATAATACTAATTCTAGCATTTGTCAACTACTTTTTATTTTAATTTTAATTATTAATCCTTTATTAATTATAGATTCATTACAAAGACACTGAAACTCCCATGGCTAAAGCCTATGGGGTTCTTAGGTACTGTATAAATTTCTTTAATACTCTCATCGTATCTAATACGACTACAACATATTAAAACTATCTATATTCCCTAAGACTTTCACTAACTATGTTCACTCCATTGAGTCACATTAACGTTAGTATAAGGCTCGTTTCAAAACCTATTTTTACCTTTATATTCCCATGCTACTTATTAATTTATTGTTGCTACTTTTAATTCTTATAATTTCTTTATCATGCAATATTTTAAAATCATCAAATGTTTTAATACATAAATCTCTATCAATTTCTTTTAAATTATCTTTAACATTCATTATTAAAAATGCTGAATATAAATCTCTCTGTATCTTATAGTCCTCAAAATTATTCCATCTTTTGCTTAGGCTTTTCTTAATATATTCATCTTCTATATGGTTGTATTGACTTGCTTTTACTGACCATGTATCTATCTTATATAATTGTGTGTTATTGAATTTTAGTTTGTTATCCAATATAGCTAAGAACATTGCTGGTGCTTTGTTCGCTAGTGATTTTCCAAATCTTTTCTTTTTATTGATTCTGCCAGTCTTTTCATTGATTGTAGTTTCTTTTGCTCTAACTTGTAAGCCTCTATAATTCATATCTTCAACTAATATAATGTCTCCTAAATCTAAAATATAATTTGCTAACTTTTGATGGCTCTGTCTTCTTATATCTGCTTGTTTCCGTTGTATCTCTCTCAATTTGTTTTTATTTTTAATATATCTATTAGACTCTATCCATTTATCTCTGTTACCACGTTTAATAGTTCCATCTTTGTTGTATTTATTAGGATTATTAGAACGTCTTTGCCTATCTAATTTTCTTAATAATATTCTTTTCTCTTGTTCAATATTGTCTATTTCTGGTGCTAATTCTAATAGCTTTACATCGTATCTACTTGATATTGCTATGGTTTGAGTACCTATATCTAGACCAACTCTACCCTTGCCTATGGTATTCTTAATTTCACCAGTTTCTTTATTTATTTTGATTGGTGGAACTCCCTCTAATATAAGCTGTACATAATATTTATACTTTCCTTTTATAAATTTTCTTAATACTCTACAATATTTAATCTTATTTTCTAAAGCTATCTGAGCATATTCGTCATTCTTTTTTATGATTACTGGAATATCTAACTTATTCCATATTAGTGTATTATCTATAAATCTTATTCCAGTTTTATTACTCTTGCCTTCTAGACTATTTAATTCATTATACTTTTTGAAATATACCTTTCTAGCTTGATGGAACATATATTTTTCAAATGCTCTAAATACTCTAGTTGCTATCTTTTGAGCAGTGAAGCTATCTATATTATCTTTGAAATGGTGTTGTATTGGTTTAACATATGTATGAAGTGAATATTCTGTCAAACCATGCTCTTTATTTAGCTTATTAAATTCCTTATTTCTCTCTTTCCCTTTAGGCATATTTACTACTTTTTTATACTCTTTTCTTTCAATCATGTTATTATATCTTTTATATAATTCACCTAAACAAGCATTATATATCTGTCTACCAATATTAAATCTTTTATCTAATATATCTTCTTGCCATTTTTCAGTTTTAAGTTCTAATGTTAAAGTAAAGTTTGACATTTGTTCACCTCCTAATATCTAGTTTTTTGATTTTCCACGTATTTCTTAATAGTTTCACTCGATACGTTTCCAGCAGTTGATACAAAATAACTTCTAGTCCATAAACTAGGCATTTTACTCAATTCCTCAAATTCTTCACGAATTAGCTTACTACTCACTCCTTTTATTTTATTCATTATATCTGATGGACTAAGTGTTGGCAGACAATTCAAGAATATATGTGCATGATCTCTATCGCATTCTATTGCTATGATTTCTATTTCTAACTCATCACATATGTCTTTTACCACTTCTTTAAATCTTGTCTCAACATTTGGAATATCAAATATCTTTCTTCTATATCTTGGACAGAATATAAAATGATAATTAATTAATGATACTGTTGTTTTAGTTTTTCTATATTTATTCTCCATATGTATATAATGTCATATTATGTGTATGTTGTCAACTGATATATACACATAATTAATTTTGTTTGTTTAGTGTGTTATGCTGGGCTATCCATCCCACACCTGAAGGAATGGGCTTTCCGCCCTTCTATGTAATTTAATCTATGAGGAAAGGATATTATGATTAAATTCCATACTTCTCCATCTTTTTATACAATAAACTTCTATGTATCCCTAATTCTTCCGCTGTATCTTGCCGATTGTAATTATTTTTCTTTAAAGTCTCTCTAATGACAGATGCTTCATAATTATCCACTAATCTTTTTAATCGTTTATCCTTCGAATCTCCTATAGCCTTTTCATTATGAAGAGACACCATTTTTGATGGTAAATCCTCCAATCGGATCAACATATTATCACTTGAGGCATAGGCACTTTTAATAACATTTTCCAACTCTCTAATATTTCCTGGCCAATCATAATTTTGTAAACAAACCAATGCATCATCATCAATAGTTGTAAAAGTTTTATATTCATTGTTGAGTTCGTTCAAAAAATAATTGATAAATAGAACAATGTCTTCCCTCCGACTTCTCAATGGAATAATATGTATATTGATAACATTAAGTCTATAATATAAATCCTCCCTAAATTCGCCATTCCTAACCATTTCTTGTAAGTTTTTTCTTGTAGCTGCAATAACCCTTAAATCTATGGGTATAGGCTTATTTGCTCCTATCTTTTCAACTTCCTTTTCCTGAAGAACCCTTAAAATTTTTGACTGCATTCCCAGAGGCATATCCCCAATTTCATCAAGAAAAATTGTTCCTCCATTTGATAACTCAAATTTCCCTTGTTTCCCACCTTTTTTTGCACCAGTAAAAGCCCCCTCCTCGTATCCAAATAATTCTGATTCCAAGAGTTCACTGGGAATAGCCGCGCAATTAATACTAACCATAGGTCTATCACTCCTATTACACTTCTTATGAATAGATTGAGCAAAAACTTCCTTCCCAGTTCCTGTCTCCCCTGTAATTAAAATAGGAAAATCTGTTTTCGAACATTTCATAGCTGTCTTTTTCAATTCTAAAAATTTTTTATTCTTCCCAATCATTCCATCAAATGTATACTTACTGGATTCCCCTTTATTATATTCCTCCTTATAGAATTGAAGTTCAGAATACTCATTCATTAATCTTTTTGCACAATCCAATGTTTGTAATCTAAATTTTACCTGTGCAACGCCTCCAATTATATTATCATTATCATCCAATACATGAGAGCGACTAACAAGCAAAAGATTATTACCTTCTTCTTTAGTATCTCCTTCTACAAACTTATGGATCACACCTTCTTCCCCATACCTTCGATTTACAATATCTAGCATTTTTGTATTTGTAATTAATTTTGAAATATTTACGCCAATAGCATCTTTTTTTGTGGTTCCTAAAAAATCACAATATTGATCATTTATATTTGTGATGATTCCTTCTTTGTCTATAACGATAAATCCATCATCTGTCATCTTTAATATTTCATCAAATATATATTTATATCTCTCTAATTCTTTTTCCATAAATATTCCTCCAAATAAAACTACTAATTTAAGAGATCCTTACATCTTTTGCCGTTTCTTATGTTAATTATATCACAAAGCAAATCTTTATAATTTATATTTTTTTCTCAATATGTACTTTTATTATAAAATAGGACCTATATTCCCTAAGATATAATATTTCACTAGAAAATAAATATCCATAGGGAAATGAGGTCCTTTTTAAAAATTATCTAAATAAAGATCCACTAACTATAAGCTTTTGAATTTCATTAGTTCCTTCATAAATTTGAGTGATTTTTGCATCTCTCATCATACGCTCTACATGGTAATCTTTCATATAGCCATTTCCACCTAGCATTTGAACTGCTTCAATAGTCACTTCCATAGCTGCATTTGTGCAAGCATACTTTGCTTTTGCTGCTGGAATAGTATATGGTTTTCCAAGATCTTTATCACAAGCTGCTTTAAATAGAAGATATCTTGCTTGTTCAATTTTAATTTCTAATTCAGCCATTTTAAAAGCAAGGTATTGATTTTTATATAATGGTTTTCCAAATTGTTCTCTTTCCATTAAGTATTTTCTTGCTATTTCAAAAGCTGCCTCAGCTATACCAAGACCTTGAGCTGCAACTCCCATTCTTCCGCCATCTAATGCACTCATTGCAAGCATAAATCCTTTTCCTTCTTCAAAGATTAAGTTTTCTGCCGGAACTCTTACGTCTTCAAAAAATACATCTGAAACTTTTACTGTACGAATTCCCATTTTGTTTTCCACTTTACCAATAGTTACTCCAGGATAACTCTTTTCAACAATAAATCCTGAAAGGCCCTTTGTTTTTAACTCAAGATTTGTACTAGCTACTACAAAGAAATAATCTGCTAAAGGTCCATTTGTTGTAAAGCATTTTGATCCATTAATGATATAATAATCTCCATCTTTTACTGCAACTGTTCTTACTCCACTTGCATCTGATCCAGCATTAGGTTCAGTTAATCCAAAACCTCCTAAGGATTTTCCGGATAATATAGGCGGTAAATATTTTTTCTTTTGTTCTTCTGTCCCAAAATTATAAATAGGTCCACAAAATAATGATGTACATACAGAATATGAAATTCCCATAGATGCTTCAACCTTAGAAATCTCTTTTACTGCTAAAACATATTCCATATATCCTGCTCCTGATCCACCATATTCAGTTGAATAAGGCAATCCTATAAATCCTAATTCACCTAATTTCCTATAAGCTTCCATAGGGTAAACACTGGTTTCATCTCGTTCTAAAATATCAGGTGCCAAGTATTGCTCTGCAAATTCTCTTGATTTCTTTTCAATCATCATTTGTTGTTCATTTAACTCAAAGTTCATAATATCCCTCCTAATAGATTATTTTTTAGTAAGATACTTATTGAAATGCCAATCTTATAAATTTAAAGAATTTTTCTCCTTTAAAGATTCTAGCAAAGCCGGTATTACTTCAAAAAGATCTCCTACAATACCATAGTCACAGATTTTAAAAATAGGTGCATTTGCATCTTTGTTGATTGCCAATATATATTTTGAATCTTGCATTCCTGCTTGATGTTGTATAGCTCCTGAGATTCCACATGCTATATATAGATCTGGTCGAACAGTAGTACCAGTTTGTCCAACTTGGTGTGAACTATCAATCCATCCTGCATCTACTGCAGCCCTTGAAGATCCTATTTCTCCATCTAGTGCTGTAGCTAATTCTTGGATTAAATTAAATCCAGATGGATCTTTTAGTCCCCTACCTCCAGATACTATTACTTTTGCATCTATAAGGTTTACCTTTTTATCTCCTGCAGGAAATGTTTGTATTAGTTTAGTTCTTATCATTTCTTTAGTTAAGTTTGGAACTACAGTTTCCACCTCACCTTTCTTTTCTTCATTGTAGTGGGCTTTGCCCATAACTCCTGGACGTACTGTAGACATTTGTGGTCTATTCTTTGGGCATACAATAGTGGCCATTAGATTTCCACCAAATGCTGGTCTAGTTTGAAGTATCTTTCCATCTTCTTCATCTATATCTAACTTTGTACAGTCAGCTACTAGTCCTGTTCCTATTCTTCCTGCTATTCTCGGTCCAATATCTCTTCCTATTGAAGTTGCTCCAACTAGAACGATTTCTGGTTTCCTATCAAGAATTAAATCAGATATACTTCTTGAATAACCTTCTGTTGAAAAATCCTTTAAAAGTTCATGCTCAAGATAAAGAACTTTATCTACTCCATAATGTAACATTTTTTCAGCTGTTTCTCTTATTTGATATCCTGGAATAATTACGTATAGATTTTTATTAATTTTATCTGCTAACTTTCTTCCTTCTCCTATTAACTCCACTGTTACTGGATGAATATTTCCATCTATTTGCTCTCCAATTATCCATATATCTTTATATTCTTTGACATCTATTCCTCGATTAACTTTTGCTCTACTCATTTCTTCAATTTCCTCCTTTATATCAAATTTAATTCAGATAGTTTATTTACTAAAATGTCAGTTTTTTCTTTAGTACTGGAGGCTTCTATTATTTCTGATGTATTACTCTTTACTGGTACAAATGATTTAGCTACATTAGTCGGAGACCCTTTTAAGCCTATTTGACTTAAGTCTACATCTAAATCATCTACTCCCCATACTTGTATTTTACTATCTGAATCTTCAGCATAGGACTGAAGAATTCCTTGAATAGTTGGATATCTTGGATTGTTCAATTCTTTAATAGCCGTAAGAAGAACGGGTATTTCACTTTCTATAATGAAGTCTCCGTATTCAGTAAATCTTTTTACTTCTACTTTATTTTCTTTTACCTTTAATTCTTTTACATAAGTAATTTGAGGAAGATTTAAGAATTCTGCTATTTCTGGCCCTACTTGTGCAGTATCTCCATCTATTGCTTGTCTTCCGCAGAAAACAATATCATAATTTCCCACCTTTTCTATAGCTGCCGCTATAATAGTAGCAGTAGCCCATGTATCTGAACCTCCAAATGCTCTATCACTAATTAATATTGCATTGTCTGCCCCCATGGATAAAGCTTCTTTAAGAGCATCCTTTGCTTGTGATGGCCCCATACTTATAACAATAACTTCTGCATTATGTTTATCTTTTAATACTAAGGCTTCTTCCAATGCATTTTTATCGTCTGGATTAATAATACTTGGAACTCCATCTCTTATTAGAGTCCCTGTTTCTTGATTAATTCTCACTTCATTTGTATCAGGAACTTGTTTTAGGCATACGATTACTTTCATTTTTTCCTCCTAACTGAGTACAGCTCTTGAAATAACTACTTTGTGTATTTCAGATGTACCCTCATATATTTCTGTTATTTTTGAATCTCTTACCATTCTTTCTAATGGATAGTCTTTCATATATCCATAACCCCCATGAATTTGAAGAGCTAAATTTGTTACGAATCTTGAAGTTTCTGATGCATTTAATTTTGCCATGGCAGCTTCCTTTGTATGAGGTTTCCCAGCTACCTTTAAGGATGCTGCTCTATAAGTCATCCATTTAGCACATTCAGTTTTAGTTGCCATTTCTGCTATATACCATTGAAGACCTTGTAAAGCCGTAAGTGGTTTCCCGAATTGAACTCTTTCTTTCATATATTTAACAGTTTCTTCTATGGCCCCTTCCGCTATTCCAAAGGCTTGAGCTGCGACTCCAATCCTAGCTCCATCTAAGGCTATCATAGCCATTTTAAATCCTTGTCCTTCTTTTCCTATTAAATTCTCTTTTGGTACTCTACAATTATCAAATATCAATTCCACAGTTTCGGATGCTCTAATTCCCATTTTATCCTCTATTTTTCCTATTGAGAAACCTGGGGTTCCTTTTGGGACAACAAATGCTGATAACCCTTTGAGTCCTTTACTTGGATCTGTTAAGGCAAACACTATTATAAAATCTGCTTGCCCACCTCCCGTAATGAAACATTTTGTTCCATTAATTACATATTCATCTCCATCTAAAATAGCCTTTGTTGTAACTGATCCCGCATCTGAACCTGCATTTGGTTCTGTTAAGGCAAATGCCGCCTTTTTACCTCCATTTGCCACTAAAGGTAAATAGCGTTGTTTCTGTTCCTCTGTTCCAAATTGTAGTACAACTTGTCCAAATATTGAATGAATGGATAAGATTGCAGCAGTAGCTGCACATTTTTTGGCAATTTCTGAAACTACAATAACTTTAGTTATATCATTTCCTGCTGATCCTCCATATTCCAAAGGAATACCGATTCCCGTAAATCCACATTTCACCATCTTATCAAAGGTTTCCAATGGGAATCTACTTTCTCTATCTATTTCTTCTGCTAAATGCGCCACTTCTTTCTCTGCAAACTCTTTAGCAACTTTTTGTATCATTTCCTCATCTGCTGAAAACTTTAAGTCCATATTTATTTCCTCCTTATACTTGATCTAAAATAAATATACTTATCATAGTTATGATAGATTTATATCTACTTTTTAAATAAATTTATATTTTAGAAAGAAATTCCCATTGGTTTATCAATAAAAATTCTTTGATCCATTAATTTTACTTCATCGGAAATCAATGGTTTGAATTCCATATAAGCCAGAATATCTTTCTCAATATCAATTCCTGGAGCTACTTCCGTTAGCATAATTCCATCTTTTGTTAGCTTAAATACTGCTCTTTCAGTAATATAAAGAATTTCTTGACCTGTTTCAGAAGCGTATTCAGCTGAAAAAGTAACTTGCTCTATCTCATTTCTAAATTTAATTTCTCTTCCTTCATTTACAATAACTAATTTACCTTCTTCAACTGAAGTTTTTAATCCTCCAGCAGTAAATGTTCCAGTGAAACATACCTTCTTAGAATTTTGAGAAATGTTGATAAATCCACCAGGTCCAACAACTCTGCCCCCAAATTTAGATACATTTACATTTCCTTTTGCATCAATTTCAGCAGCACCTAAGAATGTAAGATCAATTCCACCACCATCATATACATCAAATATATCTGGTTGCTTGTAGATAGATTCTGGATTTACAGTTGCACCAATTCCAATACCTCCAACAGGAACTCCTCCTAGCACACCAGATTCTATGGAAAGAGTAATATCCTTGGATAATCCTTCCTCTGAGGCAACTGCTGCAACTGCATCAGGAATTCCAATTCCTAAATTGATTAAACAATTTTTTTTAAGCTCTAACGCCCCTCTTCTACCACAAATCTTTCTATGATTCAACTCCATTACTTCAATGCTATCTAAAGGAATTTTACATTCACCAGATAATTCAGGTCTATAATCCTCAGATACCCAAACTTGCAGATTATTTTCTTTCCTTCCAACAACTATATAATCAACCATAAAACCATGTACCTTTACATCCTTCGCTTTTAGAGTTCCTGCTTCTACTACTTGTTCTACCTGTGCAATAACTATGCCACCTGAATTTCTTGTAGCATTTGCCATTTCAAATTGGTCTGAAAATACTGCTTCTTTTTCTAAAGAAATATTTCCTGAAGTATCTCCTATGGATCCCTTAATAAAACAAATATCTATTGGGAATGATTTATATAATAAATAATCCTTTCCTTCAACATTCACTAAAGATACTACTTCATCACCAGAGTCAATTGCTGATTGGTTAGCTTTGCATCCTTCAATCCTAGGATCCGCATAAGTTTTTAATCCAATATGTGTCAATACTCCTGGTTTTTTACCTGCAATAGCTCTTAATAAATGAGATGTAACTCCTTGAGGAATCATATATGCTGAAATCTTATTTTCAACTACTAGTTTATTTAATGCAGGTTCTAATCCAATATGAGCACATATTAATTTTTTAGATAACCCCTCTGCTCCTAGATGATTTGCTCCTCTAGTTTTTCCGTCCCCTACAGCTGCACAGTGGAATAGTGTTAAATCTTTTGGAGATTGTTCCTTTTCATATCTTTCTTTTAATGAAATCAATAATTCTTCTGGAACTCCACATCCTACAAATCCACCGATTCCTAATGTCATATTATCTTTTACTAATGATGCAGCATATTCTGCTGAAACTACCTTGCTCATTTGTCATCCTCCTCGATAATCTATTATTTTATAATTTGCCTTATCTATTTAGATATAAATAATAGATCTTTTATTTATGGTAAATTTGGAAACATCGTAAACAATATTACTGCCACAACAGAACCTATTATAGGAGTAATAACTGTCAACCAGAAAATAGGTTTATATGCATCCTTGTGACTTTCATTACATAGACCATTAGTTACAGTTACAATATAGCCATTATGTGGTAAAGAGTCTAAGGCTGCTGAAGAAATACTCATAGTTCTGTGTAAAGCAGCCGCCGCTGCACCTTTTGCTATATATACAGGTCCTAGAAGTGGTGATGCTATTCCTAGTCCACCAGATGCAGAGCCACATATACCCGCAATTACGGTAGTACCTAATGCTGCACTAGCATAGTAAGGTCCCGGCATATTTACCATAGCATCTACAATGACAGGAAAAGCTAAAGTTGATTGAACAACAGCTCCAAATCCAACTACTGCACAAGTATTTGCGATTGATGAAACTGATGTTTTACAAGCTTCTCCTAAATGATATATAATCTTTGAATTATCTTGATACTTATTAAGTAAAACTATAACTAAAATAGAACCCAAGAATACTCCTGCTTCTAATGGCAATAATGGATTTCCATCGACTTTTATATTAATCATAAGTATAGTTAAAATTAGTGGCAGCAAAGCTAGCATGCCATTTGGATATTTGTCATCATCTTTAAAAATATCTGATTCCTTTGCTACAAAGGTTTCTCCATTTTCTTTTGCCTTATTAACCATTCTCATTAACAGAACGCAACCAATTAATAAAATCACACCAGAAGTAATAAATCCTACCACAGATCCAGCCATTAAATCTGTTCCTAAAGCAGCAGCTGGAACTGCATTTTGAATTTGAGGTGCTCCTGGTGCTACCATCGCAAAAGTAGAGCAACCAAATGTCAAAGCGGCTGGAATGAATCTTCTCGGATAATTTGATTCTTTAAATACTTCTAAAGCTATTGGAAACACTGCAAAACTTGCAACAAATACACTTACTCCACCATAAGAAATAATACCACATGCTAAAGGAATAGAAATCAGCGCCATCTTTGTACCAAGCTTATCAACAATCATCTTAGCAATGGCCTTTGCCCCATTGGTTACTTCCATAACTTTTCCCATAATCGTCCCCGTTAAAAATATTAGAAAGTTATTTTGAAAGAATTTTACAAAGCCTGCCATGTAATCCCCTTTTAACGATTCATATATGTTAATATTTCCTGTTATAGCAACTATTGCAGAACATAAAATTGCTACAATAAAAATATTAACTCCTCTCATGATAAGAATTGTCATCAAAACTAAAGCAAAACCAATCCCTATCATGCTAATTAATACAGAAATATCCATTTAAATCACCTCTGTTTTAAATTCGCATTTCTCATGATTTTTAATGTACCATTTTTGAAACTCACGTCTCATATTTGAAACATAACCTTAGATATCTTTATTTAACTATCATAATAGAATATATATCTAAGAAATAACTTCTTTCTTGTCGAAAATGTTTCAAATTTGATGCATTCTATCTATTCTTAAATTCTGGAATTCTCTTTTCTAAAAGTGCTTTCATTCCCTCATCTTTATCTTCTGAGCCAAATGTAATAGCCGCTAAATCTTTTTCCAATTCTAATGCATTATTCAAATCTAAATCTAATCCCTTATTGATCGCTACCTTTGTGCAACCAACAGCCATAGGAGCCATTGTTAAAATTTCATTCATCATAGTTATTGCTTCATCAATTAAGTTTTCATTTTCTACAACTTTATTTACTAACCCAATAGCAAAAGCTTCATCCGCTTTAATCTGTCTACCTGTAAAAATCAACTCTTTAGCTTTTCCTGCACCTATTAACCTAGGTAGTCTTTGTGTGCCGCCAAAACACGGAATAACTCCTAACTTTACTTCAGGTTGTCCAAATACTGCCTTCTCTGCTGCTATTCTTAAATCACAACTCATTGCTAATTCGCATCCTCCACCTAGGGCATAGCCATTTATAGCTGCAATAACGGGCTTTTCAAGAGCCTCAATCTTATTAAAGATAGTTTGAGCGAAATTAGCATAATTCCTGCCTTCCAAGCTCTTGTAATCCTTCATTTGAACAATATCAGCACCAGCTACAAAACCTTTTCCCTCTCCAGTAATAATTACACCTTTTACAAAATCCTTAATAGCAAAAACTTCAAACAAGTCATTTAGTTCTCCTAATGTATCACTGTTTAAAGCATTCAATGCTTTTGGCCTATTCATCCTTACAATTGCAATTCCATTATCCAGCTCAAGTTTAATATTCTTTAAATTCTTGGAAATATCAAATAATTTATCTGTGTTCATTTTGGTCCCCCTTACTTTTTAATATATTCAACCATAATATCTAGAATTTATAGTCTCGTTACTTAATTAACTAGCAAGAACCTTGCCAAGTATTTAACAAGCTGATAAAAATAATCTATATTTTGCTGATAAATTATAGATTTATTAGAAATATAAGAATTTTAATTAATTAGATATAGTCTAACAACACCCTTTCCTATCTGGTAATTTCATCTAAAAAGAAAGTATGTTGTATTTTAATTTTGAAATTAACATTCTAATAAAAAAATTAAAGATAATTATTATATATCTAATATTAAATATTTAATGAATTCTATTGTTTTGGATAGTAGTTAATCATTTAACGTACATTAGAGTTAAAAAAGAGGCAAAGTCTATCGATCATAAGTTGACCGAAGGCTTCACCTCTTTGTGTTTCTATATTTAATTTTATAAAAACAAAAGCACCAATATTTTTACATCCTCATAATCTCCACCAAAGAGTTTCCCCTTGATGATACTTCTCAAACCATATCCAATCTCAACTTCCCTATTGCTATTAGGTACATCTTTAAAATCTGCAGAACCAACAACTTTCCGATCACTTTTACGAATTAAAAACCAAAAACTATGCCACACAAAATTTTTAGGGTCTTTTTGCGTTGTTATAAGCTGCCCTCTTACAATTTCCAGAAAAATTCCCTCCATAGGTTCTGCCCTATAAGTCACATTTAATTCTTTTTCTAGGGAAGAAATATCTTCAATCCACGACTTTAACTGAGACAGATTCAATGGTATAAGTTCCAAACGCTCTGTTTCTATTTTCATTTTACACATCACAAAATATAAATTAACTCATATTTTTCATATGCTATTTTACACTATCATATCTTCGTATTTTTGTCCAAGCCACCATAATTCCTCTCCCCAAAGATATTGTACACTACGAAAACCTCATTATCCACATCAAAATTATTAATTAAATCAAAACTAAAATATAGTTATATTTTTTGCTTTATGATTAATTCTGGTACGATTATTCATTGTAGATAAATTATACCAAAAAACAGGTCTTAGAGTTACTGCTCCTTGTCCCGCTTTCCTTTTATAAGTTATTTTAAAACATCCACATCCTTCTATAAATCATTACATCCAATTACTTAAATTGTAAGTTATTTACTTGCTTTTTTAGAAACT
The DNA here is from genome assembly GCF_040396155.1 of Tissierella praeacuta. GTDB lineage: Bacteria > Bacillota > Clostridia > Tissierellales > Tissierellaceae > Tissierella > Tissierella praeacuta_A. Next base: position 63,281 of record NZ_JBEBOY010000015.1, read on the forward strand.
GGTATCCAAATTCCACTTTTATAGTCAACTGATTCAATATCTCCCTTTGCATACCATTCTATATTAACACCCATACCTATTTCATAATCAGGGCTTCCTGGAAGCCACTCATTAAATATTTTTGTATTCACAGATTGCAATGCCCCTGGCATAGGTCCTTTACAAGCAAACTTTGCCCATTCCATATCTGGAAACTCAAATACAGTCATTCCATTGGGTACATTTTCACCATTATAAGTACCTGCAATCAGGTAACAGAACTTCCCTTCCTTCCCAGTATTATCAATACAAATCCCATATTCACCTATATGACAATCCTGAATTACTTGCTGAATCTCTCCTTCAAGTTTTCCCGTACAGTACTTTTCACGAAACTCATCCCAAAATTTGGGGATCTCCTTATAGGCATTATCAAAAGAAAATTCTTTTTTGAAGCCAATTACCTTGAATCCCTGCATTTTCTCTACTACATAATCCATGTCATTTCCTCCTTGAATAATTATTTTTATCTTTAGAGGTAGAAACACGTTCATCCTGATTATATCTTTTTTCAGTTGCATAGGAGAACATCCATGAAATCTACTGAAAGCTTTAGTAAAACTCTCTGGAGTATCATATCCATACTTATAGGCAATTTCAATAGTCTTCTCTTTATCTACAATAATATCTAATGCTGCAAGATATAATCTCCGACACCTGATATATTCCCCGATAGAATAACCAGTCATGAACTTAAACCCTTTCTGAAGATAGAAAGATGATATATGAACTTCATTTGCCACATCTTCTGCACTAATATGATCCAGTAAATGATCTTCAATATATCCGATTGCGCTTCTTATGCTTTCTGTCCACTCCATTGTTTCACCTCCATATGCATCGTATCATTTGTAATAAAATTAATCCTGTCATATTCTGCACAAAACTGTCCGTCTTTTTCAATATACTCTCTAAAATAATATACAAGGTTTTAACACAGCATTTGCGTATCATGGAAGAATATGGTCTTGTTCACAGAGAAGTTTATCCCCAAGTTCCACCAAAAGTGGAGTATTCTCTTACAGAGTTAGGACAAAGTTTAAAGTCAATTCATGATGCAATGTGAACATGGGGCGAGGAATATAAAAAGAAAATAGCTATGAATAACAAATATAATTTAAAATAATTATTTAAAAGTTCACATACAGTAGAAGATTTGATCCTAGGAAATATTTACACTATCTCATCAGCGATATTTCATGTAAATTATCGTATTTAATATAAAAAATATGATATTGATTTGTTACTGATTTACCATCAACATGGAGTCTCTACCTAGGCTAAGAGTGTAATAATACCACCCGAGACTGATGCTCCATTATGGATAGATAAATTTAATTATATTTTCATTTGCATTGTCTATTTATATTATCTCTCCTCAATTTCAATATTAATGCAGAAATCGCAATCAATAGTATAATTGTTATGATAAGCCCACCTTCAGGACCAAAGTCCCCTCCTGTAAGTAATTTGGATCCTATTTGTTGCGTTTGAAAAATCTTTTCACCATTATTAGTAAAACCACTGACAGGAAGCCCATAGATATTTCCAAGAGCAAAATTCCAAGCAAAATGCAGTCCACAAACCCCCCATATATTTCCGCTGAGAATAGCATAACTTGCGAAAAATATACCTGATAATGTCAGATTTATGAAAGATAAAATTGTTACTCCAGAACTAAATAAATGAAGACTACCAAATATAATCGCCGTAATAGAAATTGCCATAACAGGCGTGCAGTTTTTTTCCAGACTCGGAATTAACCATCCCCTTATTGCAATCTCCTCCGAAGCACTTTGTACAATCCATCCTATTGCAATAATACAAAGATTTATTATTACATAATTAAAATCTAACTGAGAAGATTTTAATTTTATTGATCCAGTTAAAATCAGAATTAAGGCAACCATTGTTATGGTACATAAGCCAACTAAAAATCCAATGATATATAGTTTAAAAGGGCTACCGGTTTGAAAACCAATAGATTTTATAGAACGTTTTTCTACAAACTTCACCCATGAAAAGAAAATTGTTATTTGCGTTCCACAAACAATTAATTTTCTTAATGAAAGTACAATAGTTTCACTAACATTACCAATATATCCAGAGTTTAAAACTACCTGTACAAGCAATCTCCCTAATCCAAGCCCAATCAACCACAATAAAAAATAAACTACAATTGTTAATAGAATATTCAACTTAACTTTCCTTGTTTTTGATTGTAGAAACAATTCACTTCTTTTTAATAACTGATTTATATCTTTCATATGCTCTCCCAAAACAGTATATTTTTAGGAACTATTGGTACATAAAGGTCTGCAGTGAGTTCTCCCTGATTAAATATGATCAAAGTTCATTGGTTCCCTTATAAAATATAGCAATTTATTGTTTCGTACTTCAGATGGATTTCTGCCATAAACTTTCTCAAAGGCTCTGCTGAAAGCTTCCCTTGATTCGTATCCATATTTTATACCTATGTCCACAATAGGGATGTTCGTATATACTAATTCCTTTGTCGCTTCCGTCATCCTTCTTTTCCTTATATAGTCTTTAAGTGAATCCCCTACTGCATTTTTGAAAATACGATGGAAATGATAAAGAGAGTATCCCGCTTCCTTTGCGACAGAAGATAAATCAATATCGTAATATAAATGGCTTTCTATATAATTTATTGCTTTTTCTAAAGAATATATATAAGACATATTCATTCATCACCTTATTCCAGACTATTTATAACTTCACTTAAATCATCGGGTACTTTTATTTTATCATTAGTTTGAACATATTTGTATAAGGCCTCAAAATTATTATCTACGTTTAACCCAAGTATGGATAGTTCATCCATAACTTTATAATCTCTTTCTGTCCATTCTTCTATTGGAAGGGTCTTGTACCCTTTCCACATATCCCAAGGCTGCATGGGCATCTTTAGTAATGAATTAACATCAATGATTAGATTACATCTTAAATAATCATCTCCCCACCATTTAAAAATTCCGAATAACTCAGGATTAAGCCTTCCTTCTCTACACAATAACCAAGCTCTTGGTTCTGTTATAAAATAATTCTCACTTACATCCAAAGGATCGAAAGGCAATTGAAGTGCTCTTTGCTGAAGAACATCTAATTGTGCATCTACCATTACCCACTTTTTCTTCTCTCCATTCCAGTATTCAAGTACCCAGTGATCGATATACTTATCTTTTACAAGATAGCTTGCAAAACCTCGCCTTGCTCTAGCAAGTATACCAGCTTCACGGAAAAGGGCTGCAGCAACTACGGAAAAGTCACGGCATATAGATATCATTTTATTTCTATTTATTCTCTGCTGAGATACATGAGTAAAACCTAGCTTATTTAAGAAAATAAGTTTATCCTCAAAGCTTCGTATGAATGGTTCCTTCTTTCTTTCATCTCAGAGTTCTAATCCATAAGCTCCACTCCAATGCTGATGTAATAGGATATTTTGTACATATGTAACAATAATTTTAATATCCTTTGGTATATCTGTAACCATATGTTTCATTGTTTTAATTTCTGTCATAATATCATGCTCTTGATAAAATTTAAGAGTATCTTTCATTACAGTCTTCACTTCAATCATCAATTAAATACCAAATTTCTTTCTCTATATTAATATAATTATAATGTGCCAGCCAATGATAATGAGTGATATTTTGTGCGGTTTTAATTAGTACTTCTATATCATAAATACTAATGAAACAAAAAATGCACCCTAATATCTTATTGACATTTTAATGTCTATAATTTTAGAGTGCATCTTTAAATCATAATTTACTAAAATTTAATTTTAATTGTCTAAGATTTCAAAATCTCCTATTCCTTCTCCATTATTATATTTAAACTCTAATTTAATTTTTAAATCTTTATAGCCTTCTGATTTTATAATAATTATATTATCACCTATTTTGAATGTATTGTCCTTTTTATCTCCATCTCTCAAAGATAAATAGTCCATTGTTGTAAACCATACTCTATTGTCCTAACTGAATGATGGATCCCCAGTTACCCCACACTCTACCTCATTTACTATTACCTTATTTATAGATTTTAAATAGTCATTATCTCTTATATGAAATGATTAATTAACAAAAATATATTTAAAAAACAAATCAATCTCTTAAATTTTTTCTAAAAATAGAATAAAATTAATCTCTCATGATGCAAAAAATCCCCTTATGATTTAGTAGTTTTTACAAAAACTAAACCTAAAGAGGTTTTAATTATAAATTGCAACAATAATAACAAACTATTTTTTCATAAATTAATAAATGGAATTGACGATACATTTTCATTATAAGTTAACTAACTATTCCGCCGTAAAATTAACTTCCCAATTACCTTTAATTTCTATAGGAGCTTCAGCTTTTTTATGTCCATAAAAAGATTCTATCATTAATATATACTTATTACCTGAACTTAATTCTTCTTTATTAATAATCAAGTTAGCTTTAAACTTTTTGTTACTTGAATCTTGGCTTTCTATTTCTGTTAATAAGTTATCCTTATCTTCAATTTCAAAGCTGTAATCTTCTTTTGAAATCGCTTCTATTTGAATTTTTTTATGATTAATTTCACTACCTGAACTATCAATAATTTTAAATTTACCTATAGTTAAAGCTTCAATAACATTAAATGGGGCTTCATTTATATCTTTAAAAGTAACTTCTATTTGTAATAATACCTTATTTGATTCTACAATGAGATTTGATGTACTAATATCAACTTCTTCTGTAGCTTGTTCATACTCAATACCCGTTATAGCACCATTCCAATTAGTAATATCTTTGAAAAATCCTTTTATAGAATTTGCTAAAGTAGGATTATTTACTACTATTAAACTAATTGATAGTATAAATACAGCTGCTACTCCTGCTACCTTCTTTATATGTTTATTCATTTTATTTCCTTTTTTAATTTCTAAACTCGCCTTTTGTATTCCCATCTTACTTATTTTATGTAACTCTTTCGGAATCTCAATGTTATCTAATTCTCGTTTAATTATCTTTTTCATAAAATTTAACCTCCTTTGCTTTTTTTCTAAGCTTATCTAATGCTCGATATAAAATAGATTTTCCAGTCCCTAACGGAACTTCTAATATCTCTGATATTTCTTTAAAGGTATACTCATAATAATATTTTAGGATAACAATACTTTTTTCATCTTCATTTAATGTATCCATAAGTTCATCTAATGTTAATTTAAGAGGAATATCTTCGTCATATAACTCCATATATTCTACATAATCTAGATTTAATTGAACTATATTTTTATTTTTTCTTATATGATCAATAGCACAATTGATTGCAATCTTAGTTAACCAAGTTTTAAAGTACTCTGTATTCTTTAAGGAACTCAAGTTTTTGAACGAACGATATGCAGTTTCTTGAATTACGTCCAAAGCATCTTCTTTATTCTTTACATATAAAAAAGCAATGCGATATAGTTCTTCTTCATATGTTTGAAAAAGCTTCAAAAATGCTTTCTCATTACCCATTTGAGCTTTTTTCACTAACATATCCATATTAATCACCTTCCTTTCTTTATCTTTAGGTTTACAATTATTAGACGGCAATAGCCTTAATTTGGCTTAATATTTAACAAAATAAAAAATAAAGAGTAAAATAATATACTCCCCTTATAGTAGACAGTTAAAATACTAAAGATTGTTTACTACAAAGAGGAGTATATAACCCTAAACTTAGGATCTTTATTTTCTATATTTAATTTCAGTTTCAAATAAAATAAATGCATCAAGATTTTTATAGCAATATCTCAATGCATTTGTAGTAGTTTTAATTTTTATCTATAATATTTGAACTATTTGCGATGTGTTAGATGCGCAAAATATAATATTGTGACTTTAAGATACCCATAATGTGAGAATTACAATTCTTCATCAGTAAAAGTTAATGTGACTACCTGGACTAAATCCATTCCACCAAACTCAGACGGATAAAAATAGTCTTGGAGAGAATGACTTCTCATACTTGTACCACTATCATAAACCATAAGAGCAATAGGAATTTCTTTATTGACTTCTATCTTCTGGAATTCCTCCAAAAAAGTTTTAGTAGATGCTATTGCTTCTGAATCGAGTATGATTTCATCTGTTTTATATGAAGCTCTTCCAGCAGCATTTATATTGAAATCAATTGAGTAATTTTCTTTTAGCTGCATTGTAAAAGTTCCAGTCAATTGCTCGATGGGTTCTCTATCTGTGCCTATTGAAATAGCTCCTCCGCCAATATTACTCCAATTTTCTCCACTTTCAAGCCTGTAAACATTTACATTTAAAGTTATTGCCTCTTTTGGTGCATGAAAATAAATAATTTGTGAATTGCCTTCCATTCCAAAGGACTGCAATATATATTTCTCACTTTCTGATAATTTGTATGGTCTAATTCCTTCCTTGGTTAAGAATTTATATCCATCTGTATTGTTGAAACAAACGATTAAAAACAATACAATGACAAATATCAGTATTGATAAAAAAAGTATTTTCTTTCTCATAGTATTCCTCCATTTAATTTAATTGCATATAAATATAGTTATGTTCATTAATAGTATATAATTCGCCCAGCAATTTATCAACCTAACTTTTCTACCTTTCCATTATCATCTGAATTATGCTCTCAACGTATCTTGAAAGTACGATAATGATATCGTAAGTATTTGGTCCCCTTGGTAGAAGGGATATTTCTGGATTTATACCATTTTTTCTACAATTCTTTCAAGATTCCATATCTACTGTTACATATAGACAAAAGCTATTTCAATGGCTCACAACTTCTTATTCTTGCTAATATATCCAATACTTTTCGTATCAAATTTATAAGCAACAAAACCCTCCAATGATTATTTATTTAAAGGCTTTCTTCATTACAATTTAAAGTATAATCTATACCACCTATTACAATATTTATGATATTATTATATATACAGTACTGTGAAAGTCGAACTTTATGTATAATCTCTTATCTATTTTTAAAAAGTACATATGTAGATCTATGGGATAATGAAGAAAAGCAGTATAAAATCAAAGCATAGGGCAAATAGGGCAAAATGAAACAAATGTACAATATAAGATTAATATCTAAGGAGGATTTGTAAATGAAAAGATACCTTACTGTTATTATAGCTGGCATTTGTATAATATGGCTAGGTGTAAATTATAATCAAGATAGAACCAATCAATTAACTCAAAATTCTAACAGTACAATAAATAATCACAATAATGATTTCATTACCTTTTCAGATCCTTATTTAGAACAAGCAATTAGAGAAAAAACATCAAAAATAACAGGTAAAATATATGAATCTGATTTGGAAAATATTACTGTACTTGAAATTACTTCAGCTAATATTAAAGATTTAAGTGGAATTGAGAATCTAAGTAATTTAGAAGAGTTAGACCTGTCATGGAATGATATTAGGGATATAAGTAGCATGAGTAATTTGACTAATTTAGTTAAGTTAAATCTAGCTTACAATGATATTCATGATATAAGGTCATTAAATAATTTAAAGAATTTAACTCAACTGAATATAAGTCATACTTTGATAGAGGATATAACCCCTTTAAGTAATCTATCAGATTTGACTATACTTAATATTTCACGTTGTGAGCATATTGATTATACAAATATTAATATGTTAGGAGGCTTAAGCAATTTAACTGATTCTTTCCCTCCATTCGAGATGATATACTATTCGTCTTTGTCGTGCTTAATTTACTACTTTAGTGATTAATTGCACGTAATAAAAGCTTCAAGAAACTCCTTTAATATCTAGCCATAGAAAAATGGCAACCTAAGCAAGTGATCCGCCTGTTTAAATTGCCTTATTACTAGATGCTTATATTATAACAAACACGAAGTATCATATGATAACACTGTCTTGTCCATCTTTTTATTATCCTTAACCGATCTGCTATTAATCATTGAACTCTTTATTTCTAATGAATACACAAAAATACACCTTAGTAAAGATATCTATCTTCCTATAGGTGTATTAAAAACATTAATATTATTCTATATTAATTGCATCTATTGCAGTAATTTCTTTTCTATATTGTTCTAGTTCACATTGATTTCCATAAATAAAATGTCCTTCAATAATTTCTTCCCAAACTGGTTTATCTACAGAGTAATCATGAACTGACGGATCATAAACAATTAGCTTTTTCTTCTTTTCTATTTCTGGATCTGGCTGTGGTACTGCCGATAGTAAAGCTTTTGTATATGGATGTAAAGGATGTCTAAATAATTCTTCAGATTCTGCTAATTCCACTATTCTACCTTTACTTATAACTGCAATTCTATCAGATATAAAACGTACTACAGATAAATCATGAGAAATGAATAAATATGTTAATCCTTTATCTTTTTTAAGTTCATTTAGTAAATTAAGAACCTGTGCACGAATAGAAACATCTAATGCTGATATCGGTTCATCTGCTACTATAAACTCTGGTTCCATAACTAACGCTCTTGCTATACCAATACGTTGTCTTTGTCCACCTGAAAATTCATGTGGAAAACGAGAAGCAAATTCCGGTAAAAGACCTACTTCAAGTAACGCATTCCGAACCTTTTCTTCACGGTCTTTCTCATCTTTATATAAATGAAAGTTTAACAACCCTTCTGATATTATATATTCAACTTTTGCTCTTTCGTTTAGAGAAGCCATAGGATCTTGAAATATCATCTGACATTTTCTGATAACTTCTTCATCTAATTCTTTAGAAATCTTACCATTTATCTTTTGTCCTTTAAAATAAATCTCACCTGATGACGTTGGATTCAATCTTAATATAGCACGACCTATGGTAGTTTTTCCAGAACCTGACTCTCCTACTAAAGAAAATGTTTCACCTTTATAAATATCAAAGTTAACATCGTCTACTGCTACAAACTTTTTTTTACCTTTTCCAAATGCTATCTGTAAATCTTTTAATTCAACTAATTTTTCTCTTTCTGACATCCTCTTAACTCCTCTCTATATTATGATTGTGAGCACGCAATCTCTGAATAGTCTCTGGCTGCTCTATCTTTGGAGCTCTTGGATCTAAATACCAAGTTTTTGCCTTGTGAGTTTCGGATATACTAAAGAATGGTGGTTCCTTTACAAAATCTATTGCTAGTGCTCTTTTATTACGAGGAGCAAATGCATCACCTTTTATTTCATGGAATAAATTTGGTGGAGTTCCCTCTATTGATGGCAATGCTTCACCTTTTACAGTTAACTGAGGTAATGATGACAATAATGCCCAAGTATATGGATGCCATGCATCATAAAATATCTCATTTAGAAGTCCATATTCTACTATTTGACCAGCATACATAACTGCCACACGTTCAGCCACATTGGCTACAACACCTAAATCATGAGTTATATATATAACTGTCATGTTTAATTCTCTCTGTAAACTACGGATTAAATCCAAAATCTGTGCTTGAATTGTAACATCTAAAGCTGTAGTTGGCTCATCACAAATTAATATTTTGGGAAGACAAGCTACTGCTATTGCAATAACCACACGCTGCCTCATACCACCTGAAAATTCATGTGGATACTGATTGTAACGACGCTCTGGATCATCAATTCCTACTTTCGCTAACATATTAATTGCAACTTTCTTAGCATCTTCTCCTTTTAAACCTTGATGTAACTCTACACTTTCCTGAATCTGTTTTCCTATAATCTTTAATGGATTAAGTGAGGTCATAGGATCCTGCATTACCATAGCTATCTCTTTACCTCTAATATTAAGCCATTCTTTCTCTGTCTTATATTTTGAAATATCTTCTCCTTTGTACATAATAGATCCATTGGTAACACTACCGTTGGCATCTAACATACCTACAAAGGACTTTGTAAATACTGATTTTCCCGAACCTGATTCTCCTACAATTGCTAATGCTTCACCTTCATATAAATCTAGAGAACAGTTACGGATTGCCTTTAATTTTTGTCCGCGTAGACTAAATTCAATCTCCACATCTTTTGTGGATAAAATTGGTTCCTTTTTCATTAATTCTCCTCCTGTTCTTAAACTTATACATGGTTTCTTGGATCTGATGCATCAGAAAACGCATTCCCTAAAAGGTAGAATGTTATAGAAATAACAGATACAATAACTGCAGGGAATATCAATAAATATGGATAGTCCAAGAAGAATGTTCTGGCATTTCTAAGCAATATACCTAATGAAGGTGTATTTATATCAAGACCGAGCCCCAAATATGATAACATTGATTCTGTAGCAATTGTACTGGGTATTGACAATGCCAATCTCAGTATAATAACACTTATTAATTGCGGCAAAATATTTTTTAATAAAATTCTCCATGTAGGTGTACCTAATGATCGAGAAGCAAGGTTATACTCTCTATCTCTATGAATCATAACTAAGTTTCGTACATTTCTTGCCATTACTAACCAACCAAAGGCAATAAGAGATCCTGCCATAATCCAAAAACTTTGCCCTACTACAAGTGCAATTAAAGTTAAATATATTATACTTGGAACATTATATATTAAATTATATAACTCTGTAAAAAATCTATCTAATTTTCTAACATAACCCCATATACAGCCAATAATAACACCTAATATACACTCTCCTAAACCAACTATTAAAGCAAGTTTAATAGATATCTGAGAAGCATACCAAACTTGAGACCAATAGTCACGACCTAAGTTATCTGTTCCAAACCAATACTCAGAGTTTGGGCTGATAAATCCTTTTGTAGTATCTGGAACTAAGGATGCATAGTCATATTTGCCTATTTTTAAAGCTATAAAAGAAAATATTACCAATGCAAGGAATACAAAACTTAATATTACTGCTGATTTTTTCTTTAAAAAGTTTTGAAATACAGATCTCCAATAGGAATAGTCTGAATATCCAATTTTTTCGGCAGCTTCTGGAGAATAATCTACAAAGTGAAAAAGCTCATCTTCATTTATTATTTCTTCATCTAATATTTTATTATGTGTAGTCATTATCTAGAGCCTCCTTCACTGGTAAGTGTAATTCTAGGGTCAATTAACATCATAAGTATATCTCCAAAAAACACACCTAATATACCTAGTGCCGCATATAAAATTGTTACTGTCTGAACAACATTTAAATCATATCTATTTATTGAATCCACCAATAAAGGCCCCATTCCTGGTACAGAGAAAAAACGCTCTACAAGAATTGAACCGCCTACAGTTGATAGGAATGATGCTGGTAAATACTGAGCTAATGGTACAAATGCATTTCTAAGTACATGTTTTCTCATTATCTTTTTAGTAGGCATTCCCTTTATTCGTGCTAGTTTTATATAATCTTTATTAATTTCATCTACCATATACCTTCTAGTCCATAGTGCCCACCATGCAATACTACTTATACATAAACATATAATTGGTAATATACTTGATGGTCCTGGATTTCGTGTAGAATACATGGATGGTAACTTTAATAATCTTGTCCCCAATATTAAGACCAATGAATATGATACCAATGGTGGCACCGCATTGGCGAAAATAGTATAAGTTGTACCAATATGATCTCCTAGTTTATCTTTAAACCTTGACTGCATCATACCCATTGCAACTCCAGTAATCAATGAAATCCCTAGTGCTGTTATTCCTAGTTTCATAGATATAGCAAATCTAGCAGATATGATTTTAACTACAGGTACACCATTTTGAATTCTTCGGGATTCCCCAAAATCAAAGCGAGCCAATTTCTTATAAAAATCGAATAATTGTTTTGGTATAGGATCTAGTAATCCTGCAGCTAACAATTGTTCATTTTTCTGTTCTTCTGTAAATTTCATCAATTGTTCTTCAGTAAAATAATAATCCGTTGAAAGCATCCTCATAAGTAAAAATACTATTGTTGCTATTAGTAAGACTGTTACAATAGATTGTAACAGTCTTTTTGTACTATACTTAATCATATATAGTCACCATCCTATTTCTTACCTTTATTATGTGCCTCTTGAAGAGCTGCAGCTTCCTCTGTAGTGTATCCATTAGAATTTGTTCTTATATTTTTAAGTTTTTCATTTTGTATACCAAACATGGCATTCATTTTACTAGTATT
>NZ_JBEBOY010000016.1:0-74701 GCF_040396155.1 Tissierella praeacuta
TGTACATTCTATTAAATAATTTAAAATCTTTTATTGACAATTCTTAGCTGGACTTTGTCATTTCAATTCACAATTAACAGATAACAATTTAAAAGGTTTTGTTTGGTTGTTTAGACATTATAAATTCATTATTTCCTGATAAATATTTATATATATTTACAGTATCAATTGCAAACTTAAATGTTTTATCATCAATTAGATTATTATTCACTAGACCACCTCTTTTAATTGTTCTTCTCTTAATTATCTAAATATTTTTCCGCCAATTTAAGTATTTCTTCATCTAATCCCATTATTCTAGCAATATTTAATGCATCTTTAGGGACTAATGTGTCCTTTTCCACTACCCTTAACCGATAGTCCATATATTTATTGATTATCTCCATTTTTTCCTCAGTATCTATTTTATCTGCTAATTCAAAAATATTTACCTTGGATAGTCCTACTACTTGCAGATGCACTACATTATCTAAATTTACTACATTGTCATAATGTGTAGTTAATAAAGTTATGGAATTTTTATCCTTTAGATAGGTAACTATTGCCTTGGATATAGCATATCCTTCTTCTGGGTTAGTACCCCTTGCTAATTCATCTATTAAGATTAGTCCTTCTTCATTGGCTTTTAACATGGCTTCACTAACTATTTTGATTTCTCCTCCAAAGGTAGATAGTCCTGAATCTGTTGACTGCATATCTCCAATTGAAGATTTTATAAATCTGTTTAAACCGATTCTCATATTTTTCGCTGGTACAAATAGACCATATTGCGCCATTGCTGACAATAATCCCACTAGTTTTAAACTAATGGTCTTTCCTCCCATATTTGCCCCTGTGATACAGGCAACTCCTTCTTTTAGTGATAAGGATATTGGAGTAAAATCTAATTTTTTATCTTTTAAAAAATCTGCTACTTTTGGATGTATTCCATCTTGGATTTCTACTATATGTTCTTTTATTATTTCTGGCTTTATTCCATTTATATCTAAAGCATATTTTGCTTTTCCTATTATTAAATCCAGTCTTCCTATATTTGCCATATTTCTAAATATTACTCTTCTTCTCTTTCCAACTTCCTTAGACAGCATTTCTCTTATTCTAATTTCTTCTCGTTCTTCTTTATCCTTTAAAATAAGAATCTCTCGTTCTAATTTATTCATATTTTCTGTTGGTCTTATGGCAAATTTTATATTCATATATGTTTCTGAAATATAGGTTAGATATGGATAGTTTTGGATTTTTTCTACTAGTTCCTTTTTGTCCTTTGACACCACTACAGACGAATCAGGTCTAAGGTCTAAATTCAGCTCTTCTTTTACCTTATCCTTGATAAATTTTTTCTCTAATTTTATTTTCTTATCTGCATTTCTTTTTCTTTCTCTAATATCCCTTAATTCTTCTGAATAAGCATCATATATATAAAATGTTGATATTCCTGTATTCTCAGGGTCTAGAGCTTTTTCTAAAGATTCTATAGGTTCTAGCTTTGTATCATTAAAAATTGGGATATTATTCTTCTTTATTAATTCATCTAAATCTCTGATTAAAAAAAGGAAGTTTTTTATTTCAAATAACTCTACTTCTGTAAGGATAAACCCCTCCATTGTACGTCTTACTGAGGTTCTTAAATCCTTTATATGAGCAAAGATATTGTTAAACTCCCTTCTGATTTCTTTATTTTTAACTGAAGGTAAGAAAGCTTCTATTTTATCTAGTTCTTTTATCAACTTTTCTTCTTCCCCTAATTCAAACGCTTTCATTCTTCCTTTATACATCATTCCATAGGGCGTAAGTGTGGAAATCTTATTTAATATATATTGAAAATCTAAAGACTCCTTGGTACTTTCATCCATGAATAACATACTATTCACCACCTAATATTAAATCCATTACTGGTATTTGACTTATATGGGATTTCATTTTTGATAAGAATTCTACCGGCTCAAAGTAATATCCTGCTGGTGCATATGGATTTAATGTTATTCCTACTAAATTTATCTTATCTAATACTTTGACTACTACACCTTGTCTCATGAATTTTAGCCAATCTTTTGGTCCTATAAATATTTTCGTACCATCTGTAATTACTATTTCTATGTTTTTATATTTTCTTGTGGATCTAGTTAAATCTTCTATTGTATTTTTTACTAAAGATCCTGGTATAACTAAGTATTTTGAATTATCCTTTAGATGGTCTCCTATTATTACTCCTCCGTTTAATGCTGTTTTCAGTGGTATAATGTCTACTTGATTATTTTCATCTATTACTGCTATTTGATTGTTATATATAAGTTTTCGTATAATTTCTCTTACTTCATTATCTTCAATAGCTGGAAGCCCCAAGGTTTTCGCTACATGTATTGTTTCCTCCATTACCTTATTCATATCTCTAGACAATACAGCACCTGTAGATAAAACAGTAGCCTCTGATATAGCTGGAGCTGCTTGGGATAGCCTGTCTAACGCTCCATCTATGATGACAAATTTAGCACCTAGATTTAACATAATATCAGAGACTGCTTTTATTTCAGAAAGGAGCTGGGGACCTGCTATTTGAACATAGCCCCCATCCCTTACTCTGCCTATGATTATTTCACCTAAGGGTGTTCTGTATTCTGTTACTTTTAATATTTCTATATTGGCGTCTCCTAATTCTAGCATTCCTGTTGCTGTAGCAATAAGAGCTCCTTCCTCTAGAAATATGCGTGGCTTTTCTGTTTCGGTCACAATATCTAATGATTCTCCATCACGACCTATGGAGGTTATACCAATGGGAATTCCCTCATCAATGGCTTCACCTATTAAATGGTTTAAAGCTACTGTCTTTCCACTATTTTTAGACATTCCTACTATGGATATTGTTTTGTACTTACCATTTATTAGTTCAAGCATAAAAAACCTCCAATAGTTTAACTATTTATCTCCTCTGTGTCTTCTTTCCAAATAACTTGGCTCTAAGGCTCTTACTTCTGGACCTTGAAGCAATTCTGCCACTCCTGTAATTCTTGCTTCTCTCTCACCTCTACATACTGGGCAATTACATGGTTCTTCTACCATTTGCGGCTCTGTATATGTTGTGATTATACCTTCATAGTTTCTTAGAACTACCTTAGTTGGAGATTGTGATATTACATATTGAGGCATTACTGGAGTTTTTCCTCCTCCACCAGGAGCGTCAACTACAAATGTTGGTACTGCATATCCTGATGTATGTCCTCTTAATGCTTCTATTATCTCAATGCCCTTAGATACTTTTGTTCTAAAATGCTCAATTCCCATGGATAGGTCACATTGATAGATGTAATAAGGTCTTACTCTCATCTTAACTAATCCATGTACTAAATCCTTCATTATATGTGGGCAATCGTTGATTCCTCTTAAAAGTACTGACTGATTTCCTAATGGAATACCAGCATCTGCTAATTTTGCACAAGCTGCTGCTGATTCTTTAGTTATTTCCTTTGGATGATTAAAGTGAGTATTTAACCAAATTGGATGATATTTCTTTAGCATATTTACTAAATCATCTGTAATTCTTTGTGGCAATACTACTGGTGTACGACTTCCAATTCTAACTATTTCTACATGTGGGATTTCACGAAGTTTCTTAATGATATATTCTAATACATCATCGCCTACTAATAGAGCGTCACCGCCTGAAAGCAATACGTCTCTTACTTGTGGTGTATTTCTAATATACTCTATACATGCGTCTATTCTATCCCTTGGTACACCCATATCATTTTGCCCTGCAAATCTTCTTCTGGTGCAATGTCTACAATACATTGAACATTGGTCTGTAATAAGGAATAATACTCTATCTGGGTATCTGTGAGTTAGTCCTGGTACTGGTGAATCCTCATCTTCATCTAATGGATCTTCTAAATCAGATGAACTAATATGTGTCTCCATTAATGTAGGTACTGCTTGCATTCTAACTGGACAATTTGGATCATCTGGATCCATTAAAGAAGCATAATATGGTGTAATACCTACTCTAAATTTTTCCATTACCTTACTGATATTGTTTTCTTCTTCTTCTGTTAGGTTTATTATCTGTCTTAGTGTCTCAACATCTGTAACTCTGTTTCTAACTTGCCACTTCCAGTCATTCCATTCTTCTTCACTAACATCTTTCCAAAGTTCAATTTCGCTGTAATGTCTCACTTATACTTCCTCCCTTTATTTAAATATTAATAATATTAAACAACAGAATTATTCTAATGTCTTAAGTGAATTCCCTATATTTGTTTCCTTAATTATGCATATAGTTTTTCGTAGATTTCTCTCATCTTTTTTGATTCTCTCATTATATCTAGAGTTATTTCTGCATGCCCTTTTGTATATCCATTTCCCATTACCATGGTTACATCTTTACCTACACCTTCAGCTCCTAGTGCTGCTTTTGTAAAGCTTGTAGCCATACTGAAGAAATAAACTATTCCTTCATCTTTTGTGATTAGTATAGATGACATTTCTGTATTTGGAACGTTTACTATGTTGATTACTATATCAGCCATTTTACCATCTGTAGCTTCACCAACTTTTTGCATCATTTCTACTGCATCTTGAGCATTTGCTTTTATTGTTATGTCGGTTAAACCAGCATCTTTTACTCTCTTTAATGCTTCGTCATTAATATCTACAGTAATAACCTTACCTGTTATTCCTGCTCTTTTCTTTGCTTCATATAGACAAAGCATACCTGCCTTACCAGTTCCACCTATCATTACTACTGTATCACCAGGTTTAACTAATTTAGCTGTCTGAGCTGGTGCTCCTGCTACGTCTAATAGTGATAATACTAAGTTTTCTGGCATATCTGATGGAATTACTGCATATAGACCTGATTCAAATAATATAGCCTTCCCTACTATATCCACTTGGTCTTTTTCTACTCTTACTTCTTTAATTTCGTCTATACGAAGTGGAGTTAATGATAAAGATACTAATGTAGCTATTTTATCTCCAACTTTAAGGTCAGTTTTTCCTTCTAATGCTGATCCGATCTTTTCTACTGTACCTATTAACATACCACCTGAACCTGTAACTGGATTTTGATGCTTACCTCTTTCTGCTACGATACCCTTCATTATCTTCTTGATTTCTTCTATGTCACCCTGAGCTTGCTCTTTAATTTGTGTAAAACTTGCTGAATCCACGTTTAAAGT
The DNA here is from genome assembly GCF_040396155.1 of Tissierella praeacuta. Lineage (GTDB taxonomy): Bacteria > Bacillota > Clostridia > Tissierellales > Tissierellaceae > Tissierella > Tissierella praeacuta_A. The sequence continues at coordinate 5,172 of NZ_JBEBOY010000016.1, forward strand.
TTTAACATCTATAAGTATTTCGTTGTCGTAAATTTCCATGTCGTTGTCAATTTTAAGTGCTGGTTGTGGTAAAACTCCTTTTGGTTCGATAACCCTATGTGTACCATATGGACATCCTTTTTTCATATAACATTCCTCCCCAGTATTTTAATTAATTTTTCATTAAACTTTCACTAAACTATTAATGCAAGTCTTATGCCAATCTAAATTTAATAATATAATTTGTGAATTAAAAGACGATGTTATGAGGTTTCTTATGATATTTTTATTTATTAATAGGATATTAGATTAGTAAAATAGGCTTCTTTATAGCCTTAACAGTGAGAATTATGCCGAAATTTAGGCGATAAGTTCAGAATTTGCGGACAAGTCTTAATTAATCTGTATATTAAATAAGTTGAAGATTTAAATCTTCAACTTATTTAATCGATATTGTAAGGTTTGCCTTGGTATTTTCAATAGCTCTGCTGTTCTTGTTATATTGTTATTTGTTTGTCTTAGTGCTTCCTCTATTATATTCCTTTCTGTTTCCTCTAATATTTCTGAAAGAGATACCTCATATATATCATAGTTCTTCTCAAGTTTCTTAAACTTATATGGTAGGTCATCTATATCTATTATCTCTTCGTCTGATATACTCATTATCCCTTCTATTAGATGTTCCAATTCCCTTACATTTCCGTCCCATTTATAGTCATTAAATATATCTAATACAGATTTTGAAATACCCTTTACCTTTTTTCCCAATTTATTATTGAATTTATTAATAAAATGATTCACAAGTACGGGGATATCATCTTTTCTATCTCTAAGTAATGGTACTTCAAAAGACACTACATTTAATCTATAGTATAAATCCCTTCTAATCTGTTTCTTTTCTACCGCTTCTTCCGGTGATGTATTTGTTGCAGCTATTATTCTAACATCTACCTTAATAGTATTGGTAGCACCTACTCTTCTTATAGTGCCATCCTGCAGAACCCTAAGGAGCTTAGATTGAAGTTCTAATGGCATGGAGTTGATTTCATCCAAGAATAATGTACCTTCATTGGCTAATTCAAATAATCCAGGTCTATCCTCTGCTCCAGTGAATCCTCCCTTTATTGTTCCAAATAGAATACCCTCTAATAGGTTTTCTGGTAAAGCTGCACAATTTTGTGTAATAAAAGGCTTATATCTTCTTGAACTTGCATTGTGAATGGAGTGGACAAATAATTCCTTTCCCGTTCCCGTATCTCCAGATATAAGTACAGAAACATCAGACTCTGCAGCCTTTAATACTAGAGATTTCAATCTTTTTATTTCCTTATTTTCACCTACAATATCTAATAAGGTGAAATAAGCAGATTCCTCATTTTTACCTGTAGAATTCTTTTCCATTTTGTTATTGTATAGCTTGTTTTGAAGATCTACTATTTTTTCGGACATTTCTCTTACATCCGTTATATCCTTTGAAATTTCCAACGCTCCTAAAATTTTTCCCTTTGATGTTATGGGAATGGAGCTATTTATAGTTGTAATCTTTTCACCTTTATAATTGAGAAATGTCTGCTCCTTTTTATGCATTGATTCTCCTGCACGAATTACTGTAAGGAGGGTGCTTGTTTCTTCTGTTAGTGATGGATATACCTCAAGTAAATGTCTACCTACGACTTTTTCCCTTTCTATACCATCTATACCTTGAGCAAATTTATTATAGTATACAATTATTCCATTTTTATCAATAATATGTATACCTTCTTCTAAATAATCAAGAATTTCCAGTACATTCTCCCTAAAGAATAAGTCCTTCACAGTATCTCCCCTTTAGCTGCTTAATTTTAGGCAGTTATAGCCAAAAATTAGGCACCTAAGTGCCTAATTTTAATTAATATTTAGTTTGTCTTCTCCATTTGCATTTTCATCATTTCCATATAATCCACTGAATTTTTTTCATCTACTTTAGGCATTTCTATCTTTATATCTTTACTATTTATATTACTATGATTTGTACTATAGTTAATACCTAATTTAATTATCCCTTTAACTTGTGGTATAGATTTTTCTTTATCATCATTAGATTTATTTGCAACTTCAGCAAATTTTTCTAAGTCAATTCTTAAATCAATGTTTCCAGACTCATGAACTATATATCCATCTTCATTGATTCCATATTCCATTACTATACCTTTATCTCCTAAAATCTTAACATCTTTATATTTTTCCATAAATTTACTGAATTCTGCTTTAAATTCTGGTGTTTTCTTTTCAATTTCTGCTAATTCATTTTTAACATCAGATTTTTCTGTTTCTGAAACCTTAGATACACTCATAACAGCCTTAATATATTCCTCAACAAAATCCATAGTTGCTTCATTATCTAAAGCATAGTTTACTGAATATTTTACAAGCTCTTTTAGAGTTGCATCATCCATTTTTATTTCGTATATATCTAATTTTTCGTTGCCTACTAATTTAGTACCTTTTCCATTAACTATTTCAATTCCTGGTTTAAAATCTTTTTGAATTTCTTTCATGAATTCTGCAAACTCTGGTTGAAAATCTCTGCTGAATTTCATTATTTCTTGAAGATTCACACCTTCATTTGATGATTTAGCTATTTTCTCAAAATCATATACTATGTATTTCTTTTGAGGATCATCTGGGAACATGGCATTCATCATTACTTGAGGCATTTCTATTATTTCTTTAACATTAGGTTTATCTATTGATATATCTGAATCAACCCAAACCTTCATATCCATGCCCATGCCGCCAAAGTTCATATTTACATTTGCTTCTGCTTTAGATGCTGTTTTCTCTTTATTTTGCACCTGTTTCATATTCATCTTAATAGTTGAATTATTTACTGCAGAAGCTACTTGCTGTAAAACTAATTGTTCATCTTCTGCAAATCCTTCTCCTTCAAGAGTAAATCCCATTTCCATATCTGATTCAAATGAAGTTATATCTTGCATTTTGTTTAAAGCGTTATATAATTTAGACTCTCCACCAACACAACCTGTAACTGATATAGCTAATGCTAGCAATAACGCCAATACTGACAATTTTTTCATGTAATCCCTCCTTAATTTATAAATACCTATGGTATAATTATAGCAGTCTATACTATTAATATGCAAGGAATTTAGAAAAAAATATAACTATAGTCACAAAATAAGAACCCATCTTATATGATGAGTTCCTATTTCATTAATTAGAATGTTAATGTACCATTTTCATCCTTTATTATTTGCAGTATTTGTTCCTCTCTTCCATCCAGGGCATTGATATAGATTATAAAATCTGAATCATTGTATTTACCTTTGAATTCATAGCATAAAATTTCTTCTTTTCCCTTTGGTATTAGGGCTAGTCGAATAGAATCTATGTTAAAATTCACTTTAACTTTAGATCTTGCTTCGCTTTCATCTATATGTGGAGTATCTATGTTTCTATCATGATGATTCATATAATATGCGGAAGCATCAAATCCTACTATTTCTCCAGTATCTAATGCTACCTTAACCTTAATTAAATCTGGATATACTGTTACATTATTATCTTTATATACAAAGTTAAATAATATTGTTCCATTATATTTTAATGAGTAATTAGGCTCCATATTTTCAAAGCCTTTATCTCTTAAATATTTTAATGCTTTTTCTTCTGCATTTTTTATTGACAGTTTTGCATTAGAAACTGGTCTTGGATTTGCCATCCAAACTACCTTACCACCTTGTCTAGATACACCAATATATACCGCTAAATCTTTTTGCTGATTTTTAGGATATACATGGAATGTATATGCCGGTATTTTTACTTCATTAATATTTTTTCCTTCCTCAAATGCCTTTATATTATTAACATTATCTCGACCAAAGAAATCCTGTGCTATATTCTTTGCTTGATCCACTGATACCTTCTCATTTGGAAGTCCTACAGGTTTTCTATTTATAATTTGATCTGAAAAAGGTCCATCATATATTAACTCAGGGGTTTTAGCCATTTGTTTATCCATAGTTACTAAAGATGTTTGGAATACGTTTTCATTACCTTTTTGTACCTTTTTATTTTGTGTGTTACTTAGTGATCCTATGGAAAAGTCTGATCCCATTAGACTCTCATGGATTTTTGATAGCTCAGCATTAAATTTAGCAGAGTTAGCTTGAAGACCATTTAGAGCTTCCCTTTGTTCTTTTGTCACATCTTCTCCTTGTAAATGCCTTTGTATTAAATACGAAGAGTAATCTGCTGCCTGTGTAAGAAATTTTTCTGTCTTTGCAGACTCTGCGTGAGTTATTGGCATCTGAGCCAATTTATCCTTTGCCAAATATGCTTCATTCATGATTTGAGAAAACAATACTATATTATGCTCTTTTGAACTTGCCAGCAATGACTTAGATAAATTTACTTGAACATTTTCCACATGCTTTTTTACATCAAAAAATAATCTTTGATAAGTATTTTCCAATGCTATTTCTTGCTGTTTTCTTACTTGATATTGATTATATCCCCAAACTAAAGCCGCAATAAGTAAAAGACTAAGCAGAGTTGGGGCAATAAAACTTCTTCTATTTTTCATATTTACCTCCTATAGTCCAAACCAGTGCTTACCAATTTTTAATATTACTTTTCTTGACCATATCCATTTGGATGTTGCTGTAACTGGGTTCCAATAATATAAACATCCATAGGTAGGGTCCCACCCATTTAATGCATCTCTTGCTGCATTTATGGAGTCTTTATTTGGAGTTAAATTTATTTGCCCATCGGCTACTGCCGTAAATGCTAGGGGCTGATATATTACTCCTGCTACAGTATTTGGGAAAGATGAACTTCTAGTTCTATTGAGGACGACAGCTCCTACAGCTACTTTCCCAACATAAGGTTCCCCCCTAGCCTCGCCATGTATGGCCCTTGCCAATAGATATTCATCAGTCTTTCTATTTACTCCTTGAGCTGATGTTGTTACAGTCGCTGTAGCCATACCTAATGCATTGGCTGTAGATGGTCCTACTACACCATCTACTTTCAAACCATTTTTAGCTTGAAACTTTCTAACTGCTCTATAGGTCCTTGCACCATAAATTCCATCTACAGCTCCATCATAGTATCTCCATCTAAGAAGTTTATCTTGTACTGTCCTTACATCTTGACCTTGTGCTCCCCAATACAAAGTTCTAGGACTGAAGAATGAACTATATCTTTCTGCTGTTGGTTCATAAAATAGAAATACTGAAAGAAACAGAATACTTAAAGTAGTTGTAATTATAATAAATTTTTTCAAGGTTATTTACTCCTTTCATCATTTTTCTTATTTTTAGTAATTTTCCTTATTTTATACATAAACAAATAATAAACCTGCAATAAATATTATTATTGTAGGTTTATTATTTGTTTATATTTATTAATCTTGACTAATCCTTTCCCTTTATCTTTAGTAATTGCAGATTTATCTTTGGTAATTTCCAGCTGTCCACCTTTCTTATTATCCTTTTTAAATTTTTTTATGATTTCTGCAGTCTTCCATTTTAATTTTAATTTTGGCTGTTCTTCTTCTATTTCTTGCTCTAGCTCTGGCTCTAATTCCTTTTCTAAATTATAGGCAACTGAATGGGTAATATCAACGAAACATAATGGAGGAAACATTACACACCACCAATTTTGTCCCTTTCCTTCTCCTAATGTAATAAGAAGTGTTTCATATTCTCCTGAAGGCAATACTAGATTTCCATATTTCCTTGTAGGAAAATTATCTTGACCTAAACTTATGGCAACATCATAATCTTTACCTTCTTCTTCAATAACTCTTTCTGTTATATATTTCATTTCTTTCATATTTTCCTTTATTACTTTTCGACTTTCTTCTAGTGATTTAGTATCTTTAAATTTCTCATTCATCTCCTTTAATATTTCATCTCTGATTTTAAGTTTTAAAGCTTGATCTTCTTCCATATCACTATTGGCTCTTATATGAAACCTAATGATTTTATCTTCAAAACTATTTCTCATCTTTCTCTCTATGGTTGGATGAATTATATAACTGAAACTAATAATAAATATGTATAATACCAGTACTAATCTTTTATATTTCACTTCTTTTCCCCCTAACTTATATACTTGTCCTACTAGTAAATATTCTTGCCTCAATTATTAATTTATATACATAAAAAAATACTACAGTTAAAAACTGTAGTATTCTTTGTTGATTATTTACCTATTCCTTTAAGTACCATATCCACAATATTATCATTTCTTATATTATCTAAGGATCCATCATGGGGAATAGCTGCTTTTAAATGTCCACTATTTATAATGCCTAAAAATATAATAGTAGCTATATCTTTATCTATACTTGGATCCAATTCTCCTCCATCAATTCCCTCTGAAATTATCTGCAAGGTAAAATCAAATACTTTTTTATCTGTTTCTTGAATATACTCTTTGACTTCTTTTAAAATATTTTCAAATTGGTAAAAGGATCTCTCTATTAAATGAGCATGTATATCAATAAATTTAGAATGATAGTTAAGTACGCCTATCATCTTGTTTCTTATACTTTTCTCCATTAGAACAGTTTCTTTTAATCCTTCAAAATACGTATCAATAATATACATTACCATTTGTTGAAATATCTCTTTTTTGCTGCCAAAATATTCATAAATCGTGCCTTTTCCGATTCCTGCTTCTTTTGCAATATCTTCGACCTTTCCACGATAAAATCCATATTCCCCAAATACCTTCATTGCCGCCTCTATAATTTCAGTTTGTCTTTTCTCCCTTAACAGACTCAATTTCTCACCTCTTTTTATACATTAGAATTGCTCTTCTTTAGTCCTTTTAACCTTGATTTAATCCTAATAGAAAAATCATCAAATACTGTATATAACACTGGAACAAATACTAATGTTAAAACCGTTGATAAAGTCAAACCACTTATAACTACTATTGCCATTGGTGCTTGCATTTCTGCCCCTTCACCTATTCCAAGGGCTAATGGCACAAGACCTAGAATTGTAGTCAAAGTTGTCATTAGAATAGGTCTTAATCTAACTGGACCTGCAATAGTAATCGCTTCAAATCTTTCCTTACCTTCCTTACGTAAGATATCTATATAATCTATCAATACAATACCATTGTTAACTACAATACCAGCTAACATGATAATTCCTATAAATGCTGTTACACCTAAAGCTTTTCTTGTAATGAAAAGACCTAAGAAACCTCCGCCAAATGCTAATGGTATTGTAAACATGATGATAAATGGATTGATCAAAGACTCAAACTGAGCCGCCATTACCATGTAAATCAAAATAATAGCAAGAACAAGTGCCAATAAAAGTTGCTTAAAGGCATCAATCATTTGTTCATTTTCCCCACCTATTTTATAGTGATATCCTGATGGAAATTCATAATTCTCCAATTTTTTATCTATATCCAAGCTGATACTTCGCAAATCTCTCCCAGATATTTGACTTGTAACTGTAACTACTCTTTCTTGATCTTCACGACTTATTTGAATAGGCCCCTTTATTATGGATATATCGGCTACTTGACTTAAAGGTATATTCATACCAGTTGGAGTGGTAATATCCAATTGTCCAAGATTAGATAAGCTTTCTGTGATATCTTCTGTTGCTCTTATTACTACATCCAGTTCATCTCCTTGGTCCTTATATTTAGCAACTACAGTTCCTGATGCTCCTCCTCTAATTGCAGAAGCTATTTGTGAAGTAGTCAATCCATATATTGCAGCATTTTCCTTATTCACTTTAATTTCCACTTCAGGTACTGCTTCGCTTATACTAGTTTTAACATCTCTAGTTCCATCTACGGATTCAACCATCTCCTTAAAATCATTGGATATATTTTCAAGGACTTCTAATTCGTCACCTTTAATACTTATACTAATAGGTGCACCAGAACCGCTCATACTGCTACTTGAGAATTCAGTTACTGTGATTTCCGCTCCAGGAATATCTTTTACAAGTCCTCTTATTTCTTCCGCAACTTCTTTTGTACTTCTTTTTCTGTCCTTTAATTTGACTAAATTAATAGAAATAGAGCCACTAGTTTTCGTATTAATGCTACTGCTTCCCATACCTCCTGAAGTTACATTAGCAAATACTACATCTATTTCAGGTATATCTACAAGTTTTCCTTCTACGATTTTTGTCATTTCATCTATTTGATGAATATTAGAACCTAAAGGCATATCTACATTAATAGTCATACTTCCCTCATCAGTTGAAGGAAAGAACTCCATTCCTACCCCTGCTAAACTGACTATACTTACAGCGAAAATAATTACTGAAATAGCTATGGTAGTTTTTCTTCTCCTAAGACCTAGCTCCAATAATGATTTATATTTATTTTCTAGCTTTTCAAATATATTATCAAAGACTTTATAAATAAAATCTAATTTTTTCTTTTTGCCTCCGCCCTCTTCACCATCAATTGTCAAGATCTTAGATGACAGCATAGGAATGAAGGTTAAAGCTACTACTAAGGATGCCGTAAGTGATAAAGTAACTGTCATGGCGAAATCCTTAAATAAAATTCCAACCATTCCATCAACAAACACTATAGGTAAAAATACTGCTATAGTTGTAAGAGTTGAAGCTGTAATTGACAATCCAACTTCCTTAGCTCCTTTTATGGCAGCTTCTTCTTTAGAATATCCTTCAGATCTAAACCTATAAATATTCTCAAGTACTACAATTGCACTATCCACAAGCATACCTACTGCTAAAGCTAAACCTCCTAAAGTCATCATATTTAATGTAATTCCATTAAAATATAACAAAATAAATGAAGCAATTAAAGATATAGGTATTGAAGTTCCTACAATGAAAGTAGACCTTATATTTTTCAAGAAAATATACAAAACCAAAATAGCAAATACAGAACCCATAATAACATTATCTATTACATTATTAATCGAATCTTTTATAATAGTAGAACTATCTACTACTATTTCCATCTTAATATCTGGATAATCTTTTTTAAGCTTTTCCACTTCTTTATTAACTAAATCTGCTACTTGCACTGTATTTTTACCAGATTGTTTTTTTATAGAGATATTAATACTATCTTCTCCATTGGTTCGAGAAATTGCAGTAATATCCTTGTTTTTCAACTCTACTTGTGCTATATCCTTTAAGGTAATTACCATACCTGTATTAAGTGTAATAGGCATGTCCCGGATTTCATCTATGGAATTAAATTCTCCCATTACCCTTATGGTAAGGTCCTGTTCTCCATTATTTACAGTTCCTCCGGGAAGATTTATATTAGCTGCACCCAGTAGCTGATTTAATTGATTTATATTTAAACCATATCTTGATAATTTGCCGATGTCAACAGCTATTTCAATTTCATCTATAAGTCCACCACCAATATCAATGGAGGCTACACCATCTAATCTTTCAAATCTCTGTTTGAAAGTATCCTCTGCCAATGACTGCAAACTTGATAGGCTTCCACTAGTAGATAAAGCTATCTGTACAATTGGCATAGAATTTGGGTCTAATTTAATTACCATTGGCTGTGTAGCATCATCTGGTAAAGTCCCCTTAATTAGATCTACTTTCTCTCTCATTTCCAATGTGGCAAAATCCATACTTGTTCCTGTATTAAATTGAGCAATTACTATGGAACTCCCCTGTAAAGATATTGAATTTATCGTATCAATATTTCCTACTGTAGCAATTGCACCTTCAATTCTCTTAGTAATTAAATTCTCTATTTCCTGAGGTCCAGCACCTGAATAAGATGTAGAAACAATGGCTACAGGTATTTCTATTTCCGGATAAAGGTCAATTGGTAACCCTTTCAATGAAATTGCTCCAAAAATAATAACTACCAAAACTATCATTGTTATGGTAACGGGTTTTTTAACAGCAAAACTTGATAAACTCACTATTATTCCCCCTCTACTACTTTCACTTTTCGTCCATTTTCTACATAATGTTGTCCCTTTACAATAACCTGTTCATCTGTTTTTAATCCTTCTTTAATCTCGGCGTATTCTCCTGTATCCAATCCTAAAATAACTGTTTTTTCAACTGCATGATCATCTTCTACTACAAATACTATTTTCTCATCATCTTTATCTAAAACAGCATCACTTTTAATTGCTATAACTGACTGGATTTCATCTAAATTTAATTTTACCTTTCCGTTCATTCCAGGTTTAATTTTTTTATCTGGATTATCTACGTATAGCTTTATAGAGTAAAGATTACTTCCAATATCAGCCGTCGGACTAATATAGCTAATAGTACTAGTTATATCTTCATCAAAAGCTGCTGGAATGATTACATCTGCTTTCTGCCCTATGCTTAATCTGTTAACTACATCTTCAACAACATTTATTTCCATATAAACCTTGTCCATATCAACAATTGTAGCTGCCATTTGTCCACTGCCAACAATTTGACCTTCCTTCACATTTAATGCAGATACAACTCCGTCCATTGGTGCTTTAACAACTGTATTATTTAGATTATCTTCCATTTGATCATAGGATATCTGTGCTTGTTTTAGCTGGCTTACAGCTTGTTGATACATGGTTTCTGCTTGTTCCAATTGACCAGCTGCGGCTTCTAGATTCATATCACTAGCAGCTAATTCTGCCTGTTCCAATTGGCTTTTAGATATAATTCCTTCCTCATAAAGTTCTCTATTTCTTTCTAGATTTAACTTAGCATTTTCTATTCTTTCCTTATTTAGTTCATAATTAGCTTTTGCTACCTTTAAACTGCTTTCAGATTGCACAACACCATTATTTGCTATTTCAATGGCATTAGCCGCTTGCTCAACATTCTTTAAAATAGTATCCTGCTCTACTACAAATAGTATACTGCCTTCTTTTACTACATCGCCTAACTTAACATTTACACTAGAAACTGTTCCTGATACTTTTGGTAAAACTGCTATCTCCTCATTTGCTAATACTTTTCCATTAAATTTAATATTATTTGCGATAGTTTGAATACTTGCTTTTTCTACCTCAACTGGTATGTAAGTTTCTTCTTCAACTTCTGCATTAGACTTTGTCACCTTGTTACATCCAGATAGCATCCCTATTATAACTACTAGAGTAAAAATTAATACGACATTTGTTTTGAATCTTTTATACATTTTTATGTCCCCCCAAATCAATCATAAATTCTTTCAGAACCGGACGGTCGGTCAGTGTTTTCCATTATATTATAGTCACCTTATCATGTCAATATCTTTTCTTCCAATAAGTATCATTTTTGGTGCCAGGCACCAAAAATGATACTTATTATAATTATTGGACTAATCCTCTTCTTCTTATTTTAGCATCTACTACTACTTCTATATCCATTTCTGAGAAAATTTCATCCCAATCCTTTTCTACTTCCTTCCATACCTTAGGATGGTATTTATATAAGTATTTTCCTATTTGTAAGATATCAGCTTTATATTCTTTTTGTAGTCTCTCCAATGTTTCATTCATTTCTTCTTCTAAAACATTTTCTATTGCGATTTCCATTTCATCTATTATATTTACATTATCTAATAATGGTTTCTCTTCTAGTATATATTCCTGTAAACTTCCTTCAATTTCTATGCTTATTCTAACTTTCATATCTCCATCTTTTCTTATTAATTTTTTTCTTACCTTGGAACCATCAATTGAATATGAAATAGTAACACCTTTATAGTCTGCATCTATTAGATCTCTTTTCAATTTTCCTGTCATCAATGCTACGGCCCTATTTTGTATTTCATTTATATCTCCTATATCTTCATATCTTTTAAATATAGCTCCTCCAAATATCTTTATATCATCTTCATGGGTTGATACCCTAGGCATAATTCCAACCCCACCTACATCTGTGTCCATTATAAACTGGGTTAAGCTTTGTGGTGTAAATCTAGCTGCACTTTTGTCATCTCTAAGCATACTAATCAATGTTCCCTCTATTACCTCCTGCCTCTTAGCCTTAGGTACAAACAAAAGTAAATCCCTTGCCATCCCTTCAGCAACTAGCATCCTAATTTTTTTATTTATGACAAAGTCTCTACTTAATCCATCTACTATTTCTTCAACAGATTTTTTATCTTTTGCCAGTTCCTGTCCAAATACTACTACTTTTAAATGTTTAAAATAAATTTCATATGGTAATCTAGTAGACAGTTGTTCAATTCCTTCAAAAAGAGATGATGAAACAGTTGATACGACATGTATCCTATCTTCTTGTGTTGCATTTTTTCCTATTGAATTTATATTTGGATAAGATATAGTTATGATATATTTATCTCCTGGACCATCGTTTAAATCTACTCCTACTGAATATGGAAATATTCTCTGATTTATTTCTATCATACCCCAGCATCCTGTATTGAATATAAGAAATACTATCATAATTATTAATAAAATCTTTTTCATTTGCTTGACCTCCTAGACTTAAATAAGCCTACAGAGTAGATTATAATAGGCATTAAAACTATGGATATAAATCCCAAGTAATTTACTATATTTATTGTTTGCTGTCCCATTTGAAATATATTTTTTGGAATCAAAGCTATGATATAAATTAATGGTGCAAGTGGTAGTATGAAAAGACTATGGTCCTTTGTGCAAAATAAATTTGATAATATTTTCCCAGCAGAATAATAAAATGGAGCCATAGTTCCAAAAATAACAAGCATCCATATTGATACAAAAAGTCCATCAAGATTTTCAATAAAATATCCAGGCAAATCAATTTCCTTTATAAGAGATAATATTGGAAAACTTTGCCTTCTTAAACTATGTAATCCATATTGGGAAAGGGAAAGTACAAATGCAATTACATATATAATTGTTACGATTACAACGCCTTGGAGACTAGCTGACATAGTCTTTTTTTTGTCATCTGTAAATGGTATTGAAAACAGCAATATTTCAAACCCTAAGAAACTAAAAAATCCAATACTTATTCCATTAGGTATTTCCTTTAAATTTGATTGAAATACTGGAAGCATATTTGTAAAATCTACACTTGTTAATGATACAACTATTAAAAATATTACTAATCCTATTACTATTGGATATATATGATATGCTGCCCTTCCAATTATTTGAATCTCATATCTACAAATATAAGTGGTTACAAGTATGAATGAAATTATCATTACTTCAGTAGGGGTGTTTTCTAAAAGAAATGCCTTTAGAATCTCCCCTACATTTCTAGAAATAGCCGCCATACTCATTATTAAATAAATTAGAAAACAAACTAGAAAAACATTAAAAAGCCACTTTCCCAAAACTATCTTTCCTATTTCAAAAAAATCTTTATCTGGATATAGATGAAATATCTTATTTATAATTATTGTAATTATTCCCACTAGTAGACCTGCAACAATTATTCCTATCCAGCTATCATTACCCAGTACTAAAGAAATTTTATTTGGAAGAGATAAAATTCCAGTGCCTACAGTTGTGGAAACTACTAATGCCCTTATTTGTTTATTTGATATCTTATTATTTCTTTGCATCTTTCCAACTTCTCCCCATTCTTTTTTTGTTTCTAGGATGTGTAAATGTAGGTCTTTCTCTTAGAAATTGAATTGGTGCTTTGAATAAAGTATCCTTTAATTCTCCAGATCCTATACCAAAACCTGAATATGGAGATGTAAATGGAACTCCAAAGCTATCTAATTTAATTAAATGGCTCCCTAACAGTATAACGCCTAACATTACCCCATATAATCCAAATATTGCAGCCAAAATGATAAAGATAAATCTCCAGACCCGTAGACCTGCTGCAAATTCATAGCTAGGTATAGCAAATGAAGCTATTGTAGTGCTTGCCACTATAATTATCAGAATGGCACTTACTATTCCTGCCTCTACTGCTGCTTGCCCAATAATAAGCCCTCCAACTATACCTACAGTAGTTCCTATAGGTCCAGAAATTCTTGTACCAGATTCTCTTATAAGTTCTATGGTAACTTCCATTAAAAAGGTCTCTACTACTGCTGGAAAAGGGACATTAATCCTACTAGCTGCCAAATAGTATGTTAATTTTGTAGGCAATAATCCTGGATGATAAGAAATTATAGATATATAAAGTGCAGGGGACATCACACATAAAAATACTGCTAATAACCTTAAAAATCTCACTCCTTGAGCTTCTTGCCATCTAGTATAGTAATCTTCTGTTGACTGTAAAAGTGTTCCAATTGTAGCAGGTACTATTAGGACAAATGGTGAATTATCTACTATAATGGCTACACGTCCCTCATATAGTGCAGCTGCTACCGAATCTGGTCTTTCTGTATTCTCTATTTGTGGAAATGCAGATAAATAATTATCTTCTATTAAATTTTCCAGTATAGAGCTATCTAGTATGGCATCTATATCCACCGACTTTAATCTTTCGTTAACTTCTTTTATTAAATCCTCATTGACAATATCAGCTATATACATTACTGCAATAGCTGTTTGAGATCTTCTCCCTACTTTATGCATCTTAATCTTTAGATTAGGGTCTTTTATTCTTCTCCTTACTAAACTCATATTTGCCTTTACAGACTCTACAAATCCATCCCTCGGTCCCCTAACTACTGTTTCTGTCTGTGGCTCTTGAACACTTCTTGAAGGCCAACCCTTCGAATCAAATATAATACATCTATCTACCTTATCAATCAGAACTACAGTATCACCAGAGAGTACAGCATTTATTACATTGTCCATGTGAAACTCTTCTTTAATATCTATAGTTGATAGTGCTTCCTTCGATATTACATCTATTAAGGAAGATTTAAATCCCTGAAGGGAAAATTTTTTTATTTCTTCTTCTCTGAATAAAGAATAAATAGCATGCTCTGCAATATATTCCTTACTTACTAATCCGTCTATATATATTAAAACAAGTTTTATCCTATAGACATCCCCTACTTCTATTTTTCTAAATACTACATCTTCACAATCAGTAAATATAGTTTTTAGAGCTTCTTCATTTTTATCTATATCTTTAAGTAATATACTTTGCATAATTAACCCCCTACATTAGTAATAACAATACATATAGTAATGCTCCTATGGTTATATATGAATATGATATAGCCTTTACTATTCTCAACTCTTTTATATATCCCTTTTGTTTATATCTTTTACTGTCAATTAATAAAGTAAATATTGCTACAAAAATTATTATTAAAATAGTATAATCATCCATAATTTCTCTTAATACTCTAAGGAATCTTGAAAACAAAAATCCCACCTCCTGTAACTAATATAGTTTACAAAAGATGGGTAATATATACATTCCATTAAATTGTCTTTGTTAAAATAACAACACCATTATTATATTTTTTTTCTAAGGTATTTTTGCAATAATTAAGTTTATCTAAATCATCAAAAAGTCCAAATACTGTTGGCCCGCTGCCGCTCATTAAAGAACCTAGCGCTCCATATGTCATCATATCTTTTTTAATTTCAAATATAATAGGTAGTTTTTCAATAACTACTTCTTCCATTATATTGGTCATACTATTTGCCAAAGATTTTATATCATCATTTTCTATAGAAGATATTATCTTTTCAACATTCATTCTTGACCGGCTATTTAGCTTAAGATTTTTATATACATCCGCAGTTGAAACACCTACCCCTGGATTAACAAGTAGTATGTTCTTTTCCTTAAAAGCCTTGACTTCTGTCAATTTTTCTCCTATTCCCTCAGCCAATGCAGTACCTCCCATAATACAATAAGGTATATCTGCACCAATTTCTACACCTATATCCATTAATTCCTCTTTACTTAATCCCAATCTCCAAATCTCATTTAATCCCTTTAAAACAGCAGCTGCATTTGTACTTCCTCCTGCTAATCCAGCTGCTATGGGAATTTTCTTGTGTATTTTTACTTTAATTCCTTTATTTACACCAGTTCTCTCCTGTAACTTTTTCCATGCAAGATATACTAAATTTGTAGAATCCAATGGAACTTCTTTATTATCACAATCCAGTTTTATGCCTTCTTTGATTTCACTTATAACTAATGTATCACTAAGACCTATTTGCTGCATTATAGTGGTAATCTCATGATATCCATCTTCCCTCTTATATAATACATCTAGTCCTAGATTAATTTTGCCATAGGATTCCATTATAATTTCTTTCATTTAAACTTCTCCCTTGTGAAAATTTACCGTTTCTATTATACCATAGTTCCTAGAAGATTATAAAGTTTAATTTAAAAAGATATATCCACTGTCTTTTCAATGATTATTTTCTCTCCTGGCATTATATTATTTGGACTTAAGTTTTCATTTGCCTGTAGTATTTCTTCCATGGTTGTATTATATCTTTTAGCTATATCCCATAATATATCATTTCTCTGAACTATATAGATAATTATACTAGGACGATTTCTTTTATCTATTATTTCTCCCGTTTCTTCTATTGAATTTATCACTGATAATATTCTGTTTCTATTGATTTTAACCTTATGTTTAATAACTGCTTCTACAATAAATGTATCCTTAGCTGTATTTGCTTTTATTGATTCTAAATTTAGACTTATATCTACTAATGAATCTATGACTTTTTCTTCTAAAGGCAGATAGTACTTATATGGGATTTCTTCCCTTAATGTATCGATTTCTTCTGTCTCATCGTCTAAATAAATTCCATTTAATGAAAGTATACCTTCTATTATTAATTCCTCATCTTGGATTCTAGCATCTAAAATGCTTGGATATCCAGATATATTATACATCTCTCTTATTTTATATTGGGATAGGTCCTTAACTATATTTTCTTTATGAATTATACTATTTATATTTTCTACTAAATTAATTTCTTCCGTTTCTATTTTTACTTCTTCCTTTGTTGAGTAGGCATCTACTATTAAAGCTTTCTGATTTTCTGAGAAAGCAACACCTGATATTCTAAGTTTTACTTCTACATCTAATACCTTTAATTCACCTTCAGCATTTTCTAATAGCTCATAGCTGCCTTCTACTACTTCAATAATGACTTCTTCCTGTGATTCGGCTATAGCTCCTGGTATCTCCAAAAAATGGTTAAAAGGTATTTCCGCTTCCACTGTTGAAATTTTATCTTCTCCATAGTATACAATTCTTGCATCTACTATACCGGATACTATTATTCTATCATCTACTACTGTTGCTTCATTTTCATAGGCTTGAATTGACATTTTAAGTATTTCCTCTACAACTGGTTTTTCTTCACCTATTTCAAAAGCTTCTTTAACTATGGCATAGGATGTCTCTCTACCATAAATCTCCTTATATTTAATAGTTTCTTTCAATGTTTGAAGGTTTTGTTTTTCATTAATATCTTTAATTACTTCTATATTATTTACTTCTTCTACTTTTCCTTCTAAACTGACTAATGCTTTTAGAGACAATTTTCTTTCATCTAATATTTCTTCCTCTATATATTCAATATTGGAACCTATAGTTGCTGACATATTTTCTGTAATTCCTGCTATCTCTATTTCTTCCCTGAAATCCGCATTGGAATCTATTGTATAAATATTATTCGCTTCTTCCTCTGATTTATAGACTACTTTAAACTTTACTACTCCTGATACAACTATTCTATCCTTTATTACCTTGGTGCTAAGTATTTCTACTGTACCATCTGTCCAGAGCACCTTATTTACATTTGGTTTAGATGGATTCAAATAAATTTCAGTTTCTACCAAGGCTTGGATATTTTCTTTTCCTCTTAATTCTTCAATCCGTAAGGCATCTTTTATTAACTCAACAGACATAATATCCCCCCTAATTATTTCCTATTAACATCCTATGAAGATATATATGCGTAAATGTCCTAAATAATGAATAAAGACATAAAAATAACTGTACAATAATTGTACAGTTATTTTTTAAGATATTTTTACCTGCGGTTGAGTTTGTGAGCAAACTGTTACTTCAACGGTCCCTGTCAATACATCTGTGTAGGTATAGGATACTTTTCTACTACTGTCATATTCGTTGTTAATTTTTACTACAAATAAATTAGGGTACGCCGCTTCCAATATTCCTTCTCTAACTATCGTCTTCTTTCTACCTTTATTTGCTCGAAGTATTACATTTTTGCCAATACATTTCTCGATGTCTTTACGAATCCTTATTAATATATCTTTTTCCAATATAGCAAACCACCTTCCATTGATTGCTCCCCACAGTCGAGGGCAGAAGAAGTGTCACTCATGTAGAAATTATATCATAAAATTCATGTATTGTCAAATAAATAAATTATTATACTATTAATAAGTAGTTTTGTCAATTATAATTGGAAAACTTTTCATTAAATCTTTATTTTTTAGGTAATTACATTAACTGCATCTGCAAAATATTGGGATTTTTGATAATTCTTGTGATATAATATATTTAATTGTAACTCAAGGGGGAATAATTGTGAAAGGTACTATTGTTTCTGCATGGATACAAACTTGCAGGGAACTATATGGGGAAAGCGTGACAAATGAAGCATTGAAAAACTTCAACATTAATCCAAATAGAATATTTACACCAACTGAAGACATTGAAGATAAAATAGCCCTAGGGCTTTTAGATTATATTGCCCAAAAATTGAATAAAACTTCCGATGAGATATGGAGAACTATGGGTAATCACAATGTAATGACCTATACCAAGGTTTATCCTGCATTCTTTAGATATAAAAATCTGTATTCTTTTCTTCAAGCAATGTATGATATTCATATGGTGGTCACCAAAAGAATTCCCGGGGCAAATCCACCTATCTTAGGAATAAAGCCAATAGACAAATATACTGCACATATGACATACAGTTCATCTAGAGGTATGTTTTCTTATTTTCATGGAATGTTAGAAGGTGCTGCCAAATATTTTAAAGAGGATATTAAAGTTGAAACATTAGAAAAGACAAATGACTTTACTAAGATATCCATTACATTTCCTGAGGAAATTTATTATCAAAGAAAATTCAGATTTAGCAAGGCATTGTCTTTTGGATTCATAAAAAACATGGAGGGAAAAATTGCATTATCGTCTCTTCTGTTGATAGGTATTCCTGGAGTTTTGTTATCTAAGTTTGCAGCCCCATCTATAGCCTTCCCTGGAATTTTAATTCTTTCATCCATTGTTCCATTTTTAGTTAGTAAGGGATTATTTAGACCTCTTAAATACATTTATAATTCCTTAGATGAAATTGTAAATAAGGATTTATCCATGGTAGTAGATATTTCTACTAATGATTTCTTTGAAGATATTAACAGTAAAATAAAGAATCTAAAGGAATCAATAAAAGCAGATTTTGTAGGATATAAAGGAACTACAGATGAGTTAAATGTTTTTGCCGATAAATTCGCTGAGATTTCCAGTAATATGAGTTTTACTTCAAATGAAATATCAAATGTAGTAGAGCAAGTTGCTGGAGGGGCTATAAATCAAGCTGATGAAACTGAACAGGCAGCATATAAGTTAAATAGCTCTATTGTTTCTCTAAATGAAGTAGTTGAAAAAGAAAATCTAGGGAAAGATGATTTAGAAGCAGCAGTTACTCAGATAAACCAAGGATTTGAAGACTTGAAATCTACATCTGAGAGCTTAAATCATGTGCTATTGCAATTCTCTCAAGTAAAATCTAAGGGTCAAAATTTACAAAATAGAGCAACTGAAGTTCGTAATATTGTTGAAACCGTAGAGAAGATTGCTGAGCAGACAAACTTATTAGCCCTAAATGCAAGTATAGAAGCTTCACGAGCTGGAGAATATGGCAGAGGCTTTACAGTGGTTGCAATGGAAATTAGGAAACTTGCAGAAGGATCTAAGGAAGCAGTCCAAACCATTAATGATAATTTGAAATCCTTTATTAATGATATAGATGGATTTGTATTTGATATATCAGACCAATTCAATATTCTTGAAAGAGAAAATGTAAAATTAAATTCTGTAGCAGAAGAAAATCATACTTCTATAAGTTCTATAGCAAAGGTATCGGAATTAATTATTGAATTGACAAATGAACTTACAAAGGAAACTAATAATATAAATACAATATCCCAAGGTATAGAATCCTTAGCAGCTATTGCAGAGGAAAACTCGGCTTCATCTCAAGAGGTTTCTGCTAATGTACAATCCTATACTGAAGAAATTAAAAAGATGACGGAAAGTATATATGAATTCAAAAAAGTCAGTATGGAATTTAGTAAGGAATTGGAAAAATATATAGTCTAGAAAAGGTGTAGAGCATGCTCTACACCTTTTCTAGACTATTATTTTATTAAAATTAAAGAATCTAAAACTGCTATCCTCTAAAAAATAACCGTGTTATATACACTGCAGAAATCAATCCAGCAAAATCAGCCATTAAACCTGCTGATAATGCGTGTCTTTGTTTCTTTATGGATACTGAACCAAAATATACTGCTAATACGTAGAATGTAGTTTCACTGGAACCCATCATTACTGCTGCTGTTCTAGCTATTAAAGACTCTGGACCATAGTTCGTAGCTAATTCACTTACTATACCTTGAGCTCCTGAACCTGATAAAGGTCTCATAAATATCATTGGTACTACCTCTCCTGGTATATGAAAAATTTCCATAATCGGAGTCAATCCTTTAATTAAAAGATCCATGGCTCCTGATTCCCTAAAAACTCCAATGGCTACAAACATAGCCACAAATGAAGGTATTATTTTTATTGCTGTAGTAAATCCATTGGCCGCTCCTTCTACAAAGGATTCATAGACCTTAATATTTTTACTCATTCCATAAGATATAATCCCAACTATCATAAAAGGAATTGCAAGTTTAGATAAAATTTGCATTATTTCAAGGAACATCATCTATTCCTCCTTATCTTCTATTATTTCTTATTTCATATCTAGGTAATCTTTGTAAAGCTCTCGATGCAATTATGGCTACAGTTGTAGATATGATTGTAGCAATTATAGTTGGTCCTATTATTTCTGTAGGGTTAGCTGCACCTGCTGCTGATAATATGGCAATAGTTGAGGCCGGTATCAATGTTACCGATGAAGTGTTTATTGCAAGAAAAGTAACCATAGCATTAGTCGCCGTATCCTTATACCTATTTAAGCTTTGTAATTCTTCCATAGCCTTTAAGCCAAATGGCGTCGCAGCATTACCTAATCCTAATATATTGGCCGAAATATTCATTATCATTGCCCCCATGGCAGGGTGTTCTGCTGGTACGTCTGGAAATAGAATTACCATAACTGGTTTCAATAATCGTGAAAGCCCTCTTATAAGCCCAGAATCCTCTGCTATTTTCATTATCCCAAGCCACAATGCCATAACTCCTATAAGTCCAATAGCAAGCTCTACTGCTGATTTAGCATTGTTTATGGCTGCACTAGTAACCCCATCTAGATTTCCTGTAAACATTCCAACTCCAAATCCAATAATGATTAGAGCTGCCCATATAATATTGAGCATTCTATCACCCCCAAGATAGTGAATAACCAATAACTAATAGTGAATTATTAATAGTTAAAAGATCAAAACCTTTAGTTTCTACTTTTTAAAACTATTCACTATAAACATCCTATTCTCCACAGCTCGTCTATATTCAAAAAATAATAGGAGTCTGGTTTTCCAGACTCCTATTATTTTTTGAATATTTTAATTGTCAATTTCTATATTCCTAACAATACTTTCGCTATGCCAAAGTATACTATTAAACTCAAAGCATCTACTATGGTTGTAATCAATGGGCCCGCCATAATAGCTGGATCCATTTTAAACTTTTTAGCCACTAAAGGTAAAAGTCCACCGACAATCTTGGAAATCATTACAGTTACTATTAAAGTTAGAGAAACAGTAATTGCTATGTTTAAATCAATTCGCTCTATAACTATAAGTCTTATAAAATTTACAATTGACAAAATTATACCTACTATAATACTAATTCTCAATTCCTTCCATAGAACCTTCCACCAATCATGTGTAGTTATCTCACCAGTTGCCAAACCTCTTATTATTAAAGTTGAAGATTGACTTCCTGAATTTCCTCCTGTATCCATAAGCATAGGAATAAATATATTGAGTATAACTACAGAAGCTAATACATCTTCAAATTTACTCATTATTCTACCAGTAAAAGTAGCAGAAATCATAAGTATTAATAGCCAAAGCAACCTATGTTTTGCTAAAGTAAATACTCCCGTTTCTAAATATGCATCCTCTGATGGAGACATGGCAGCCATTATCTGGAAGTCTTCTGTTGCTTCCTGCTCCATAATATCCATAATGTCATCTACTGTAATGATTCCAGTAAGCCTATTCTCATTATCTACTACAGGCAATGCTAAAAATCCATATTTTTTAAACACATTTGCAACACTTTCTTGGTCATCATGAGTATTTACACGAATTACTTCATCTTCCATTATATCATCTATAAGTAAATCTTCATCAGATGTAACCAAGGTTCTTAGGGAAACAAATCCTTCCAAGGTTCTTTTCCCATCTGTTACGTAACAAGTATATACGGTTTCTTTATTTAATCCAGTTTCTTTTATATGGGCTAATGCCTTTTTTACTGTAATACCCTTTCTTAAATCTACATATTCAATTGTCATTATACTACCAGCAGAATCTGCAGGGTATTTTAAAAATTGATTTATTAATTTTCTTTCATCTTCTTTAGTAGCCTTAAGAACTTTTTTTACAATATTTGCTGGCATTTCTTCTATTAAGTCAATCATATCATCAAAAAACAATTCATCCATAATATACTCTAATTCTTTATCTGTTACAGAATTTATAATACCTAGTTGCTGCTCAGTAGAAAAATGCGAAAATACATCTACTGCTAAATCCTTAGGCAACATTCTAAATATTAACAATGTCATATGCGCATCTAATGGGTCTAAGAGTTCTGCCACGTCTACCTCATTCATTTCAGATAACTCTCTTTTAATTTCTAAATATTTTTTTTGTTCAATTAATTCTAAAAGTCTTCTTTCATCCATGCTCTCCCTCCAATTTAGAGAACCATGTTTAGTGATAAAAATGGTTCTCTTATTATTATTTTAAAAATTTTGTTTTTAATACTACTGGGCACAGGACCCGAATCCATTTTCATCACCGACCTTCCTTTCTAGAATCAATAATATTTAACAAATCACAATTAACCATTAAAAATCATTAAACAGACTACTCAATTAATCTTTTATTTCTTAGTTAATCCTTATTTTTTGTTAATTGGTTTTGTCAATTATCTTTTACAACTGTTATTATATCATACTTTCCCCATTTCCTAAAATAAAAAAAGATAGGTCACCCTATCTTTTTTATTTTAACATCCGCCAATAGCTCTATCTGGAATTACTGTGAATCCTCTCCTTAGCCAATTATCACTATAGTCTACTGTAAATTTATTAAAGCTTTCTTCTAATCCTTCTTCTAATACAAATGTAAATTTATCAACTGTAGCTTCTATGTCCCCATCTTTACGCTCATCCAGAGCTAAGCCAAATGATGGACCACCTCATCCATAGCTAGCAATATAAATTCTTAAAGGTTTTTCAGTCTTTTTATCTTCAACAACTTTTGACAATTCTTCTGAAGCTTTTGTAGTTAAATCTATAATCATTTTACTACCTCCTAATTCTCTTTCTTTGTATATATTTTATACCCTTATGGGGTATTTGTAAACAATTATTTATTAATTTTATCTATAAATATTGCTTTACTTATAGATTACCATAATTTCACCTTTTTTATCAAAAATAAAACTGGAATTCTATCTACCTTTGTAATGATTGTACTTACATTTTAAAGGTAGAAAAGAATTCCAGTTTTATTCATTTTAATTTTTTATCATTTGTTATTATCTTTTTTATTGTGCATCTTACATGTAAATCCTACATTAATTACATCGCTCTTCCTGGTATTATAGCATCTACTATGCCTATTACTAGAGCTCCTATTATAGCTCCCCATACAGATATATTGAATCCAGGAACTATAAATTTGGTAACATAAAGAATGATTGCAGCAACTAGAAACCCTGTTAGTCCTTTTCCAAATGGCGAGGCACTAATTCCAGTAAACCTCTGTACAAGGTGGTCTAGTACTCCTATTACTACAGATGCTAACAATAGACTCCATATTCCATCTATTGTAAATCCTGGAGTAAAGTATGCTGCTATAGCTACTACTATTGCTGTAACCAAAATCCTTATTAACATTTCACCAATGTTAAAATCATCTCTGTCCCTATTTTGGTCTCTATTTCTATCATCGTTATCCATAATTTCACCTCCTCATATAGTAATCTCCACTAATATTTTTTTTATACTATAAATTATTAAATAATTTTTATATTTTGTGAAATCATAAATTATGGTAGAAAGGAAATAAAAGATATGCTACTATAGTAGTAAGAATTAAAGAAGGAGGTTAGAAAATATGGAAATTACTAAAGACATGTTAATTGGTGAACTAATTAGAAAAAAACCAGAAGCAGTAGAAATTCTTATGAGATTTGGTATGGGTTGTGTAGGTTGTCCATCAAGCCAAATGGAAAGTTTAGAAGAAGCTGCCATGGTACATGGATTAGATTTAGATAAATTAATGACTGCATTAAATGCATAACTAAAAAAGGAAGAGTCGTATGACTCTTCCTTTTTTAAATTTTTTTAAAATTATTTTTTTAATAAACTATCTATTTTTTCTTTGTCAAAGCCAACTATTTCTTCACCATCAATGATTAATACTGGAACTCCCATATGTCCCATAGCCATTAATTCTTTTCTAGCTGATTTATCTGTTTGAACATTTTTCTCAGTATATGATACACCTTTTTCTTTTAAATAGTCTTTAGCAGAAACACAATATGGGCAGGTATTACTTGTATAAACAGTTACATCAAACATTTATATTCCTCCTTTAATATATTTCTAATTTAATTATACCCCTCGCGGGTATATATGTCAATAACTTCTACGCTAATATTTTACCCATAGTTTTCCTTAATAATCATAATATAAAATTTAAACTAAGAAATTTTAGCCTGAGAAATTACAATCAATTTGACAATAATATTTATAAATAATATAATAATTCTTATGTAGATTAATTTATAAGGATGATAATGTTGATAAAAAATTATATGGAGTTTCTAGTTGATGAAATTTTTCGTGAGATGAAACATAGTTATAAAATCTGTGATAACGAAAAATGTGAACATAATATTAAGTCTATTGCTTTAAATAATCTTCCGCCTGCTTATTTTAAATATGACGAGACAGAAGCGATTAAAAAAGCTTTTTTACTAGAAAGGCAAAGGAGAATATCAGTACTAGCAAAGGTTGCTGAAGCCTCTGATATTATATGTTCTGAATGCTCTAAAAAACAAAAATAACCCCACAGTCCCCCTGTGGGATTTATTTATGCCTTACATGGTCTAATCCCTGTTTAAATAATCCAAGTACATGTTCATCATCTAATGAATATATAACTCGTTTTCCTTCTTTTCTGAACTTGACCAATTTTAAATCCCTTAAAATTCTAAGTTGATGCGATATAGCTGATTGAGTCATTTCAAGTACATTAGCTATATCGCATACACATAAAGACGACTTCGATAATGCATATATTATTTTAAGTCTAGTAGAGTCTGACAATGCCTTAAATATATTGGACAAAAGATAAATCTCTTCTTCAAAATTTAAACATTTCTTTAAATCTTCAATAGATATTTCATCTGGTAAATGTCCCGTACACACTAGCTTATCTTCTGTTTTCTTCATTAACTTATCTCCTCCTATATTTATTAAATCGTGGGAGTCATTGGAATAGCAGGTTTTACAGCTTTTCCAGTCATTGGGTCTATATATATAATCCAGTATCCTTCTGTATTCTTACCTTTATACCAAGTATTAAATCCATTACTGCCACTATATGGATGTTCTTCTACACTAAATTCGCCTGGTATTCCGTATACAAAATATTTTACTGCTTCTCCCTCATTATATAAGCCAAATAGATAATGTCCATATTTATTCATTAGTTGATTGCAAGTAGCAATATTACTATTATATGGTTCCTTATTATTTCCTCCAACAATATATGAAAAATATGGGAGGAATGCTCTATATTCATTTTCCTTATCCAGCTCCACAAGCCACCAATTATATCCCTTTAGATCATAGCTAAAAGGTTCAATATATGGAAAATATCTTAAAATGCTCAATACATAATTAGTCGTTTGATTTTTTTGATTTAATTTTCTTATATGGTCTAAGGTTTTATAATCTGGCTCCATAGATTCTTCAACTAACTCTTCAAGCTCAAGGTCAATATCTGGATTTACTTCTTCTTCAATGATTTCTTCTATTATTTCTTCTTGAAGTTCTTCTTCATATTCTGTTACTTCAATATCTTCTTCCTCTAGCATATTTTGTTCTATAGGTTCAATAGCTGGTATATCATATTTTGGATCATATACTAATACATCATAGTTAGGTTCTCTTGCGGGTATATTATACATTGGATTTACTGCCTCTATATTTACCAATCCTTCTATTACTTTCATTTCTAAAGCTTCTAGAGTTTTTGGAGAATCTTGAATCTTTGGAGTCTCTGGAATTTCTAGATCTCCCTGAGTTTCTGGAATCTCCTGAATTTCTGCAATTTCCTGAGGCTCTAATGTCTCTTGTGTTTCTAATGTCCCTTGAGTCTCTGAGGTCTCCTGAGCTTTTAGGATCTCCTTAGTTTCTTCTATTTCTGCCATTTCTTCAACTTCTTCAAACTGTTCTACTTCTACTATCTCATTTATTTCTGCAACTTCTTGTACTACTTCTTCTACTTTATTTAATTCTACTACTTCTTCAATTGCCTTAGGAACAGATTCCAATTGAGATTTAAAAGGTATAGATTCTATGTATCTTTCTATACTTCCATCTTCCTTCCCGAGATACCCTCCTAGAAAAACTTGTTTATCTCTCATTATTAGGATACCAGATATCCTATCAATTGGAAAGTTTTTGGATTCTAGTTCTTTCTGAGTGAAGGAATATTCACCTCTGCCTCTTCCTAAATCATCTGTAAATATTTTTCCCAATTCACAAGTAGGACGTAGTTTATCACTGGATACAAACACAAGATTATAAAAAGTATCTACTTCTGCATTTTCAATATTTACGCTGATCATTCCCCTAAGGCCCTTTATCTCTAGTTTGCAATGCCCTTTTGGGTTTCTTCCTGCCATGGTAGAAAATTCTTTCTTTAGTATTATAAACTTCCTTGTATATGCTAATGATGATGGCATAATTTTACCCCCTTTTTACACTTTATTTAATTATATGTCTAATGGGGGCAATGTTTTACTAATCTTTATAAAATCTTCTACAGATAAATTTTCTGCTCTTATATTAGCACTTATATTTAGACTTTCTAATACATCTTTTATAGTTTCTTTTTCAATATTAAAACCATAAGTAGACAACGAATTTAATATGGTTTTTCTTCTTTTAGAAAATGCAGCCTTTACAATCTTAAAAAACTTTTCCCTATCTACATCTGGTAATTCCTTATTTATCATAAGCTTTATTACAGCTGAATCTATTTTAGGTTGAGGCATAAAAACTGTCTTAGGTACCTTTAATACTATTTCAGGTTTACTGTAAAAATTAACAAAGACAGATAAAGAACCATATTCTTTACCGCCAGGACCAGCTTCCATTCTTTCTGCTACCTCTTTTTGAACCATAACTATAATAGATTCTAAGTTTAAATTATCTTCTATTAATTTAGCGATTATTGGTGTAGTCACATAATAAGGTAAATTTGCTACTACTTTAACTGGACCACCATTTAGTTTTTCTTCTATTAATTTCTGTAAATCAATTTCTAATACATCTCCATGTACTACTTCAACATTATTGTATTTTCCAATAGTCTCATCCAATATAGGAAGCAATGTATCGTCTATTTCTATAGCTACAACTTTCTTAGCTCTTAATGCCAGTTCTTCAGTTAAAGTACCCATTCCAGGTCCTATCTCTATTACATAATCATTAGATGTAATATCTCCCTTGTCTACTATCTTTCGCACAATATTGCCATCTATTAGAAAGTTTTGGCCTAAACTTTTTGAGAACTTAAATCCATATCTTTCTAGAATTTCTCTTATATATTTAGGAGAATAAAGTCTTTTATCTTCCATTATTTCTTCCAATCCTTTCTAAAGCTTCCTCAAATTCTTTCCTAGTTATGCCAAAATTATTTAGCCTATTGAGGAACTGCTTAGAATTTGCATACCCTATTCCTAGTATATATCCTAATTCTTCTCTTTTCTCCCTTGACTTTTCTCCGCCAGCTAAGCCAAGTGCTATTATTTCTTCCTTTGTAAACTCTTCTGTTCTTTCTATACTGTTTGGTCTAGCTTTTTTTATAGCCTCTATTATATCTTCTTTATTGGCATTTTCAACTCCAATATCTCCTTTTTTTAGGGCCTTCCCTTGAGGCAAAAAGGCATGTTTGCAATTTTTAATATGTTTTACTAAATCTCTTCTGATTTGCTCGCCTGCATAATCTGGGTCTGTCAATATAATAATTCCCCTTTTTTCTGCTATATTTTTAAGAGTTCTAATGAAATTTTTATTATATCCAAACCCACCAGTGGCAATGACTTCTGCGTCTAATGCTGCTTTTACAACAGTTATATCATCTTTTCCTTCTACTACTATTACTTCTTTTATCAATATAACAACCCCTTTAATCAATTCACAATTAACAGTTTATGATTAACAATTAAAAGTCTTAAAATCATTCATATAATTAGTTTTTTATCCTTTTTATTGTCAATTAGACTTATTTAAGATTCAGCGAATCTTAAATAAGTCCTTAGTGTTTCTATTAGTTGCTTTTGACAACTCTTCAAAGGATATCCCTCTAATTTCTGCTATGGCACCTGCTGCATATTTTACGAAGATTGGTTCATTTCTTTTACCCCTATATGGTTCAGGAGTTAAATATGGACTGTCTGTCTCTACTAAAAGTTTATCTAAAGGAACAGCTTTAGCTACTTCTTTGCTTACTTTAGAGTTTTTAAATGTAACAGGTCCTCCTAAGGATATATAAAATCCCATTTTTATATATTCCTTTGCCATCTCTACACTTCCAGAATAGCAGTGAAGCACTCCTCTTAGTCTTCCGTCCTGTGCTTCCTTTATTATATCAAAAGTCTCTTGTGCTGCATCTCTAGTATGAATAATCACTGGTAGTTCTACTTCCTTTGCCAGTTCAAGCTGCTCTTTAAACCACTTTTTTTGTATATCTCTAGGAGAATTATCATAAAAGAAATCTAATCCTATCTCTCCTATTGCCACTACTTTATCTCTTTTAGCAAAGGATTTTAATATTTCCATAGTAGAACCATCCATTTCCTTAGCAGAATGTGGATGTACTCCAACAGCCGCATATATATTATCATATTTTTCTGCTAAGGATACAGATGCAATACTTGACCTTAAATCCGCACCAATATTCATAACCATTTCTATTCCATTATCCTGTAGACTCTTGATTAACATGTCTCTATCATAATCAAATCTCGAATCATCAAGATGCGCATGACTATCTATAAGCATATTCATTTCCCCTTATTTCATTATATTTCAAACTTTCTAATAGCATATCTATATTTTCCTGAAGCTGTAACTGGTATATCGTCAACAAATTCTACATCTATTGTTGCTTTTGGTAACAGCTCTTTAACTCCAGAAATAAATTTATCTATTTCTTTTCCGTCATATCCTTCTCTTTTAATTATCTTTAGCTCTGCATGTAAAGGACTATATTGGATAATTTGAAACTTTTGAATTGCATCTATGGAACGAGAAATATGGTTGAAAATATGTCCATGAATCAATCCACCATCTGCAGTTACAAACATATCATCTTCTCTGCCATCTATTTTCTCTAATATTGGCAAACCTATTCCACATTCACAGTTTTTATCACTTACGATTGCTCTATCTCCTATTTGATATCTTAATCTAGGCATTGAAAAATTGTTTAAATCCGTAACTAACAAGATACCACTTTCGCCAGATGGTAAAGGTTTAAATGTTTTAGGTTCAACAACTTCAAGAATAGCATTCTCTGCACTAATATGCATATTTCCACAGGGACATTGATAAGCTAAAATTCCCCCATCTCTAGCACCATATTCATTTACAACTGGACATTTAAAGGCTTTCTCAATAACTTCCCTTTGAAAATCATGTAAAGTTTCAGATGTAGAAATAACAGCCTTTAATTTTAATGGCAATTCCAATTTCTGCTGAATCATCAATGATGCAAATGCATATAAAGCTGAAGCATAGCCATATAGATACTCTGGTTTAAATTTAACCATAATATCCATATATTCTCCCATATACTCCGGCTTTAAAGAGTAAGCAGGTATTATTATCCTATTTTTTAGCCATCTTTCCTTCATTCGATATTTTCTCTGCTGAGTTTGATTTAACTCTAATGGATTTCCCCATAGCATTATACTTCTGCTTCCAGGAGTAATTCCCCACCATGAAAGTCCTCGCCATCTTGCTGCCTCATAATATTCTACAGTGTGCCTATCCATAAAAAACTTAACTGGTTCACTAGTTGAACCACCAGTAATATTAGGTATCAACTTAGATCTTGGTATTGTACTATTTAAAAAGTCCTCAGAATTATTTCTAAAATCAACTTTATTCAATACAGGAAACTTTAAAAAAGCAGATTTTACGTCGGATTTAATCTCATCTAATAAATAATCATATTTCTTATAAGCTGGAATATTTTCTATACATTCCATTAAAAGTTTTCTTAGTTTATCTTCTTGTAACTTTTTCAGTCGAGTACTATCTAATTTTTCGGATTTAAGGAGTTCTTCTATGTTTTCTCTTATCCTATTACCATTTTTCTTCTCCATGACAGGATATAATATCTTTTCGATAAAAGGTTTAACCATATCCATACTAACACCCCCGTAGGAATTTAATTTACCATTCTATTATGATATTATAGCCCCTGACTCTAAATCTTCTAAGGTTGATAATAAACTAAGTTTACCATTTTTATCTTCTGCAGCTAATATCATTCCTTTGGATTCTATTCCTCTTAATTTTACAGGCTTTAAATTTGTAACTACTACTACCTTTTTACCCACTAAATCTTCTGGTGAATAATACTCTTTTATACCAGACACTACTTGGCGTTCTTCTTCACCTAATTTTAATTGTAATACATATAGTTTATCTGCTTTAGGATGTTTCTCACAAGATATAACTTCTGCTACTTTTAATTTTATTTTATCAAACTCATCTATTGTGATTTCTTCTACCTTTTCTTCTACTTTTTCTTTTGATTCTTCCACTTTATTAACCTTCTTTCCTTTACTTCTTAAATCTATAAGTTTTTGATTCGCATCATTTAATTTAACTAATTCTTTTTCTATATCAAGTCTTGGAAATATAATATTTCCCTTTTCTACTTTTGTACCCGTTTGTAGTTTTCCCCAAATCTTAGCATCATCCCATAGTATTTCATCTTTTAATCCAAGTTGTTTTCTTATTTCCAATGAAGTCTTTTCCATAAATGGTTTAATCAATATAGATGTAATTCTTAAACTTTCAGCTAAATTATATAATACAGTATCTAATCTCTCTTTATCTTCTTCCTTAGCTAAAATCCATGGTTGAGTCTCGTCTACATATTTATTTGTTCTTCTAATTAGCTTCCATATTTCCTCTAATGCATTTGAAAAATTTAATTTTTCCATATATTCCTCTACCTTGATAGCTACATTTTTTCCTAAATCTTTTAGAGAATTATCAAATTCCCCTTCCTTAACAGGACTAGGAATTATACCATCATTATATTTTTCAATCATTGTAATCGTTCTACTAACTAGGTTTCCTAAGTCATTAGCTAAATCTGAATTAAGCCTTTGTAAGAATTTCTCCCTGTGGAAAGAACCATCTTGACCAAATGAAAATTCTCGAAGAAGAAAATATTTAAATGCATCTATACCATATAATTCGATTATTGGCTCTGGGTATATTACATTACCCTTTGATTTAGACATTTTATCATCTTCAAATAATATCCAACCGTGACCAAATACTTTCTTTGGTAATTCTAAATCCATTGCCATTAAAAGTGCTGGCCAGATTATAGTATGGAATCTTACTATTTCTTTACCTACTAAATGAACATTTGCAGGCCAGAAATCTCTAAAGTTTTTATCATCATCAGTACCATAGCCTAAAGCTGTAAGATAGCAGGATAATGCATCTATCCATACATATACTACATGGGATGAATCAAAAGGAACTTTAATTCCCCAGTCAAAGCTTGTTCTAGATACACATAAATCTTCTAGGCCATCCTTTAAAAAGTTATTTACCATCTCATTTTTCCTTGATTCAGGTTGAATGAATTCAGGATTTTCTTCATAAAGAGCTAATAATTTATCTCTATATTTTGAAAGCTTAAAGAAATATGCTTCCTCTTCTGCAAGATGAACTTCTCTGCCACAATCTGGACATTTTCCGTCTACTAGTTGAGATTCTGCCCAGAATGATTCACATGGAGTACAATAATGTCCCTCATATTTTGATTTATATATTTCACCTTTTTCATATAGTTTTGTAAATATTTCTTGAACTGCTTTTTCATGATGAGAGTCTGTAGTTCTTATGAAAGTATCATAGTCTATCTCCAAAGTCTTCCACAATGCTTTTATATCTGCTACTATCTTATCAACATAAGCCTTTGGTGTAACTCCATTTTCTTTAGCTTTCTCTTGAATCTTTTGGCCATGTTCATCTGAACCTGTTACAAAATATACATCATAACCTTGCATTTTTTTAAACTTCTTTATAGCATCTGCTGCAACTGTTGTATAGGTATGGCCTATATGTAAGTTATCAGATGGATAATAAATTGGTGTCGTTAAATAATATTTTTTCATCCTAAATACCTCCTATTATTCAATTGCTAATAAATAACTAAAAAACCAGACCTACATCAGCCTCACAATCTCTCTCTACCCCGTAGGGTATAATTCAGTAGTGTCCGTTAGGACCTGTCGTTCGCTGTATTAGGTCATAAAAAAGCCTTCATCTCTGTATAGAGACGAAGGCTATATTGTCTTCGTGGTACCACTCTAATTTATCTAAATCTTACGATCTAGACCTCACTAGGTTAAAAACCTTGCAGTATAACGTCTGCTTCCGTTACAGCCTAAAATCTTCGACTGTAAGGTTCTGGGGCCATCTTCGGAATAATATTAATCACTGGCTTTCACCTGACCCAGTTCTCTATAGAATAATCTTAATCCTACTCTTCCCTTCCACACCTTATATTTATCTACAATTATATTAAAATTACAATTATTATATCTTTTCTTATTTGATACATTATTATACTCTAACTACAAGTTCTAGTCAACTAAATAATTAATTTTTCTACTTTTATGAATAGTTTTCCAGTTATTGTATATGATATTCATATATAAATAAAGAAACATAATGTTGTTGTCTGAATATTATGTGTACTGTACCAAAAATTTGACAAAAAATAAGTTTTTGATTACAATACTAGAATAGTTAAATTATAGGAGGTATATTATGGAAAATTTTACAGTCAACAAGACTTTAAAGTCTATAATCTTGACTGCCCTCGCTATAGCTGTAACTGTATCTTTAGGGTTTTATTTGTACCAAAGTAGTAAAGTTAATATTACTTTACAACTGGAAGATGAAGTTAAGGAAATTGCTTCACACTCCAGAACTGTGGGAGAGTTACTTAAAAAAGAATCCATCCCATTTGATGAAGGGGCTTACATTAATGTAGATTTAGACACAGAACTTGAAGACAATATGAATATAGTTATAAAAAATCCAAAGTCATATACTATTGCATCAGTAGATTCAGAGATTGATGTAAAATCAGTTTATAGTACAGTAGCTGAAGTACTAGACGATAAAGGAATTGTATTGGGAGAAAATGATTTTACTACTCCTAAATTAGATGATACAATTGTAAATGGCACAAAGATTGAGATTTTTAAGGTTGAGGAGGTGGTTGAAGCCGTTGAGGATATTATTCCTTTTGAAAAAGTTGTAAGTAAAAATAATAAAATGGATATAGGAACATCAAAAGTTGTCCAAGATGGTAAAAATGGACTTAGAAAATCCTATTATAAAAAGGAATTTATCAATGGTGAACTCCATTCAACTGAATTCGTAAAAGAAGAAATAGTTAACCAACCAGTTTCTGAAATTATAGAAAAGGGCACTAAGGATTTAATTGTCACGTCCAGAGGTAATACTAGCTATAGGAATGCTATGACTATGACAGCCACTGCTTATGATTTGTCATATGAAAGCTGTGGAAAATCACCTGGTGACAAATATTATGGTCTTACAGCCTCAGGTACAAAGGCTAGACCAGGTGTGGCTGCTGTTGACCCTAGGGTAATACCATTAGGCACGAAACTCTATGTTCAAAGCCTTGATGGAACTAAAGATTATGGTTTTGCTGTAGCAGAAGATACAGGAGGGGCAATCAAAGGAAATAAAATTGATTTATTCTTTGAAAATTCTAGTGCAGTTAATAGATTTGGAAGAAGAAAAGTTAAAGTATATATATTAAAGTAGAAAGATTAGGTTCCTTAAAAGGAACCTAATCTTTTTATATCTCTTTATATCTATATCCAAAAATAGTTTCTTCTTTCTTCAAATATCCCTTATCTACCATTTGCTTTAGCCTATCTTCTAAAGAATCTACGGTCATAGTAATATTTGCTTCCTTCTCTATTTCCATTATAATATGAACCAAATCTGTATCATTTATGGGAAATTTTCCAGCTATAGTCTTCATAAATTTTTCATCATCTTCTTTTCCCTTATTTTTCAATTCATCAAATGGATTCTCAGTATGAGGACTTGAGCTAATAGCAGCCCTAATCCTAGCAAATATAGTTCTTCCCATTGAAGCAGAGGAAATAAACACATCTCCTGTTCTTAAATATGGAAGTCTCCTTGTTTCTTCCATTGTAAGGTCTGTTTCTTCCTTTATGGTCTGTATATCCGATGCTCTAACAGTTCTAAATATAAACTTAGTATTTAGCTGTGCTGTAATGGTTTCGTCTAATAATGTAGGTCTTTGAGTTGCTAAAATTAGAAATGCTCCATATTTTCTACCTTCCTGAGATATTTCCTTTAATATTGATTTAGATGGAGAATCATATCCCTTCGGTGCAAAATTGTGAGCTTCATCTGTAACTACTATGAAAGGAGGAAAATATTCTGCCGTTGTCTTTTTATATAATGCATCTTTATAGTCTCTTCTTTTATGATAAAGATTGTTTAATAAATAGGTACTAAAGACTTGTAATATTCTAGTGTTACCCTGAATTACCATTAGTTTACTCATTTGAAGTCCTTCTTCTATCTCACGTATATCCTTAGAAAATACTCCCTCGTTATCCAATCTTTTTAATCTCCACATTATCCCTTTTACGGAGTTATATGGACATGTCTTATCATATTTTAGATAAACTTCCTTTCTTCTCTCCCATGCTTTCTTTTCCTCATCTGAATCAGCATAATTAATCCTATTATCAATTCTATCAACAGAACCTTCTTCTTGGGCATCAGTAAGCATTTGTAATCTAGTATAAAAACTATGCATGGAATCTTTCCTCTTAAACAATATATCCACTACATTGCTCATAGCATCAGTAAGATTTGAAGCGGCATCTAGTAAATTCTTTAAATCTTGAGCACTTAAGTCTTCAAATTTTACTCCTACATGATATCCTACTTGGAGACATTTAAATTTGTCTTCAAAATCCATTGTATCTCCCTCTAAATATGGAGCTACTTGACTAAAATCCATCTCAAAATGAGGGTCTAATACTATTGTGGGAATATTTTGCTTCATCAATTCTTCTAACAGTACTCTAAGTCCAAAGGATTTACCTGAGCCTGAACCTCCAAATACACCTATATGAGGATAGTGATGCATAGATCTTATATCTAAGATATATGGAATCTCTCTTTGGGGGCATAATCCTTTTTCTTCAAATGTATATAGAAGATTTTTATATTCTTCATCCATACCTATTGCCATGTCATCTGTATTTCTAATAACTCCAAGAACTAATCCATCTTCTTTTTTAGTCTTCAGCATTAAATCTTTGACTTCATGAAACTCTGGCAACCTAATATCTGATCCTGTTTGTACTGGATATAGGGCTTCATTCAAAAGCCTTACCTTTGCTATATAAATAGTCTCTTCATCAATATTATATCCTAAGGTCTTTAGAGATTCTAAAACAGAAGCATCTACAAAATCCCCTGCTATATTTAAGGGAATATATCTATTAAAGGTCTTAGCCTCCACAACTTCTCCCATTAAATCATTTTGATATGGGTCTTCTATTATTAAAAACTCATTTATCCTAAAATTCCTAGTCTTAGAACCTACAAAAACTTCCTGTTGTGTTGTAATACCTACTACTTGCATATAATCACCCCTTCTATTCAATTAACGATTAATAGTTAACAATTTTTGAATTCTAGCTTTGGGGTCTTTTTGCAACCACAAGTCGCTTCTTCAATTGTTAATTGTCTTTAGTTCCTTTTAGCTCTCTCTGATATAAAAAATCTTTCATATAAATCTCTATCCATATATCTCTCCATGAGACCTCTCATTATGGCATCTGATATTTTGACTTCCTTATCCACTATATCTAACCATAGGGGCACACCTCTGCTATTTTCCGGTGTCAATGTAAAGACCAATCTCCCCATTTCTTTTATATGCTCATTTTGACTATCTATAATATCCATTCCTATAACTGTAGGTGCCAAAGAGGATCTCATAAATAAAGAAGAATATCCCCCCTCTTTATTTTTCTTATTGACTTCATCTTTTATAATTATCATTTCACCATAATTAAGCTGACCAAATAGCAATTCCCTATCATAAGCATCTATACTTAAGTTAGAATACATATCTCCTAGTTTATCACCTATAATAGAAGTCTTTATATCCTTAATAACTCCGACTAAAAGTATGCCTTCTTTCTCACATTCTTCCCGTAAGTTCATCCATAAATCATAAGAGTATATATAATATCTAATTAAAGAACCATCCATAAGAATTGCATAAGGTTTATATTTCTTAGCGGCTTCAAGTGCAACTTCTACTTCTATACTAGCTAACATTCTATTTCTCTTATCTGCTATTACTTTTTCATCTTCCTCCAATATATTTTCTTCTGTATCCGAAAATAAAGGACTATATATATCTGCTTTGAATATAGGTTTATTTTCAATTATTGTTGATTTCGCCAATCCTTGAAATATATCTACAAAATGAGGATATGCACCACCTATTCTATTGGTAGAACCATCTACCCCTACAATTCCACCTTTTGCTTCATATAGAGCCAAATGATTGTTCTCCAGCTTCTTCATAGGCTCAATGAAACCTATATTTTCCTTTATAAATCCTCTTAAGGTCTCTTTATCTAGGGAAAATACTTCCTTATATTTATCTCGTATTGAATTATTTAAGCTAGCTACTTTTTCCTTTAATTCATTATGTAGATTATAAATAATAATCACCGACCTTTCAATTAACAGTCAACAATTAACAATGTTTAAACAATGAACACAATTGAAAACCTTTCTTATTATCTTTTAATTGTTCTTTGTTCTCTAGATAAACAAACTAAGAGAAGAACACAAAATCGAAAAACATGATTTTGGTTTCCTGCTTATGCTAATTGTTAATTGAGTTTTAGGCTTTCCTTATATACTAAGTTTTTTGGTATATTATATTCTTCTGATATTTTTTTTACTGCTTCTTTCTTTGTACATCCTTCACTTATATATTCTTCTAATAATAAAGCTATATCTATTTCCTCAGCCTGTTTTTCCTCATGATTTCCATCAACTATTATAACAAATTCACCCTTTACTCCAGAACCTTGGAATTTTTCCAAAGCTTCAACTACGGTTCCTCGAAAGGTCTCTTCGTATTTTTTAGTCAACTCCCTTGAAATAGAAATTTGTCTATCTTCTAATATATCTGCCATGTCTTCTAATAAGCTTATTAATCTATGGGGTGCTTCGTAAATAATAGTTGTTTGTCTATATTCTTTAATTTTCTCAAGTTCCTTTTTCCTCTCTCCCTTTTTAGAAGATAAAAACCCCTCAAATATAAACTTGTCCGTTGACAATCCTGATATAACTAAAGCAGTAATAGAAGCTGTGGCTCCTGGCAGGGCAATTACTTCTATACCTTCATCAATGGCTTGTTTTATAAGTTCTCTTCCGGGATCTGATATACCTGGCATCCCGGCATCGGACACCAAAGCAATGCTTTGTCCCCCATTTAATATTTCTATTAATTCAATACCCTTTTCTTTTATATTATACTTATGATAAGATGTCAGGGTTTTTTTAATATCATAGTGATTTAAAAGCTTAATAGTATGTCTAGTATCTTCAGCAGCTATTAAATTAACTTCCCCTAATATTCTTATGGTCCTAAGTGTAATATCTTCAAGATTCCCAATGGGAGTAGGACATATATATAAAATTCCTCTTTCCATCTTATTTCTCCATTCCATATATTTTGTATATCTCATCATTATATGTTCCATCCTCATTATATACAATAAGTGGATCATAAAATTTCAAATCTGGTTTTCCATCTTTCACAGCTTCAATTAAAATTAAATTTGGTTTCTTAAGGATTTTTCCTTGAACAAACTTTATGTATTTTGGCTCTATTTTATATTTTCTAAGTAGATAAATTATATCTACTAATCTATCTGGTCTATGTACCATATAAAATTTCCCCAATGGTTTTAATAAATAGTTGGCAGCCTTAATTATATCCTCAAGGGTACAAGCTATTTCATGGCGGGATATGGCAAGGTTTTCTTCTGGATTTACTAATGCCCCTCCAGCCTTCATATATGGCGGATTTGTTACTATGGTATCTACACTATTCTTGTCAAACCTAGTTGATAAATCCTTTAAATCCATATGTAAAATAACAATCTTTTGATCTAATTCATTTAATTTAATAGACCTTTTTGCCATTTCAGCTACTTCTTTCTGAACCTCCACACCATAGATTATATCCACTTTATCCTTTGCATATAGCCTCAAAGGTATTATTCCCGTTCCAGTACCTAAATCTATGACTGTTCCCTTTGCTTTAGCAAAATCAGATAAAAATATGGCATCTGTACCATAGGAAAACTTCTCTTTATTTTGTATTATTTTAAGCTCAGTTCCTGGAACAATATCAATTCGTTCCTTTTCTCTTATCATAGTTTTCTCCTTTAGTTTTCAGAATATTGAATAAGTATCATTTTTGGTGCCTGGCACGAAAAATGATACTTATTTCATATCTTGTCCTGTACCAAAAAAGACCCTATAGGGTCTTTTTTTAAGTATTATTCTGCTTTAGGTGCATCTACTGGACAAACGTTAGCACATGCGCCACAGTCAATACATTTTTCAGGGTCTATAACATAGATATCTCCTGCAGATATAGCGTCAACTGGACATTCTGCTTGGCAAGCGCCGCACGCAATACAGTCATCATGAATTTTATGTGCCAATTGTTTCACCCCCTTATTATGCTTGTTTAATATTACGATTTAATTTTAACAGATTTCAATGAATATTAAAAGGGGTTTTAAATTTATTTAATTTTTATTAATCTTCCAAAGATTTAATATCAATTTCTACTTCTTCTATTGTTTCATTAGTTGACTCTGTTATTTTTTCATACGCTGAATCTACTTCTCCAGTATTTTCAATATCCCTTATATGGAAATATAATAAATCATCAGTATTATCCTTTAGTCTTACCTTTACTTTTACCTTCTCAAGCAATGTAAAAGTCTCTACGACTGTTCCTCTGCCTTCTGGCGTAATGACTATGGCTCCAATCTGAGGCATATTCACTAATAACTCTTCATATACATCATGCTCATATTTTAAGCAGCACATAAGTCTTCCGCAAAGTCCAGATATTTTAGTGGGATTTAAAGATAGAGATTGTTCCTTAGCCATTTTGATAGATACAGGTTCAAATTCACCTAGGAATTGTCCACAACATGCTACCTTACCACAAGGTCCTATACCACCTACCATTTTTGCTTCGTCTCTTACTCCTATTTGTCTAAGTTCAATTCTAGTTTTAAATATAGCAGCTAAATCTTTTACTAATTCTCTAAAATCCACTCGGCCATCAGCAGTAAAATAAAATATTACTTTATTATTATCAAAGGTATATTCTACATCTACTAATTTCATGGATAACCCATGTTCTTCGACTTTTTGCTGACATATAACTAAAGCCTCTTTTGCTTTTCTTCTATTTTCCCTATGAATATCAAAGTCTTCGTCTAAGGCTACTCTAATAACCTTTTTTAATGGAGCTACTATTTCGCTTTCTTCGATTTCTTTTGCTCCTACTACTACATGTCCAAATTCTATTCCTCTAGCTGTTTCTACTACTACAAAATCATTAAACTTAACATCTATATCATCAGGGTCAAAATAATAGATTTTTCCCGCCTTTTTAAACCTCACTCCTACTACTGTTACCATTAATTAATTCCTCCTATATACTTAGAAGCATAGTTTCTATAGATAGACTAAAATTAACATTTCTCTTAATATTTATTTTTGTATCTTCTACCTTATATATTATATCATTAATTCTATTTAAATCCATAAAGGATTCTTCAGATAACATATGGAGTTTATCCTTATTTATCAATAAAGATGTATCCCCGATTTCTTTATAAATAAGTAAATCTCTAAACCAATATAAAATAATATCTAATATTTCCCCAATATTTTCCTTATTTTCACTAAAGAAAGCTATGGAAGAAATAGCCTTTGTCTTATCACCTTTTATTAAACTATCTATTATTTTTATAATCTCTTCTCTTTTATCAAAAAAACTATCTGTTTCAGCTAATTCTATGGATTTTTCCACAGACCCCTTGGTGAAACTTGCAATAAAATTAGCCTTATTTTCATCAATTCCATAATCCCTTATCAATAAATCTACTATTTTAGAAATAGCCAATGGATAAAATTTAATTATTTGGCATCTAGATAATATAGTTGGTAATAATTTGCTGCTACTAGAAGTTACTAAAATAATATTTACATACTTAGGAGGCTCCTCTAATGTCTTTAATAATGCATTGTGACTTTCTGTTCTCATCATATCACAATCATCGATAACAAATACTTTTCTTTCTCCTTCAAAAGGTGCAGTCACCATTGAATTAATCAATTTTTCAATCTCATCTTTTTTAATAATACCATTTTCAGGGGAAAGAAGTTTAAAATCTGGATGATTTCCACTGTCAAACTTTATACATGAACTACATCTATTACATGGTTCATCTTGTTTTTCTTTACATAAAAGGGTTTTAGAAAAGGCTAGGCCCAAATTCCTTTTCCCTAAGCCTTTTTCTCCTTCAAATAAATAACAATGGCTGATGTTTCCATTTTTTATGGAATTTTTTAAAGCCTCTATTTGCTTTTCATGTCCGATTATTTGATTAAAATCCATATTACTCAGTCCTATATCTTCATATATTTGTCTATATCCATTACGAATAGGTTAGCCCCTCCGACAGTTATTTCATCATTTCCCGATTTTACTTTCTTACTAGCACATTCTTTTCTTATTAATTCTACTACATTATCTACTGCATTATCTTCTACTCCTATGAAAAGTGTAGTATTTCCTGATTTTAGAAAGCCACCTGTCGAGGACAGTTTTGTCGTCCTTATTTTATTTTCCATTAAAGTTCTTATAACTTTTGTAATATATTCATCTTGAATTATGGCAATAATAAGTTTCAAAGAACTCACTCCTTATATTTTAATATGTTTCTCTACGTCAAGTATAAATACTGTTGCTCCACCAACCTTTACTTCTAATGGAAATGGTATATAAGTATCTCCTGGCATTGTAACTGTAAGGAGAGATGTAGTGATTTCCCTAGTCTTACAATTTTCCTCTATTATGTCTATTGCAGAAGGTAATTCTTCTTCCTCTACTCCTATTAAAAGTGTAGTATTCCCTGATTTTAAAAATCCTCCTGTTGATGATAGTTTTGTAACTCTAAAATTTTTTTCTGTTAAATCATCAATTAAGGCTCCTGCATCTTGATCTTGGACTATACATATTACGAGTTTCATACAATCATCTCCCCTTTCTTAGTCAGTAAATCTTCAACTTCTCTAATACTTTCCCTAAGAACCTCTTCTATTGATTTAGTAGCATCTATAATTTTTATATTTTTAGGGTACATTTTCAAAAGCTCCATATATCCTTCATAAACAGTTCTATGAAAACCATTGCCTTCTTTTTCTAATCTGTCCCCACCATTTTCAATCTTTCTCTCTAAAGTAACTTCTGGGTCAACATGAAAGAAAAGGATTAAATCAGGCTCTACTCCCTTAATTGCAAAGTCATTTATAGCCTTTACCTTTTCTATTCCCAGGTCTCTACCTACTCCTTGATAAGCTAAACTTGACAGAACAAATCTATCACATAGCACAATCTTTCCAGCTTCTAAAGAAGGTAATATTTTCTCATGAATATGCTGTCCCCTAGATGCTGCATAGAGCAAAGCCTCTGTTTCGGCTCCCATATTAATGTTTTTCTCATCTAAGATAATATGGCGGATTTCTTCACCTATTAAAGTACCTCCTGGTTCCCTAGTCATTACAAATTCTATGCCCTTATCTTTTAAATAATTCCCTATTAGTTTTATTATAGTTGATTTACCAGAACCATCTGGCCCTTCTAAGGTTATAAAAGTTCCTCTCACCAAATATCTTCCTTTCTTATTCCACTACTTATTCTACTACAACTAATCTATCTTTATTATAGCCCATTAGCCCTACTATTTCTATACCGTTTTCCATTAAGAAAGTGATTTGCTCATATAATTCCTGAGTTATTTCCTCACCTGGAACTACTAATGGTACTCCCGGTGGATATGGAATAATTGATGTAGCAGATATTTTTCCTATGCTGTATTTTAATTCTACTTGTTTCTTGCTGCTATGGTACGCCTCATATATAGGCATTACAATATTTGGTGTTGGCATTTTGATACTAACAGGAGTTATGTCATCATAAGGTGCAGTCTTAGCCAAATCTTCAACAGCTGCTATTAGTCTTTCATAATCTTCTTCTTCATTCATAAAAGATGTAAGAGCTAATGCATAATAATAATCTGTCATTTCTAACCTTATATTATATTTAGCATATAATTGTTTCTTTACTTGAGAGCCTCTCATACCATCTATTCTAAATAATATCTTTGTATTATCTTTAGCAAATATTGTTTTATCATTTTCATCTCCAGTAAATACAAATACTCTATCTATGGCATTGAGTCTTTTTATTGTTTCTTCACATTTAGATATATTCCAATCTAATTTTTTTCTTGCATCATCTGTATCCATATAAACTGTAGCAACTTCATTTGATGCAGTAAATAAATATGAAGGAGAAGTAGTTGTATATAGTTGAAACCTATCTCTAAGCTTGTTCAAATCCACTCTATCTGTTCCTACATGAATCATTGATGTTTGGGTAAAGCTTGCCATAGTTTTATGTGTACTATGAATTACTATATCCACCCCACATTCTAATGCCGGCTTAGGAAGTCTATCTGAAAAGGTCATATGAGGTCCATGGGCCTCGTCCACCATTAGTATCCTATTATGCTTGTGAACTATCTTTGCTATTGTTTCTAAATCAGAACATACTCCATAATAATTTGGATATGTTATAACTACTGCTTTAATCTCTTCATCCTCAGTTAAAATATCATCTATTTCCTTTGAATCTAAACCTGTCATTACATGATGCTCTTCATTATAATTTGGATACATATAAATCGGATTTAATCTATTTAATATCATAGCATTATATACTGCTTTATGACAATTTCTTTGAACTAATATCTTGTCCCCTGGCTTCGTTATTGTAGCTAAGGCTATATATATGCTCCCTGTTGAACCATTTACTGCATATTGAGTATATTTTGCACCGAAGACCTTAGCTGCTAACTTTTGGCTCTCTTCTATGATGCCTCTTGGGTCTAGCAAATTATCCATGCCTTCTGTTTCTGTTGTGTCTATATAAGGTATATAGTCACCCCAATTAATTGATGTATTCTTGCCTTTATGCCCAGGCATATGAAAAAATACACTATCTTCTTCCATTAAATTCTTTAACGCATCAAATACGGGAGTTTTCATTCCCAAACATCATCCTCCTAATCAAAAATAAATTTTCTTACTTATTATATATCACTTTTATCAATATATAAACCATAAATTTAAAAAACCCTGTATTAATTTACAGGGTTTAGTTGGTGCTTCTCCGATATGTAATATCCTAATAAAATTCTAATAATGTTTTTATACCAATCATAGGTTTCATCAAATACAGATGT
Source organism: Tissierella praeacuta (assembly GCF_040396155.1). Lineage (GTDB taxonomy): Bacteria > Bacillota > Clostridia > Tissierellales > Tissierellaceae > Tissierella > Tissierella praeacuta_A. The sequence continues at coordinate 49,710 of NZ_JBEBOY010000016.1, forward strand.
CCCTGCAATTTCATCCATACATTCTTTGCAAATGCCTTGGCTTAGTAGATTTGTAACTACCTTATCACTACCACATATCCTACAACACATAAATCTCACCTCTCAAATTAATTTCTCATTACGATTATTGACCTAATAGTATATTTTATTCCAATTAATTTTTTTCGTGCTTGGCAAGAGGTAAGTATTCATATTAAAAATTTTAGTGTGTACTGGCATTTTTTGTATTCTATGTTTTTTGGTCAGTTATCTTTCTATTTAGATGTCTGTCCCCAATTTATTATGGAATTTAGACAATAGCTATTGTTATCTATATCTTATCATAAAAATAAAATAAAGAAATCTATATAGAGCTTTCTTTATAGATTTCTTTATTTTATTAACTATATTTCTTAACTGCTTCTATACCTTTTTGTGTTACATGAATTTTTCTCTTAAACAAGCCTTTTTCTAAAATATATCCTTGTCTTGTTAAATGACTGGTTACGCTTGATACTTTTAATGATTTCCATTGTTGATCCTTTACGTATTTATTTACGCTTTCAGGAGCTTCCTTTGCAACCTTTAGTAGTCCAACATAAATTGAATTTAACCCTGCCTGATTCATTTCCGCTTCTTTTCCCACTAAAGTTGATAATACTTGGTCTGCTTTTTCCGTTGCATAGAATTCATAGAACTTACTTCCTGTTAAACCTGCTCTCTCAATATAACCTCCACGGTCCAATTTTTCAATTGATATATTTGATGTTTTAGAGTCTACGCCTAATGCATCTGTTATATCTGCCATATATATATGTCCATTTCTTATTAATTCTAACACTTGTATGTCAATTTTATCTAATGTCACTTTTTCTCTTTTTCCTTCACTTGCCTTAACCTTCCAATCTGATTGAGCATAATATTTAGACGATTTAGATCCATTAGTTAAAAGTCCTACTACAACTGTTACAATAAATCCTACAATCGCCAAATGAGTCCATTTCCCAACACTAAATATTCCTAATAGTTCAGTCAATGTTAAAACCGCCATTGATATCATTCCTGCTAAAACTCCCCACAATGCTCCTTTTGAATTGAATTTAGGCCAAATAGCTCCGAAGCAAAGCAATACTGCAGGTGGTACTAACCAAGCATTGGCAAAAGCAAATAAATAAGTTGGTCCTCCAGGGAAGTAGCATAATACCCATGTTAATATTCCTACTAATAACATTATTATCTTACTTGCCTTTAATGTTGTTTTAGTATCCGCTTTAGGATTAATCATTCTTTGGTAAATATCTCTAGTAGCAGTTGACGATGCTCCTATTGCAGCTGTAGATGCTGTAGAGATAGATGCAGCTACAGAACCTATAATAAAGAAAGATGATACGATTGGTGGAAATAAGCTTGCAAATACTCCATATGCTGCTGTAGGAAGGTTTGCTCCTCCGCCAAGGGTAAATGATTCAGGTGTTACTGTTCCTGCATATGCACCTATAAATGCCAAAGGGATCATAAATACTGTTATTAATAATATTCCTGCTATAGTAAATGATTTCTTTGCTACCTTTTCACTTCTACAGGAAGCAATTTTCATCCAATAATAATTATTCCCCCAAACTAAGGCAGCTCCGAAAAGTAAAACAAAGGTTAATGCACTTGGATATTTAAATGACGCAATTCCCATACTTCCGCCAGCAATTCCTTCTGTAAATACATTTACTCCTCCCCAGTTTGACTGTAGAAAATCAATTCCTCCATATCTTTGAACAGTCATAGTTAAAAATAAAGGAATTGCTATAATACCTACAGATACTTGGAAGAAGTCTGTTATTGTAGCTGCCCACAAACCACTGATATAGGTAAATACTAAAATTATAGCAAAAACTATTGCAAGAACAATGCCTTGTGACCAACCTACAAACCCAGAAACTATTCCAACTACAGACATTATATTATTAGCCAATATACCGCATAATCCTATAATAGTACCTGCAGCAACTACATTTCTTACCTTTCCACTATATCTCATTTCCAAATATTCTGGAAGGGTTTGAGCTCCATTTATCCTAATGAATTTTGAAAATACTAGTCCATAAAACATAAGACCTAAAGCTGAATATATAATTCCCCATATAAGAGATCCTTTGATTCCATATAAAATAGAATATCCAGGTGCTAAGGATACTGTTGTACCAGCAAAACCTATGGCTGCTACTCCCATAATATTTATTAATAAACTTACTTCTCTTCCTGCCAGTATATAGTCAGAAGTGTCAGATACCCACTTCTTACTATATACTCCAGCACCGACCATTATTGCTGCAAATACAATAAAGAAAATACTGAAGATAATTTGCACATTCATTTTTTTACCACCTTTATATTTTTATTTGTAGTTTATATACCTAAGGTTTAATTATCAGTTTTTATTCCTCTATTACTCCAACAGCTCTAATCCATCCTGCACTTGCATCCTTAATTTTAATTGGAAGACAGATTATTTCAGATCCGATTATAGGCAGTTGTTCAAGATTCGTAAGTTTCTCTATATGAAGATACGCTTCTTCCATACCTGCTCTATGCCCTTCCCAAATAATAGAACTATCCCCTGTACGATTAAATTCCTCTCCTGTTAATGGCAGTGGTATATCCCAGCTCCATCCATCTGTACCCATAACTCTTACTCCCTGATCTATTAACCATAATGTAGCTTCCTTACCCATCCCACATCCAGCAGTTAAAAATCTTTCTGTTCCCCAATATTTAGGTGCACCAGTCATTATTAAAACAATATCACCTTTTTTTAGTTTATAATCAAGCTTCTCAAAATACTCAATAAAATCTTTACTTGTAACTTTATATCCATCAGGCTTATCTCTAAAATCTACTACTACTCCATGACCGAAAAACCAGTCTAGAGGTACTTCATCAATAGTCCAAGCTCTTTCTCCTCTATTCATAGTCGGATAAAAATGATATGGAGCATCAATATGAGTTCCTGTATGGGTTGATAATGTTACATACTCTATTGCCCATCCATTTCCACCCGGTAAATCATCTACTGTTGCATTCCCAAAAAACTTTGCCATTTCCTCTGCTGTGTCCTTATGGTTGTTATATACTATCTGCGGAATTTGTTTTGGTGGATCACTAGGTAAACTATTTTCAACTGAGATACTTAAGTCAATAATCTTCTTCATCTTTTATTCTCCTCTTTTCTTTACTATTTTACTTTTTTAGTCCTAGAATTTCTCTTGCTTCGTCTGGTGTAGCTACTTCATTACCGCTTTGTACTATTATATTAGCTGCTCTTTCCACAAATTGTTTATTTGATTCTGCTAGCTGTCCCTTAGCAAACATTACATTATCCTCCATACCTACTCTTATATGACCGCCCATAGCTATGGCAGCTAACATAATTGGTATATGCCCTCTGCCAATGCCTAAAGCAGACCAAGTAGAACCCTCAGGTATCAAACTCTTCAAATAAACTAAATTTTCTACAGTTGCAGCTGTTCCTCCTGCCGCTCCCAAAACAAATTGATAGTGTAAAGGTGCCTTTAATATACCTTTTTTTAGATAATATCCTGCATTGTAAATCATACCAGCATCAAAAATTTCAATTTCTGGTTTAACTCCATATTCTTGCATTGTTTTTCCTAACTCCTCCAAGAAGGAAGGTGTATTTAAGAAAACAGAATTATGCTGCCAGTTCATAGAACCACAATCATATGATGCCATTTCAGGTCTGATGGATTTTAGATGAGCTTGTCTTGTCTCATCTGTAGCATTTAAATCTCCAGAAGTTGTGCAGTTAATTACAATATCACATTTTTCTTGAATAAGTCTTACTGTTTCTTCAAATTTCGATTTATCCATAGTTCCTAAACCTTCCTCATCTCTCATATGGAGATGAGCTATTGCAGCTCCTGCTTTATAACATTCAAAAACATCTTCTGCAATCTCTTTAGGTGTCAAAGGTACATTTGGATTGTCCTTTTTTGTTGGCCATGCACCTGTAGGTGCTACTGTAATAATTGTCTTTCCCATTTTTATCCTCCTCTTTATTATTTAATCTCTTTCAAGTAGCATAGCTACTCCTTGTCCACCACCACAGCAAAATGTTACTAACCCTAATTTTGCATCTCTATCTTTCATCTCGTAAACCATTTTAGTTACTAATATAGCTCCTGTTCCTGCTAGGGGATGACCTAAAGCAATAGCCCCTCCATTAACATTAAGCTTTTCTTCGTCAATACCTAATTCCTTTATACAAGCTAAGGTCTGTGCAGCAAAGGCTTCATTTAATTCAATTAAATCAATATCCTCTAACTTAAGATTGGTTTTCTCAAGAACCTTTTTAGTCGCAGGTACTGGTCCAATGCCCATAATATTTGGATCACAACCTACAGATGCAAAACTCTTATATCTTGCTAAAATCTCTAATCCAAGGGATTTTGCCAGTTCCTCCTCCATAATAACTACAGCCCCTGCACCATCACTCATGGGAGAACTATTTCCTGCAGTAACTATTCCGTCTTTTTTAAAGACTGGCTTTAATTTAGACATAGATTCTAAATTAGCATCTTTTCTAATAGGTTCATCCTCAGAGACCATAATGGTTTTTCCCTTACCTAAATCAACTTCAATAGATAATATCTGCTCCTTAAATTTCCCTGATTTCAATGCTTCTGCAGCCTTTCTATGACTATTTACTGAATATAAGTCCAGTTCTTCTCTTTGTAGATTATATTTTTCTGCAAGATTTTCTGCTGTAATACCCATATTTGGATTCCCAATATGATCCGGAGCAAGTCTTAGTTCTTCAGAAAATCTTGGCGGAGTTACAGAATATGCTGTTTCAGGTTTTAACATCACATAAGGTCTGCGTGAATCACTTTCAACCCCACCTGCTACAATCACCTTAGCCTCTCCCAGTTGAATCATCATAGCTCCAAGTGCAATTGCATTAAGTGAAGTCCCACATTGTCTGTCAACTGTAAGTGCAGGTTTTTCCACTGGTATGCCAGCCTCAAGCGCTACCATTCTTGCAATATTATTTACATCATGTCCCATCAGATTTCCAAAAATTACTTCATCTATTAAGTCCACACTAATACCTGCTCTGTTCACTGATTCCTTCACAACTGCTGCCCCCATTTTATATGGCTCTACTGACGATAGTATGCCTCTGCATTTTCCTACTGGAGTTCGTACAGCAGAAACTATAACTGCATTTTTCATATTCTCCTCCTTTATATAATTATTTTTCAAATACAAATATTGCAAATACCATGCCAAGTTTAAAACAAAAAAGAAGCTTGAAATTACAGGCTTTCAGCCATATAGTTTCAAACTTCTTTTTATTTATATGTAAACAATTGTTTACATATATTAAATTTAATCTTGTAATTTATTACTATAGAACAATACTTGTAAACTAAAGTTTACGTAAACCTTAGTTTACACCTTAGTTTTTATCTATTGAATACTTTTCTATCTTTTTATATAGCAGTGTTCTAGATATTCCAAGGATATTTGCTGCCTGTGTCTTATTATTGTTACATTTGGATAAGGCTTGTATTATAGTTTCTTTTTCTAATCTATCTTTCATATCTTTAATTAAAAGTTCATTGTCATGAATTGATAGTTCATTATTTATTCCATGATTCTTTCTAAGCTTCTTATTCTCAAAATAAGGACTAAAATGTTTCCATTCTAAAACTTCTCCCCAAGACATATTCATAGCTCTTTCTACTACATTTTGCAGCTCTCTTATATTTCCCGGCCAATCATATTCTTGAAGCTTTTTCTTAACCTCATCAGATATACTAGGCACACTCATTCCTAACTGAAAGTTTAATTTATCTAACAAATTATCAGCTATAAGTGGAATATCTTCTTTTCGTTTTCTTAATGGTGGAATAACTACTTTTATTACATTGAGCCTATAGAATAAATCACTTCTAAATTTGTTTTCTTTCACCATCTTCTCTAATGAAACATTAGATGCTACAATAATCCTAACATCAATGGGAATACTCTCTTTTCCCCCTACCCTTTCAATTTCTTTTTCTTGCAAGGCTCTCAAAAGCTTCGGCTGTAATACCAATGGCATTTGATTGATTTCATCAAAAAATAAGCTTCCTCCATTGGCCATTTCAAATCTGCCTTCTTTACCGCCTTTCTTAGCACCTGTAAAGGCTCCCTCTTCATACCCAAAGAATTCAGATTCCAATAAATTACTTGGTATTGCAGCACAGTTTACCTTTATAAATGGAGATGAGGATCTCATACTTAAATCATGTATGGAATGGGCTACTAACTCCTTCCCTGTTCCAGTTTCTCCTTCTATTAATACAGTGGAGTTTGATCTAGCCGCATTGATTATGGTATCTTTCGTCTTTCTAATCTCCGGACTATTTCCAATGATATTATCTATAGAGTATTTTGCTCCTCTGATTTTTCTAAGTTCCTCTTGATAATATTCGATTTGATTAAGCATACTGTTTACTTTCGTTGAAAAATCTACAGCACCTTTCATGCCCCTAATAATTACATGTATGAATCCTGCTACCAATTCACCATCTTTTAGAATAGGGATATATGTTGAAAATGCCTCTGTCTTAGAAGGACCCTTAGAAATAATAACATGGCCTGTAATTGCTTTCTTAGATTTAAGAACAAAATCAATCTTTGTATCTGGTATGATATCGCGAACAAATTTGTCCTTTATATCTTCAAGCCTAATTCCACCCATCATCTCAGACCATGCTTCATTTACATATACATATCGTCCCTGTGGGTCAGTTATAACAACACCATCTAAATGATCTATAATTAATTTTGTGATTTCTGGACTTAAATCCATAATATTATCTATCATCGTAGTTACACCTCCAATATATTTGTTGTTAGGTGTATTTTTATATTTATAAATTCATTAATATTATATAATATTTAACAAAAGAAAACAAAATAATCCTTTATTTAGCAAATAAAAAAACCCATAAAGAATGTTAATATACTCTCTATGGGTCATAAATTATGTTATTCTCCTGATTCGATTACATCTGGTGCTGCTTCTGTAGCTTCTGGTATAACTTCATCTTCGTCATCTTCTTTTTCTATAGATGGTTGACTTAATGTACAAACTACGTCATCAGGATTTCTAAGTATTGCAATATTATCATCCTTAGATAAATTTAAATCCTTTACCATAATTGGAGTTGTAAAGTCCATATTTGCTACATCGACTTCTGCACCATTTGGAATATTAGAAGGTAAACATTCAATTTCAATTTGGTCTAATATTTGTGTTAAAATTGAAGGCTGAAGCCTTATACTATCCCTGTTAAGCAATGTAATTGGTACTGTCATTTTTACCTTCTCGTCCATGTTTAATTTTTGAAAATCAACATGAAGTATTTTGTTTTTTACAGGATCTCTTTGTATTTCCTTTATAATAGCTGGTATCTTTGTACCTTCTAAATCAAGCTCTAATAAGGATGAGCTTCCTGCTGATTTATATACTTTCAAAAATTCGGATGAGTCTACTGAAACATTCACAGTTTCTCCACCCCTGCTATATACAACTGCAGGTATAATATTATTTTTTCTCATTTTCTTTACTGAGTTTTTTCCATAATCTATCCTCTTCTGCATCTTTATAGCTGTCATGTAATATACCCCCTATTCTTTTATAGTATACTCTAATAGCATATCACATTTTGACTCTTGGAGCAAACATTAGAACATATCTATTGCTATATTATCACTTGGAGTATTAATAATAATATTACTCCTGGAACTCCTAAAAATCCCACTATAATAGCATTTAATGGATTAATAACTATACCTAATCCAAAATACTTTCCTATAAAGTTAAAAACTAATAATGTTAAACCTCCTAAGACTCCATTCCATATTAATTTCATTATCTTCTTAATTGGCCATACGAGTATAATTCCTACAATATATAATAAAAATAGTCCAATAATATAATAAACAATTGTACCTAATTCCATTTTTCTCCCCCCAGTCTTATTATACTATAATTATAGGGGAATTTAAGAAAATATTACATATTTTGTACTAGCCATCAACAGAAATATTTTCTATAGCCTCATCTGCAGCTTCTTCTTGGAATTCTAATTTAAAATTACATTCTTTCATCTTCTTTAATAGATATATATATTTAAGCTTAGATGCCTCCATATCATATATGGCATAATCTATTAAATCTGGGTCTGTAACAGCTTGAAAATAATTTTCTTTATCTCTCCATTGACTATGAGCTAATCTCAAGTTCTCTAACATTTCTGTCTTTAAATCCTTTTTTTCCTTTTTCATAAAACTTAACATAATAACACCCCCTAATTCTTATCTTTATCATTGACAAAAATTAAGGGGTATATACTATATATCCGTTACACTGAATAACATTTTTGAAACCTTAATTGCTTCCTCAGCATTTAAACAAAATATCTCAGATTTATCTAATTCCATATTATCAACCCAAGTATTATACTCTTTCTCCTTACAGAAGAAATTCATAATATTTCAACAGTTTCCAGACCAATTTGAATTTTTGTTTAAGTCTACATGAAGTATATGTAAATCTTTGGGTTCATAAGTATGAAGTATTCCATTTCTTACACTTAATTTAATATCAGAACCACAACTACTACATTTAGATTCTATATCCACATCTTGCTTAAAAGTAAAGGCTGTGCCAATTGCATCTATTGCACACATGGCTGTGAATTCCCTACCATCTTGAAGTCTTACTCTATGATTTGTAGGAATTGCAGAAACTGGATAAATAAAATTAATATTTTCATCTTCATCTACAACTATTACATTTTTCTTAGATAAGCTCTTTAGTATGATTTTTACCTCTTCTTTTTCTATTCCTGTTTCTTTGACAATTTTAGACGAATCATTTATGTTAAATGCTTGTTTATTATCAATCACATAATTCATCAAATATCTTCTTATATTTTTCTCCTTTTCTAATAATTTACTATCTATACTGACTATTTCCAACTGTTCATCAGAATAGTACCTATAATTAGATTGTTCCACAAATATCAACTCTTTCTAATAACATTATCACCTTACTAAGATAACATCTTTCTTAAAGGTCGTTAAATAGATATTTTTAATCGACAATCTTCGTGCTATAAAATTATTTAATTGTCATTTTTTCTACAATTATGATATCATTTAAAGGATTTCAATAATATAAAGGGGGCATTTTGGTGAAAGTTGCATATGTTATTAGTTCAGATAATGCTAGAACCATTTTAAGAGATATGGTGATTCCACAATTAGAATCAGGTAACCACGGAGCTGAAGTAGTAGGTATGTTCTTTGTATTTGACAATACTTTCTTACTATTAAAGGATACTGATATCGGTGAAAGACTTCAAAAATTACATGAAGAAACTGGAATGATACTTTTGGCATGTGACCAATGTGCAATTGAAAGACAAATAGAAAACAATCTAGTACAAGGTGCTGCTATTGGTTGTTTCCCAGTGTTATATGGTGCCCTTGGTTCAGTAGATCTTGACCAAGTAATTACATTCTAGAGCTACAAGGTCCGTTTAATACGGACTTTTTTATTTATTATGGAGGTGAATATTTTGGGAAAGATTTTAGTTGAATTTATCAACACTTGATCTGGTTGTGACGGTCATACCCGCGCTGTAGAGGCTGCTGCAGCTAAATATAAGGATAAGGTAGATGTTAAAATCTACTATGCAGGAAAAAATATGGAGTATATTAAGAAATATGGTGTTATCTTTAGGGGAACATTGATTATAAACGAGAAAAAGAAAATTCAAAGAATATCCAAAGATATTATTGAAAAAGAAATTGAACTAGCAGTAAAAGAATTAGATGAAAGGAGCTGATTTTTAATTGATTATATTAAATTTCATAAAAAGTATCTTATTAGCATCTATTAATATGCTCAATGGTGCATCTAGTTGGATTGTTTTTAGTTTTATTATTGCAGGACTTTTACATGATACTATATCCCCAGCTAGATTTCATAAATCATTGGGAAATACTAAACTTAGCTCTATTCTAAAGGTAACTATTTCCGGTATGTTTTTACCTATATGCAGCTGCGGAACAATTCCTTTAGGACTTAGTATGTATTATTCTGGAGCTTATTTAGGACCAGTCTTAGCATTTATGACTTCAACACCTATTATAAATCCTATAGCTGTTGTACTTAGCTATGGTCTATTAGGCAAAGAACTTACTCTTATATACATAGCAGTAGGATTCTTCTTACCTTTCATAATAGGTATAATTGCAAACACCTTTGGGGGTAAAGAATTGAAAAAGGAAGGAATTGAAGAAGAGATATTTAATGCCTGTCTAATAGAGGAAGAACATACTTCATTTTTGGACAAATTAAAATCTGGAATGAGTTGGGTTATAAATGATTTAGCAATTGTAGTTAGCAAATATATTATTATGGGAATGTTATTTGGAGGATTTATCCTTACTACTTTTCCTAGTTCATTTATTGAAAAATATTTAGGTAATCCTAGTATGTTATCATTATGGAATATAGCACTTCTTGCAACAGTAATGTATGTCTGTGCAGTAGGTCATATACCATTTATAGCAGCTTTAATTGCCAGTGGTGCTTCACCTGGAGCTGCTATTACTTTCTTAATGGCTGGAGCTGCTACTAATTTTCCTGAATTAATAAGTATATATAATGTAATTGGTAAAAAAGCTGCTATAATGTATGCATCAATAGTATCAGTTGCATCACTTTTAGTTGGTTATCTTACAAATAAATTACTTATGCCAAACTTTAAACCTGTTCTTAATATTGATACAGTGGACAATTCAATTCAATATGCAAATAAATTGATGGTCATAGCTCCTCAATCTGTTAAATATATATGTTCTTTAATTATAATTTACTTTTTTATAAAATCTATGATTCCTAAGGCAAAGGATATATTCGCCAAATTTGCTAATTAAACGAGGTAATATTGATGAAGAAAAATATCAAAATTTTATTAATAACATTAATAGTTTTTTCATTAGGCTTATTTCTATATATACAAGATAATGAACAAAAATTAATTGATTTTGGAGTAGATTATGATAATGAACTTCTACTGCATTTCAAAGAAAATTTTCCAGATAATGAAGTAATTAAATGTGGATATGAAGACTTAAACGGAGATGGGATAAAGGACTTACTAGTCATATATAAAGTCTCCAATAGGCAAAACGAAATGTTGGTGGTCATTGATTATGGAGATAGTTATAAATTCTCTGATAGTACACCTGCACCATTACATGATCAAAAGATAGAGTTTAAAGATATAGATAAAACTCCTCCTATGGAAGTCATAGTATCTGGAGCAAAAGATGGTAATTTTGGATATGCTATATTTCGACTAATTGATGATACCACATTTAAAGATTTATTTGGAGAAGGTATGGATGATTGCTGTTAGCATCATAAAAAAGGCTGTATCAAAATTTTGATACAGCCTTTTTACATAATCTATTGTTCTGTAATACCGTCTATTGTTTTCGCCTTAGTAAGCCATTCTTCATAGGAAAGACCTATAGGGAATTCTTTATTGATTTCTTCTTCTATAAATGTATTGAAATCTTCAATACCACATGTCTCTAATAAGTTAGTAGACATGAATTTCTCAATATCCGCTATGTTTGGAATTTCTTCTTCTGGAATATTAAAATCATAAAAATATTGTAAATAGTTGTTTAAATTTTCTTCTGAAAATTGCCATGTAATAGTTCTACCTTCTGCTACAGTTTTCATATAAACAGTATTAAGTCCTACTTCTGGCTGAACTCCAAATCCTTCAGCAAACATCATAGCTGCATTATATGGATGTTCATATAAGTATTTTATTGCAAGAGAATGAGCAAGAACTAATCTCTTAGCCAATTCTGGATGTTCTTCTAAGAAATCATTGTTCATACAATAGATACAGCACATTCCCCAACCTTTTTCAAGGTCATCTGAAATATGAGCACCCCAGCCAGTTGCCATAATATGACCAATCCCTTCAAACTCTGCTTGAGAAGCATAAGGGTCACAACATGAGAATCCATCAAGCTGACCTGCCTTTAGAGCAAATACCTTATCCTTATCTCCCATATCAACTACTTTGTAGTTTTCTAATTCTACAGGAATACCTAATTCTTCTGCCCATTTACGCCATTCTGGACCTAAATCTGCCTTAGACCCAACAGCTAAAGTTTTTCCAACTAAATCCTTGGGTTCTTTAATATCATTACTAACAACTAAATATCTAGAACCTCCAATATGATTTGCCGCTGCCATAAACAATGGTGCTCCTTGGTTAACTGATTTAATTGCACCTTCAATACCTTGGTAGCCTACATGCATTTCTCCTGAGGACATAGCTTCCATAATCTTTCCAGTCTTTGTTACAACAACATTAAGACCTAATGCTTTGTATATTCCTGCCTTTTCTCCTATAATTGATGGAACCATATGGTCACAATCCCTATATCCCATTTGTACTACGAATTTTTCATCGGCTTCTGATAATTCACCTAATTTGTATTTAGCAACTTCTGCAACTGGATCATAATCTACTTCTTGAATTACAGTTTCTTTACTGCTATCTGTACAACCAGCTAAAAAGATAACTCCTATTGCTAATACTAAAATCATAGCAATAATTCTTTTTTTCATGTGTATTTCCTCCCTATATTCTATTTTCTCACTACCATTAGATGCTTAATAAAACTTACAATTATTAAGCATTCTTTGTATCAATACCTTTAACTACTCTATCATCTTCAACACCTTCAATATAGTGACATATAGTACCTTTACAACCTATTACTTTTTTTGCATCCAAAAGATGTTTTTCTAGTTTTTCTTTTTCTTTTTCCAATCTTGTTATTTCTGTCTTTATAAAAGATATCTTATCTTGTATTCTGTGACTTACATAGTTACATGGAGGTATTCCGTTGTTTTTTAATGTGAGTATCTTCTTTATTTCTTCTAATTCAAACCCTAAAGTTCTAGCCTTTTTTATAAAGAATAATTTCTCTACATCTTTCTCGTCAAATACCCTGTAATTATTAGACCGTCTTTTAATTTCTCCTAATAAGCCTTGACTGTCATAATATCTAACAGTAGAGCTATTAAGTCCCGTAATTCTACAAATATCTTTTATAAATAACATGACTTTCCCTACCTCCTATTATAAACCTTAAAGTCGACTTTAAGGTCAAGATAAAAAAACCTCCACCAGCGTAACTGGCGGATATTTAATCTGCTTTCCATCTCAATAACATACTTTCAATTAAGAGCATCAATTTATCAATTCCAAACCCAATCAATGCAGCAATAAACATATATGCTATAATTGTATGAGTTTCCATTCTAGATTGAGCTTCTACCATACAGTAGCCGAACCCGGCACTGGTCGCGATGAACTCCGCTCAGATAACCGACATCCAACCCATACCTATGGCTAATCTTACTCCTGTAATAATGCCAGGAAGTGAACCTGGAAGAACTATATCCTTGATAATATCAATTGTACTTGCCCCCATGCTTCGAGCCGCATTATAAAAATCTTTGTTAATATCTTGCACTCCTGCTATTGTATTTAAAATAATTGTAAAAATTCCAGAAAATGCAATCATAAAAATCGTTGGTCCATCACCAAGACCAAACCAAATAATAGATAATGGCACCCATGCCATAATAGGAACTTGTCTTAAAGAGTTTATAAATGGTGCCATAGCCCTTAGTATTGGCTTAGAATATCCCATCAACATACCAATCGGCAATCCAAATATACAGGCATAAAGAACCCCTGTCATAACCCGACGCATGGTTATACCAATATTTCTAAGTACATATAAATCCGTTAAAGCCCTAAATAAAGATTCAATTACACTCTTTAAGGAAGGAAAAAGAAATGGCTTATCAACGATTTTTGCCGAAATTGACCATATTATGCCGATAGCTATTAATGCTATAGGGGTATAAATATTAAAATCCTTACCATTTAATTTTCTCCAGTTATTTCTATCTTTCATCTTACTTGCATGTACCATTCTTTTTACATCTTTTTCTTGTGCATTCAATTCTTTCCTTCACCTCCTCTAAAGCATTTCTTAGATTTTCTCTTACTATCGTAAGGCGTTTCCATTGGTAAAGTATGCTTTGGCAATGAAATAAACTATTTATTACCATCACAAATAGCTTGTTCAGCAAAGGCTACTTTACTACCGCCTTTCTTATCAGTTTTTTGGATAAACTCCAATAATTCTTCGTCACCTTGGTTTTTAACTTCACCATTTAGAGCAGTCCTTAAGATATCTGATAATTCATTTGTATATTGGTGGTATCTCTCATTTTTTCTATCTCTAGGTCTAGGAAGTTCGATTTTGATATCGGCTAATATCTTTCCTCTATCTCTAGACATAACAATAACTCTATCACTTAAATAAATAGCTTCATCAACATCATGAGTAACCATAAGAGCAGTTTTTTTACTTTCCTGTAACATGGCTTCTAACTGCTCTTGAAGCATTTGACGCATCTGAAAATCAATCGCACCTAAAGGCTCGTCCATCAATAAAACTTTAGGATCACATGCAAGGGCCCTAAGCAAAGCAACCCTTTGCTTCATACCACCAGATATCTCATGAATATAATAATTTGCATATTCTTCAAGATGTGCCATCTCCAATAATTCTTTAAGTCTTTGTTCACGTTCTTTTTTTGATATTCCTTGTATTTTCATCGGATACATAATATTTTCTCTAACCTTCATCCATGGAAAAAGTGCATAGTTTTGGAATACAAAAGCTCTATCTGGTCCTGGTTTATTCACTTCTTTACCATTAATAGAAATAGTTCCATTCTCATGTTTCAAAAAACCTGCTATGATATTTAGAGTCGTCGTTTTTCCACAACCTGATGGTCCCAACAAGGAAACAAATTCCCCTTCTTCTACATCGAAAGAGATATCTTCTAATACAATATTCATTGATTTCTTATCTCTTCTATTTGAAAAAACTTTAGTAATCCCTTGTACTGATATTGACATGTCTTCACCTTTCCTATTCTAAACTTAAAAATTTAATTCTTATATTATCCGACAAATTTTCTGTCATACTTATATATTCTTCAAACTTTTCCTTTTTGTTCAGCTCTTCTATTGTCTTGTTATATGCCATTAGAAAATCTTCAAATACCTTAGTATTTATAATATCTTTTCTAACAACTAAGCTATAAGAGATATAATCATCCTTTGAAAGAGGGATAAAATTAAACTCCGGCAGAAGTGCAGCCTTAGTTATATCTAATACTGCTCCATCTATTTGACCACCTTCTAATGAATATGGTAAAGAAACAGGTGACATCTCAACAACATCTTGTACCTGTTTATAGCTTTCTTTAGCGATTTTGTTCAAATGCTCTCTCTTATATCCAATTCCAAGTTTATTGACATTATCTAAATCTTTCATATAACCAATAACTTCAGCATTCATGATAACTGGACCATAAATTTCAAACTCATCATTAGCTTGTACTAAGTGTAAAGCCATATGATTACAATAAAAAGCCATATCAATTTCTTCTGAGCTCAAGGCCCATTGTGCTGTATTACTTCAGCAATCTTTAAATGTAAAATCATAGAGAGTATCTTTATTTTCCTCTTCATTATCCATACTATTTACATTAATATCTTTATTTGTTTTAATGATTTGTTTAAGAAGTACACCAGTTATATCATCTCCAACTCCAATTCTTAATCCTATACTTATCTCTTTACCTTCTTCTTTAGGCATAAAACGGGAAAGTCCTAATCCTAAAATCAATAGCAATAGGAAAAGAAAAATTGTTTTTTTAGTTGTATTCATACTATTCTCACTCAATATTTAAATTTGACATACATTTAACTATATAGGTTAAATATATATCATGCTATATCAGAAATACTATATCAAACCTTTTCATCATATTAAATAAATATAGAAATATTTTATGTTGACATATATTGCTATAGAAAAACATAATCTGACATTTTAAGAAATATATATAATTGTCTTATAATAAAAATATATAATAAAAGAGTCTAGAAATCGATTTCTAAACTCTTTTATTATATATTTTTATATTATTGTTATCCGAAATAGCCTTCCTTATAGTTTCCAATATGTTTGGACCACAACATTTTCCTAATGGATTATTTAAGATACAGTTTCCATTTTCCATTGCTCCTGTTAGTCTATTAATATCTTTTATATTCTTAGCCCCTTGGTTTACTACAGCATTTATTATTTGTTCTTCAGTTACTTTATTGCAATAACATATGTATTTAGGATTGGCGTCTTTTTTAAACCATATAGGTACTTTTATTTTTTTCTTATTAAAAATGCTCTTATTATCTAAGCTATAGTACACTACATTACAATTTTCATTCATACATAGATAATAACTTTCCTCATTAGAAACTTCCTCAACAAATTTTTCTAATACTAAATGCTTTACAGTTATATTCTTTACCATTTCTCCTATTTCATGGCACATAGGACATTCTTCTTTCACTATTTTCACTTTTTTATCAACTCCATTCTCATCATACTTTCCTATATCTTCATTATAAACATTAAAGTCAACTTTAATGTCAAGAAAAGTAAAAAGCTAGAAATCAATTTCTAGCTTTCTTATTTCATTAACCTTTCCACACAGATACTCTGTTTCTTCCATATCTTTTCGATAAATAAAGTGCAGAATCTGCGTAATTAAAAAATTCATTTATATTTATTCCATCCTTTGGTACTATACTTGTTACACCAATACTTGCAGTTTGAAATTTTCCTATTGGTGAATATTTATGTTCTATTTTTGCGTCATTTATAGCTGTTAAAATACTATTTCCCGCTTCCTCTGCTTGGCTAATATCTAACTCTGGAAGTAAAATTACAAACTCATCTCCACCATATCTACATACATAGCCTCCATGTTTAGACGATTCCTTTTCCAAAATCTTCCCTATATTTTTTAACATACTATCTCCTGCAGAATGTCCATAATTATCATTAAATTCTTTGAAATAATCTAAGTCTATAAACATCAATGACATACTTTGTCCATATCTTTTTGCCCTCTCCCATAATTCTACAAATATTTGATTAAATTTCCTTCTATTGAATACATGTGTAAGATCATCTATTCCAGAAAGATGGGTTTCTTTTTTAAGTTCATTATGTACTTTTCTCATATACCAGTACAGGGAAAAGGAAAGTAATCCAATCATTAAATTTACTAATATATAAATTGTTATTAATTTATTATATTTATCCCTTATTTTTTCCATTCCTCTACTTATTTCTGTTTCCAATAACTGTCTGTAAGCAAATGTTTTTAGATGCAAATGCTCATCATCGTTTAATTTCATGTCATTAGCAAAATATGTGGCTAAAATTATGGCATTATTGCTTACTTCATTCTTCATATAAGAAAGCTCATAGTTGGAATAAATGATTAGAACTATAAATATAAAAAACCATAATGCTAAAAGAATCTTAAAATATGTTCTGACATTATCATATCTTTTTAATCTAAATTCTTCCATAAATCCACTCATCACCTTTAAACATATTAGATATAAGGGGTATTTCAATTATACCATATATTGGGTATTTAGTCCTATTTTTTATTTATTTTTATACTAATCTGAATTCATTGTCAAATAATTTTTAAGAATTATTTATTTTTTTACCATAAGATACTACTTATGCTATAATTAAGTAGACAGTTCAAGTTACGGCAGGTGGAAAATATAATGGAAAGTATAATGAAAAGAAAAGCAGCAATGAAAAAATCAACACTTTATATTATTTATTTTGGTATAGCTACTAAATTTTTGTCCTTTATAAAAGGAGTACTTACAGCATCAAAGATAGGTACTAATTATGAAATGGACTCTTATTTATTAGCATTTAGTACAATCATGTTCTTCACAGGAATTATAAGTGATGGAATAATTATTGCAGTTATACCTTTGTTACAAGAAATACAAGAAAGACATGGAATAGAAGGGAAAATAGATTATACAAATAATTTAATAAATATTACATTAATCTTTTCTTTTATTCTCATTTTATCAGGATTTATAGGTGCACCTATAATTATTAAAATATTTGGTCCGGGATTTAAAGGTCAGAGATTAAATAATACAATTCAATTATTTAGAATAGGACTTCCAATTATATCATTATCTTGGCTAAATGCTATATTAGGTGGATTTTTACAATCAGTACATGCTTTTAAGGGTGGTCCTAAGGGAAGATTTACAAGTGGAATTATATATATAATTTACTTATTATTCTTTGCAGACTCCTTTGGTCTAAAGGGATTTATGATAGCAGGTATTATATGTGGTATTATTCAAGTATATCTATTTAAAAACTCACTTAAAACAAATAAATTTAAATATAGATGGAACCTTAATTTAAAAGATAGATATATAAAGAAAATGAGGGATTATCTAATTCCAATAATTGCTGGAGTCGGGATTAACGAATTAAATATTTCTATTGACAATGCAGTGGCCTCTACTCTTCCTATAGGTAGTATTGCAGAATTAAATTATGCAAACGAAATAATGGAACTATTCTTAGGGGTGTTTATTACTGCCATAATCACAGTTATCTTTCCAGCCCTATCAGAAGACTATAACAGAAATAATGAGGAAGATTTTAAAAATAAAATGCGTCATGGAATGAATTTACTTCTAATTATATCAATCCCTGTATCTATTATATTAGTAATTTTAGCCAATCCAATAGTGAAAATAGTTTTTCAAAGAGGTAAATTTGATATAAGCTCATCAATAATGACATCGAAAGTATTAGCATACTATGCATGTGGGTTAGTAGCTATGGCCATTATTCCATTTATCACAAGAATATATTATTCAACTCAGGATATGAAAACTCCTGTATTCATTAGTTTAGTTGCATTATTTATAAATGGTGTCTTAAACCTATTGCTTTCTCAAATTATGGGAATTAGTGGGATTGCATTAGGTACAAGTATTTCCATTATATTTGCTTTAATATATGGAATATTTGATTTGAATCAAAAAATGAATATTATAGAAACGCATAATTTAAAGGATGTTCTACGAAAAATTAGTGTTGCCGCTTTAGCCATATCAGGGGCTATATTCATCACTCACACCATAGTTTCAACATTATTAAATGACTTATTTTTAAATAATATAATAGACGTAGTGTTATCTGTTATTATTGGAATATCTGCATATTATAAAATATGTAAAAAATTAGACGTAAAAGTATAGAAGTTAAGACGATCTTTTAATAATCGTCTCAACTTCTATATTATTTAATTCTACAATTAATAATTTCATTATTAAATTTGTTCAGTTTTAAACACCAATGACCAATAAATTTTATATCTTCTCTTTCACTCTTTATAGCATGGATCATCTTGAAATAATCCTTACCTTCCACCTTTATTTTCTCACTTTCTAAAAGCCCTATAGCCTCAAGAGATGTAGAAGTTTTACCACAAAGATGAACTATAGTATTTCCCATTTGATTTTCAATTTTTTTCAATATATTGTACGCAGTCCTTCCAGATAGTTCCTTATAAATCTTAGGTCCCACTATATCTATAGTGCCTGCTGGATCAGCAAAAGAAATAATATTTGCTCCTTGTTTAATTCCTTCAAGTATATATTCGACTATAGTGTTCTCAATTACTTCCAATAATGAATCTATTTTATCCCTTTCTTTTCTAACAGACTTATAAAATAATTGACTATCCATAATTGATGTAGCAATACTTATTGGACCAGTAACATCAAGGACTACATCTTCTCCATTTTTCTTTAAGATGTCTATTGCCTTTAAAACCTCAGCAATTCTTCCTTTATTTAAATCAACTTTCGATATATCTTCAATTAGACTTATATTATCAATTTTATATTTTCCAATTCTATTTCCTAATTTCTCATTAAAAATTACTTCCGACCCGAAAGCCTCTGCCTCTACAGTATGACAAAATGGTAATTTACAATATTCTTTTTTATTTTCTTCTTTCAATAGTCTTGATAGTGAAGCCATATTAGAAGCATTCTTATTTATATCTTCATAAGATATATTTAACTGTTGTAAAATCTCATCAGGTATTACGTCTACTTCATTTCCTGTACATTTAAAAATCTTTGTAACTTCCATATAATCACCTTTCTAAAAATTTAATTGAGATACAAAAACATCTTGGAAATTTTCTTTAAGAGACAATTCCAATACTTCCATATTATCCTTAATCCTATATACATTTTCAAAACATTCTTTATTAATTAAGGCCAACCTTGCTCCCTCCAAAGACGTATTCCCTAAGAAGCTTATTTCTCCATTAAATCCTCTTGGAATAAGTCCTATTATCTTTATATTATGAGGATTAACATGATATCCAAATGCACCGGCAATATATACCCTTGATATTTCTTCTATCTTTAGATCTATTTCTTCTAGCATTAAAATTACACCGGCAGCTATGGCTCCCTTTGCCAACTGAATCTGCCTTATATCCTTTTGGGAAATATATATATTTTCTGTTATATAAAATTTTTTATCTACTAATCTATTTTCGAGTTTAGAATCTAAATTTTTATTCCATCTTCCAGACTTTAATAGGATATTTCTTTTCACTAATGCTCCAGCTATATCTATAAGTCCGCTTCCGCAGATTCCTAAAGGTTTCTCATTTCCTATGGTAGTATAACTAATGTTAAAATCTCCATCTATATCAAATGTTTCAATTGCTCCTTTTTCTGCACGGCATCCACATTCAATATTCATTCCCTCTAAGGCAGGACCTGCAGCAGTAGATGTAGATATTATCTTACCGTTCTTTAGCACTGCCATTTCACCATTAGTGCCAATGTCTATAAATAAAGCTTCATTATTATTTTGAAAATCTGATGCCATAATCCCAGATACTATATCTCCTCCTACATAAGAAGATGATGATGGAATTATACTAAGTATAGATTCATCATTAGCTTCAATGGATATATCCTTCGCTTTAAGGGACTTTGGGCTTAAAAATATTGACCTATATGGAGCTTTAGCTAATGAACTTGGATTAACTCCCAATAAAAGATGAAGCATAGTAGTATTGGCTGCAATTATGATATGATAAATATCATCTATATTATAAAGAGCTTCTGCTAATCTTTTTATTGAATTATTTATTTCATTTACTATTAATTCCTGAAGCTTAATAGCCCCAGATGGATTCTCCATACAATATGTAATCCTAGTTAACACATCTCCTCCATATTGAGTCTGAGGATTTAGTGATGATAGTTTTTCTATTATTTCTCCATTAGCTAAATCCATTAAATAATAGGAAATCCCTGTAGTCCCAATATCTATTGCTATTCCTAGAATATTTTTTTTATGGATGCTGATATCTAATAATTTGTTATCAAATACTACCCCCCATATTTCTCTAGGATTAGTTTCTTCTATCATACTGATTTTTCTATATAATTTTACTGAATCAAAATCATATCCTAAATAATCAGCATATGGAGCAGAATCATTTTTATGAATATCTGGAAGCTTTTTAATTTTAATAGGGCTATCTACGGAAACATCAATACTAACCCCCCTATTTATGGTCTTTAATATTTTTTCATTTTTTTCAATGAGTTCTACTTCTGTTTCTCCAAGAACTATTGTCATACAGGACAGTCTTTCAGATTTTTTTTCATCAATGATTCTTTTCTCTCTATCGCTAGGTTCTGATAGTTGACCTTTTGCTATTACCTTACATTTACCACAAAACCCCATACCATTGCATGGGGTTTCAATCTCTAATTTAGCTTCTCTAATGGCATTTAATAAAACTGTGCCTTTTTCTACTTCAATATTTATATTTTCCTTAATAAATTTAACTATAGGCATTATATACTTCCTTTCACATAGTCTGTCATAGCCCTAAGGTTTTCTATTGGAGTAGACATCCCTAACCCACATGCTGGAGATACAATATCCACTCCAGAATCCATTGCATTCTTTGTAATTGAAACAATCTTATCCTTATGGCCATTCTGTAATAAAAGTGTGCTAACATTACCCATTAGTCTTGTATTTAATTTTGATTTGGCAAATCTCATATTTACTATAGAATCAAAACTAAGTGCTTGAACCTCTAAAGAGTTTAAGCTATCTATTATGGTGTTGGCATCTCCACATATATGAATTATCACAGGAGTATTTATCTCCTTCATTGATTTTAAAAACTCAATATACATGGGCATTGCAAATCTATCAAAATTCTTCTTACCTAATATTTCACCTGTTGCTGTAGGGTCTGAAATTGCAATAATATCAGCACCTGCTCTTACCATCTCTTTAGCATATTCTATAAGATAATTATTTATATATTCAATAAAAGTATATGCTTCATCAGGCTCTTTCCTTATCATTTTAAAAAGCTTAATAGGATCTACAACTGAAGTAGATGTACTTATTGGGCCAGTAATATTTCCAATTACTGGAACATCATTATTTTTCAATCTTTCAATTACTTTAATTACGGTTTCACTTCTTAAATTTTTAGAAATCTTTGGATTGAAATCTTTCATAATATCTTCTAAACTAGATTGATTATATTCAAGTATCCTTGGCTCATTTAGCTTATCACCTTCACTAATAACCACACCAAATGGTTCTGATTCACATGTCATACAAAATGGCACTCCGTAGTTTTCAAACCCTATGACTTCCCTTATCTTAGCAGCAGTAGCTACCATTGCATCTAAATCTGTATTATGATTAGCATCTATTTCTTCTAAAAGCTCTGTAATAGCGGCATTCATCATGCCTCCTGGACATATAACAGGTGGTCTATCTATTTTTTCTCCATTTAAAACTTTCAACAGTCTTTCTTTTTCATTCATATTCTATTCTCCTAATCTTCACTAAATAATAGTTCCTCAGTAATAGGAAGCTTACATATAGTCTAACTAACTGCTGCCATTGATTTTATTCTTTTCACTGCCTCACTTGCATCTGCAGTATATGCATCGGCTCCTATTTCATCTGCAAATCTCTGTGAAATAGGTCCTCCTCCAATCATAACCTTATACTTGTCCCTTATATTCCCTTCCTTTAACATATCTATTACGGCCTTCATTCCCATCATAGTAGTTGTCATCAAAGTTGACATACAAATAAAGTTTGCTCCTACCTCTTCTGCTACAGTTATAAAATTTCTTAATGGAACATCTCTGCCTAAATCATATACCTCAATTCCCGCTGATTCCGTCATTATCTTGACTAAATTCTTTCCTATATCATGAGTATCACCTTCTACTACTCCTATTACCACCTTAATAGCATTATCTGATGTTTCCGTCTTTATATGTGGTTTCAATATATCCAATCCTATATTTAATGTATCTGAGCAGGTAAGTACCTCCGGTAAAAAGTATTCCTGTTCCTCGTATAGTTGTCCTACTTTATCCATTCCTGCAACTAAGCCTTTAGTAATCGTTTCATCGGCTGGTATAGAAAGTTCCAAGGATTTATTGCAAAGCTCCTCTACTAATTCGTCTTCCATCTCTACTACTGCATCGCTTATTTCTTGAAATAAACTTTCTTCCTTCACTATATATTCCTCCCTTTATACTTAATTTTCTAATTTATATTGTATATTAATTGACAATAGTATTCTAATAGATATTATTTATATAGGATTTATTCATTATAGAGTAAAATAATAAGGCAAGGAAAACCTTGCCTTATCTTAGAATCATAATTTGTTTAAAATAATCACTAATTGTTTCCTTTACTTGATGGTTTCCTGTGCTTTCTTTAAAAAGGAATCTTCTATTACCTGTTCTCTAGTTAGATAATCCTTTATCAATCCTGCTTCCTTGGCTATTCTGTTTATTGCTTCAAATCCTGATTCAGAAAACTGTCCAGTCTCCGAGTATATTCCATTATCCTTTATTTCCTTAATGGTATTGCTCAAATTCTTATTGCCTGAAAAGGATGGACTTATGGCTTCTACTATTTCTTCAACGGAATGTTCATTTGTCCAAAGTATAGCTTTATATACTGCATTCACATATTTTTGTACAGTTTCAGGATTTTGCTCTATATAATCATCTCTAGCGAAGGTAATATACATTTCATAAGTTTCAGAATCTAGAACCTTTTTATGTGATTCCGGCTCATACATATCTACAAGCAGCTTAGCTCCTGCATCTAATAACAATTGTCTGGATTCCGGTGATGCATAAGTTGCACTAATATCCTTATTTTCAAAGGCCGCCAGAGTACCTGAACTTGGAACATTAATATAATTTGCATCAGAATCAGGGTCTAAGTCTGCTGATTTTAATACTGCCCTAACAAATTGTCTTGGTGAGCTTCCACTATCTGCTCCGTTTACTACTGTTCCTTTAAGCGCTTCTATTGAGGTATATTCATCCCTTGATACAAAGGAATACGGATACTTATCTGTGGTTGTTATAAGCAGTTTTGTTCCTTGTCCCTTCTCATTTAAACCAAGTATCATTTCTGGACCAAATAATCCGAATTGTGCATCTCCGGATAGCACTGGTGCTGTTGGGGCATCTCCCTGTACTGTAACAATCTCAACATCTAATCCCTGTTCCTCAAAAAAACCTAACTCCTTTGCTAAATGAACAGGCCCCCAAAGAATTCCCCTTACAGGTTCTGATACTACAACTTTCTCAAGTTCTGTTGAATTAGATCCATCCTCTTTAATTAACTCTTCCTTCTTGGTTTCTGTGGACTTGCAAGCCACAGTGCTAACTGTAAGCATCATACATAGTATTATCAACAATATCTTTTTCATCAATTAGTTCCTCCTTGTTATTCTAACCTATATTAGTTTCTATAATATCTAAATTTAA
>NZ_JBEBOY010000017.1:0-68407 GCF_040396155.1 Tissierella praeacuta
TTATTGTATCGTGTTAAACTTTTTGTGTCCATACTTATATACTAACACCAACATATGAATTTATAAAATAATAATACAAAAAACTAATTTTTTATATTATCATTGACAAATCTTTACCATATCTTTAAACATACTTTACCAAATTTAATATATAATCTAATTTAGAGAATATTACATAATAAAATTGGAGGGAATATTTATGAAACAACACTTATCAGTATTTTTAGTTTTAGTACTAATACTTACTTTAATCACAGGATGTACTAATAATAAAAATATTGGAAACTCAGAACAAAATCCTAATACCTTAAAAGATGGAACATATGTTGGAATTGGAAATGGTAATAACGGAGAAATCAAAGTTGAAATGACAGTAAAAAATAACAAAATCGATACAATTAATGTTTTAGAACATAATGAAACTTCAGGTATTGTAGATCCTGTAATTGAGCGTATTCCTAATGAAATTATTAAGACACAAAGCCTTAATATAGATGTTGTTTCAGGAGCAACAAATTCTACAAATGGCGTTATTGAAGCTATTATTGATTGTATTACCCAAGCTGGTGGCAATCCTGATGATTTCAAATTATCAAACGCTGATGAAAGTACTGCAAAAAAAGAAATTGAAGAATCTACTGATGTTCTAGTAATTGGTGGTGGTGGTGCTGGACTTCAATCTGCTCTAAGAGCCATTGAATCTGGATATACTGTTACACTAATTGAAAAGAATGGCTCTCTTGGTGGTGCAACTATAACTAATGGTTCTAATATTGTAGCAACTAATTCTAATTTATCTAAAGAGTTATTTGGCAATAATGGTGATTCTCCAGAACGTTTATATGAAGATCTTAGTAATGGTTGTAATGGCACTGTAGATCCTAGATTAACTAAAAAAATGACAGAAACTATAGGAGAAGCTATTGATTGGGTTTCTAAAACTGCTAATATCAAATACCATATTGCTCAAACTCAAGTTGTAGATCACTCTGTCGACAGACAAATAGAGGTGAAATCTTCAAGTAGTGCTGAAGTTATTGATGCTGTTTCTAAAAGGTTTGAAGAATTAGGTGGAAAAATAATGTTAGAAACTAAAGCATTAGAACTTATTACTGATAATAATTCTGTTATTGGTGCTAGAGCAGAAAATGCAAATAACATTATTAATTTTAATGCAAAATCTGTTATTATTGCTACTGGTGGATATGGAGCAGATGTAGAACTTAGACCTTCAAATATGGATGGATATCTATACTATGGTCCCTCTACTTCAACTGGTGATGGACTTAAAATGGCTATTAATATAGGAGCAGATTCTAGAAATTTAGATTGGTATAAAATATATCCTCATGGATTAGAAATAGAACCAGGTATAGGTAAACTTACTACTTACTCTTCTAAAAAAGCTACCGATTTAGGGGCAATATATATTAATTCTAAAGGGAAAAGATTATTAAATGAAAGTTTACCATATAGTGATTTCAGAAATAAAGTTATGGAACAAGAAGATAGTGTTGCATACCTAGTTATGAATGAAAATATATGGAATGAATACTATGAATTATTATTACTTCATGGTTTTTCAGAAGAGACTATCCAAAAGTATTTAGACAATAATGGTTCAAAAACCCCTGTTTTAGTTTCTGCTAATACCATTGAAGAAGCAGCTAGATTGGCTAATATAAATGCTGAAAGTTTGAAAGAAACACTTAATTTATATAATCAATATGCTAAAAATGGTGAGGATAAAGAATTTGGAAAATCTAAAGAATATTTATATCCTATAGAAGGAGATAAGTTCTATATTGTAGAACAAAAACTTCGTTTTGCTACAACTTTAGGTGGTTTAGTTGTAGATGAAAACTCTATGGCTGTTCTAGATAAAAATGGTAATAAAATTAATAACTTGTTTGCAGCTGGTGAAGTTATCGGAGGGGCTAATGGAAATGACTCATTGCCATCTATGATGAATTCTTGGAACCTATCTTCAGCATTTATAGCTGGATATTCAGCTACTGAAAATATAAAATAAATATAAAAAACATAAAGAATGCATAGAATTTTTAGCATTCTTTATGTTTTAAATATATATCCTGTTCTTCTTATTGTTTGTATATATACTGGATTTGATGCATCTTGTTCAATCTTTTTTCTTAAATTACTTACATGAACTTTCACAGTTCTTACATCATCATAACTTTTCTCTTTCCAAATTTTTTCATATATTTCTTCAAGTATTAGTATCCTATTAGGATTTTCTATCATGAATATTAAAATTTTAAATTCTATAGGTGTCAAATATATCTCTTCATTATTTTTTATAATCAAATGTTTTTTAGGTTCAATTATAAAATCTTTAAAATCTATAATATTCTTTTTAGAGATATTTTTACGTTCAATTTCAACTCTTCTTAAATTAGCTTCTATTCTTGCTATTAATATACTATTATTAAAAGGTTTTACTAAATAATCATCACCACCAATTTCTAAAGCTTTGATTACTGTTCCATCATCATCTATGCAACTTATAAATATAATAGGTGAGTAAATATTTTTTCTCAACTTTTTACATAATTCTACTCCATTAATATCTGGTAACATTATATCTAATAAAATTAAATCATAGTTTTGTACCTCTACTGTTTCTAATGCTTCCTTAGCTGTATTTACAACACTTACTGAATATTTTGTCTTCGACAAGTATAATTTTATAATTTCACAAATATCTAAATCATCTTCTATTAATAATATTTTATACATAGAAAAACCTCCAAATGTATTATACTATAAAGTAAGTAGATTTTAAAGGAGTACAACATGACACTAAAAAAAAGAATTCTTATATTGTTTTTTATATCTATAATTATGATGACGTTATTTTTATCAGTAACTAAATACAATAAAACAGCATATAAATTATTTGCCAAAAATGGCATATTAAATTTAAAAGAACAGAATTTATCTGGAAATAATAAATATATTATTGGTGGTGAATGGGAATTATATGATGGTGTTTTACTTAATCCTGATCAAATTATTACTAAAATAAATGATAAATCATTATTATCTGAAAATATTAATGACTTAAATACTAAATACCATAAAAGAACTTATAGAGTGAAAATCATCACAAAAAACCTTGAAAATTTATATCTTTTAATTCCTGATATTACTGCTTTTAAAATTTGGATTAATAATTCTCTTATTTTAAATTATAGGTTCAATGATGATAATTCTAATATTAAACGTATGAATACAATACCAATAGATTCCAATCTATATAAACCTATTGAAAATGGGTATGAACTAGATATAGTATTATCAGTTAAAGATAGAATTAGCCATAGAGAAAGGCCTACTAAAATATTAATTGGTTCTCCATCAGCAATAATCAATATTGAAAATGCAAATTTGGTTTTAAATTCTCTAGCTATTGGTTGTTATTTTTTAGTTATTATTTATAGTTTTTCACTTTTTATAAAAAAACAAAGTGAAGATTATCTATTATATCTTGGCCTTTTTGGAATAAATAATATTATCGCCAACTCTCTAGATTCTAATATTTTAGCTATTATACCTTTTTTAAATATTAAATCAGAAGTATGGATTAAACTAATAAATCTTGCAACTTTGTTCATTCCTATTTTTATATTTGCTCTATGTAATAATCTATTTTATAGTCCACTTTCAAGAAAAGCACAAAAATTAATTATTGTTTTTTCTGCTATTTTAGCTGTAATTATAGCATTTTTGCCTTTAAGTATTTCTCTTTCTATTGGAAATTTAAGTTTATTTTTTGTCAGGATTTTAGTTCCTATAAATGTTATAACTATAATAATTGCTTTTTTTAGAAATAAATGTAATTTGTTAATTCTTTTTGGCGGACTTTTGTTTGGGACAGCCTTTGTTTTAGAAGTTTGTATTAATACTGGTTTAATTCCTGTTGGTATAATAAGTGTATATATAAATACTTCTCAATATGCTTATTTACTTTTTACAGTATTTATTGTTCTTATTGTGGCTAATAAATTTGCAAAAAAATTTAATGAAGCTGATCAACTTTCTATAAAACTAGAGCATATCAATAAAAACCTTGAAAAAATAGTAGGTAAAAAGACTAATGAATTAAAAAAGTCTTATGATAGCATTATAGAATTGCAGAATACAAAACATAATTTATTGCTTGGTATTTCTCATGATTTAAGGAGCCCTCTATTTGTAATAAAAGGATACTTGGAAATAATTACAGATGGTCTTATTGATGATCCTGAGACTATTAATCTATATTTAAATCGTATGAAAATAAAAACGGACTATCTAACAAAACTTATAGAAGATTTATTTTTAATTACTAAGCTAGAAGATAATAAAGTCAAATTCAACTTTAATAAAATAAATCTAAATTCTTTACTAACTGATATATGTAATGATATGAAAGTCAAAACATCCAATAAAAAAATAAACTTTCATTTGAATTTACCTAGAGAGATTATATATATAAAAGCTGATAAATATCGAATTGAACAAGTTTTTGAAAATATCCTAGATAATGCTTTTAAATATACTGAAATCAATGGTTCTATCAAAGTAAAAATGGATGTAATAGAAAAATATAAAGTTTTAATTTCTGTGGAAGACAATGGTATAGGAATTTCTCAAGATGATTTACCTAAAATTTTTAATAGATATTATAAAACAATAGATAGAAATAATAATTCTGATTCAACAGGACTAGGATTATTTATCTCTCATGAAATTATAAAAAAACATAATGGATCTATCTGGGTAAATAGCATTATTAACAAAGGCACAACTATTTTTATAAGCTTTCCAATAATTAATATTTTAGAAAATAATGATGTATAAACTATCATCTCTCAAAAGAAAATTATAACAAAACTTAGGTATTTTTTATTTCTCCTATCATACTTACTAAATCTATATTTGGATTTTTTCATAGCAAAATAATAACTACAAGAAATTTTCTTGTAGTTATTATTCAAATATTTTTTGCTGAAATTTTACCCTACTCTTTCTGATTGAAGTTTACCTTGATCATTCAGAATCGCATCGTAACTTTCCTTATAATATGCCAATTAAAAAACACGTCCAATTTTGTAATGTATCCCAAACATTGAACGTGTTTTTAAAATGAGGCCGTTGTAAAGTAACTTATTTTATTCTGATGGTTTAAGTTTCTATTTTTCTGGCTTACTTTAATTTTATCAATTGCTGTTTTAATCCTTATACCGCAACTCTCGAAATTGCTGTTTTTCTTTTGTACTCCTGCCAGTTAAAATACTTAATTCTATACAAGGGATCCACCGCCATCTACGATTATGAACTGACCTTGAACATAACTGGAACTATCGCTAGAAAGATAGAGAACAGTACCATTTAATTCTCCTTTTCTTCCAGGGCGTCCTGCTGGGTTCATTGTATTATATTTGTTCAGAAATTCTTCAGACTTAAATAAGGTTTCACTCGTCATTTCACTTTCAAAAAGAGCCGGCCCAATGGCATTCACTGTGATACCATATTTTGCATAGGAAGCTGCCATACCTCTTGTCAAGCCAACCACTGCAGCTTTGGAAGAATTATAGGAATGTCTAATAAATACATCAAACTTATCTACAACTACTGCATTTACGGATGCGATATTAATAATTTTACCATAGCCTCTTTCCTTCATTTGAGGAAGTACATATTTGCTTGCTAAAAAGATTCCCTTCACATTCGTATCAAAGGATCTATCCCAATCCTCCACTGACATGGTATCTACTCCGCCATGAACAGCAATTCCTGCATTATTTAACAAAATATCAATATGGCCGAAGGTATCAAGCACGGTTTGCATCGCTGTTTTTACACTTTCCTCATTTGTAACATCACATCCAACCGCAACTACCTTTCTGCCTATTTTCTCAATTTCTGCTTTTACCTCGTTTAGCTTTTCTATACGTCTTGCCAGTAATGCAACATCTGCTCCAGCTTTTGCATAGGTAAGTGCCGCATCTGCTCCAAGCCCTGAACTTGCTCCTGTTACTACAGCTACTTTTCCAGTTAAATCAAAAAAATTTTCCATTTATATACATCCTTTCTTTTTATTAATAGAGACTATAAATAATATTACCAAATATTGAATTAAATACGGCCTGTTTCCATAAATGCCGTACGGTCATAGTGTCCGGTTAACAAATATGGAATTACATCATTGGCTTCTAATTTTTCTACTAAATTAAGTTTGTGTACTAACCAACTGTTCTTTGAGTAAGCACCACCTATTATGATGTTAACCAGCAGTTCTGCCCATGGATCATCAATACTTGATTTTAAATTGAGATGCACAGATTCCAGCTGGTCCGCCGCCAACAACAATTGCAGTATGTCCTTTGGATATCCAACATTCCAAATGTATTTGCCATTTCTTTACTTTCAACCAGGAATACCAGCATTAAATTATTCTCTCTCCACAAAAAGGCCTGTAAAAGCTTTCCTCCCTTCACTCCTTCATAGATATAAACTTACTGAAGTCATGCTTCTTGTAGTATCTGTGATTTCTGATTTCTTTAGAAATGGTTTTGGGAGCACAACCAATAATTCTGGCTATTTCAACAAAAATCTGTGCTCATGTAGGTCTTTCTGTATCTCA
Organism: Tissierella praeacuta; assembly: GCF_040396155.1. Taxonomy (GTDB): domain Bacteria; phylum Bacillota; class Clostridia; order Tissierellales; family Tissierellaceae; genus Tissierella; species Tissierella praeacuta_A. The sequence goes on from NZ_JBEBOY010000017.1 coordinate 6,653, forward strand.
TGGCAGTCCATCCAACTGAGAGGTTGTCCTTTTCGTCTTTCATTCTCAGTCATATTTGCCTTCTGTTCTGCAGAGAGATACCATTAAACTATATCATAACCCCTGATGAAAAACTAGCATTTGGTTTTAACTATAAAACGAAAATTTGACTCATCTGACAAAGGCACTAGGAAAAGATTCCGTGATATTTTGCATGGAGCTGGTATTAGTGTAGCGACAAGAACACAATTTGGTTCTGACATCAGTGATGCATGTTGACGCTCTTTGGTGATGAAAAAGATTGTCTAGTAACTGCTTTTATTATCCCTGTGTTATTCCATACTCTTCCTCGTCTTTCAGCATTTCACCCTTTCCGCTATTAATAACTATAATCTTAAGCTTTCCATCTGATGAATCATTAGCAAACCATATATCTCCATTCCCTATTATAAACCCAACAGAATTACTCCATATATTCTTTGTGTATACATCTTTAATTTTCAACTTAAATTTATCATTAAATATCAGATTGTAGTTTTCAAGAAATGTTTCTTTATCTTTGATATATATTTTTTGTTCATCTAGATTAGCATTAAGTGGGTATTGAATAATTTCTGCCAGATCGTGACTTTCATCATTTTGGATTAATTCAACAACTCTTTTTGCAAAATCTTCTATTTCTTCCTTGCTATGTCCACTATAAATTTCCCCTGGTTTCATTTCTCCATCTGGCCATGTTAAATGCACAGAAAGTTCTGCTTCCATATTCTTTTGAGAAAATTCATACCAAACTACATCTTCTTTTTCATCTTGTTCTTTAATGGAAGAATTATACGATTCCTTTGTAGCAGATTTATTATTAATGAAGTATGATATGGTTATGTCATCATTATTTTGGCTTGATTCCATATATCCCAATATGTCAGTTTCGTAGGCATTTGATTGGAATTTCAATTTTCCATATCCATTATCTGCTGCACCGTTTGAATACTGAAATGTCCCGTCTGTTTTAAGCCCTTCTAAACCTCTGTATACAATATTGTATCCATAAACTGTATCATCCATATAATGTAAGACTTCATAAAACTCTGGATTATTATCTACTGCTAATTCAAGAATAACTTCAGGCACATCATCACCATCCATATCAAGTACTGTAAAATGTGTTACTTTTAGGATGGTTCCATAAATCTCTTTGTTAGTTAAAAAATCATTCAAAGATAATTTTTTCTTGTTATCAACGCTGAAAAACTCAGCATTATTTAGCAATACTGCTTTATATGCTTCTAATACTGAATTATTTGTGGTCTTTGTATCTTCACTTTTGCTGTCCAAAGAAGGACTGGTGTCAGTATCTTTGCTATTATTCACACTACTACTATTATTTAAGTTTAAATCACTTTTACTACCTGAACACGCAGTAATTGAAGTGCTTAACAGAAACACAAGAAGTATGTACATAATTCGTGATTTCATTTGATTTCTCCTTTCAAAATATAGATTGTATTTTAATTTTATCCCATTCTACTAAGACTATGATTTATATCCACTCCATCCAGCTTGACCGCCTACAGAATAGGCATTGCCTTTCTCTATATCACCTCTGTGGATTTTATCTACAATGGCTTGATATCTGCGAATCTGCAAATTAGTTTTAAAATCTGACAGCAGAGGAGATGTGTACGGCTCAACTATCCATCCGCCCGCAATCATCCCTATAGAAATGAATACTGATAACAGGCAGTTTCTGAAATATATTTTCTGTTTCCGATATCGAATCGCCTGTACTATAGTAATCAAAATCAGTACAGGAGCAACTAAAACAAGTGCAAACAAGGTTATACTCTCTTCTTTATTATTTTATTCCAAATTTAGAATTGCTGTTTAGTTGGATTATATAAATTTCCTATAACTTTATTTTAGTTACTTTAAGTTTTCCATTCTTTATTCTTCTGGAAATACACCTAAAAATTTAAAATGTCCAAATTCATTATTTTGAATTTCTTTAGTATCACCTTCATATTTTAATTTCCCTATTACAATAGCAACATTATAAAAATCTTCTAAATCATTTGGATAATTTGCCTTAAGCTTATCAATATCAAACACATCTGCTTCAGCAAAAATTTCCTCTATCGAATTTGATGCTTTTGTATTTGCAATTGCAACTAAAAAATCCTCATCATAAGTATTTATTCCAAAATCAATTCCAAATTCAGAACCAATACAATCAACATCCAACATTTCATAATCTTTTTCTAAATATCTATTAAGTAACTCTTGTGAATTACAATTTCCAATAAAAACAGAAACATATTCATCATTACTATAAGTGTAATTCTTTTGTTCAACTTCTCTCATATTTTATTCTCCCCATCACTTTTACAAAATTATATTTTAAAAACTTGACAATTTTTAGTTACTTTCTATTTGTAATTTAAATTATTGTATTCTTCGTTGGTCATCAACCGCCATCCATTTTCCTCTTCCCAGATCAACGTAACATCTTCCAATGAAGCATCCCACTCCGCATTGGGAATCGCCCTACGAAGTGTCGTTAGCCATTGTATAAGGAAAAACAATGCTTTTGTTTGCATTTCTAACGAGTCCTGATCCTGCATATCATCATAAGGATAAGGAAGCTTTGCAGACCCAGATAAGATACAAGTGGGATCTGCTAGGTCATAGGAATACTGACATAGTGCTTCACCACTTTCCAGATAGGGATAGCTTGCCTCACATTCTTTTAAAATCTGTGTAATCTGATCTTGCTCTATTTTAGTAAGTGGATAGCTTCTATTCACTTGGTAATAGATACTTGTCATTTCTTTTTGCTCCTTTCATCGTAAAATATAAAACTTCTGTCGATTTATTTTATTTCTCCTACGGGAACAAATACTCATAATATACGTTTAATAAACCTTAAGTTTGATAGTGTAGTCAAATTTGTGCTTGTTTATCATTTTATGCTCTGTAAAATATTCCTCATAAAAATTATACATGATTTCAGAATCTTTAGCACTATACTTTTTTCCATATAAGTTTGTCTAATCGTTTATAATCGAAACGCATCAGCAACAATAGCCTAGATCTGTACTTGATAAAGATAGGCTATTTTCCATGAATAATGTGTTTGGGTAATACTCTCATGGTAAACTTATGAAAACATTATAGTTTTATTTGTACAAAATCTAGGTACTTAACTTTATTCTTCTATTTATATTTTAATTTTTTATATTATTTAGTTCAATAAATATATATCCTTTTATTTTTCATTTTAACAAGGACTTCTTCTCTCTTGTTAAGACTCATTTTCAACGCTGATTCATAACATGAGATTTACTATCAATGAACTTTATTATACAATATAATTGATTAATATATTTTTACTTAATAAGTAAAGGGGTGTTACTTTGGATATAGCATATTATTATCCTGACGATGTTAAAAGGAATATAAATGAAGATAATTCAATTACATATATACTCTCTAATAATACAGGGGAAGGTTTTGTTAAACAATATAATGTATTTTCAGGAATTGAAATTTTCTATCATAGTATGCATTTAGAAAAATATGATTATGATAAAATTCCTATAAAAGATACTATTGAGATTAATTTTTGTACAGAAGGAAGGATTGAATCTGAACTTAATGATGGAAAATACATATATATTGGGAAAAGTGATTTATCTATTTTTGAACTATCTCATGAAGCTATTAATTCTACTTTTCCATTAAATCATTATCACGGAATATCTATTTTAATAAATATTCCAAAGGCAAATATAAGTTTAAATAATATTGCTAAATCTATGGACCTTACCAGTATAGATTTATATGAGATTAGGGATAATTTGAAGAATGACAATTCACAGATTAGATTGATTATAAGAAATGCTAAAGAAATAAATCATATTTTTGAAGAATTAAATTCTGCTCCTAAAGAGCTTTTAGAATACTATTTTAAATTAAAGGTACTAGAAATTATATTGTTCTTAAGTAAAATTGACGGCAAATCTATTTTTGATACTCCTAAATACTATTATAAAAATCAAGTTAGCACTATTAAAAATATAAAAGAGTTTTTAACAGAAAATATTTCTAAGAATTACACTATTAAAGAATTATCATCAATTTTTAATATTTCAGAATCATCTTTGAAAGAATGTTTTAAAGATGTGTATGGAACTACTATCTATAGTTTTACTAGATCTTATAGAATGGATTTAGCCGCAAAATTACTATCAACTACAAATGATACAATTTTAGATATTGCTCTAAAATCTGGATATAAAAGTCCAGGTAAATTTTCATCAAGTTTTAAAACAGAGTTTAATCTACTACCTTCTGATTATAGAAAAATTAAAAAACAAAATAATCAAAAACAAACTTATTAAAAATAGCTTTAAACCATATGGTTTAAAGCTATTTCTTTTAGTTATTTGGAACTACTCCAAAAATATCAAAAAATTGTGGCACACTTGAGAAATTATAAGATTTTATCTTATTTCCATTATATACTACTAAATCTTTTGCATAACTAATAGGTAAATCTACTACATTGTTGTTATTTTCATTTAATAATACTTTAAAGATTTCTTTAACTCTTTCTTCATCTTTTGTATTGGAGAATTCTTCAATTTGTCCTTTTATATCTTCGTAGTTATCTAAACCTTGGTATGATATATTATGAGGGTCTGCTCCCATAGATTCTGTAAAGAATTTATTTGGTTCAGTATAAGAACCTTCTGTATTCCAAGTAGTTATATCATATTTTCCTTCTACCCCATCTACCCACCAAGTCATTTGGTCTTTTCCTTCAGTTATAACCGCTATACCTATTTTTCCTAAATCTGCTTTCACAGCTTGAGCTATTTCATTTGATAATGATAAATCTGTCCAATAAGTATATAAAATGCTAAGTTTCTTACCATCTTTTTCATAAATATTTGTGCTTTCGTTTAAAGTCCATCCTGACTTTTCAATATATTCTTTGGCTTTATCTACATTATAATCATACACTTCATCTATTTCTACATCAGTATAGGGTGTTCCCTTTCTAAAAAGTCTTTCAGCAACTTTTTCATTTCCTAAAGTTAATCCTTCTGCAATAGCTTTTTTATTTACTCCATAAGCTATGGCCCTCCTAATATTTATATCTGATAAAGTTTCAGAAGACGCATTTAAAATTAAATTTCTTGTAAGAGTCGGATTTTCATTAACTTGTCCTTTTATATCTTTTAATGATATGGCTTGAGTAAAATCGTCATATGTTATTAAATCCGCTCCATATACTAAATCTACTTCTCCAGAATTTAAAGCTTGTATTCTAGATGAGTTTTCTGGGATATATTTTACTATGATTTTTTCATAATATGGTTTTTCTCCCCAATAATTTTCATTTCTAACAAATACAGTTGAATCTCCAGATATAAAACTTTCTCTTACATAAGGACCTGTTCCAATTACATCAGTAAAAGTTTGATAATTTCCTTCTTCTATAACATTAGGACTCATCATAGACATAACATTTTGGAAACAAAAATCATTTATATAAAATAAAGATGGTCGAGGAAAAGTTATAGCAACTGTATATTCATCTATGACCTCTACTTTTTCTAATTCTGCTACTGCTTTTATACCACTGAAATTAGGGTTTAAGTGATTAAAATCTAAAGCCTTTTTTACAGATTCAGCGTTAAAATCTTCTCCATCATGATATTTTATTCCTTCTTGTAATTTAAAAGTTAAAACTGTTCCTTCATCATTCCATTCCCATTCTTTAGCTAAATTTGGAACAATCTTATCATTTTCATATTTAACTAATGGCTCATATATAAGTCCACAAGCTATATTGTTTTCTTTATTCATAGTCAGTGTAGTTAAATTAGTAAGTTCTTTTGCAGTACATATTACTAATTCTTTAGATTCTTCTTTTGTAACTTCCTCTTTCAAAGCTTCTTCTACTGCTACCTCTTCTTTTTTGCTACATCCAGTTAATATATTTACTAATAACATTAAAGTTAAAGCAAGTATACCTATTTTTTTAATTTTCATATTATCATCCTTTCTTCTTTTGTAGCTTTTTCATACATTATCTTTCCCTTATCCATATATAAAAGCCTATTAGAAATCCTTTTAGCACTTTCTTCATCATGAGTTATAAATATTACTGTCATTTCAAAATCTCTTATAGAATTACTTATCATATCTAAAACCATATCTTCAGATATCAAATCTAATCCACTAGTGATTTCATCCAATACTAAAAAACTAGGGTTTGTTCCTAAGGCTCTAATTAAAGATACTCTTCTAGCTTCTCCGCCAGATAATTTTCTAACAGGGGTATTTAAAATCTCTTCTTTCATATTTAACTTTTTCATAAGTTCTAAAAGGATTTCTTTTCTTTCATCTTTATTATAATTAGTTAGATTTACTAGGCCTTCTTCCATATTTCTTAAAACACTTAATTTAGGATTTAATGTACCTGATGTATCTTGAAATACTGTTTGAATATTTTTTCTAAAATTTAGTAACTTTTTTCCTTTTAAATTTGTAATATTTTCTTTATCAAAAAACATTTGTCCAGATGTAGGATTTTCTATTTTAGAAATTATTTTAGCAAGTGTACTTTTTCCAGAGCCACTTTCACCTAATATAGATATACTTTCTCCAGACCTTATTTTAAAATCTATATTATCTAAAGCATGAAATTCACCTTTATTAGTCATATAGGTTTTATTTATGCCTTGAAGCAATATTTCTCTGTATTCCATGTTCTATCATCCTTTAACTTTCTCATCTTCTTAATCTGTTTCATAAACTCACTCTTAGGTTCTGATAATATAGAACTTATAGACCCATTTCCTACCATTTCTCCATCTTCCATTACATAAACCTGTTCACATATTTCTTCAAGAACATCTATATTATGAGATATTAATAAAATACCTGAAGATTCTTTGAACTTTTTTAATTCATTGACCAATATTTTAGTATTTTCAAAATCTAATGCAGAAGTAGGCTCATCAGCCAATATATAATCCGTATTTAAACCAGTTAATATTGCACAAGTTATTCTCTGCAACTGTCCTCCTGATAATTCATTGGAATTTGAATTTAAAATCCTATCTGTATCATTTAGTCCTAGTTGTTTTAGCTTTTCTACTGCTATGGATTTCGCATTTTTTTTAGATATATTTAATCTATCTGTAAAAATTTCAATCATTAATTTTTCAGTAGTATATCTAGTATCAAAAGCTGACATTGGATTTTGTGGAATATAACCTATTTTTCTTCCACTTATTTTTCGTATTTCCTTATTAGACAAATCAGTTATATTTAAACTGTCTATAAAAATATCTCCATTATATTTTTTGAAATTAGAATTATTTATTCCAAAAATAGTTTTTAAAAGAGTACTTTTTCCCGAACCACTTTTACCTGTTAATCCTACTATTTCTCCTTTAGATATATTTAAATTTATATCTTTAATAATCTTCTTTTCATTTGTTCCTACTGTTAGATTTTTAATTTCAATCATTGCTATTCAATCCTCCTATACTACTTCCCATAATATTAAAAGTTAAAGAGGATATTATTACAGCAAGTATTGGATATATAATTAGTTTAGGATTTACTAGTCCATAATTTCTAGATTCTAGAATCATAGTTCCCCAGTCCACCACATTATCCCCAAGATTTAATCCTATAAAGGAAAATCCTGTTATTGTAAGTATCATGTCTGCTGAAGATAATGAGATAAACTCAATCATATCATTAAATATATTTGGTAGAATATGAACAAATAGTATTCTAAATTTTGAAGCTCCTGATGACCTAACACATAATACATATGCTTTTTTTAGTTCTAAATCTGTCTTTGTCTTTACAAGTTTCATATATCTTAGAGAATAAGAAACTGTCATAGCTAAAATCATAGTTCTAATTCCATTTCCCCAAGCACCTATAAAAACTATTAAATATGCAATTGGCGGAATAGAAGTTATTGCATTTATAGCTCCATCTACTATTGAGTAAGTTCCAATTATAGATTTAGAAAGTATCACTCCTAATAAAGTTCCTACTATAAATATAATTAGTCCACCAAATAAAATAATTCCTAATGTAGTTTTTCCTCCGTATAATAATCTAGATAAAACACATCTTCCTAAATGGTCTGTACCTAGTAGATATTTATTAGAAGAACTTTGAAATCTATTCATAATATCTGCTTCTTGTGGATCATTTGGTGCAAATAAAAAACTCATAAACATTAAAATAATTAATATTATAGAAATTCCTACAGTTATATATTTCTTATTCATAGCTAACTCCTTTCTCCTTCTATTCTTTCATTTATAATATCCGCCATAATATTCATTAAAGCTATGAAAAAAGCCAAGAAAAATACTGTTGAATGTATCATAGGAGCATCTCTTTCTATAACACTATTTACAATTAAATATCCAAAACCTGGTACTGAAAACACTCTCTCTATTACAGTAGCCCCTGCTATGGATAGACCTATACTCTGTAGAAAACTCGGAATAATTCCTAGTATTCCATTTGGGATTAAATGATTTATAAGCATTTTAAATTCAGACAAACCTTGACATCTTAAGTACGTAGAATAATCTTCATTACTCTCTTTAATTAGCCCGTTATAAAATAACGGTACATAAAAACATATTATAAAAACTGCTAAACATATAGCTGGAGGAATTGAACCTTTAAACCCAATATTATTAGTAACAGAAATTAAATTATATTTAACACCAAAAATATCTAAAAATAAAGTAGATATATAAAATGATGGTACTGATATTCCAACTATACATAATACTTTAAATAATCTTCTTATGAGTTTATTTTTTATAATAAACATAAGTGACCCAATAACTATGATTAATACAAATTGTATAATTGATGATATTCCTACAATTAATAATGTTTTAGGAAAGGCTTTCCATATTTCATCCCAAACACTATATCCACTTACTAAGGATTTTCCTAAATCCATTTGAAATAATCCTTTTAGCCAAGAAAAATATTGTACAAGTAATGGTTTATCAAAACCCATACTGATTCTAATATTTTCTATTTGAAGTTCTGTTGGATTTCCTATTGCCCTTTTAGCATAAGCCGTTGCAGGATCAACTTTTGAAACTCTCATAAGTATAAATGAAAGTAAAGTTACAAATAATAAAGTGAAAAAAAGTTCACTTAATCTCTTTATAATCTTTTTTACATCCAATTTTATAATACATCACCTACTTTCTTAATTGATTTTCATAAGAATAAATATACACTAATTGATAATGATTATCTTTCCTGTTTGGACTTTTCTTTTCCCTTTTAGATATTTTTGTGAATTAATAGTAAGCAAGTAGGAGATAATCAACTACCTCCTACTCGATTAATCTTATATTCTAAGTTTTTTATAATTCTATCTTTATAGCTTTTAATCTTTTATATTCTTTTTTCTGTAATGCTAGTCCTACTATAATCATGATGAAGTCTACAATTGGTTGAGCGAACCAAACTCCATTGATTCCAAATGTTTTTGAAAACAATAGTAAGCTAGGAACAAATAATATTAGTTGTCTTAGTAAAACTATTCTACTGGCAATGCTGCCTTTACCTATGGATTGAAAAAATGTTATGTTCATTATCATTATTCCATAAAGAATGAATACGGTATAGAAACTTCTAAAATATCCTATGCCTAAAGCTATTATTTCACTATTTATATTAAAAAGACTTAAAATAAAATCTGGTTTTAACATAATTGGTAGATAAAAAATTCCAGCAAGGATAGTGCCCCATTTCATAAATATTTTTACTGCTTCTATTACTCTATGATATTTTTGGGCGCCATAGTTTGTTCCTACAATAGGTTGAAGTCCTTGACTCATTCCCCATATAGGTATAAAGCAAAATGCATAAAGACTTAGACTTGCTGACATTAAAATCCCATGGATCTCTCCTCCATATTTAAAAGACTGTCTGTATAGAAGAGTCTGCTGAATCATCATAAGTACTTGTATTATCATTGCAGATATTCCTACCTGAAACATCTCTAAGTAGATGGTTTTTTCAAATTTTATTTTTGTTATCTTTATATTTTTGCTTTTGTTTTTAAAGTAGTTCCATGTTACTATTGCCTGAATTATTTGTGCTACTACAGTAGCTATTGCAGCCCCTTCTATTCCATAGTTTCCCATGTTCTTCATTAAGATTGGATCTAGTACTATATTTATAAAAGCTCCAAGTCCCATAATCTTCATAGCGTCTTTCATAAGACCTTCTCCGCGGATTAACATATTAGCACTTTGAGTGAAGTTTACAAATAATGATCCTATATATGCAATTCTTAGATATCTAACTCCTAAATCTAATATTTCTCCAGTTGCACCGGACATTCCTATTAGTTTTCTTGAAAAAGTGATTCCGAAAATAGTTATTATTGTTGAAAAAAGAATTATCCATGCCATTAGATTTCCCATAATCTTGTCTACAGTTTTTTTATCATCTCTTCCCAAGGCACGAGAGAGTATGGAAACTGAACCTACTCCTACTAGCGTGGCTATTCCGTTGTTAAGCATGGTAAAGGGTGTTGCTATACTTATGGCACTCATGGCCTTTTCTCCTAATATTTGTCCTCCAAAAACTCTATCCATAAAGGGATAGAGACCTATTATTACCATTCCTATAATTGCAGGAATAGATAATTTAAACATAAGTTTTTTTATATCCTGATTTAATATTTCATCTTTCATAGTCATTTCTCTCTCCTTTTAATTACTCTTATCTGCTAAATACTAGGCGTTCCTGTTTTATAATATCTTAAGTCTTCTGTTAATCTCTTTCATATTATCTCCTCCTTGTAAAAGCATTTATATTATGTTATATTGTTGATAATCATTATCAATGATATAGTTTTTTAATTTCTAAAACAATAGTTTAAGAGTTAGTACGACTTAAATAGATAATTAAAAGGTCAAAATGTATAGGTGATATTATGGATTGTAGTGAAATCAGAAAAGAACAATTAAAATATTTTGGATTTATAAAAAAAGAAAATCCATTTTATAGAAATGGGGAATATTTTAATTTAAATAAAAAAATAGGTAATGGTGGATATTGGCTATATGATTATAAAGGCCTTTTTGCCATAAGTATTCATGATTTTTATTTCTTTAATGATTTTTATTTTTCAACAGATATGTATGTAGATGAAGATCCTAAGTATTTGAGTATCTCATATAATATAGATATTACAGGCGATTTTTTAGATTCTAAGTTAAATATAAGAAACAATTCTATAAATGGATTTTTATATGGAGAAAATAGAATACATGCACTTATAAAAAACAATACGCCTGTATATTCTATTTCTATAGAAATCTATCCCAAATATTATGAAGAACTTACTAATAGATTTGGTTTGGAAAAGAATTATTTAAAAAATGCCCTTTTAACTTTTAAAGGTGACACAGGTTTCTATGAAATGATGATACTTCTTCAAGAGATAATAAGCTTTAAAGGAATAGGACTTTCTGCAGAACTTTTCTACGAAAGTAAAGTTACTGAAGCCGTAGCACTTCTTTTAGCTAAAGTAGAAGAAGAAAATATATATGTATCTAATAAAGAATATCAAGAAATTAAAGACATAAATAAATATATATTAAATAATTTAGATAGAAATATATCTCAAAAGGAACTCTGTGAGAAATTCTTTATGGGAAAAACTAAACTACAAACTCAGTTTAAAAAAGTAAATAATCTAACTATTTCTGAATTTATTAAATTAAATAAAATAGAAAAATCTAAAACATTATTAAAAGATAATACTCTGAGTATCAAAGATATATCAAAACAACTAGGATATCCTAGCCAAAGTAGATTTACAGAAGTCTTTAAGGAAAGTACAAATATATTACCTAGTGAATATAGAAATATACATTGCTTGTGATAAATCTATTTTAGATAGATATAAAAAATAATCCTAAAGTTCTGGAGTAGAACCTTAGGATTATTAACTTAAAGACATATAATTCACCATTAACCTTTACCATAGGAATCCTGTCCCATGCGACTTCATCGGTGACCACAATAGGTTTAGAATGTTCACCACTTCCTAGAACAGCAGTATCTTGATCACAACGTATCAAAAGCAAAGTCGCACAAGTTATGACTATAACTAACGATATATACTTTCTCATATCTATTCCTCCTAAAGAATTTTATTTGAATTTCTATAGGTACTTCTTTACTCGTACCAATATATAAAAATATCTAAATATAAATATGGATTTAAGATCTCCAAATTCCTGAATGAGTTCTTTAGATTGGCATGATGTAAATACTTTATAGTGTCCTAAATTCCGCATTTTGATTATTTATATAATACTAATTTCTGTTCAAAATTTGAGGGTTAAAGTTAGTTTCCTATTTTGAAGAAGATGATGATAAGTACCGTCTGAACTCTAGTGGTGTCATCATCATCTTCTGCTTAAAATATTTAATATAATGGCTTGTATGATTGAATCCGATCATGTAGGCTATTTCTGTTATAGAATAATCTGTGGTTTTTAACAACTCAATGCTTTTATTGAGTCTATAACCTAGCAAATACTTATAAGGAGTAGTTTGCAAAATACTTTTGAAACAACGAATACATTCTGCTTTGCTTACATGTGCACTCTTAGAAATGTCCTCCAAGGAAATATTCTTTTCAAAGCTCGTATTGATAAAAGATAGAAAAGTCTGCATTCGCTCCTGTTTTCTGCTATTGACTTTAGATAATTCTGAAGATGGGATTTCTACATTTGATATAATAGTAAACCAGATATTAACAAGCCTTATGGATATCTGATATTCATAAAATTTTATATTATATTTGCTATTTACCAATTGGCTTAATTCACTTAACATAGTCAAAATCAGTGTTTGCCATGTTTCTGTTGATTTAAAAACAATCAATGGCAGTGAAGAACTGTTAGTAAAGGGTAGCACATTGTTTTCTGCCATAAAACTACCTGGGTAAAAAGTGAGGAAATGTTGTGGGAATATAAAACTTCTATAATGGCAATCTAATTTCTCAGTAATTTGGTGCAATACCCTTTATTTATAAATATAGCTTCTCCTGCTTTTAAATCACATGAATAATTAACTGTTTGAATATGGACTATGCCTTTTAACACAAGGACAAACTGTACTTCTTCATGCCAATGCATAGCTTTAAATCCTAAGTTTAGAGGAAAGCATTCTCTGCTTTCTATTTCCAAAGTTAAAAATGGAAAAGCTGTATCTCCTAGTGGATTTATAGAATGTATAATTTCATCTGTGTATATATCTGTCATTGTATCCCCCTATATTTGATAATATTATTATATTTATCTGCTTATATATGTGTATTAAGCAAAATAATAAGATGATATTATTATATCTATTAGCAAAGGTAATAGTCAATACTTTGCGAATGGTGATAAACTAATTTATAAAAAAGAAATATCTATTCCCTATTTTAAAACTTAGGAGGTAATTGAATGATAATTGACGGGCATCCAAAAGAGAAAGAAGCAATGGAGGCATTTCACCGAGGCAATAGAGCAGAAGGCTTGAAAATTCAAGACGAATTTATCCAAGATTTACGTGATGCTATGAAAACACAAGACCATTGTTCATGTAAAAAGGCTTGCAAGTTTCATGGCAAATGCATAGAATGTGTAGCAATACATAGAGCACATCAGGATCATCTACCAAACTGTTTCCGAATCATGGTGAATCAAAAGATTTTAAAAATATCTGAACTGACAGAACATACAATAATTGATGATTTAAAGAGGTAGGACTTTATAAACTTTTAAATATCTCATAACTCGTATGCTTGACCGCAAATTTATTTAATTCTTTTTTGTTTATATGAAAACGAAGGCACTAAGATGTTTCATCTTAATGCCTTTATATTTTCATTGAATTTTATTTTTTAAACTTACAAGAGATAAATCACATAATTCTATATATCCTATAAGTAATTTTATACTAAGATTTTATTATCTCACAAACTATCACCTATTATAATTCATAGACTTTTATCAATGATTACCAAGTATCAATACACTAATTCAATAATATACTATAAAGTTAATATCATTCGTAAAATCTAATATATTTTGAAGTTCAGTAGTTGTTACTTATTTATAGTAGATATTTGGTTTTATAGGTAAAACTTCATTGATACGAAGCGTATCATAAGGGATATCATCTATATTCTCAAGGAATTCTTCGGCTGTTCCAAAAACAAGAACTCCGTAGGTCTTGACTCCGTGCTCATCAATATATGCAAGAGCATCTTCATAGAAATCTGTTTTGAAATAATTATAATCAAAGATGTCTACAAATTCTTCTCGATTTCTCAGATAATCCAGGCGTGATCTGAAATGAATCCCATAGGCTTCAGAAATAGCTTTCGGATAATCTTTTTCTGACAGTACAGAATCCTCCCTAAAATCTAAAAGATAAAAAATAGGATATTTTTCTGGATCAGGACGTCGATTAGAAGATAGTTCATCATTAAAGTTCGGGTTGAATCCAATTAAATGCATCAGCTGAGTCTCACTCCACTGATTTCCTGAATCCACCGTTCGGATTCCTACCCATTTGAAGTTCAGTGATGGATAATCCATTTTCTCCCTCCAATTCTTTCTTAAGCCTTTTTCTAGCTCTAAATAACATTGTCTTAGCAGCACCCTCTGTAATATTTCTTGAATTACTAATCTCTTTAATCGAAAAACCACAGAAATAATAAAGAATAAGAATTTCTTTGTATGCCTCATTTAGATTTAATACTAAATTATATAAATACTTATTTTTTTCTGATGCGATCATTTTATCTAATGGTGTTTCATTATTAGATAAAATATCTTCAAGATTATTTCCACTGCTATACTCCCTATCTCTCTTAAGAAAATCTAAATATAGATTTTTACAAACTCTAAATAGCCAATATTTAAAGTAACTCACATCATCAAGAGACAAATATGCCTTAAAAAAGGTATCACTCATTATATCCTGTGCTAAATGATGATTTTTACACAATGAAAATGCATAGAGATATAATTCTCTGTGATATTTAATATATAATTTTTCCATCTGATCATTTATCACTTCGATACCCCTTTCAATATATAAATGAATTATAAAGATTTAGGTTACATTTTTACTCAAAAAATTAAAAATAAAATAATTTACAAATTATATTTATAGCTGACTCAGAACCAATGGTCTAAGTCAGCTATAAAAAATCACTTTTATTCTATTTTGTTAATTTATTCAACTATACCAGCAAAATCCCATTCTATTACTGACAATAAAAATGGTAATTTCAATTTACTAATACTATAACCACGCGTAACTATTAAACTAATAACCCCATCAAGCCCATGATTTTACTAGCCATTTCTTGTCAGCAAACAAACAGACTCCATATGCCTTGAGTGCTGATGGTAAACAAACTAACCCTTAAAAATGTAGTAAAGTTTATCTTAGAAAATAATACTATTAATAAAATTAGGCTTACCGTTAAGAGTAAGCCACTTCTACCATTTAATAACTATGACGTTAAATAAGAACAGTACATTATACTACTTAAATAACATTTGCCATTCTTCCTTTAAGATACCATAGCTCACAGAATCATAATATTTATTATCAACAATTCTTGCTTTTCGGTAAACAGCTTCCTTTTTCAAGCCCAATTTCTCTGCCAATCGCATCATTCTCATATTTCCAGACCAAGTTGACAATCCAAGCCTTATAAGTTTTGGGTTTTCAGCAAAGATTTCATCTATCCACATCTTTAAAGCTGTATAGCCTATACCATTTCCCCAATAATTTTCATTGAAAATTACAATTCCAACTTCCATCCAGAGAGTTTCTTGAGATTTCCAATACCAATTAACTTGGCCTATTATCTCATCAGTATCTTTATTAGCTATTATTTTTTTATTTTTTAGGACATTTCTTTCTCCTTTTAATAATAGTTCTTTAAGTTCTTCAACATACTTTATAAGCTCTTCTTCACTTCTTTTCCCATAGTATGGACCATTAAATTTATGGAATTCACATGAAGGATGATTCCAATATAAGTAATCCTCTAAATCTTTAATTTCTAATTCTCTCAAGATTATATTTGCTTGTTTAGGCATAATACTCCCCCATTGATTTAAAAATTTATTATTTTTATATAACGTATTTTCTTACAATCGTGTCTTATCATTCAAATTAAATTATATATCTTTCTTACATGCAATTCAAACTAATTTTCAACATATTGGAAAATACTTAATTTGTATCCTTAATTCATAATAATATTTAAATATAAAAACAAGTACTTGCATATCAGTAAGCTCAAATTTCTTGATGTTATAGACAATATAATCCATATTAAATCATTAATTAAAGAATTTATTGATATTCAAGTGTATCTAAGAAATCATTTATTTCTTTAATTCCCTTTATAATTCCTTTTTCATTCAACAAGGAATATATATCAAATATTGAAAAATCAAGAATTCTCTTCTTTTTCTCTACTTTATGGCATATTACATTTTATACCTTTATATCCCTAGTTAGATTGTTGTTTATTTTCTCTGTTAAATTTATTTATATAATCTAAGTTTATGGACAGCAATATTTCTATTTTCAGTCATCTTAACAACTGATAATCCTTTGGAACGGTAGTCATTAATTTTATCAGTTAATGTTAGTATAATAATTGAGCACTGAACCACTAGAAATCTAACACTCATTCATCCTATGTGCAGATATCAAAGATGATAGAAATATACATATAATTGAACAAACTATGGCAAATATTAGAACTGCAGTTGATGTGAGAATTCTATTATTAAATAGATTGTAACTGTATAACGAAACTATAAACGAAAATAAGTTAACTCCGTTAATAGGCTGTATATGCAAAAGTTTCTTTACAACTATTGGTAAGTATTCACTATTTCTTAGAAACATTGGTGGAACTATCAATAGAGAGGATACTAGCAATGATGTATATGTCTTCTGAAATATAGAGTTTATTAAAGCCCCAATAAGAGTTATACACAATATGCATATCCATGCAATTACCATGTAATAAATGTATAACTGTCCAAATGACGGATTATATATTACCATAAAAAATTCAGGTAAGATTTGTATTTGTGCATTCCAACCAGAGACCCCTAAAACTCCGAATACAATAAATGATACGATTATACTACATATTAAAAATTTCAATGTTAAATAGGTGAGCAATGCAAGTACCTTATTGAACCCTATGAATATAAGTTTTTTTCTTCCAGCAGCATTCAATATTATATCCATGTCTTGTTCCTTTTCAAATGAAAAAAGCTGATTAGATATTATAATAGCAGAAAAAACTATTGCAAAATATACGAAAAATAAGGATTTAATTAAAATTGGCCACTGATCGATAAATTCAAACGTAAAAGGTTTTTCTATATGAGAAGCTCTTTTTAATGCTTCTTGTTTTTCAGAGCTCGATAAAAAATTAGTTCCATAGATATTTATCCTTCCTTCTATCTTTTTCATATTTCTATCATAAAAGTCATCCGTATTTGGTAGATTGCTAACTTGAAATCCACAAGACCCTATGGATGGTAATTCACATGATCCTGTAATTGGCAAATATGCTTCTTTTAAAAGAAGAAATATTCCTGGATACTCTTCTTCAATTCCAAAAGATGCGGTTTCCCCCTTCGGAAGTGATTTATAAAATGTAAGGGCATCGTTCAGTTTCTCTATGCTTAATATTCCAGATGTCTTTTTTATTTTTTATTTTCTAGCTTCAAAACCATCCAAACCTTTTATTATAACTTCCTTCCCAGTAGAGTAATCGTAACTTTCATAGCTAGTAATAAAGAAAATTGGCATGACTATTGATAATAATATTGCCAACACTAGCAAAATCATGACAGCCGGATTTTTATAAAATTTCTTCATTTCATAAGCCATTGTAACTCATCCTTTCAATATAAAGATTAGTTTCTAAGCGTTTTTTATCCTCGAGCTAAATAATCTAGGTACTATTAAAACACAAATTATTAAAATTATAAGAGAACATAAAATAATGGCTGTCGTTGTAAGACTTTTAATGAAAAAAACTTAAACATCTGAAGTGATGTTATATTTCTTATCGTCATAAAACCATTAATTGGCTGCACCTTCAAAAATTTTCTTACAGATATAGGGATAGAATCAAACCTTATAATTACCAAGGGCAAAAATACCATTAGAAACCCAATCACTAATGATGCATAAGATTTTTGCATAAAGGCGTTTATAGTTGCAACTAAAGTTCCTATTGCTATAATACTAATCCAACCCATGAATAGGAACAACAAGTACACACCACCAAAAGTTAAATTATATATGGAAGTAAAAAATTCAATTTGAATTTGACTTGACCAACCATCTATACCAGTAGCTGAAAATACTATTATAGAGACTATTAACACACTAACTAAAAACTCTATCGTCAAAAAGGTTAGCAAAGCAAATATTTTATTTCTTCCAATGCTTTGTAGTTTTTTACTTCCAAACGTAACTAATATAATATCCATATTCTTTTCTTTCTCATAAGAAAAAAGTCTTGATCCTACAACAATGGCAGATATGGAAATAATAATAAATAAGATAGCTAATGATTTGTAAACCTCTACCCATTGTCTACTGAAATTTATGACAAATGGCTTTTCTATGGTCTCTGCTCTTTTCAATATAGCATCCTTTTCCCATAATTTATAATCATTCGGTGAATTATTTAAAGTATCTTCTATTTTTATTATATTTCTATTGTAAAAATCATCTACATTTTTCATTGTATGCAGATTTGCTCTTTCCTCTGGATTACTTGGCGAATATGCATAAGATAATAAATTAATAATGCCTGGATATTTTATATCACTTTCTAAGTAGGCTAACTCAGGGGATGGTATTGATTGCAAGTAACTTAGAACTTCTTTTATTTTGTTGATACTTAACTCACCTTTAGAGTTTTTATATCGTTCTCTCATTACATGAATAGCAGCTCTCCCCTTAATTCTGTTAATACTATTTGGAGATTCTATTACGGAAAAACTTCTTATAGGTGCTATGGAAACTAAGATAGCAAGCAGGACTAAAATTTTTACATGAAGTTCATTCCAAAACTTTTTTAATTCACTTAACATTTGAATGTGCCTCCTTTTTAAAGTTAATGAGGTAAACATCATTTAAAGTGGGTTTTACTTTTACTGCATTAGGCACAGGGCGTGTTGAACTAATAATTCTAGCTTTAATAGTCCCCTCCGACTCATAAACCATTGATACTACGTAATCTTCCGTTTTATTATGTACTTTCAGTTCATTATGCATGTCTAGTTGATTGTTGAAGTTTGCCTCCCATACGAAATCATCACAACGATTAATTAGATCTTTTTCGGTACCATTCATTACAAAATGTCCATCTTTTAAAATAAAAATTTCCTTTGATATAAATTCTAAATCAGTAACAATATGGGTTGATATTAGTATAATCTGCTCGTGTCCAAAATTTGAAATATAATTTTTAAAATTAATTCTTTCAGTTGGATCTAAACCTGTAGTCGGTTCATCAAGCATAATAATCTTTGGATTAAGCAAAAAAGCTTGAGCTAACCCAACTCTTCTCAATTGACCTCCAGACAATCTTTTTAGTTTTTTATGTTTAAGATCTGTTAAATTAAACAAATTAAGCTTTTCATCTATATCATTATTTATTCTATTTTGACTAGCATTGGATTTTATATTACCTAAGTATGATAGAAATTCACAGATACTCATATCTGGATAGCCGTTAAATTTTTGTGGCAAAAATCCTAGCAGAACATCTTTTTTATCGTCTATGTCAGGATAAATTACCGTTCCTTGATAATCAGTTAAAAATCCACTAATTATTTTAAAAAGAGTTGTCTTACCAACACCATTAGCCCCTAAAAATCCATAGATACCATTTTCTATGGTAGCACTCATATCATCAATAACGACATTGTTTCCATATGATTTTTTAATGTTTTTTATTTGTAAACTCATAATGTTTGTCCCTCCTAATAAAATAGTGCTTAAATATTTGAAGTATCTATATAGATACTTCAAAACTATAAAAATGTATATAAATAAAATTATTGTCGATATTCTAAACTTGTTATATAAGTAATACTTTGTAAATTTAATTTATTCCTCTAAATTATTTTGTATTGAATATAACTCATAATATATATTTCTATTTTTTAATAATTCACTATGAGTTCCAGTCTCTTCTACACAACCATTCTTTAATACTACAATTTTAGTTGCTTTTGAAACCATATTATTAAATCTATGCATTATAATAATCCCAATCTTATTATCTATTTCTGAAAGTATTGACTTTAAAACCATATTTTCAGAAACTAAATCTAAAGGCGAATTTGGCTCGTCAAAAATATATAAATCAGCTTCTTTTATTATTGTTCTTGCAAGTGCTAACTTTTGCCATTGACCTATTGAAATTTGTCTACTTCTTCTTTGTTTCTATGATTAAAATATATTTTATAATAAAATCCTTGTCAGCTAACTTTTGTATATTTTTTGAAATTTTCTAAAATAAAAATATAAGAACAAACAAATAAACTTCACTATATTTAATAGCTTAATCTATTGAACTAGTTAAACTAAGCAAAATAATAAAATAATAGTAGAATTTGTAAATATAAAAGACTCTAGTTTTCTATAAAAAAAGACATGAAGACTTTTATTTTCATGCCCTTAATTCTAACTAACTCATTATATCAACTTTTCTTCTATATATTTAACACATTTTTTCGTTGTAATATAATTATGGATTCCATATGCCCTGATAGTACAATAATGATGTCTTAAATATATAGTCTCCTTCATCTTAATTTATTCTGCTTTTTTACTAAGTCTTGATTATATATCATCTAAAATTAGAGATAGTTATTCAGATATATCAGAAAGTTCCTCTAATATATGTGTCTTAGCATTATTAAATTTAGTACCCGCCACTGATGCACCGGCCAGTGCAATTAATGATCCTAATGAAATGGTCCTTAATACGATAATTAATATGTTGATTTTGCTCATTTCTGCATCATGTACTTTTATAATATTATCCAATATTCTTGTTGGTGTACCTACAAACAATAGTCCTATTATATTATTATTTTTATCTTTTATCGGTTGGTAAGCTGTATAATAGCTTTCACCTAATATTTCTGCATCTCCTATATATAACTCCCCATTCATTACTGTTTGATATGCATTATGTTCATTACCTAAAAATGTACCTATTGCCCTTTCGTTTTCATCAGACATAATATTTGTTGAAATTCTTTTAAAGTCATCGTTAACTTTAACAAAAATAGAAGACTTATCACCTAAATCTTCTAATACAGTGTCTACTACTCCAAATCTACCTTCTATACTATTACCATCACTATCAAGTAAAGTTCCATCTCCTTGAGTTAATGTACCATAAGAGTTATTGATATATTTCATTGTTAAATTTATATTATTTTCAACATGATTTTTTAACAATTGATTTTTAATATTATCTATTTCTTTGGTACTGTATGAAAATCCTAATAATCCTACAATCAAGCTAGCCAACAAGGCTATCATCCCACAATATGCTATTAACTTTATTTTGTTAATTTTCATAAATTGCTCCCTCCGTTTTACCATTTACACTTCAGACTTTATGTAACAAATATTTAGCCCCGATTATTCATCTATCCCTACAAATACTTTCTTAAAGCCCAACCATGCAAAACATGATATAGCAGCTATTGTACCGAGCCTTCCACCAATACCTATATATGCACTTCTAGCTGCTATAAACAGTATTCCTGTCATTAAAGATATTACAGCCATTTCTAAAAGATTTAGTGCATTTTCAAGAGAAATCATTCCAGCATAAGAAGAACAGGCTGCAGCTGTTGCCAATACATCACCAGTTAAAGGGAAAAAATATGGAAGCATAAGACCCGATACCAAAGTTATTATTGCTGAAGCAATAACCGCTCCTCTCTGTAAAATATTAGATACTATATAGGTAGCCAGACCTGCAGCTATTGATATTATTAAAATTATCATTTCCTCCATTTAATACCTCCTAACTAAAAATTCTCATTATTGTTTTCGTAATTATTGTAGACAATGCTGCTGTCGTTCCACCTTTTCCACCAATACCTGCATAAATTTCCACAGTAGTTAAAAGAATTAAGCCCACTATCAAACTTCCTAGTGCAGCTACTGTCATAGAAGGTATTACTGTCAATGAACTCATTCCAACAAATGATGATGTATAAGTTATGCCAGCTAAGTCGTTTGGAAGAAATATGGCAGCCATTACACCTACTAATCCATTAGCAATAACTGGTCCGTATCCCATTTTATGATTTATAAACCATGTTAAAGTAACTCCTATAAATGAACATATTAGAACATATAAACTTCTCTTATTAAACTTAATTTTATCGTCTCTTTCTATCAACTTTTTAAAATGATCTGCTAAACTTATGGCAAAAAAGCATCCAAAAATTATTAAAATTTCTGTCTTATGAAAATTTTTTTCATTAGCTGCTGTTGAAATAATTAAGCCTCCTCCAGTTGCAATAAAGGCTATTAATCCTAATAGCCTTGTGCTCATTTTACTAAATAACTTTCTATTCATTTTACCGCTACCAAAGATTTACAAAACTCTATAATTTGAATGCTTTTATATATCTCTATTCCTTGGTAACTTCCTCCCTTTTTATTTGTTTTATATTTTTCGACCATATTTATTAAATAATTATAAAGTGCAATTATACCATATACCTTTAGTTTAATTGATATTCATTTATAAAGCAATATTGAACTGAATTTATGCAAATTCTTCTTAGATAAGGATGAAGATCTCCTGCTGTTTTTAAATCTCCATCATTAATCATATTTCTTAAAACTTCTTTTCTTGCCATTGGCATAACAAATGCTCCTTTCTGGTTTTAATTCTTGCCAGAAAAAAGCATTTATTTTTACTTAAACACAGATTATTTTACATTATCACTTATTCTTTAGTATAATTTTATATTTATATAAGTTAATTTTCAATTTTAGATATTATTTTGTTATAAATTTTCTTCATATGAAATTCACTTGAATAAATATCTATCTCATTGATTGGTATCCACTTGACAGCACTGTTTTCATCTTGCTGAACAATCAACTGTTCATTCTCATCAGCCTGAAATAAATATGTGACTGATATATGTAAGTGTGATGTTATAAACTTTCCTTTTCTAAGGTGTCCAAGTACAGGTAAAATATCTAATGAAACAATCTTATTAGTAATAGGATGAATATCTTTCACTCCCGTTTCTTCTGTAATCTCTGACATGGCAACATCTATTAAATTTTCTTTACCATCTGCATGTCCTCCTGTTAAAGACCAAGCATTAAATATATTATGGTGTACCATCAATACTTTATCCTTATTTTTATTTATAACAAACCCAGAGCTTGTTATATGAATAAGTTCATTGTCTCTTTTTAGAATATTCTCAAACATATTTATGTACTTCAATGTTGCTTCCTTGTCTTTTATCTCTTGCTCATTGAAAGGGACAAATTCTCTTATTAAATCGACCCAACTCATATTCCCACCTGCCCTTCTAAATATAATTCATCATATTATACTAATATATATTATAGCATATAGTTCATCCATCAATTTATCAACTCAACTTTTTCTACTTTTCCCCTATCATAACTGAAATTATCAATACAAAATGTATTTATCAGATAAAAGACTCTATATTAATGTCTTTAAATTATGAATAATTACATCAGGTCGATCCAAATAAATTTCGTGGTCGCTATTTTCAGCAATTATTAATCTTCCTTCATCTGAAAGGTTTGATAACTCAATTTGTAGTTTACACCACTCATTTTCATATAAAATTGCTTCCTTCTTCAGTTTTATCTTCACCAATAATCTTATATTCCTAATTCAATTCATCCATATCTCTATTCCTTTCTCATTAAAATCTACTAATCTAGACACCTTATTTTAAAATAATAACTAGTTAAAAGTTGCTTTGATATACTTGCAATCTAGTTAGTTGTATTAAATTCACCTACTAAAATATCCCAAATATCTGCACCTAGGTTAACATATTTTGCTTGAGTCTTCCTATTTGTAAATTTTAACTACCACAACAAGTTAAACTATATAAATTTTACTTCAATAACTTCATTGAAGATTGAAATTAATATCATAATTCAAACTGGAATTTGCGATATTGCTTTAAAAAATTCTGATAAAAATATAGTAACTTACTATCAAAAACAATCCATTCTTTCTCATTTTCGATTAATCTTTTATAAGTCTTCTGTTGTCCTGGCTTTTCTTGTATATTTTTTTCATAGTCTTTTATCTTTTCTTTACGTTTTTTAATACTATTTTTCTCTTTTTCAATTTGTTCTTCACAGTATGAAATGTATTCTTTTACGACTTCACCAGGATACTTCGCCAAAATAGAAATGATATCTGGCAAAAATTCTTTGTATCCATTATATGTAGGAATCACAAAGATACATAACCAGAAGAAACATTCCTCCGAATTTTCAGTCGATAGTATGCTTGTATTATCTAAAATACATCTTACAGTATCTAATGGAGATTTTTCATAAATACTCCTAATTGCCTCTACGATAAACTCATTTTGTTCAGAAGTAGAACAATTATCATCAAAAAGTTTAATTAAATAGGGAATCTCTGAAACAGTTAGATTGCCATCCCATTTCGAACAAAAATCATTCATTTTGTAAATAAGTTCTTCGCTTTGTTTTTTTAATTCATATATTTGATTAAACTCGGTTATAAATTCTTCACTAGCTCTTGACACAATAATATACCTCCAATAATTCAACCCTTTATTCATCTGTTTATATAAATTTCATGTAACTTTGCTATAATTCACCTACAGAAGCGAATGCTCATTTTCTACAAAAAATCTAATTTACCCCAAACATTCAATAACACTTTCAGCAAAAGATAAGATTTCTTCATTTGTATTCAATGCCAATTCTTGAAAATATCCCATATCTTCCTTTAACTTATTTCTTAATTTCCCTTGCCATGAATCAGGTAGATTCGCTCCAGCTGTACAAATAGAAAAACCTATTAGTATGTCTAATATTTCAATCTTCAAATTGTCATCCAAATTCTTTAGACCGTAAATAAGAAAATCATAGGCAGGAAGCGCAGCAGAAGATACAGATACATGCTGATGGCATAAACCACACCATAAATAATGTGTTGCTTTCATAGCACATTCTTTATCTTCTGAAAATAAATCCAATAGCAAGCTTGAAACTTTGGGAATGTATTTTGATTGGTCCAAATATTGTGGAATATCTTGATTAGCATTTCCGTAAGCAGTTTCATATTGACTCCAGTCGATATTCTTTATTTCATTTCTAATATCCATAATGGTTTCCCCTTCGATAAATGATAAATAACACTATAAAAAGATACCATAAAACACCTCACACTTGTCCTTGATCGACCACCTACCTATTGTTCGCTCATAATCTCACAGTCAAACCGAATTTTATTACTGACATTCAAAAAAGTATGTAAGAGGTTGCTTGATATAGAGCAATATTCCCTCTTCAATATCATCGGAACCAAAACTTATGTTGTATTTCACTTTCGCACCTCACATTTTGATTTTTATATCTGTAATATTATATAAAAATAACGTCATCCCTGTGCGGCTCGCTGCAAACATGCTTTACGCTCATTTTAATTATTTTCCAAATTTGATTTTTTTCATACATATCATCTCCAAATTTCGATTTTCACTGTTCGTCTTATTGCCATATTGCGTACCACGCCAAATATACATTTCCTATATCTTTGTATTGCATATAGGAGCAAATGATCATAATCTCTCCAGATAAACTATAAAGAATCAATTATCCAGCGATAGTAGCATCCTCCAGTCCTTTCTTAATATTGCCACTGACAATAATTACATGCCCCCAAAACATATCATCATCGTCATAAAAAATCTCGAAATCACCATCTATCGAAATACAAAGTTCACTGATAGTCAATCGTTTTTCAAAATCTTCCTTTGAAATTTCTAACGCATTTTCCTCGTCTTCTGGTTGCCATTCATTAGCCATTTCTGCCAGTTCGGATGCTGCAAACTTTCTTGCTTGGTCATCCCATATTTTGCTGTGTGATAATAGTTCTGCCAATGTTACAATCGCATCCTCTGCAGTTTCAGCGCCGTCCTCATCTACATCTAGGTGGACCATACATCTTTCTCCATTCCACTTACAATCACCATCAAACATTCCTAAAGATTTGTCCAGTAACAGTTCACTGCATCCAAGTGGATGAATCTTTACTGGCTTCTGATATTCCCTTAATATTTCCTCTAGACGATCATCTCTGCAATTTCTTTCCAGCACTTCAACCACCATCAAATTCAGTCCGCAGCTAACATTCTCATGAACATCCGGCAGTGATTTTCGCACCTTAAGACGATAAATCCATTCTTTCTTAAGATTAAAAATTCGTTCCTTTGTTCGACATTCTGCATCCGTCAACTGCCAGGTCAATATGGTGTTTTTTTTAATCACCGCCCCTGTTTGAACATCAACATAAGCCAAAGTCTTCATATGTGCATTCCATAATGTTGCTGCTCCTACTTTACCAGCACCAACGCCATCTTGGGTCAATACAATAACTTCTTTAATGCTTGTATCAAATCTTTTTTCAAATTTTAGTTGCTCTTTTTCCACAATAATTATCCCTCCAATTACTCTTTATGATCCAGATTACAGAATCCACTCCTTAGATAAAACATAAAATTCCTACAATTTTATGTTTTATCTGCCTCTAGGAGTGAATACTCCTTTTATATTTCTAACTAGCTTAAAATTTCTCCTGTTGGAAATGAGTTAAATATATCTGATAATTGTATTCATCAAAAAAGATATATTCTTTTCCTATTTCCAATTCTAATGAATTTAGTAATCAGATTATAATCTCATTGATATTTGTATGACAAGAAATTTTACTTATTGAAAGTGCTTTATCAAAATAAGCATCTAAAAAATCGTCATATCGTATACTCTCTTCAATACCAACAATTTTAAGTGCTGGCATATTTTTTAGAAGATTATGGCAAGCTTGATTTCTCTTTAGTTCTTCAAGCCTCTTTGTCATTCTATCATCCTCTTTACTTTAAATTATCTTCTTGTCAAATAAATTTCCTGTAGCTTTGTTTAATTCGCCTACAGGAGCGAATGCTCATTATCTTGCATTGATTGTCCTTCAATCTTCAAACAATGATCCAGAGTTACTATGCTTACTGCCATCATCTTCAGTATATGTGGCGGTTAGCCTTGGCTCACGATTGGCGCAATGATAAAATTTCATCAGAATCTTGGAAATATCATCATCAAGTGTAATTCCTAACCCACCTGCTAATTTTTGTTGTGCTTCACGCAAATCTATCTCCATATCTTCTTGAGCCATCTCCGTATGTTCTTCATAAAGTTCTTCAGCAAACTCATGAAGATTTTCCATATCTTGATAGGGTCCACTACTCACATATTCTCTCCAAAATGGACAATTCACCATTAATACAAAAAAGTCATAAAGAGTGTCGGCAATTCTGCCTCCTTCTCCCTCACTTCCCCAAAAACCAACCGAACCATCTTCGAGCAAAATATACTCACTTCCAGTTCCTTCCTTTGCAAATGTTTTTCCATGAATATTGTAAGCTAGATGTCCCCTTTCATCCTGTGGTAAAATGAATTCCGGAAGTATATTCACATCACAAATATCACATAAAGTTCCAGCTAAATCACCATCTTCTTGCAGCTTTTTAATTATATCCATTCAAATACCTCCGCCATATTCTGATTTATTGTTCTATAGTGTTATATAAATAACCTGTATTTCAAAATCTCACCTAAATTGGAATTTCAGCTTCCGATTATGCTCATAATCTCACCAATAAACTGGATTTTTGCATTTTTATTTCATGTCTAAAATCAGTTCTAACTTTTCTTGAAAAACTTCTGGCAAAACACTCTTATCGGCCCCCATTTCTACTAACTTCTTAATCAAAGACCATTCTTCATCCGTGGAATTTATTCCAACATAAGATACCAAAAGCCAAAGGATAGAACATCCCCTTTTATTCAAAAGGTTTATGTTGGGATTTTGTTCTAAAATCAGACGAAACACTTGGCAAGCTCCCGGTTGATGTATATTACCTGCAAGATAATGGAGTGCTGTATTACCATTGTAATCTTGAATATCCACATCTATGCCACGCTGTATAAGGTCAATGGCAATATCAAATTTGTTGTTTGTTGAAATGCTTTCATGGAGCATACTTTTGTGGAACTTCTGCCTCACATAGTTAATATCTGTGACTTTCCCTATCTTTTCAGCATATTCTTGAAAACCATAAATATAAGTAGCGATGACTTTATAGCACGCTTCATTCGGATCTATAGTTAATGGTTCTTCTTTTTTTATGAAATGGCCAGGGCTTGCTTCATGGAAAAGCTCCTTTTCTATTTCATCAAACAGCATCTTTTCTTCTGGATTTATATAGCTTTCCGCTTTGGTTGGTTTTGTATTGTTTTTCATTTTCTCCTCCACAACTTCCGATTTGTCTTTATATGAGATTATATAAATAACCTTTAGCATAAAACTGTTCAATAAATTCTCGTTTATCTAACCAATAAAATTTATTTACACTTTGTCTTATCAGTTCCGTTCTTTGTCTAAAACTTTCACTATGGAATACTACGAATAATCCTATTTTTCATCATTATAATAAAATTTGCTGTTATAAGCAATAGGAACAGAGTTACACTTTCCTATACATGAAAAACATGGCTTCTTAAATTTTTTACCTGATATCGAAATAATTCAGCCATGTTGATTTTTACGAAAACAAAGACATCAGAATTTTTTCATCCTGATACCTTTAAATTTCCTCTATTTAATTTATGTTTTAATGTGCAATCTTCAAAAATACTGAACATCATCTCTAAAAATCCTTAAAAAATCGAGTCTAAAAATGCACCTTTCGACCCAAATTTTCATCTGTTTTTCACTTCAAAACTACTATATATGGTTATTAAACCCTATTTTCCATCCTCTGAACTACAATAATGATGTCATAAGTGAACATTATCCCCTTAGTAATAGACTACCTTTCTGAAACCAACACCAAGTACTTTATCTCCCCTATAGTTCCCTTTCATTTATCCTGCAATTGTTTCAATTTTTCCATGTCAGAAATAGTATACCCTTTTCCCTTTTCTTTTGTTAATATCCCTAACTCACAGAATTTCTTAATGACGTACAACACATGACGGTAACTAACATTCATGTATTCAGATACATCTGTATGTGGAATATTATATATTCCCTTCTGCTGATGTTGAAGAATAAAGGAAGCAAGTCTGATATCCAAAGAATAATTCAAGCTCTCACTCATTCTATAACTTCTTGCTAATAATTTATCGGCAATATACGAAGCAAAATAAAATGCAACTTTTGCATCTTCTTTGCATAATTTTCGTAATTCACCAATATTAAATTCCAAACATTCTACATCTTGAAGAACCTTATTTTCTTTTATGTCTGATTCGTTACAGAACAAAGAAAGCTCACCCAACCAGCCATTACTTCCGACAAAATCAAGGGTTGAGCGTCGGCCATTTTTATGATCAATATAAATTTAAACGGTACCCGATAAAAGAAAGTAGCAATGTGTTACACTACTGTTTATTTTATAAATATTACTATCTTTGATAAAAGTCCTTTTCATTCCATTTTCAAATATTATTGAGGGTATTTCATTATCAAAAATCATTTCTTTTCTCTCCTATATATGATATTTCTCATATCAAATTCTCTTTTTTTATCATAACATTTTTATAGTAAGAAGAAAATATATTATCCGAGGTGAAATATGATTCCACAATATATGAAAAAAGTTTTATACTCAGTATCAGCATTTCTGATGCTTGGCTTAGGCATTTCTTTGCAAATCAAGGCCGGAATTGGTCAAAGTATGCTTAATGCATTCGCTTTAATTTTAGCAGAATTATTTAATTTAGAGATTGGTACCATGCTTAACTTATTAAATATGTTATTTTTTATTCTCTACCTTATTATTAGAAAATCTCACATAAGCCATCGAGATATTATTCAAGTTGTGGCAACTATAGTAAATGGTTATATTGTCAACTTATTTGTCTATTTTCTTTTTGACCATTTGATAATACAATCATATTTTTTAAGAGTATTGACATTTATGATCGGGCTTAGTTTAGCCTCTCTTAGTTTAGGTGCAATTTTGGCTATGGAAATCATTCAGTTCCCACTTGAAAGTTTATGTATTGTATTAGGTCAAAAACTTAGATACAATCTAACGACTATTCGAATGCGATTTGATATTTTCTTTATGCTTAGCACTTTAATACTAACTTTAATGACCAGCCATAATCTCTATATAAGGGAAGGGACTATCATTAATTTTTTTCTGCTGTCCCGGTTAATGGGTTTCTCATATTATTTTCAAAAAAATCACTGAAGCAATAGGACTAAACTATAAAGATGAGTTATTGCAGCAATACAGAAAAATAAACAAATCTTTATGGAATAACCTCGAACAAGGAAAGATTTCCAAAGAAATTGTTCTTAATACGCGTTTCAGCGAGTTTTTTAAACTGTATGATATTAATGTTGATGGCATGGATATAGAAAAAACATACAGGTTTTACCTTGATAATTCTTCCGCTCTCATTCCCAATGCAGAATACACATTAACAGAACTGAAAAAAAGTGGGAAAAGAATTTATTCGGCATCTAATGGTGTATATTCAACACGAATAAAACGCCTGTCAAATGCTGGAATAATAGACCTATTTGATGGACATTTTATATCTGACAGAATAAAACATGAAAAGCCTTCATCTTATTTCTTTGACTTCTGCATCAAAAACATATGTGGAGTCAATAATACATCGATAATTATGGTAGGCGATAGTCCTACTTCTGATATACAGGAAGCCGTTAATGCAGGGATTGATTCCTGTTTCTATCAACATAACAAAAGTGTTATATGTACCTATGCGAAATACACCATACGTAATATTTCCGAACTATTGGATATAGTTTAGTTGATTTGAAAATTCACTTAAATAATACACTGAATATCAGTGAGCAGTCGATGTTGAGCAAGTCGTTTTCAAATCAGGCTGCATCGGGCTATTCCTGTTTACTTAAATCCTGTTAGAATACTTATTTTAATTAGCCACTTGTTTCCTCCTCTGCCATCAAAGCAGCAATAATAAATGCTCACTTATCCTCATTTGGCCATAGAGATAATGCCTTGATTTGCTGGTACAGTGGGTAATTCTCTTTGATTTCCTGAGCCGTTGTTCCAACCCACTGCCGATTATGTATGAGATTCGGAATATCAATCACTCCTCATAGATTTATAAGTCTGCCCTGTGCCACGATATCCCACACGTTTCAGTTCAGGTTTTACAACTTCACGTAGGATTGTATTCTTTTTCTCTTTGGAATTCATCACTACCTCCTTTTAATGATTACATTTTCTCATTATATAAATAATCCGCAGTTAAAAACTGACCACCAAATTCCTATTTATGGCTTAATTGGTTCATATTAAAATGTGGTGCTTCCTCTATCGCTTTCAAATATTTTATATATGCCATAATTATATTTTATTAAACCAATATTTTCAAGACATAATGAATTAACCCTAAAAGTCTTTTTAAAATCCCGTAAACAATGAAGCTAAGCACCATCAAAAGCAGCTCTCCGTCCATTGTTAGGGTATTCCTCCGCGATTTCATTATATTTCTTTTGACAGAAACATACAAGCTTAGGTGTAGAACAACGTCAAGATCACCGGGTAAGCCAGTGGTCTTGACTTGAAGGATTATTTATATAATTATCCTATTACAATCAACAATATGATATATGTGCTCATATCCAAGTACATATTGATAAAATCTCTTTATTAACGTATATATTTTATTAATATTGTTGCTCTATCAATTATTTTTTTCAAAAATGTTCTTTTGTCTGGTAAAAGAGTTACTCCACTTCTTTTTGTAATTTCTTCAATGACATAGTCGATACTTTTATTATCTGTTATGATTTTTTCTTCAGTAATTTCAGTATTAAAAGCTTCAATACAACGATCAATTTGAGATTTTGCCCAAGTTTCACCTCGTTCAAGTCGTTTGTTCAATCGCTTTAATATGGTTTCTTTATTAGCATATAAAATATAATGCTTTAAAATTATACCGTCATCTATAAGCCTTTGGTGTATTGTTACGAATAAAATATCCGATATTTTCAGGATCGTAGACAAAGGAATTAGGAAATCTTCTACTTAATTCAAAGGCACATGTCGTTTTTCCAGAACCAAATGCACCGTTTAACCAAATAATCATTTATACATCCTCCTTTATGCACAACTTTACTTCACATAAAATTACTTATATTCATTGTATACTCTCTCTGTTAACCCATCAAGTTATTACTCTATATATCTCCTCAACTTTTTCTATTTCTTTTCTTCAACATTCAAATTATCTTATGTCTTATATTTCATCCTATTTTCAAGGGCCAAAAAACGGTGCTTTTTCACTGTTCTTTGACCCAAATTTTGTCCTTCAACCGCTATATATTGTGGTTAATCTCCACTTTTTACCCTCGTCGTCAGAATTATGGAATCAATATACCTTGTAAGTACAATAATTATTTCACTTAGAGCTAGTGTATCATTGGTATAATGAAAAATTCATTCAATTGTTTCATTAAAAATTTATAGTTCCATTAATTGAAATAATCGCTTTTCCCCCAACTTTAATAGTCGGATTAGTTTTTCCTGCAATAATCTTTATTGTAAGTTCTCCTAGCCTTCCAGCTGCATTTCCTTGGGCAATTATAAATTCATGGTCTGTTTTTGAGTCTAAAATATCTTCCAATACTAAGTATCCTGCTAACGCACCATTGGCTGCTCCCGTAACTGGATCCTCAGCAATTCCGATTGCTGGTGCAAAATCTCTTGTATATATTTTATATCTTTCATCAAAACTATTAAAAGTAAATAAATGTGTAGTAATAGCACCCAATTTAAGATTTAATTCTTTTAATTCTTCAAATATCGGTACTGATGCGTCGATTGCTTTACTGCTCTTTACTGGAATTAACAAATGCCAATTTCCTGTATATGCTAACCTAATTGGATATTTATCATCAATATCCATTGGATTAATCCCGACTGCACGACAGATTTCTTCCTTATCCATCTCAACTTGTTTTGTTTTAGGTGCAACTTGAGTCATCGCAATACTATTTAATTTTTTTCCTTGCATAGACCATTCAACTGGAACAATACCAATATTTGTTTTCAATCTAATTTGTAAGGCTTTTTCCATCCAGCCATACTCCATTGCCATAACCCATGACAGACCCAACGTAGCATGACCGCAAAAATCAACCTCTCTACTTGGTGTAAAATAACGCACCACATAATCATAATTTTTATCATTAGAAGGAAATAGAAATGCAGTCTCTGAAAGATTTAATTCTCTTGCTATCTTCTGCATGTCGCGCTCATTTAGCCCTATTGCTTCGGGAACTACACCCGCGGCATTTCCGCCGAAAATTTGATCTGTAAATGCATCTACATGATAGACTTGTATTTTCTTCATAATTAACACCCCTCGTATTTTAATTTTTGTTTCGTCTAAATCTACCGATATACACCAGTAATAAATTTCATATTTAATTTAATATTATATATTATATTTATTGTCTACTCTTTTTATCGTTGAAATAAATTATTACTTTACTTGTCTTGATTTAGAGATAACCCCCCAAGTAATCCAATCATAATAATTCTCCACATAGTTTTATTTTTTTGCATTTATTGGTTTCAGCCATATCAACCTCCACTTTATACTTTTATTTTTTTAGAATAAAATCAGACATCTCAGTTTCCTCCCATTCAACCCCATTAGGGGAAACATTGGAGTATAAAGTGATTATATCATTTTTATCAATAACAACTTTTAAATCAAAATTCATTTCCTTAAGCTCTAAATATTCATCGTACATTTGCTGATAATTTTTATTACCGCTTTCCTTTGCTTGTTTAATATATCCTACGGTATCTGGGTCTTTGTCATAGTTTTTATGAATTATCTTATAAAAAAATGTAGCCTCAACATCACCGTCAACAACCTCTTCAACGTAGTTTGAAATCTGAAAATCCAAAAGTTCATAGTACGAAGAGAAAACAGCAATAGATTCTTCTTTCATGTATTCATTTATTCTATCATAGTTTTTATAGGCTTTATCTATTTCTTTTTCAAAGCGCATCCACTTCCCACTCATATAAATATCGATGCTAATTTCGTCTATATATTGATATTCATAACCAGCTCCAAAATTGGATTGATTATTTTGGGTTGGTATTTCAGAGGTGTCTACAGTCGAGGATATTTCCCCATCCATCACACCACACCTACCATTAATATCACTTTCCCTATTAGTGTCAAAGTACAATTCACCATTAATCATTACCATAGGGCGCCTATCTGACAGATGTTCTTTTATTTTTTCTTCATTATGTCCTTGGTCAAGTTGTGCAGGCGAAAACACCATTAACCATGTCCCAAAATCAACCCTTCTTATCTCTGGACCTTCCTCAACAGTTAAATTGACATATTTTATGACTTTATATCCTAAACCGTAATATTCTGTTGAACCACCATCTTTATACCTTATTAATGGAATTGCAAAGATAGGTGATTTATTTGCCTTTGCTAAGGAAAGGTCCGTAATTATAAATGCAATCCAAACAATTAATATTACACTAATAATATATCTTCTCCTTTTTGCCATATGCTACCCTCCCAAATAACTCTACTTGTTGTGCATAAATTAACTGGTATACATTTAGTATACAACGCTTCTTAATGATCATACTTTGCTCTCATTCTAATCTATCCTTTCTTTTTTCAACGATATCTAGTAAAAAAGGAAATACTAAATCCAACTATTGATAGCACTCAAAAAAAGTCATATACATGCCCTCTTTCATAGTAGGATAAGGATTGTATACTAACATTGGTCTTAGAAGATAATATATAGAAATACATCCAAGTATTAAGGGTAAAATTAATGCAAGCAAAGCATTCTTCTTCTTTGATAGATATATAATACTTAAAAAGTAAAAAAAGCGAATGCCTATAAAAACAATTAGATATGATTCCCCTCTCAATAAATTTAATATTACTCATTTATTCTACTTTTCTTCATTTTGCAATTGTCCTTTGTTTTCCTTATTATTGTAAAGATAGTAAAGATAGTAGATTAGAATTAGCATAATTACTTCCTGCTATCTTTACCTTTTAGATCACAAGTCCTCCTATGGAAGATGTATTTATTCCCAATTGGAAATCGAAAATGTTTTATTAAAGATAGAGAACTCTCTTACAGACTCTGCTGTAATTGGAAGATTGAAAGTGAGGTTTATAACAATAGCTGAAACAAGATTACCCGTTCCATCACTACCACTACTAATGCTATAACTGAAATCATCTTTTGTAAGTATAGTACCATCAGAAAGTGTAATGGTTAAACTTTCTACATTAGATGAAAATGCTTTAAAAATAGTTGAAGATACATCATTGGAATTATATGAAAAAACACTTGTACAACTCATAGGGGTTATTCGTATATCTTCAAATATGAAATTGTATCCACCAGTTGTAACCGGCTGTCGTACAAGAGCAGTGTGACTGTATTCATTGCCATCTGCTAACTCCACCTGAAATTCCCAATTGCCCTTATGCAACGGTTTCAATACGAGGGTTTTTCCATTGCTAAAGTAATACCCCAAATCTTTGAGCTTTATGGAATAGGTGCCAACCTTAAATATATGATGATTTACAATGGTGTAAAGTATCTCAAATTGATTCTTTGCTAGAGTCGGGTCATTATCACTGTAATAGTACCGTATTGAAGTCTGGTCCATATTTTCGAATAAACTTCCATCGTTATCAGATCCAAACCTATAATTCATTAGTGTTTCATATCCTGTATCAAAAAGTACACTTTCCAGTTCTTTTGCGGTAACTCTTAACATTACCATTGCCATATTTCCACTAGAAATCACATCCATAATCTCAATTTTTAGTTCATCAGAATCTAATACAGTTCCTATGGTAGTGCCTGCGATAGATCTAAGTTGGTCAACATTCATATAGTCATATGAATTCTTCGTTGTTTCAGCCTTGTTAATAAACATCTGTCTGAAAAAGTCCCCTCCAATAAGTGAAACTGCAAGAACTGATGTAGATAAAATTACTGCTAATACAATTACCGCTGTTATAGTCAATGGTAGTCGCTTTCGGCGAACAGAACTTATTTGTCTCTCATTTGTTTTAGCGTATAGTCTCTCTTTCCATTCTGTCGGTGTTTTGATTTTTTTAAAATCATTAAAATCACTCACTTTTAATCACATCCTTTAATCTTTCTCTGCCTCGCTTAAGCTGAGACTTGATGGTATTTTCTTTTCTACCGAGAATTTTAGAAAGTTCGATAATGTTGTATCCCTCAAAATAGTAGAGATAGATTACTTCAAAGTATTTATGTGGAAGAGATTTTACGGCATGTAAAAGGCTCTTGTCAAACTCCTCTATGTCTGGGATTACTAATATATCAATATCCAAGTGATTTCTACGAAATAGCTTTCGATGCATATCTCTACATTCATTGAGAGTAACAGTTACAAGCCAGTACCTAAGATAGTCTTCAGATTCTTGCCACATTTCTCTTGAGTTAAAAAGCTTAATAAATACATTTTGCCAACAATCTTCTGCATCTGCAAGACAACTAAAACGGATGTAGCATATCCTTGTGACCATATCAGAATATTTTTCTACAATTTTGACATATTTATCATTTTCACTCAATGATTCACTGGCCACAAAACCACCTCCTTAACTATAAAACGTTTCATCCTCGCTTTAAGTTGCATAGATATGTAAAATTATTTTTTCTTTATTAAGATTTGATCAATTATTCCGAATAAAAACGAGAATGGGATAACTGTCAAAAAAGTTACCCCGAACCTGCATTCTTTTTCTAATTTATACTCCCTATTGGTTCTTGTTCCATCCCATTGATTTTCTCATTTAACCTTATTGGATTATCATGGAAAAATAATGCCATCATTCTTTTGCTTCCATATATAAATTCAAACTCAATATATTTATCCTCAGCTTTATATACAAGGTAGACCTTTCTACTAAGTAACGGTGCATTGCTATGCTTTGGTATATAAGCTTTAAGGAATTCTATATTTTTTCCATTGAGTTTGTTTTTTAGGAATTCCTCAGCAATTTCTTTGTGATCATCTATGTTTTTCAAGTCAGTTACTGGCGAATTCCCAACTTCCTCCACCTGCCCACTGTAAAATGTGTCTACATATTCTACCTTGCCAGTATATATATTAACTTTTGAAAAGTACATCCAATAAAGTTTTTCCTGCTCTATTAAAATATCTATATTTTTCGGTTGAAATATAATCCTCCAAAATCTTTCATTTCGATATTCATCTATAGAGAAATGACAATTAATATCCATATTATCAAGGTCTACATCAAATATTCTTTCAATAGTATTCTTAGCTGACTTAATGGCTTCTTCTTCTGTAATTTTAATGTCTGTATTCTCCATCTCATTCTGTATATATGCTTCATAAAACTTTGCAAATGCTTTATCTAGCTTTGCATCAAAATCTATGATCTGAAGTAGTTCTTCATCTGTCATTTCTGCTTCAGGATAATAATATGTTTCATTTTCTGGGTTAAAATATGGTTTCTCCAAATTTTCTCCTATTGGCAGTGGCTTTTGACTCATAATACTTCCAGTTCTAAACTTTTTTCTTAACTCTATCATTTTATTTGATTCAGTTTCACTTAGTTCCCGGCTCTTAGGAGATATTAATAGTGTAGATTTTTGTAGTAGTAAAACAATTTCATCAAAAACCTTTTCTTCTTCCTCTGTCATAGTTATAATATCTTTTACTTTAATTTCATCCTGTTTTTTCTCTACAACTAAATCTGGCATTTTTAATGAGCTTATCTCTAAATTTCTAGCTCCATTCTCCATTCCTTTAACTTGGAATCTTTCTGCTAGTACAGGAAAAGCTATCGCAGATGCTATCAATAACATTAATACAGCAATAACTGGCATTGATTTGAAAATTTTAATCTTTTTCATTTCTATAACACCCCTTATTTTTTTCTTAATAATAACACTGTTATTTTATTAAGATGTTATAAAGTTGTAATGGAGTTGTAAATTTAGGTGAATTTTAATGAAATATATATTTTAGTACCTATATCTTTTTGACTTTTTACTTCTATACTTCCTTTATGTAGGTCAACAATCTTTTTGCATAAACTTAAACCCAAACCAGCCCCCCTATAAATAGCAGGTCTATTTTTATCTGGTTTATAAAAAGGTTGGAAAATATTAGGGAGATCCTTGCTGTCTATTCCTTGACCTTGATCTGATATTTTTATAATGGTCTTTTCATCCTTGGTATAAATTGCAACTTCAATCCTAGTATTATCCTTGGAGGCATTTATTGCATTATCTACTAAATTTGTCAACAAAACCAAAATTAATTGTTCATCTCCATAAAAATAATCTGTTTCAATATTTACTTTAAGATCTATATTCATTTCTTTTAATTTTTGAAACTCTATCTTCCTTATTGTATTAAATATTTCACCAGAATTTAATTTTACTATATTTAAACTTTCCTTTTTTAATGTCATTAAATCAAACATTTTATTGATAAGCTGTTTCAAACGATTTGCTTCTTCATTAATATGAGTAAGTGCGACAAGTCTATCTTTCTCAGTGGCATTTGTTCTCATGAGATATTCACTAAATCCTTGAATACTTGTAAGTGGTGTTCTCATTTCATGGGTTAAATTATCTAAAAGCCATTGTTTTTGAATCGAGCTTTCTTTAATAGTTTCCATATTCTCATTTAGCAAATCTAACATTACATTAAATTTCATACTAAGTTCTCCTACTTCATCGTTGGCTATTATGGGT
Source organism: Tissierella praeacuta (assembly GCF_040396155.1). Taxonomy (GTDB): domain Bacteria; phylum Bacillota; class Clostridia; order Tissierellales; family Tissierellaceae; genus Tissierella; species Tissierella praeacuta_A. The sequence goes on from NZ_JBEBOY010000017.1 coordinate 45,963, forward strand.
ATCTTTTCATTGGAATTTTCAATTATTATTTCCTCTGTCTTGTGGATTAAGTTTTCTAAGGGTTTGAATAACCTGCTAATTATAAACATTAGAACAATCGCTAATATTCCTGAGAGAAGAAGATATATCTTTATAAAGAAACTATTCCAGTTTTTTTGTAAATCATAAATATCTTGAAAGCTTTTCTTGAAAACAAGAGAAATATTTTCAAAAGGCTCACTGAATCTATTTTGAATTATAATCCTTCCTTCTTCAGTATCTAGGAAAACATTATTCTTGCTATAATCATCACTGTAGTCTAAATTAATATCTTGATTTATATAATATCTTTTGTATATCTCAATAATTGAAACTAAGCTGTCTTTGTTATAGGTTCCACCCCTTGCCTGTAAGTCTTTTGCATAGTTTTCAATGCTGTTTATAATAAAATTCATTTCATTTTCTGCTGATTTTATTTCCCTCTCTATAAATAATGAATTATATTGACTTATAGCAATGCCTGCTACAATATTTATTGTAACTATAAAAACTAATACAGTTGTTAAAATTAATTTGTATTTTATCTTCATTTGCTTACCTCAAGTCTATATCCCATTTTATAAACAGTTTTAATAATATCATCAAAGTCTAACTTCTTACGTAACTTCATAATATGGACATCAACTGTTCTGGTATCTCCTTCAAAATCATAGCCCCAGACAAGTTCTAGTAGTTTTTCTCTGGATAAAGCTATATTCTTATTTATGACAAGTGTTTCTAATAAATTATATTCTAAAATAGTTAAATCAACCTCTTCACTTGATTTTAATACTTTGTGTTCTCTAAGCCTAATTTCTACATCCTTAATTTTTATATTCTCTTGAACATCATCATTTTTTAATGCAACCTTAATCCTTGCAACTAACTCTAGCATTTCAAAGGGTTTTACTATATAATCATAAGCCCCAAGGTTAAAAGCTTCCAATTTATCATTTAATCCTCCTTTTGCAGTGATTAAAATTACTTTAGTACTTTCACATATATTTGATTTTAATAAATCAATACCACTAACTCCTGGCATCATAATGTCAAGTAGTATTAAATCATACCTAGTATTCTTAATCATTTCCGTAGCCACATAACCATCAAATGCTTTTTCGCAATCATAACCAATGATAGAAAGATTCATTGCTATTAGATCATTTATAGACTTATCATCTTCTACTATTAAAATCTTTGCCATCTTTCTGCCCCCCATTATCTCTCGATTTCTAATTTCAATATTATAAAAGTAAGAATCCTTATTGAATCAATGCTAGTTTTGCTAACAGGGTATCACTTTTTATAGTTATAGACAACCCTTAAAAGAACAAAAAGGTAGAACTTTCCTATTAGTTATAAAAAGAAATGAAGACTATCACTCATAAGTTGATTGAAGAATTTGTCACTTTATCTTCTATGTTTATATCATTTCTCTCTGTAAACATATTAATAATTCCATATTTAGTATTCCTATAATTACATTCCAAACAAAAGTGGCAAGCAGGGCAAGGTGGTACACACCTTGCAATTTTGCATAAAATTCCCTTACAGGATTTTTGCCAAATCTGCTTGTTGGGGAGTATCCCCAATCCCCATTGAACACACAATAAATTATGTGGCTACGCTCCCTTTGGGAGCTGACAAATCATAAGCAATATCACCTTTGTTTTTTATGTTTTTCTTTTTCTTTCTCTGATATATCTTCACCTAAAAGACGGTCAACATTTGCCTTTGCAGTCAGTACATTTTTCATTTCTTTTTTAGCAGAATGGTACTTTGCATAAGCTTTTTTCTTTTCAGAAAGTAATTCTAAATATTCTCTTTGCAAAGCATTTATCGTAGGTATTTTCTTAGTCTCCAAGAGAACGCAAACGGATAAATCTCTTTTGTTCTTTGTTCTTAAAGGCAAGATGTTTTCCTTGCTTAATAGAATAGCCAGCTTGTTCCATTTGCAATAGAAAAGCATCAAAATCTGAAGGTTTTTTTGAAAGTATTTCATCTATAGCATCTCTCAGCTTTTGTGAATGGGTAATAGGTTTTTTATCTCCAAGCCATTTACCATAATGATTTTTTCCACGCTTTGGATTTTGAATAATTGACAGTCCATTTTCAAGACAAAGACAGTCAGAAATACAATCAGCTACGGATTTTCCCTTGTTCTTGTGCATGGAAATTAAGCGAGTTGTTGCCATAAGTATACCCTCCTTTACAGCATGAAAAAAGAGCTACTATATGGCAACCCTTATAACTAAATTGTATGAAATTATTTGTCTACTCATCTTTTTTCTCTAGTTCTTTATTGCTTTCTTCCATTAATTTATCGAAATCACTTTTATATAATGAATCTTGAATGATACGATATTTTTCAAACTCACTTTCTGCAAATGTTTTTGCAATCTTTGCAGTTACTTTTCCTTTACCTGATAAAATTTCAGCATCGTTAAATTTTAAAAACGCATCTAATTTTTCTGCCCAATCAGCCATAGTCATGGGTATATGCCTTCTTGCTTGTCTTGTTGCATAATCCAGATACATTGTCACGATCTCATTCAGTTCCTCTGCTTCATGTTTTGCTAAATAGTTTTTAGCAATGGATACATCCGTTTTTACAATCTTACCATCTGGCGCATTTCTCCAACTAGTTAGACCCATGTGATCCTTTTTATGATTTGCCCTTGTAGTTATTACTTCTGCTGCTGTATTCCCATGAATTGCATAATGCATTTTATTTTGAACAGTGGCAAAAAAATCCCTTGTGATTTTACTGTCTTTAGAATAATCAACGGCCGTTGCATATATATCAGTAATCTTTTGATAAAACCGTCTCTCACTAGCTCTTATTTCCTGAATTTCAGAAATCAAATGTTCAAAATAATCTTCATCAAAAATTTGTCCATTGATTAATCTATTTTTATCTAAAATATATCCTTGTTTTGTAAAAGTATCTAAGACTTTAGTTGCCCACTGCCTAAACTGTAATGCTCTCTCAGAATTTGTACGATAACCAACTGCAATAATTGCAGATAGAGAATAGAATTTATATTGATAGGTTTTACCATCATCCGCAGTTTGTGCAAATTTTGCACATACTGAATTCTCTTCCAGTTCACCAGTTTCAAATATATTTTTTAAATGTTTTGTCACTACAGTTCTATCCACATCAAATAGCATAGATATGGCTTTTTGGGTTAGCCAGACATCTCCATCTTGTACACGCACTTCTATGGAATCACTTCCTGCATCTTTAGTAAAAACCATAAAATCTACTGTACTATTCCGTATTTGCATATTTTTACCTTCCATATTAAAATTCCTTTCTAATCACGATATTTTAACTAAATCATATGTATAATCAATGTTTATGCCCCATCTGTTTCATAATTTCCTATTTATCTATTACATTAAATTATAATCCTTTCTCCCCCAAATATCAAACACAGAAAAAATAGCTTTTAGCCGTTCATTTACTTGCCATATACTCAAACTGTCAATGCTATATTAAATATACTCCTGACTTATTTTTGACATCTATAGGTAAAATAAAAACATAATCAATCTATTCTTTATTTGGTTGTATTTTAAAGACTCATCAGCCTTGTATTTTATTTTTCCTTCCTATTTTCTTATATACCCATCTTCTAATATATAATGTTTTTCTGCATACCGGGCAATATTATCGTCATGTGTAACCAGTATAATTCCAACACCTTTATCATTTAAATCAGAAAGTAACTTCATAATATTCAGTGAGTTCTCTTTATCTAAATTTCCAGTTGGTTCATCAGCAATTAATAACTTAGGATTGTTCGATAATGCCCTTGCAATTGCTATCCTTTGCTTCTCTCCACCTGATAATTGGCTTGGAAGGTTATTTTGTTTGCTTTTCAATTTAACCATCTCTAGTAGTTCTTCAGCTTTTCTTCTTCTTTCTTTTTTGTTTACACCATCAATACCCAAAGTCATCTCCACATTCTCTATTGCAGTCATATCAGAAATTAAATTAAAGTTTTGGAAAACATATCCCAGCTCTTTTCTTCTAATATTTGCCTTATTATTCTGTGATAATTTTTGCACATCATTATCTAAGAAAATATATTCACCACTATTATAGGAATCCAGCAAACCTATTATATTTAAAAGTGTGGTTTTCCCAGAGCCAGATGTCCCCCTTATAGAAATAAATTCCCCTTTATCAATATTAATGTCAATACCTTTTAATATTTCTATAGGTTTATCATTTAAGTAAAATATTTTTTAAGCCTTTTTATGTTGATCATACTATTCACTTCCTCTAATTAATTGGTATTGTCAAAAATATTAAGGATTATTTCTGACAACCCTTGATTTTTAAATCTTTATATCAATAAAATTAGTTACCCCCTATTTGGAGAATAAATTAATTTATATTTTTACACAAAAACGGATGACAAATATCTATTTCTCAGTTATAATATCGTCGACGAAAACAATCAAATAACTAGAAAGGAATTGTCATCCATGTTCGATATTATAACTTATTTACTATACTTTATTCAAGTCCAAAACAATATTATTTTGTATCTTTTATTTTCCTTAGGTGCTATGAAAGCTTCCAAACAATCTGATGAGCCAATTGACAAGCCTTATCGTAAACTTAAAGTTGCTGATATGCCTATCTTTGATAAGGTTAAAAAGTACAATTATAAAGCTCTTCTTAAAAAGCATATGCTTGATAAGGGTAAGGAGCTTAAACCTGTAAATTCTAAAGTTCCTGTTCCTGAATCTATCTCTTGCCCTTGCTGTGGTGCACCTCATTTATATCTATATGATAACAATGGTGGTAAAGGCCAATTTAAGTGTAAAGTTTGTAATTCTGTTTTTAACCGCAAAAACTATTTCTCTAAATCTGTGATCTTAAGGTGTCCTCATTGCAATAAGACTCTTGAGCCTATTAAAGATCGTAAATTCTTTGTTATCTACAAATGCAAGAACAATGATTGTTCCTTTTATGTTAAGAATCTTAATTCTTTATCTAAGGACCAGAAGGAACTCTTTGAAATTAAACCTCATTCTTTTAAAATGCGTTATATTTACAGAGCATTTAATATTGATTTTAAACCTTTATCTAGAATTTCTCCTGTTAGGCGGTAGAACCAAGGCGATTTTTGCCTATTCAGCTCTGTTTTTTTGTCTTTTATTTTTTCATAGAACTTTTTACATTACCCACTTAAGTGAGTGTGTGTTTGCCCGAACTGTTAGAGCGAAGAAACTGGGATTAAAACAGTATAGTTTTAGCCATATTATGCTGTGGTCTTGCATATCTTGCTTTTCTCTGACTTCCAAACAAATATGCTTTTCCGACGTGCTTTGTTCCCATTGACCTTTCAGCTACTGGTAAGTCGGCTAACCAATTAGATTTCTCTTTAATCTAATGCCCACATACGGGCGATACTATAAAGCCCTTACGGACGCACGTACATGCAATCGTGATTAGTGTAATAATAAAACTCCAATTGACTGTAGAGTCCTGGAGATAGGCTACGTGTAAATGTGATGCCATTTGTGGTTGTTCCATAGTCTAACTGATCCCATTGTTTGGTCACCACGTTGTAACCGCGGGTTGGTTCCGGTTTAGGTGTCGGTTCCGGTTTAGACGTAGGCTTGTTCTGGCCTGGATTAGTTGGTTCCGGATTCTCCGGAGCCGGTGTACTTGGGGTCGTCGAAGGAGGTATTGGCATTGGCTTCTCCGGTTTAGGCTTTTCTGGCACAGGCTTCTCCGGCTTCATCTTGTCGATAAGATAATCTGCTTCTTTCTTAGTCACCGAACCGTTAGGATTGAGCTTGCCATCGTTTGTATCCCCGATGATACCATCCTCACGGTCAATGATGACATATCCTTTATCCTTATCTTTGATGTCATCCTGGTCCTTATAGCCACTGTGTCCCTTGGTGTTTTTTGCTTTCCTCATCCTTTCCCATTGCCCTTACAAGCATCTTAATGATTTCGGCACGGGTGATAGGGTCATCCGGATGGAAACCGTTCGGATAATCGGCAGGATCAATGATGCCAGCATCAATCAGAGCCTCAATGTTAGCCTCTGACCAATGTCCTCTAATATCAGGGAAGCTTGCCGGGTCTTTCACTGCATTTGTGGTATCCAGCGGAATATCCCTCACCATAATGGCAGCAAACTCGCCGCGGGTTATGATTTCATTTTGTTGTATGAAGTTTTCCGGATGCAGGCGGTATGCCGTATAAATCCCGCCGCAAAGCAGAAAAAGGAGAACAAGAGCAAGAATGCCAATGCGTTTTCCTTTTTGTTTCATAGGTTTTCAGTCCTTTCTTTTTATTTTTGGCTATAACAAAGCCGGAATCAGCACCCTGCCTCCGGCTTTATTCCTTATTGATTTCATAGCTTCATATCCATCCCGTCCTGTTCTTGTTGTCCTTTTTGAAAAGCTTCTATGCTTTCCATCGATGGATGAACAATCTGCCCGTCCACCATCTCAAAGACACAGAAGTCATCCCGGTCACAAATCATGATTCTATGCTGGTACTCTTTCTGCATCCCAATGTAGTCCTCAACCTCCTGCGGGCTGCAAAGCCACACGCCTGAGGTATAGCGACCATTCGGCAAAAAACAATAACCGCTGTACTGTGGCTCATAATTTTTCAGATCCACCGCTCCTGCCGGACGGATCTGCGAGAGCTGGAGGCGGGCATGATCAGTCAATATCTCAGGTTTTGCAATTCCCAATACGTCACTGCGGTTCCAGCGAATGTGCTCTCCATCTGCTAGGGAAACCGCGAAGATAGAACTTCCAATCGGGTTAGGATTGCTGCCATTGCCTCCAATACAGAAGTACACCTGATGCTTTGCCTCCCTGCAATTCTCAGAAAGTGCAGAAGAATGAAGGATAATCACCTTTTTGTCAATGAATATGTCATCCCCCGTTTTCAAACAATCACCCTGGGTTAGCAATGCTTTTTCACTCAATTTTATCCGGCTCCTTTCCTCTTTCAATCTGCTCCAGCAGCTTTGCTGCAATGGATATCTTCTTTTCTGCTGGCATCTCTCTTATTGCGGCATAAATAAAGGCTTCCACAGCCTCTGGCGATTGGTCACCCCCCTCAATAAGATCAACCTTTTTGACACAGACTGTGCCTTGATGGATGTGCAGTTTTACAATATCCCCATGATCCATGCCGGAAGCAGAGCGAAATTCCTTGGGGATCAACACACGGCCCTTGCCGTCTACAATTTTGTAAATAGGTTTCATACGAAATATCCCTCCTTTTTCATAATCTCGCGGACGGTATCCGGATTGATACCCAGGTTATCAAACAGTCTGCGCAATTCATCCGGCAGCTGATTCAGCAAGTCGGAAGGACGAATGGTAATTTCTCCATTACCACAGATAATTTCCAGATTGCTGTCTACAGGGATGCCTGCTTCTTCTAAAAGTGCATGCGGTAACTGGATTTCATCCTCATCATCGTCCTTACAGAATTGGACGGCAGCTTCCATACCTTGAGGAGCGATGACAAGCATCGGACTGTCCACTTCCTCTGGCATTACCATGATTGCATACACCTCATCTCCGGGTTTCAGATCAGCAATTCTCATTGCTTCTGCCTGAAGGATTATCTGGTTTTCCTTGTCTGCTGTGAGTTTCATTTCAATTATTTTCATAAAAAAATTCCTCCTTAAAATTTAGCCCCGCAACGGGGTTATAGTTGTTCATCAGGTATCAGATTGGCTTCAAAGAGATTCATCTGGGACGGTATATCTCGCACACGCTCGCTTGTATCATAATTGGAAATCAGCACTTCGGCATACTCACAGCCATTGTCGTAACGTTGGGCAAGATTATTCAGACAGCTTACAGCCTCAATATGAAAATCCCTATATAACTCTCGGATGAATTCACAATCGTTATAGCTGACCAACCATTTGCCCTGACAGGCTGCCAGCGTATCATGCAGACGGTAGTGATCTTCCTTTTTAAACTCTACCGCGTAATGTCCTTCTGTTTGATAATATGGATGGTCACAATAAATAAAGGTGTTCTCACGGTCGTACTGGCGAATCAGTTCCTCGAAGTCCTTATTCTCAATTACAGTATTCTTAAGCCTACGTCTTCCCTGCCAAAGTAAGTGGAAGGTCTTGCGGATGTCAAAGGGCTGACAGCCATAGCTGGTACAGCCACTTCCGTAGCTGTAACGGATGATCTTAAAGAAAGTCACATCATTCATCTGCGCTTTCTCTAAGAGGATAGATTTGATTTCTTCATATTGCGTTGGTGAAAGATGTTGCTCAGCAATCTCCAGTTCCTCCCGTAGATAACCGTTGGTGAACTCCTCTTTCTCTAGATACTTTTTCAGAACGCTGAATTCATCCCGGCTATTGAGCGGAAAAAAATTCAGTTCCTTTATAAGCGCCATTGGACGGTCACGGACACAGCGGAATAGATTTGCAAGGTCTGAATTAAAATCGTTATAGACCTCCATTGAAGTGTCGGGCAGCTTACCGAATAATACCCAGCCTCCACCTCCAAACACCTCTATGTACCGTGCAAATTCCTTGGGCATCCTTTGATAAATCATATCTCTCAATGCCTTTTTACCACCCACCCAACTTATTATGCTATTCATTTATATCACCTACCTTTACTCCGACGGCTGATCTTATCCATGTCAGTTTTCATACAGGAACCATCTGTGCTCCAGCAAATGAAACCGACACCGGGATAAGGGCAACCCGCGCAGCGATTGGGATCTTTAGGTGGGGGTACGGTATATTTTATCGGTAGGCTGGTTGCTCCTACACCTGTCTTTTGTATAGAGTTTTTATCATGTTTCATGGTTCAGCTCCTTTCTCTGAAAAACAAAAAAGGCGCTGCCTTTTTTTATAAGACAGCGCCTTTTTACTATTATTATGTTAGATACTATAGCATCTGCTGGCCAAACTGCTGCGGACTAGAATACTCCAGCTTCATCTCCCGGTCATTGCTACGGATAATACCATAAGGTGTTGTACACATATTTGCTTCCTGCATATGAGCATGGTCACAGCAGTAGAAATGTATAAATTTCAGGAAAGGTTCATCTTTTGGAATATGATAGCGTTCCAAAAATTCCTTCCTTACGTAATCCTCTACGGTAGACAGTTCTGAATAAAAATCATAACAATCAAGGTTCCGTGTCAAATCAAGTGCCTGATCTATATCTGCACAATCCATTAATTCAAGTGCAGCTTTGTACTTTGCTTCCTGACCTTGGCAACGAAGTTCATAAATTTTTTCTGCCAGCAGCTTTATTTTCTCTATATCCTCATATTCACCAAACACACCGTTTAATTTTGGGATAGAACTCTTGTTGGTAAATACTACACAACCATCAAAATTCTTTATGTCTTGTTCCTTCAGAACTTCTGCTATTTCATCTTGGGTAGCTGGTAATCTGAGCATGGTGCATTCATCAATATCTGATGGGTAGAATGTGTCGTCACATACCATAAGTTCAAAAATATAATCCTCCAAAACTGACTGTTCCGGTAGATAAATACCGTCATAGACCTGTTTAAGCACATCAGCATCATTCATCACATAATATCCCTTATAGTAGATACCTTTTTCCGCCTCTCTCTGGTTTTTTCCGATTTAGGTCTTTTCCAGGGTAATTTTCGCTATTTTTCCTAAAAGAATAGCAATCACAAAACTGCTTGAACACTAGTCAAATCAAAGATTCTGACGACATAGTTGTACTATCGTCTCAACGTGCCTTGAGGTGACAATAAAGATGTCTGAAGTATCTAGTACCTCCTTAGTGGAAGAGTATAATTCCGAAAAAACTGTTTTGAGACCCTAATTTATCATAACCTTTATTATACTAAATCATCAAAGTTATATTGACTCCTTAATAGTATTCTTTTAACAATTCGACATTTACTATTTTGCAAATATAATCTAAATACTTTTATATCACAATTGTAAACAATAAAACCCTCAAAATATTTGAAGGCTTTGTTCATTACAATTTAAAGTATTATCTTAGTCTAGGATACATACTACTGCATAACACTCATTGTTTACAATATTACTATATACTTTATAAATGATATGCTGCATAAAATTCTTCGAATGCAAGGAGCTGAAAATCTTATTATTAGCATAAATCCTCATGCTTCTTCTTGTTCACTTACAGGTAACAGCGTAACTAATTCTTTTGCAATTTCTTGAGGAGTCATACTTGCTGTAGTCATTGCTAATTTGCTCGCAATAATGGGGCTATAAGCCATAACATCTTTCTTGGTCAAGTTGTGCCAAACCGGAAGTAATGTTTTACCATTAACGCTTTCTAATTGGAACAAGCCGTCCAACTCAGTTTTTGTCCAGTATTTTCCTTCTCTTATGTAGTCAGGAGACAAAACTACAACACCAAATTTTGATTTTTTTAAGCCGTCATCAATTTTAACTCTCATGGAATCTCCCCACTTAATTTGACTTGTATCATACCAGACTTTCACACCTAAGTCACGTAGCTCCTGAACAAATTCGTCTGCAAAAGATTCCTTATCTTCCCATGCATGGGAAACAAATAATTCATATTCCTCAGGATCATTAGAAGTTATTAGAGTAGGAGGCGCCTGAACAATCATCTGTGGTATTGCTTGCCTACTTAACTCATTGATTCTACCTTCGTAGGACATCTTTATACGCTTCATCTCTTTATCCTGCTTTTTCTGTTCATTTTGCTGTGCCTTTTGAAGTTTCAGGTAAGCATCATTGCGTTTTTGACGCTTATCCGAAATCTTTCTCCCAAGATTAGCACTTTCAGATGATTTTTTTGAATAGTCCGACTGCCATCCATTAACCTGTCTCATCTTACTTGATATCATGGAGGCAGAAGTTCTGGATGTTATACTCTTTTTTGCTGAAGTAATCTTTGATTGTAAATCTGAACATTTCTTATCGATATCTGCTTTCTTTTTTTCTAATGTTTCTAAATCTTTATCCAGAGAATTTACACTTCTCTGATACTGTTCAATTGACATTTCTACCTCCGTTACTTGTGCTCATTTTTTTATCTTCTCAGTACTTACAAAATGCATTCAACCTTATCTTACTTTATTTGCCCTTATTTTAAATTAATAAAAATTCATCGAAATCTCCATTAGAACATATCCCTGCATCATCAACCGAAAATTCATCTGGATCACTATCTTCTTTTGTAAAAGTACTCTTAGTAGGTCCAGCAGCCTCAAATTCGTCTGGATCAGAAACCTCAACATTCTCTGTAAGTATTGTTGGTCCCAATACAAATTCGTCTGGATCTGAATTTTCTTTGGTTCTAGTCTCTAGGGTACTCCCCATATCAAAGAATTCATCTGGATCACTTATTTCAATTGTACTTGTTTCGTATGTAGTCTTTCCTGGTGTGTCTTTAACAGCTTTTTTTCTAATATCTATATCCTTCTCTGAATATTTACTTAAAATATGTTTAATCATGTTATTCCCCCTCTATTATTTTTATCTGACCTTTTTCTATTGTTTTATCTCTCACAATTCTAATATCCAATTCACTATACTTCTCTAATTTATCAATAAAAGATATGTCTTCATCATCGCTTAATATAAAAATAACTTGTCCAAGTTGTTTCTGTTCAATATTTAAAATTAGCTTTCCCCATTCAATCGCACTAACACTATATGGTTCATCTATCTTATCTTTATTTACAGTGGTAACCAAATTATATTTTGCATTATCCACTGGAATTTCATTATTAATATACTCAAATGAAATTCCAAAAGAAACAAATAAAGATAAAATCAAAATTAATACTACCCATTCCTGTAAATTTAGAACAAAACTAACAAATAGCTGTGCTTTGTATTTTAATTGTTGCCAGTCATATTGGTATTGCAAAATTATCTCTTTATCCTTTTCTTTGCTAGAACGTAAATCACTAAAGCTACTCTTCATAATGCCCCGAACCTTTATCGTTCTAAAAAGATATATGCAAATATTAAATAGGGAATAAATAATTAAAATTACACCTACTAATAGTGGAAATGATAATGTTAAAACTTTCTTTAGATCTAATATCGCTAAAACTAAAGGCAATACCGTTAATATTATTGTAGCGTATATATTCAGTTTATCAATACTAGTATTTATGCGTTGTTCTTCATTCTGTATACGATAACATAATGCCTCTTTCTCTATCTCTAACTCACTTTCCGATAAATCCTGTATATGAACTCTATATCTATCTTGTATGCCATCTATCTTTTCATCCGTCAGCAATATCCCATCAATATTCTCCAAACATAGAATATGAATTAACTCTAGCTTTCTCTTCTTTATATCAAAAGTGACTATATACAGAATATAATCTCCAAGCATAATGTTCAATAAACTAATTCTTAATTTAGCATTTTTTGATTTTAAGTTTTTATATTCTAGAGTAGCAAAATTATCATCATCACTTAAACATAATAGTGGAAAATGAGACCAAACCCATAAAGCAATATTTAGGAAAATAATATTTATAATAATCACCCTCTTCTTCACTTGACTAAATATTCAACTATTTTTTCTGAAATTGGTAATTCTAGTTTCTGTTCTAACCATTGCCACTGGCCATTAGGATTTACCTCTAGAAAAATCCATTCATCATTTTCGTTTACTATAAAATCAAATGCACCATAAGCTAGCTCAAAACTTTTCAGTAATCTTATACAAAGATTGGCTATGGCCTTTGGACATTCAATAATCGAATATTTCAAACCACTATAATCTTTTCTCCAATCAAGCTTATCCTCTGAATCGATTCTAACAGTAAAGAACGAACCATCAATATACGTTAACCTTACTTCATATTTTTTATTTTCATATTCCTGTAGATAAATTGGGGTTAAAGCAATATTATCATCAAACTCAGTAAAGTAATTTGTCTGATATATTTCTATCCCCTTATGTCTTACCAACTTTCCAGTAGTAAGTGGTTTAATAATCGATTTTTCTTCAAAAAACTTCAAAGCCTTTTCATTACTATTGCCTATAAATGATTTTGGAATTAACAAACCCTTTTTTTCTGCATACAATAATTGAAATACTTTATTCTCAGTTTTTCTAAGTATATAAGGTTTCGTAAGTACCTTACCTTCAAAGTCATCAACAATACCATTAACTAATGATATGATGTCTTTTGCTATCATACTACGATAATCATATTCATACTCATCAAGCTTTGGAATTCTTGGTTTCCTATAATAGATACTATATAAATCCTTTTTTTCGAGTTCCCATTTATCACAACGTATAACCCATTGTCTGTTTCCTCCAATAACAATTTCATATTCCGAAAACATGTCAATATCAAATCGGTAGAATTCTGCAGAATCTCTATACTTATTTATAATGTAATCTACTGTACAATCAATTGAGCTTGTAATTATTAATATTTTTTTACTAAACACATCTTTCTTCAATATGTACTTTCCCTTCTTGTATATTCAATCATTATATAAAATTATACTAGGGGTTTGATCCCAATACTATTCTTATCTTTTATCAACTTACTCCGTTACATGCTGGCTCATTTTTTTACAATAATTCTATCATACGTTCCACAATAGCGGTGACTTGACCATTGCGATATCTTCTTTCAAATGCTCCATTGCTAAAATAGTCTTCTCTTAAAAGCATAGTTAGAAACGCTGCACATAAATCATAATCTGCACTTGATAAACGTCCTAACTCTGTTTCCACATCTATTGGACCTGTTGTCATATAGTCATTGTAATTTGTTTTAAGATCATCTATTTCTTCCAAACATGTATAATAAAATTCTTCTCTTCCTGTATTCTTTGCCAACAGGCTTTGAAGTTTTTCCTTCTTTTCTATATTAGTCATTGTACTTCCTCCATTGGTTTAATTGCTGTTATATCCATACCTTCTTGTCTGCAAAGTTTCCTTCCACCATGACTCTCTTTCTAAGATAATACGATCATCAACCTTTGCGTTATAGTTCTCAAGGATAGAATATTGAAAATTAGCTTTTATGTACTCATATCCTTTTTCACTAACTAGCTCAACCAATTCTTTATTCCCGCCGTGGCCATTGACTACATAACTTCTCCATCTTTGAAGTAACATTCCATAATCACTTGTTGCAGAACCTACATACATCTTTCCATTCTCTTTATCGGTAATTAAATATACTGCTTTTTGATTCTCAAGAGCTGCAATCCAATCTCTCTTACCACGATTTAAAACAGATTCTAGCTGTTTATAGGAAAGCCTAACCTTATCATATCCAGGAAAATCATCTCCATCAAATATAGTCGGGAGTATTTGTTGTACTTCTAAGTCATCACATATTTCACCATAATACCTTCCTTGTTGCTGAAAAGTCTTACGGTACTTAATAACAACTCGTCCAAAGTAGGATTTATACTCTTCTAGTTCCTCACCTTCGTAATTAATACCATCATAAATATTTAGTTCTTTGGTAACCTTTTTAATTGTGGTAAGCAGCCATGTATCATATGATAATTTTAAAAAACATATAGATATTTGTCCTACATAAAAATAGCGTTGCTTACTTCTCCAAAACAGCCACTGGTTATTAACAATATCTGGATTACTTTGATATAATTCCATAGGATCTTCATAACCGTTTGATTGGTTAAATTTTATTTTAATATTTCCATAATCGTCTTGATTAAAATGAAGCAAGTTATTTAAATATATCTTTTCCATAATCCACCTCTTTTACATTATCTCTTGTTTTAATATCAATTGCGCCCTATTTCTAATAACTATTCAATATCTTCTAGGGAATTTTTCTTTCCCAAGTTGCCATAAATATTTATCAATATTTTAAGCTAATAATTTTCCTTCCTATATCTTTGCTGTCCTGATGATGTCTTTTCAATCGGAGTAATCCCTATATCCGTTGACTTAATATAATTGAGGAATAAGGTACCAAGCAATAAACGATTGCTCCTTGATATTCTATTCCATTCATAACCTTTAAATAAATCACGAAGTAAGAAAACTTCTCCAGAAATCAGGTTTTTTGTCTCATCTTTTGCTATCTCTAACAACTCATTTGCATTTAGCACTTCTATTCCTCCCAATGAGAACAATCATATAAACAACATTGTTATAATAATTGTATCTCTAAGAGATCTTTTTTACAAGATAATTGTGTATAATATTCTAAATTTTGACACCTTCTGATTTACGGAATTATAATCTAAGCCTCCATCACTATCTGCCAACAATAAAATCCTCAGCATCATCTAAGGATTTTAGTCTTAACAGATTATTACTATCAGAGCAGTAAACTACATTCTATTCTTGCTACTGCCCCTTATATTCTTATTCATAATAATCCACTATCTGATTCATGGTTATCCATAATAAATCCGTATCTCTAACTATTTCCCTTTCTTTTTCACAACTGCTGATTGCATCAGATTCTTCTCCTTTCTGCAAACTTTCCACCTTTAGGTTAAAATGTCTCTTCTCTGCCTCAAGGCTTAATTGCTCTATGCTGCCAACTCTTATATACATCGCAGCTTTTAAAGTCCTATTTTCTTTATTATTATTCTTTTTCATGATTTCATCCTTTCTTAAATCCTATATTTTACTTACATGATTAATTCATTTATAAATTCAAAGTGATTAAGAATATCAATCCTTTAACAGTTCTTTGATATTATCCGAGCAGTAACTTCCCCAAGTTCCTTGTTACTGCTCCTATGTTCCTAGTCATAATAGTCTACCATCTGATCCATCACTATCCCTGATTCAAACTGTATCTCCAGTTTCTCACCCTTATTTACCTTGATTGACTGAATTAGCCTTCTTACCAAATCCTCATCAAACTCTCTTACATCTGGTCTTACAGTCTTTAATGTACTCTCCATTTCATTTAGCTGTTCTCCATAGTTCTCTGCCTCTTTCTTTTCCTGTACAAGCCTTAATTTTGCCTTTTTAAACTCATTTATCTCTTCGGATATCCTCTTGTATTCATCATCAAAATCTTCTGCTACAGCTCCTTGCTTTGCGTTCTCTTCAATTAGGGATAACATTTCTTTTTGAAGGGATTCTATCTTGTCATCAAAGTCGGTAGAAATCCCTTTTGTAGAATAGTCACCGATAACTCTTATGACATTTTCTCTGAATGCCCCTATAAACTTCCCCCTTATCTTCTACTACATTATTAATGGCTATCATTATTGCATTATGCAGTGGTTCTTCTTTAAGGGTAGGTGAGTTTTTGCAACTTGCCTTTGCACCGTTTTTTAATCTATTTTCACATCTCCACACTGCACTTTTCTGTCCATATTTTGACCAGACTTGCCTTCTATATGGATGTCCACATTCTGCACATACTAAGATTTCTGTCAGGGCATATTTGGAGCTATATTTACTCTTTTCTTTCTTTAGCTTATTTGCCTTTCTTGTAACTGCTGCCTTATTTAGATTTGCCCGTCTAGTTTTCTCTTCTTGTACTTTATAAAATATTTCCTTTGGTATAATTGCCTCATGGTTATCTTCGATATAGTACTGAGGTACAATTCCCTCATTTTTTACTCGTTTCTTTGTCAGAAAATCCACAGTATAGGTCTTTTGCAGTAAGGCATCTCCCATATATTTTTCATTAGACAGCATTTTTTCTATTACTCCAGGATGCCATGTGTCTTTTCCTGTAACTGTTTTAATTTTATCTGTTTCTAAGGCTCTGGTAATCCCTAGTATACTGCTGCCTTCTAAATACATTCTGAAGATCCTTCTTACTATTTCTGCTTGTTCAGGTACTATGACCAGTTCACCGCTTTTTTTATCCTTGGTATATCCCATAAATTTCTTATGGTTTACTGCTATAATTCCATTTTCAAATCTTCTTGTTATTCCCCATCTTGTATTTTCGCTTATATTTCTGCTTTCTTCTTGTGCTTGACTGCTTAGAATAGTAATTAGCAATTCTCCTGAACCTTCTAAGGTATTTACCCCTTCTTTTTCAAATAGTATGGCTATATTTTTTTCTTTTAGTTTCCTTATTGTTTCTAGGGAATCCACAGTATTCCTTGCAAATCTGCTGACTGACTTAGTGATTATCATGTCTATCTTTCCTGCCATACAATCATCTATCATGGCATTGAGGTCGTCTCTTTTCTTCATATTAGTTGCTGATATACCGTCATCTGCATAAATTCCTGCCAATTGCCAATTAAGATTACTCTTTATTTTCTCCGTATAATAAGATATCTGAGCCTCATAACTACCTTCCTGCCGTTCTAGCTTTGTACTTACCCTGCAGTAGGCTGCTACCCTTAGGACCTTTAATTCTGGTCTGATACCTCTATTATAAATATTCTGTGCAGGAATAACTGCCACTTTCTTTTTTATTGCTACTGACATTGTTATTCATCCTTTCTTATTTTTTCATAATCTACCTCCATAGTAATTCCATTTATAAATTCAACTATGATTCTTCCATTCTTATTAATAATTATCTGTTTTACTATAGTCGAAAATAAATCTTCATCAAGTTCCATTAGCTGTTCTTTCTCTACAAGTGCTTGTCTCATTTTCTCAGTATTATAAGCATAATCATCTATTTTAGAGATACTATAGCAGGCTTTTGCCCTTTTAAAGATTAGTTCTGATAGTTCCTTAGATGAAAATTGTTCTTCATCCTCTAGCTCTTTGATTCGTTCTTCTATATTTCTGATTTCCATTGTAATTTTTATAGGTTCTTTTTTCTTTTCTTTATCTAGCATCCACATTCTCGACAGGATTTTATTTTTAGCTGATATAAATATGTTTTCTATCTCTTCACTGGTTAGAAAATAAATTTCTACAGCATACTTTATTTCGATAAATATGCCTTTTGCATTTCCAACTTCTAATCTCTGATGCCTTGTCAACATTTTCAATGTATTTGCGATAAATCTCTCCACATTCTCCACATTTCAATTTACTGCTAAATATTCCCTGGTTCTTTATACTATTTAATTGTGGATTTCTACCAAGCATTTCTGCTACTGTCTTTCTTCGTTTCTGTACTAATTCGAAGGTTCTCTTATCTATAATTTGAGGATGTATTACATCCCCTAAGTATTTATTGTTTTCTAATATGCTTCCTACAGATCCATGATTCCAGCTAGGATTGTTATTTGCATTAGGAAATCCTTCGGCTGTAAGCCCTTGTGCTATTTTATGGGTAGATAATCCTTTTAAATATTCCTCAAAAATCTTCTTTACCACTTCTGCTTTTTCCTTGTCCAAGACTATTTTTCCATCTGTCAGCTTATAGCCTATTGATATGTGCCTTCGCATGCATGTTCACCTCACTTTCTTGTATGCTCTGTTAGCTCTAATGTGTTAATAAGCCTGAAAGTAATCTCAGAATCCTTCCCTATGATGATTTTATCTACTGTTTGTAAAAATAAGTCTTCATCGTAGTCTTCCATAATATCTGGGTTGCATCTGATAATATTAAGTAGTAGTAGAGTTCCTTCTATTTCCTTTTCAAAACCGTTGTTATCTAATAACTGGTTTCTTCTCTTTTTAATTTCTTTAAGCTCTACAGTTAGTGCATTTTGCCTTTCTATAAAAATAGCAGAGTCAATATACCCTTTCGATACTACTCTACTTAGGATTTGACTCTGCTCTGTTAGTTCCATTATTTTGCTGTTTAATTCTTTTATTTCCCCTTCCTGCTCTTCATTAATTCGTAAGTTCTTTAAAGATTCCAGCAGTGGATACAGAATATCTATATGATTAGTCACTAGTTTATTCCACATGGTCAGAAAGGCTTCTTTTATATTCTCCTCCCTTATGGCTTTCATACTGCATTTTTCTATATCCCTTATATGCTGAATACAGCACCATTGAACTCTTTCATTTGGCTTTCCTATATGAATTTTTTGTCTTCGGAAAGTACCTCCACATTCGCTGCAGACAATTTTGCTGCTGAAATCATATCTATTTTGATATTTGCTGCTATCATCTATTCCTATCTTCTCTCTTCTGAACTCGAAGATTTCACGTACCGTCTGTCCTTCTAATCTTGTAATAATAGGTTCATGATTATTTTCAATAAAATACTGAGGCACTTCCCCTTTATTTACCTTTTGTTGAAAAGGAAGCACCTCAGTTCTGTATGTTTTTTGTAATAATAAGTCCCCTTCATAAATAGGATTTTGTAGTATTGCTCTAATTACACTTTCCTGCCATTCTTCTGCAGACCTGATCGTCGGTATATTATCTTTATTCAATTCTTTCGCAATTGTATAAGTACCTTTTCCACTAATATATTTATCGAAAATTCTTCTTATAATTTTAGCTTCATCTTCTTTAATAATTAGCTGTCCATATTCATCATTCATATATCCATAAGCTGGAGTGCTTATTTTAAATGATCCATCTTCAAACTGTTTTCTAAATCCCCACTTTGTATTAGCAGAAATATTTTCAGACTCAGTTTGTGCAATGGAGCTTAATATTGTAAGCATCTGCTCACTTTTTTCTGATAAGGTATTTATATGTTCCTTTTCAAAGTATACTCCTATTCCCAGTAGTTTTAGTTTCCTTATTGACTTTATGCTATCTACTGTATTTCTGGCAAATCTTGTTACAGATTTAGTTATAATCATATCGATTTTACCATCTTCACAGTCTTTCATCATACGCAAAAATTCTTCCCTTTTTTTAACCTGAGTTCCGCTTATGGCTTCATCAGCATAAATTCCTGCATATTCCCAGTCATCTCTATTACTTATATAGTTCTTATAATAATCTACCTGATAATGAAAGGAATCCTGCTGCTCTATTGAATCTGTACTGACTCTCGCATAGGCACATACTCTTTTTTTGGGTTGTAGCTCCAACATTACTTTCTGGTGTATAGGCTCTATTTTCCTGACTTTCTTTGCCATGGTCAACCTCCTTTCTTTGATATTTACTTCTTCTTAGCAACATACACTACCACAGAAAATCATATATAGCTATTGTTATTAGACATATACTTCAAAAAGTTCCGGAGAAAAGGTCTGACGGTTCAATTCATCAATTTTTATATATTCATCCTCCGTTATAAGCCCTCTATTAAGCAATATATTTAAGAGCTTTAGAGACATCTTATATTCTACCTCCCTAGATGATTGCTCCTTTGTCATATTAGTTCCTCCATTCTATGTAATTTTTGTTTTATTCTATGTATCTTTTATCTTCTTAATATCACAAAAATAGGGACCACCATATTTGTAAAACAAAATATATAAGCTCTTGCTATAAATAAGTGATCCCCATTGCTTCTTATATTAAAAATTATAAGATTTTTATTAAATTGTGTTGTACTTAGACACTACTATCTCCAACACACAAAGCCTCTTCTAAGGCTTATAGGGCGATTTCATAAACTGCAGCTGGTTATGCTGCATCATAGGCATTTCACCTCCACCGGGATCTCCGCTGGCTGCCCCCATTGGGATATCTGTGGCTGGGCAGAAGTATCATTATAGGCTGATAAGGTTATGGCGAACAATCTACCATGGATTGTTTTATGGAGCAGATGGGTACCGCTCTGCACCTTAGAAGGCCGACTTTTATATAGTCAGATATTATCTGCTTATATAGGTGGTCTTGGCGCATCTTCCATTGTCGCTTTTCCATTTCTGGCTTATCAGCTAAGGTATTTATAAAATCGGATATTAATTTTTCAAAGTACAACCTGAAAATCAAAAACAGGGAAGAGAAAAATATCCCTTCACCTGTTTCCACATTTGAGCCTTATTTTACGAAGTCTAAAATTAAAACTTTTTTATCTTTTCTTTTAATTTCTTTCTTGCAATTTCTATACTATACTGGATTGCACGTATAGAGCAGTTCTCCATAATTGCAATTTCTTTTAAAGAAAATCCATAATCATAGTAAAGCAATAATCTTTTTCTTTGAACCTTAGGTAAATCTCCTATTGCTTTCCAAAATGATGATTTCATTTCTTTTTCTAATATGATTTCTTCTATACCTTTAGGTCTTTCAAAGGATCTCTTAATTAGAGTTTCTTCTGTAAGCTCTGAATGTTCTAGATTCCTTTCATCTGAGCGGGTAAGATTCCTATCAATCTTATTTAATTCAAACAGAGCACAATAAATATCAAAATTAATCTCTACTCTTTGAAAATCCCCCTCACTATCTGTAAATGAAACAAAATATCTTTCCTTATTCCTATCTTTAATTATCTCAAGACTATAGCCATTCATAAAATTTGCCATTTCTATTCCTCCAATTTTTTTTGTTTTTTAGAAAAAACCAGAAAATTATGGATATTTGGCTATGTAAGTTTCCCAGCGTTTCATAATGCCCCCCTATTTTTGGGCAATAAAAAAGCCGAGAATAACAAAATCGTTATTCTCGGCTTTTTATCTGCCCTATTATTTAGAAGAAGGCATAAATATAGCCCCGACAATTTAATTGCCGAGGCTGAATTTCTTATCTATTTTAATTTATGCCATACTCTTCCATAATACTTAGTATAGGGTACTGCTTGTCCTAAGTCAGTATGGAATAGGTATGTATTTAGTATGCAAATAGTCCGTAGTCAGTCTGCTAATAGAAAAAATCATTTACTGTTGATAACTCTTCACCATTACCTTCAAATATTTGTGCAAATCTTGGAAGTGCATATCCCCAAAGTGCAATTCCAAATAGTTTTATTGCTTCTTTTTTCTTTATATAAAAATTGGATCGCTCCATACTTAATGCTTCAAGCATTTCACCTTCTGTCAAAGGGTAAGCTGTGACGTAAGATTTTGATAGGATTTCATGATATAGTTTTCCATTATCATGATAATCATAAATCTTTATCATAGCTGTATCTATTAAATCTATCATCCACTTAGTTTCAAAGATACCTGATAACTTGTCCATAAAATCTTCTTTTCTTTCTGTAGGTGCGAACTCATTTAAGTAAGTTAGTGCAATAGCTAGATCATTGCTATAATAGGCTTCACATACTTCCCTTACATTATCTACCTCTTTAAGTGATGCCCATACAACATCCCGATAAATTGTAAGCAGTAGTTTTGCCTTACGAAATACCTGCTCTTCATCAAGCTGCATCCCCTCATACATCCTTGAAATATTTTTCATCATCTTAGTTTTTCTCATATCTTCATCCCCCCATGAACCAGTTTTTGTTTGAATTTTAGCGTTATTCATGTATCGTTTTTGTTGACAAAAAGTGCAATTTAAAGTATTATATATGCAGGTAAGTTGCATTGTATAAATTATATGCAATTAAATTGCTTTTGTCAATATAATAAACTAATATTAGTGCAATTATATTGCACTATGAAACCTTTTAAAGCAATCTGGTAATATGTCAAGAACAAATTTTTAAATAAAAGAAAAGAAT
>NZ_JBEBOY010000018.1:0-67396 GCF_040396155.1 Tissierella praeacuta
AGCTGTCTTCAAGTAGCTACGCTACTTGGACACGCCTTCGTGGCGCACAGTCATCAGCATATCTCACGAAATTGACTTTTGGAAAATATGTTTTTCCGTTCACCTTCCGTTTATGGTATTTATCCTTGATTGTCTTTTCTAAGCCATCAAGTACCATATTACAGATTGTCGGTGAAATGGGTGACCCCTGTGGACTTCCAAATTCTGTTGGAAACAGTTTTTGGGTTTCAATATATCCACATTTAAGCCACTTTTCTAATATTTCCTTATCCATTGGGATATTTTCTAGTATCCATTCGTGACTAATATTGTCAAAGCAACCTTTAATATCCCCTTCAAGCACCCATTTGGCTGATTTCCCTTTATTCAGGTTTTTAAAGCACTGCTCGATTGCATCTTGTGTGCATCTTTTTGCCCGAAATCCATATGAATTAGGGTCTGCTGTTGTTTCTGTAATCGGCTCTAATGCAAATTTATATAAAGTCTGCATGGCTCTATCAATCATAGTTGGAATACTTAAAGGTCTTTTCTTGCCATTTTTCTTAGGAATATAAACCCTTTTTAATGGCATTGGGTTATATCCTCTGCGTTTTAGCCTTGCTATTGCTTGATATTTGTCTTTTGGTGCTGCCCAGATTTCTCCGTCAACTCCTGGTGTGTTTTTGCCTTGATTTTCAGTAACCCTTTTTACTGCCAATGCTTTGGCATAAAAAGAGGTGGTGAGCAAGTGTTGTAATGATTTTACTTTATTTAACTTACCCTCCTGCCATGCTTTCACAATACGCATTTGTAGGTTTTTAACATAACTTTGAGCCTTGTTCCAGTCAATGCTTTCCCATTCTCTTGCCATGTCAGAAGTAGCACACGTTTTTACGTTCATTTGCTTTCTCCTTTCAAAATTCTATAAATTATCTCGTAATTAGAAACCTAATGGAAGTCTGCACCCTTTCGAGTTAGGGCAAATTTCGAACCCCTATTCACCTCATTACAAGATGGCATTCGCTTTTTCCATTTTCCTTTACCCGCACTGCTATCGGCATTCCTTACGGTCTGCTTTGCTAAAAGCAACAATACGGGCTTACCATGTTCCGCCTAATTAATAAATGATGGTTTAGGTTCTACCTCTTCGCCGGCAGTCTTATGTCCGTGTAACCCCACTATGGAAAGGGTTATCCGACTGCGTACCATTTTGGTTCAGGCTTATCAGCAACTTTAGCCTGTTCGCCTTAACGACGTTTATCAGTAGTTCACTTACGTTAACCATGCCATCGAGCCTGCTCCCTAACCGTATTGTGCTAACAGTTTTGGCTCTGCCTCACGGCTTTGCCTCAAAATAGGGCTACATTTTCATATCAGCTTACCACATTACCGTTCCAGCAATGCAGTTGATATTAGGCTCAACTAACGGAATAGTTGGTCTGGTCATAATGCCAGACAATTAATTAGGCGACTTCATGTCGCACCCACAAATACGCATCAAATGTTGCTTCTGTTACATAGCGAAAAATATCTACCTTCTCATTCATATTCCCCTGTCTTTCAATTCTTCCCGCTCTCTGGGTTAAATCTCCTGGTCGCCACGGACAATCTAAATCATGAAGTGCCACAAGACGGTCTTGAATATTGGTACCTGCACCACATTTTTGGGTACTACCAATTAGTACCCGAACATCGCCATTACGCACTTTTGCAAAGAGATCTCTTTTTCTAACTTCTGTATTTGCCTCATGAATAAAGGCTACTTCATGAGCAGGTACACCCATTGCTACTAGCTTATCCCTTATATCATCATAAACATTAAATGTAGCTCTATATTGAGCTTCCTTTTGACCTAGTCCATCTTGTAAAGCATAAAGTTCTGTGCCATTAACGGTTTTATTCCCTACCTCTGCCACCCTTTGCACTTGTGATGCCCTGCCTTTAGGTGTAGAAATGTCACAGAAAACAAGCTGAGTTAATTTTTCAGGTTTACCCCTATCCCAAATATTATAAATGTTATTGATACAGGCATTTACCTTGCTATTTTCATCGTCTGGTAGGAGTGGGTTAATAATCCTTTGGTCTAATCCTAGTTTTCTTCCATCCGACGTGATCTTTAACATATTATCAATAGTAGGGTCAACCTTATTTGCATGAACATCAGCTGCCCTATCTGATAAATCCTTTACCATCTCCTCTTGTATTTCTGTAGGTTTTACAGCAATGGTATGATAGTTTGCTTTAGGAGTAGGTAGATTTAATTGGTCAGCAGTTTTAATATCTGCAACCTCTTTAAACATTGCCATAAGTTCAGGAAGATTAAAGAATTTTGAAAATCTAGTCCTTGCCCTATAGCCTGTGCCTTCAGGAGCAAGTTCAATGGCAGTTACAGTTTCCCCAAAGGTACTTGCCCAGCTATCAAAGTGAACAAGTCCGTTTCTTTGTAATGTGTTATATTGAAGATACCTCATCATGGTATAGAGTTCAGTCATTGAGTTTGAAACAGGTGTACCTGTGGCAAATACAATGCCCTTACCACCTGTTAATTCATCCATATAACGGCATTTCATAAACATATCGCTAGACTTTTGAGCATCAGTAGTAGATAATCCTGCTACATTACGCATTTTGGTATATAAAAATAGATTCTTATAATTATGTGCTTCATCTACATATAGCCTATCAACACCCAGTTGTTCAAAGGTTACAACATCATCTTTTCTTTCTTGGGACTGTAATTTATCTAGCCTTTGTTCCAAACCCTTTTTTGTTCTTTCCAACTGTTTAACAGTAAATCTTTCACCACCACTTGCCTTTACTTCTTCAATTCCTTCTAAGATTTCATCAATCTGTTCACGCAGGAGTCTCTCCTGCCTTTCAATAGACATAGGAATACGCTCAAACTGGCTATGCCCTATAATAACTGCATCATATTCCCCTGTAGCTATCCTTGCACAAAATTTCTTTCTATTTCTTGTTTCAAAATCTTTCTTTGTGGCCACTAAAATATTAGCGGCAGGGTAAAGTCTTAAAAACTCACTTGCCCATTGCTCGGTTAAATGATTAGGAACAGCAAAGAGTGGTTTTTGACAAAGCCCTAACCTTTTACTTTCCATAGCAGCTGCTACCATTTCAAAGGTTTTCCCTGCACCTACCTCATGGGCAAGAAGAACATTATCCCCGTAAAGAATATGGGCAATGGCATTGACTTGGTGGGGTCTTAATGTGATTTCAGGATTCATACCAACAAAATTTATATGCTTTCCATCGTATTCACGAGGACGGATGGAATTAAACTTCTCATTATATT
Source organism: Tissierella praeacuta (assembly GCF_040396155.1). Taxonomy (GTDB): domain Bacteria; phylum Bacillota; class Clostridia; order Tissierellales; family Tissierellaceae; genus Tissierella; species Tissierella praeacuta_A. The sequence goes on from NZ_JBEBOY010000018.1 coordinate 3,290, forward strand.
TCTTAACTAAATTCTGCCTTCTATCTACATCCTTCCAAATCCAATCCTGAAATTCATCCTTAATAGCTTGTTGTTTTTGCTGTGCCAAGGTGGTGGCATCCTTATTTAGTACGCGCTTTTCCTTGCCATCAGCATCGGTTATGGTATCATAAATCCGAATATCACGAAGGTTTAGACTATCTTCTAAAATCTTATAAGCATTGGCTCTATCTGTACCATAAGTGACATAAGCGGCTACATTATTATATCCAACGGCATTTTTATTGCTAATATTCCATTCAGCAGTAAATGGAGCGTATTTAACTTCAATTTGCCCTTGATAACGGTAGGGGGTATCAAATAATTCATACATAAACTGCTGAATATATTCCTTATCAATCCAGGTAGCACCTAGACGGACATCAATTTCAGAGGCATCTAAATCCTTTGGCTGTGCCGATTCCAAGGTTTCAACATTGATTCTATAAATATCTGATGTTTGTAGGGCAAGTTTAGCTGTTTGGAGTTTTTCCCTTACATTACCGGAAAGATATTCATCTGCTGTAACATACTCATAAGAAGTATTATTATCATAAATATTGGGAATAGGAAAGATAACACCTCTTAAATCATTGGCAAGTTCTTCTTCATTAAGTCCTGTTAACCTACTCATATACCCCATATCTACCTTTGCTTTTTCAGCTATAGATAGTGCCAATGCCTCGCTTGCAGTATCCACAGAATGGACAGATGTACGCTTTTTAATGGTACGCTTAGTAAACATATCTGCCTTCGCTTTTAGATTGCCATTTTCATCTACATCTTCAAGGGAACATAGGAGATAATAGGAGTTGTCATCACAAAAGGCAAGACTATTACCACGGCTGTTAATAAGTCCATATTTTTCCGTGAAGCTATCATAAAGCCGATTAAGGGTTTCCTGTTCCTCTTTAATAGTTTCCTCACTGTAATCCTCCAACTGGTAGCGTATAAGATTATCTACACACTCCCTCAGCTCTACCATTCCCTTAATTCTTTCCTTAGCCCTCTCATTGGTATTTGGCTTTATCATACGGGAGTTTTCACGGTAGTATATTTCACCGTCTACAAGGGTATAGGAGAAGTTCTTAACTGTTGGGTCAGCAGGGATGGATGTACCAGTATCTAATTCCATATCAGGTAAATCTATTTCTGATATACTACCTTCAATCTTTTGGATAGCCACCTTTAGCTGTTCTGAAAGGTCAGCATCTGGAAGGGGTGTACAAGTGCTTTCCATTCCAAAGGGTCCGCTTTTCATTTCCATTTTTCCTAGAATCATCTCAGAATTATTTACAAAATAGCTATTCAAGGTAATGCCATCTTCATCGGTATCAAGATGAATCCAATCCCTATCCATATCAATAGGTCTATCTCTCTTTTGCAGAAAGATAATATCGCTTGTAACCTCTGCACCTGCATTTTTAAAGGCGTTGTTAGTCAGTCTAATTGCACCTAATAATTCAGCCCTTTGTGTAAGGTATCTGCGTACATCAGGACTTTGCTTATCCATTGTTCCCTTGGAAGTGATAAAGGCAACTACCCCTCCTGGGCGGACTTTATCTAACGCCTTTGCAAAGAAGTGGTCATGTATGAGGAAGTTCAGATTGTCATATTTCTTTTCATTTAACTTGTAGTTACCAAAGGGTACATTTCCAATAGCAAGGTCAAAAAAACTATCAGGTAGTTCTGTCTTTTCAAATCCATTTATAGATATGTGGGCAGTGGGGTAAAGCTGTTTTGCAATTCTACCTGTAATGCTATCTAGTTCAATCCCATATAGATTAGAATTTTGCATATTATCAGGAAGCATACCAAAGAAACTTCCAATTCCACAGGAAGGCTCTAATATATTTCCCCTTGTAAATCCCATCCTATCCACTGCATCATATATGGCTTTAATAACTATGGGACTTGTATAATGAGCATTTAAGGTAGAGGCTCTTGCCATACTATACTCATCTTCAGATAGTAAGGATTTTAGCTGTACATATTCATTAGCAAAACTACTATTGTCCTTATCAAAGACTTCTGATAAGCCTCCCCAGCCTACATAGTGAGATAGGATTTCTTGTTCTTCTTTTGTTGCAGGACGATTTTCCCTTTCAATGGTCTGTAAGGTGCTAATGGCATTTATATTTTCTAAAAATTTCTCTCTTTTACTTCCTTGTCCTAAATCTTCATCAGTGATACGAAAGTTTTCAGCTTTTTCCTCTGATACTTCTGATTGAGGATAACGCTCTAAAAGTTGTAAAAAACTTTCCCTGCTTTCTACCCTAAGTATTGGATATAGCAAAGATGGATCACGAAGAGTTATCCTATAATCCGTAATTTCTTCAATTAAAAAAGATGTACCATTTTCTAAATATATGGTATCACCTTTTCTATAGGGAATAGGAATAATATTTTCTGTATCATCCTGTGCCATTTCTTGGCTTGTTTCTTCTTGTTTTATTCCTTCTTGCTTTGATACAGAAATAGAAGTGGAATCAATAGTTTCTTCCATAGGCTCTGCTATCTCAGGTATGGATAATGGTTCTGTTAGCCCTGCCTTATCTCTTTGTATTTCCTCGAGCCTTATCCTTTCCTCAGCAGTTATATAACGGTCAGTGGAGATAAGGTAATCAATTCGCTTGGCAACTTTACCCCAGTTTAAAAGTAATTTGTCATCCCCATCCTTACGGGTATATACAATGCCATTTGCATCGTGCATTTGGGTACTACTATCAGCTCCAGAAAGGGCATGGCTCCTACCCCCTGTACCATATTCCTGCTTTAAAAAATCCTCTTTTTCTTTAGGACTGTGAGCCTCTGTGAAAAATTCATATATACGAAATTTACCGCCTTGGATACCACTTCCACTGGTAAGTTCCTTATCTACTTCATCTTACGTGATAAACATTTTATAATCAGAAATCTCGGTAATACTTGCATTAAATTCACGTCTAGGTAGCTGTAAATCTTTAATGTCAGAAAGTAACTTTTGAGGTCTATGGAAATGGAAACGCAAAAGTTCAGGGTCTTCTTCATAGGCAGAATTAAACTGTTGTAATGATTCAATAATTATTTCTCTTTCCTTAGGATTATCTAATAACTGTGTTATATGTTTTGTTGAGTCAGGAAAGCCACCTTTAAATATTTCTTCATCAAAAAATTGGTTTCTTGCCTTATCAGAAAAATCCTGATGTAGATACCATAATGTTTGTGCAATTTCTTGTCTTTGATAGGCTCCTGCCTTATCTAATATATCCTGTGTTACAAATTGTCCATCCTTTAAAAGTTCCTCTATTCTTACTGTAACATCTGTCCAGCTAATTACTTTTTTGGAATTAGAATAAAGGGCAGTATCTCCCCTAGCTATATGAATACCATCATCATAAAACCATAAAGATACTTTTTGGTTTTCAATATAAAGTCCTTTTCCACCCTGATATTCCCTTTTTAAAAAATCTGACTTTTCTTCTAGTGCTTTTTCCTTTTGGTAGAATGAAATAATCCTTAGTAATCCATCATCCTTGTTATTCCCTGTCCTTAATATGGAGTCAATCTGATTTTGTGGCATAGAAAAAGCGGAGTAGGTAAAAGGTTTATTAATCCTTTCCTTCCCCGCTATCCTTTGTATCTGTTCTTGTTCCGTAGGAAACAGAGTTAATTGTATATAAGCTCCGTCAGTATCATTTCCTCTGCCTGTGCTTTCAGATTGTTCATGTAACCCACCCATTCCATCTGGTCTGTCATCTTGTCTGGTGGAGTCTGTGCCTTCTGTAAGTCTATCATGATTTGCTCCATCCGCCTGTTTGCCGTCTTGTCTATCTCCAACAGGTGTGGGAACAGTTTCTCCGCTAGGAGTAGAGAGTTGAATAGTGCTTTCCTGTGTTCCTGAAGATATTGTTTCCTCATTCTGCCGTATTTGCCCAGTGGAATCTGGTCTTTGTTTGTCGTCTGTCCTGCCAATTCTATGTCGGGTATCAGGTATTCCCCATTCCTTTTGTAAGTAATTTCTTTCATATTCCTCGCTCCTTTCACGCTCTGTTTTAATAATGGTAATGGCTATTTCTCTAAATATTTCCTCTGATTGCTTACTAATTGCTGTACCTAATAAGGCGATGGCATCAGCAGTGTTAAAATTAAATACAGGTAGAAAATCCTCATGTTCAAAATATCCATCAGCATCCAATCCACATCTTTTCATTAGGGTATATGCCGTACTGACAGTTGCTGCATCTTCAAAAGTCTTTTGAAGATTATCCTCATCATATTCCTCTAAAAAGCTATTTTCTATGAGATAGCCAATATCCCTTTTATGATTATTATAATACTCTTTAGACATATTTCTTGCAATCTTATAAAAGACATCAAAAAGATTATTTTCCTCTGAATGATACTTATCCTTTAGCATATCTAAAATTGGCCCTTTGTGATCTTCTTTCATATCCCAAAGATAAGGATAACGGGAATTTTCTCTGCCTCCTGTATCAGAAACATCAAAAACATATCTTAGCCTTGGAATATCAGCTGTAGTATCAAGTAGTGCGATTCCCTTTGAGCCACGGCGAACATACCTATTCATCGTGTTATTCCATAGGTCATATTCTGCACAAGCCCTAGCATCAGGTCTTTGTGCGTAAATCATTAGCTGTTCATGGTATGGATATTTATATAGCCTTCCCATAGTGGTTAGAAAACCTGTCCAAGCTTCAAGGCTTCTAGTTAAGCCTTTGGCTGTATCTTCTGCCAATTGTGCATAGGTTTGTATTTTAGTTGCCATATTAGTCCTCCTTTACTTTTTTCAAAGAAAAAAGCAACTCCCGTTAAAAAAGGAGTTGCTTTTATGTCTATGTTAATAAATAATTAGCTAATAAATTGAAATTTGCTAGGATGCAGATTATCATTATACCATTCATTTACTACTAATTTTTTACCATCAAATATTTCTCTGATTTTTCTTTTATTATTTATGAAATAACCAATTCTGCTAATTTAGCAGCAACATCTTCCATTGATTCCTCAATAGTACTTAAACCACTTCGCGAGCCAAGTAACGGACTAACTTCCCGTAAACCCTCAAAAGTCGTATTATGTACAATAGGTACAAGTAAATCACGAGCTAGCAAAGCTGAAAGCTCTTTATCTGCTATTCCTTCCCCTTGAACACGTTTAAGAAATGAGGGTGTAACCAATACAATACCAACACGAGATTTTGCCAACCCTTTATCAATTTCACGAAGTAAAGATGAGCCTAAAAGAACATCCTTTTCACTAAACCAAACAGTTACACCTTTTGATTCAAGTATATCGTGTAATTCTTTAGCTGCACCTTTACGGTCATCCCAAGCATGACAAAGAAATACATCCCGTAAATCTGGCAATTCCAAACGCTTCTCAATGTTGTTACGCACAGGAGTAAGTGTTCGAATTTCCGCAGGAGTATATAAAATGGTAGAACTAGCTGAAGACCAGCTTGCTTTTGTCTTGGTTTGTCCGCTGCTATTATTACTGCTGCTTTTAGAACTATTTGACAATGAAGAATACGGTGAAGAATATGTGGAATAAGTGTTGTAACCTCGATAGGTGCCTCCACACGCTGGGCAGTTTGCCCTTCCACTTGGTGTACGATGACCGTGAATTGGTGCTGTGCATCTTGCCATAATTTCATTCCCCCTATTTTTTTATAAAATTTATCCGTCTATGTGTGTTATTAAAATATCAATTTCTAGTTTCTTTCCTCATTATACCATTTATTTAATCATAATTCTATGTCTTTTCTCGACCCTGCTTCTTTCGAAAATTGAAAATTTGCATATTAGTAGTGAGCCATGCAAATAGTGGCAAGAAGGGATTTGCTTTATGTTTACAGATAAGCCCCCCTCTTGTCGTTATTCATAGGGTGAAGCCCGTGACTAAGATGAAGCATCACCAGAATCAAGGTGCATTATGTCCACCTACACATTCCTATTTGTTTATATCTTACTACGAAATCTAACATATCACAACAAATAGCTAATTAAAATCAGCCACTAATTCTAGTATAACATCTACAAACTCCTCATCCTTCATAGCACTTATCTTATCCATAACTGACTTTGTAAGCTCTGTAAGTTCCGTTTCATCCTGTTCTAAATGGGTCTGCATTTCCGATAGTTCTTCAAGTAAGCCTTCCCTCGTTCCTGTATTGTAGATACATATTAAATTTGTTTCTTCTACTGTAAATTTATCCATAATCATCGCTCCATTTCTGTACCTATTTGGGGTAGTTTTTTCTGCTTTTCTTTATCTATAGGTGGTTTCGCTTTAAGTTGCTTTACTATAGAAGTTTTCTTTTCTTCTCTTTCTGCCTTTACTGCATTTGCAAGATCTAATAATGAAAGATTACTACCTGCTTTTACAGCCTGTTCCAGTTCCTCCACTGTAGGTATATTATTAATTATCCCATCTATTTGATTATAATTTTGCTCTATTGATTTTTCAGTAGTTTCTAAATGGTTTTCTTGGTCTATCCAGCTAATACGCTCAATTCCAAAGATACCTTTATGATTATCTATATCCTTCAGGTCAAAAGCAATTGCCTCAGAATCATCTTCATAGAGTAAGAATACAGGTAAATTCTTTTTAAACAATTCTGTAGCTCGTTCTTTTGATAGTGGTAGCATTTCATCATCTAAGTATCCGTAGGAATTTCTATCTGCAATACTTATATTAGGGTCAGGCATGGGATAGCTATGTTCTTGCATAGGCATCATATAGTCAGATTTTATTTCCCCTACTGATTGTGATGAATCAATACCATAGGCTTCTACTGCTTCTAGTACTCCCTTAGCTTGGAAGGAATATACTTCATTTTGATTAATGCCACTGATAATCAAATGGTCTAAAACCTTAATACCTAAAAGGTTGCCAGTTTCTTTTAGCCTTCTTGTAATATTAATATCTTCTGTACTTGGGGTTAAGTCGCCTGATGGATGGTTATGGCAAAGAATTACGGAATTAGCCTTGTTAATTATGGCATTTCTAAAGACTTCTCTTGGGTGTACGATTGAACTGTTAATCGTTCCAACGGATACAACTTCATGGTCGATAACACGATTTTTAGTGTTTAAAAAGGCAACTACAAAGGCTTCCTTATCATATATTTCATCCATTACTGAATGAAAGTAGGAGGATGCCTTTTCCAGGGAGTTGATGATAGGATTTCTAGTATTGATGGTACTACTCATTCTATATAAATCAAGAAAAGCCTGATGTTTCTCCCGCTGAACTGGGGTAGCAAGAAGTTGGGTAGCGTTGTCTACCAATGAATTTAATCCTTTTCTCTCTGCATATTCTATAGCAGCATCTTCTTTTACGCCTATAATTCTTGCAAAGGCCTGAATATAACGAAGTTCATCAGTATCCCTCATTTATTCCACCTCCTGCTTATCTAGTAAATCTATGAGTAAAAATAAGTCATTTAGCTTTTCTATATCCTCTTTTTTAGCAACATATTTATTTGGATTATCACGTAGTTCCAGCAAGTTATCAGTTTCTACTTCTATATCTAAGAGGGTCTTAATTAAATTTTTAATACTCATGCTTTTATCTTCCTTTCTTTGTAGGGAACTCTATTTTAAAGTTTACATACTTACCACCATTATCATCAAGGATAACAATAGCATCATAGGTTTTACCTGTCTTTTCTGAATAACAGCCTGTAAGTTTTACCCTACCTTCTTTTAAAAGTTTGATTGCTATTTCTTTTGTCAAAGTCTTTTTCTTCATTGTAAAAAATTTATTTTCCTTCCAAAGTGCAAAGGCACAATCCTTGTTTCCACAGCAAAATCCTTTCCTATTTTCTACTACATTTCCGCCACATCTAGGGCATTTACCGATACCTTCTTCATTAGATGGAAATAGATTATCTGTCCCCTTTATTATTTCATAGGTTTTTACAAGGCTTTCTATCATTTCATTGATTTCCTGTAAAAACTCATCTGGAGAAAGACTACCCTGTTCAATCTGTTTTAGCTTTTCTTCCCACTCAGCAGTCAGTATAGGTGATTGGATGATTTCTGGCAAAATAGTAATAAGGGACATACCTTTATGTGTAGGAATAAAATGTTTAGTTTTTTTATCCCCTTTACGCTGTGCAAATCCTGTCTTAATAAGCTTTTCTAAAATTCCTGCACGGGTGGCAGGAGTTCCAATACCTTTTCTCTCCATATCCTCCAGTGCATTATTGGCATTTTCCATAGCAGAAAGCAAGGTATCATCTGTATAGTGTTTTGGCGGGCTGGTTTTACCTTCTTTGATCGATGCTTTTGCAGTAAATACTCCTCCTTGGGAAATTGGTGGTAGGGCTTTATCCTTATTAACTTTAGTTGGTTTCTTTTTGTTTTTGGGATATAAGTTTTCAACTGCTTTAAATCCATCTGCAAGGACTGTCTTGCCCTTTGCAGTAAATATGGTTTCATTACATTTTGCTGTTATAGTGGTTTCAGCATAACGGTGATTATCTCCTACGGCACAAATTAAGCCTATGGCAACCATCTTTAATATTTCCTTTTCTCCAAAGGGCAGTGAATGAATATCATAGTTTTCAATACCCATCGTGGTAATAATTCCGTGATGATCACTTACCTTACTGTTATCAATTACCTGTTCTATATTTATGGGTAGGTTAGTATCTTGGGATAAAAATATCCCTGCATTGATATTTACCAAGGCAGGGATATTATCTTTCATATCTTCTGTTAAATAACGGCTATCAGTACGGGGATAGGTAACAAGTTTTTTCTCATAAAGGCTTTGTGTATATTCAAGAGTCTGATTAGCAGTAAAACCTAATTGCCTGTTTGCTTCCCTTTGCAAAGTAGTTAAATCATATAGCTTTGGTGGTTTTTCTGTCTTTTCTTTTTCCTCTACCTTTTCTATGGCAATACTTTGTCCATTGCAGGATTTACAAAGTGTTTCAGCCATCTCTTTATCATTTATCCTCTCACTTGAAAGAATGAAATCCCCACAATCCAGTTCTACAATATAAAATGGTTCTGCTTTAAATTCTGAAATGTTTACTTGTCTTTCTACTATCATGGCAAGAGTTGGAGTCATTACCCTACCTACATTTAGGGTCTGTCCATAAAGAACAGAAAAAAGACGGGTTGCATTAATCCCTACAATCCAATCTGCCTTAGCCCTACAAAGTGCTGAATGATATAAAAGCTCATAGTCTGCCCCATTTCGTAGATTCTCAAATCCCTTGGCAATGGCACTTTCCTCCATTGAAGAAATCCATAATCTTTTAATAGGTTTCTTGCATCTTAATTTCTCATATAACAATCTAAAAATTAATTCTCCTTCACGCCCTGAATCCGTAGCCGCTATAATTTCTTTAATTTCTGTTCGATTCATTAATTGACCAATGATTTTCATTTGCTTTTCCTTACCCTTTGAAATAACATACTTCCAGTTTTGCGGTAAGATAGGTAAATCTTTATACTGCCACTTGGCATATTTTTCATCATAATAATCAGCAGGGGCAAGTCCAACCAAATGCCCCACGCACCATGTTACAATGTAACCGTTACCTTCCATATATCCATCTTTTCTACTATTAGCACCTAAAACAGCTCCTATACTTTGGGCTACAGATGGCTTTTCTGCAATAACTAGCCTCATCTTTTTCCACTTCCTTCCTTTGGAAGAATAATCAGTTTACGATATTTAAGCTTATCATTTATACCATTACTTACATTCTTACTTTTTTGGGCTGGAGTTTCTTTCCCCTGCCTGTATCTTGGTCTTTGCGTCATCATCCGTTCATAAATGCTATCAGTAAAATAGGCCACTAAATATCAACCTCACTTTCATCTTCATCATCAATTTCTGTTTCATATTCATAATCATCATCTTCATCATCCTCAAAGTCATAATCATCAAGGATGGTATTTCCCTTAGTATTAGGCTTGTTTTTTAACACTTTGAAATAATAAATGCCACCACCTGTCATACCTACTATCAGTAAGACTAAGATACTGCCCATGCCCTTATTTTTTCCTTTTCAGGTTCAGGGGTAGATGTAGAAGTTAATGGCTTTCCTGTACATTTAGTAAGGTCATTTCTACAAAGGGAACAATTAGGGTCTATTTTTCCTTCCTCACAAAGATTAATACAGTTACATCTCTGTGGTGTTTCTTGCTGTTTGGGTTTATCTTCCTCAATTAAGGCAAGTAAATCTTCTTCATCTACAAGATTAAGGAAATATACATTTTGCCTATCTCCTGCTCGGTCAATAACTAGGTAGAAATAGTTACCATTCTTTGAAACAACAGTAACGAATTGTTTATTTTCTGCCTCTTCTCCTGAAATATCGTCTACTAGAGTTAAATTTCCATCAGGCGTAAGAGAAGTTGGATTAGACTTTACTGGCTCATTAACTTCTGGAATAGTTGGTATTTCTTCTTCACCACCTCCTGCAAAGGCTACTGTTGAAAATGTAGTAAAGCAAAGCATAATTGTAATTAAGGTAGCCAATATGCGGCTCTTATTCCTCATGACTTCTTTCCTCCTCTTTTTCAATTAAAAAAGACGCATCACCTTTTTCACGATACGCCTTTAAAAATATAGCAAGTTCACTGGTATTCATTTTTGTACCACGGACAAGTTCCACAATTTCCGTGTTTTCAAGTTCTGTTTTCTGATTTTCAAGTTGTCTAAGCTTACTTTGTAACTCAGATATCTTTTCCTTTGTTTTCTTAATATCTGAAATAACTTTTTGTTTTTTCTTACTCATTAAATCCCTCCTTAATTTAATCTCCCATAAGCATAGAAATGCTCTGTCCAGTAAGGGCTATTAACTGAGGCATACTGGATAGGATTGCCACAATGGATCATCATGCCGTTTCCTACATATATACCAACATGGGATACTGCACCACTACTTGCATAAGTGCCTGTAAAGAAGATAATATCTCCCGGTCTTGATTCGCTTGGTGGAATTTTTGCACATTCATTAAAAATACCTTGTGCCGTTGTCCTGCCAATGTTATAAACCCCTGATTCTCTTAGTACCCAACATACAAATCCTGAACAATCAAAGCTGGTAGAGGGAGAACTTCCACCCCATACATAAGGGTATCCCAAATACTTTTCAGCCTCTTTAATAAGGGTAGCAAAGTCAGGGTCAGTTAGTGCATCTGGTGGTATATCATAGTCCGTATATTCCCCCTTATTAGGAGCATAAATATTTCCTGCAAATAAATAGGGCTTATTGCCCTGTGTTTCCATATAGACCCCAAACATTTCATATTGCTCTGTGGTTAAATTGTTTGAGGCAATAAAACTAATATCCTTATTCTTCAGCGTAATATGAAGAATATAATAATCATAAGGAACTTCTACTGTATAGGTATCACTATAGGTATTGCCATCACTATCTGTCCATGTATCAGTCCTTGTTTCCGTTCGATAACGCACCTGTATTTCCTCATGGGTAGTCAAGGTGTATTGCTCGTCAAACAAGGCTTTTAACTCTGACTCTACTTCAGATCTAGTATAAACCTGTAGCTTTGCCGTTAGATATGAGGCAAGGGTAAAAGGATTATGCCCTATCTCATCTAAATGGTATTGGTATTCATCATAGTCTGGATATTCACTTTCTATATTATCAATTTTACCTTGTAGTTCTTTTTCAAGTTCTGCATAATCTTCTTCTACAGCAATAATATCCTCATCTTCTGATGTATAGGAAGTACCTACAACACTTTGAAGCCCACCCTCCAAGATAATGGAACAGGATGAAATTACACTCATTAAAAATAAAAGTGCTGCCCCAATTCCAAGAATAATTAGGATGGCTTTATAGTTTTTAACAGCAAGCTTTGTTATTTTCTCTGTTGTATCTGCTAGCTTTCCCACTGCTTTTTTAGTGTTTTTAACTGTTTGTTGGGTTTTCTTTACTCCCTTCCCATACCTCTTTGCAATATATTCCTTTTTAATTGCCTGTTTTTGTTGCCAACGGGAAATTGGATTGGTAGTAGGCTTTGGATTCTCTCCTAAACTTTTTTTATAAAGATAGTTTACCTCTGCCTTAACTGTCTTTTTTTCTGCCCTTGCAAGCTGTCTATAAGGTTTTAATTTATGACTGTGATAACCACTTCTTACCCTATTTACAACAAATTCTCCACCTTTTTCAGTTTTATGAGCCGCTTCTACTCCTACATTATCTTCTTCACCTTCCCTGATTTCCTTATGAATTTTAGCAAGGAGTTCTCTTTGTGGTATAGTCTTTAACTTATGAGAAAACTTAGAAGGTGGATTAGGTTTATCACTTTCTTCAAAATATAAACGCACCTTTGCTTTGCTTGTCTTAGCATCAACGGTGCGTTTGGTAACTAAACTTTTCTTTTTTGGAATTTTATCCTGTGCCTTTTCTAATTTATCCCCTGCCTTTTCCGCTTTCTTTAATGGGTTTTCAAGATTAGGATTAGCTCGTTCTTCTGTAAAGGTAAGTCTGGATACCTTGCCAGCAGGACGGAATGGTTTTTTACTTTTTTGGCTCATAAAGCACCCCCTATTCCCCTATAATTTCATTTGGTTTGGTAGTCATAATACCATATAGCTCTGTATCTTTTGGAAACTTATCAGTAAAGGGCAAAATCACATTTCCATAAAACAAAAGTCCTTCTCCCTCACCTGAATGAGTTACATAGGACAATTGATGGGGTGAAATATTAAGTTGTTTGGCAAGGATTTGTCTGTCTCCCGATGCCTGATTCAGCATATAGATAAAATCAGAGTTTTCAAAGATATTCTCTACCTCACGGGAGGATAAGAGGTCTTTTACATTTTGAGTAATACCCGTTGGAATACCTCCCCATTTTCTAAACCTTTTCCAAATTTCTACGCTATAGGCTGCTGTCTGTTCCTCCTTTAATAGTAAGTGGAACTCATCCATATAATACCTTGTTGAACGCTTTTCTGCACGGTTTACTGTTACCCTATTCCATACTTGGTCTTGCACCACCAACATACCTAGTTTTTTAAGCTGTTTCCCTAATTCCTTAATGTCAAAGCAAACAAGGCGATTGGTTATATCTACATTGGTACGATGATTAAATAGATTCAGGGAGCCTGTTACATAAATTTCAAGGGCAGCCCTTATATGCTGGGCTTCTTTTTCTTCTTGATTTTCAAGTGCATCATATAAATCCCCCAATATAGGCATTTTCTCAGGTACTGGGTCTGCTAAATAATCTGCATAAATTAATCGTACACACCTATCTATGATACTTTTCTCAACTGGTTTTAAACCATCCTTCCCCCCTACAATTAACTCACATAGAGATAAGATAAAGTCAGATTTTAAAGATAAAGGATTTTCATCTTCAGAATAATTAAGATTAATATCCATAGGATTTACATAGTCAGGGGAAGTAGGCGAAATCTTAATTACTTGCCCCTTTAGTCGGTTAACAAGGGGATAATACTGTATGGATAGGTAAGTCTTTGATATTATCTCCAACTTTTCCCCCCATTCACACCGTGCGTAATGCTTTCACATTACACGGCGTTCCATCAATATTTACTTATTTACACTAATTTCATTATTTCCAACTAAAATTCTTAGCTTGTTAAGACGCTGAAAATCAATAATGGTTTTTAGGTTAGCCTTTAATAATTGAGTTATAGTGTTACTATCCGTTGCATGTACAAGTCTATGCATATCCATTGTCAAGAAAACAAGATTTGAGTATTCATCTGTCCCACCTAAATATTTAGGCTTTTTATGATGTGTATGCATTAATCCTATTTCAAGACGGTTACCACTGATATAGCATTTGCCTCGTTGTGCAATATATAAAGATATTCTATTATCGTTGTATTCTATCGTTTCTCCCTTAACTGGGTTTAACATAAGATATTTCAGAATACTACTGTCTATTGTTTGCAGCCTCTTATGAATTTTTTCTCGTCCTTCCTTTGTGTAGTTACAGATATCTTGTGAAAAACACATAGGTGGTTTTGTTTTAACTGCTACAATAGGGTATAGAGCTATCCCTCGAATATAGGTAATCTTACCCTTGTAATCACCATAAAATTTAATAAAGGCTTTGCTTTTTGTACCATTTTTATTCCTTCTATCTTTAGTTCTGCATTTAAGGCTCTTTTTGACATCAAAGGTTATTCTATGAAAATCAAGGTTTACATTGGTCGCAATTTTATAATAATTATGCATTCCTAGTACAGTAGCATTATAGGCTTGTACATTTTCAATACTTGCAAGTTTACCAATGTCTTTTATTTTTCCTCTTAATTTATCTTTACATTTTTTAATAGACTTATCAGTCAAATAAGATTTAATAACGTATTTATTACCCTTTTTCCAAAGTTTCATTTTCATCCCTAAAAACTCTGAATAGTTCTTCTTTAGATTAACTATTTTAGATTTTTCAGGACTTATTTCCAATCCTAAGCGTTCTTTTAACCAATTTTGGGTAGCAATAAAAATTTTTTCAGCATCTGTTCTATTATTACAGCATAACTTAAAATCATCTGCATAACGAACTATATATATTTGCTTTAGTGTACCTTTACTACCTTTAATCTGATGATTAGCATATCTTTTCCTAATAGGATTTGTCTCCCATTGGGAAGATATCCACCAGTCCAGTTCATTTAGGACAATATTGGATAGTAATGGACTTAATATTCCCCCTTGTGGGACACCTTTATCAGGTATTCCTATTCCTTTTATTTCAGCCTTAAGCATTTTTGATACTATACAAAGCAGCCGCTTATCTCGAATCCCCAATGACCACATCTGTTTTAAAAGTTTTCCGTGATTTACATTATCGAAAAACCCTTTAATATCAATATCCACTACATATTGATAATTTTTAAGATTTGTCAAATATAATGCTCTTGCGATAGCATGGTGCGTCCCCCTATTGGGTCTAAATCCATAACTATGATTATGAAACTTTGCTTCGCAAATTGGCTCTAAGACTTGCTTTATACATTGTTGTATCAACCTATCTTCGATAGTAGGAATACCAAGATGTCTCTTTTTACCATTTTCTTTATCTATTTCTACCCTTCTTACAGAATGAGGGATAAAGTTTCCCATTCTTTGACGAGCATAATTTACAAGCTTTACTGGTTCATTCCCCCCAATATCAATAATTGAGTTTTTATTTGTACCGCTTGTTTTACTGCCTTTATTTTTCTTTATATTACGGTAGGCTAGTAAAATATTTTGTTCACTTGTAATAATGTCATATAACTTGTAAAAATTTTGGTTATTAATTGCTTTGGAATAAAGGTCATCAAAAAACAGTTTGAGTATTATAATATTCATTATTTCTGATTTTCTGTTTCTTTTTAAGCCTTTGAGTTTCTGTTGTCATAAGTCGGTTTCACTTCCTTTTGAAAGTAATAACCTCTATTAGTCATACTCGAACCTTATGCATATTTTGTTATGAAATTGTGTTTTACTGTAAATATTGACTTGTGGCTATCCCTCAACCGTTTATTATCACGGTTTCATTGGTACTGTGCCACTGCCTTCACTGAAACAAAAGCAAGTTATACATATTGGTTTTCCTTGCTACCACTTCATTGGGATTAAGCCCTCTGTGTTTTCAGCTTACCACGTTCCGATAATCTTATCTGTACATATACCCTTAGGTGCTTTCTATAAGCCTGTCTGCTTGATACTGCCTGTAACAGTATAAGGATTTTCATAAAGCACGAGTTTTACTCACCCTCACAGACCTTGCGTTTAGCAATTATAGTCTTTCAACTAATTCCCCGTATAGACCCGTACATTCGAAAGTTCGTCATTTAACCGTTTTTGCAGTTAAACATTCTCACCATAGGTATTTTATAGAACTCCAGCCTATCGTACACTCGACCACCTCTGGTTCGCAGTTCCTCGCCATTATACGTTAGGGTGTACTCTCAGCTGACTTCACCGAGCTTATGACACTTCATTACTTAATTAATAAAATGCCACTCGGAGTATTAAGCAGGCGTTTTGGGGCGTTACTCCCTCATTCCACCTATCAGATTATCAGTTCTCCAAGAACTAATTTAAGTTAAATTATCTCTTGTGCGTAACCTTTTCAGTTACGAACGTGTCGCACCCGCCTCCGGATCACAAATAATAATGTCATCGGTGGTAATCAAGAAGATATTGGTAATCTCCCTTTTTGCTGAGAAGGATTTACCACTTCCCGGTGTTCCTAATATTAAGCCGTTGGGGTTTTTTAGTTTCTTACGGTCTACCATAATTAAATTATTGGATAAGGCATTTAGTCCGTAGTATAAAGACTCACCACTGGATTGGAATAACTCCTGTGTAGTAAAAGGCACAAAGATTGCAGTAGCAGATGTAGTTAGACTTCTTTCTATCTCCACTTGATTTAGTCCAAGGGGAAGTGAAGATAAAAAGCCTTGTTCCTGCTGAAAGTCCAATCGTACTAATAGACAGTTATGTTTTTGGGCTATACCCGCTGCACCAAAGACAATATTTTCAAGTTCCTGTTTGGTATCGGCTGTATTCATAACAAGAAATGTTAAAAGAAACATTCTCTCATTACGGCTTTGTAAATCCTGTAATAATTTCTTTGCTTCTGCTCCATAGGTAGCAAGGTCTGAAGGAATAATATCCATATCATATCCAGCTCTTACTGCCTTCTTTTGTTCCTCTATTTTCATCTTATCAAGGTCAGTTATTTTTCTTTTAATGGTCTTAATAGCCTTTGTCTGGTCTACAGATTGAATGTGCATGGTCAGTAAAAGATTACTTTCCATATCAAGAAAATCTGCTAAAATACGGTCATTTAATTCAGGTGCAAGGATTTGTAGAAAGGACATAGCACCAAACTTATTACCTGTTTTAAAACTTCTCCCTTCCCTAAATTCAAAGGAAGATGGAGCAATAAAGTCTTTGGTAGATAAGCCTGATGGTGCAATCCATTTCCAATCAAAATTAAAGGGTACATTTCCATCCATGTGCAAGATATTGTGGCATAGCTTTAGTCTTTCCTTCCCTTCTATAGAGTCTACCACCACCCCCAATCTTTTAAATCCATTCCAAAGGTCATTTTCAATACGCTCTAAACGAGGTTTTGCTATCTTTATACTATCCGCTTCAATTCCAAAGGTTAGGTACTTACTTTTCATTAAACCATTATTCCCCTTGGCAAGTTGATTATGAAGCATCTGGGTATATTCAGTACGGATACTATCAAAGTCATCTTCCTGTGATTTAATATGAATACTACTTTCATAATCCTTTGTATTAGCCGTCATATTGAGAAAAGAAAGCTGAAATTTAATAGAGCTATCAAAATAATTAAGAAAATCACACCAACTTTCAAAGATTGCTGTCTTATCTTCATTTTGGGCAAGCTGGTAGTTTATATCTTGAAAGCGGATTGTTTTTGTATAAAGCTTATCCGTTACCCTGCAAATCCCATCAGGATACATACGCTCATAGGGGATGGTATCCTGTGCTGATTGTTCCTTTTTACTTTTCCCCCTCGCCCTTACTATTGCAGTATTAATTGCTCTTTTTTCTTCTTTTGTTAGCTTGGGACCATCTTGATTTTGCTTTTTTAACAATATACTTTACCTCCTCATCTAGCTGATTCTGCCTAATTAAAAGGCTATAGAAGTTCTTTGTTTTATAGGGTCTGTATTTAGGTCTTATAAAATGCACCTCAATATAATGCTTTAATATTAATTCCAGTGGTTGCCCATGCTTTTCATACATAGCAAACATAAAAAATGGCAACATAGAAAAAATCATTATAAGTGTGGCTGTACTTGTTCCAGTGCTGTCCTTTATAAGAAAAAAGATAGGTAAACCTACCACAAGGGCAATGGAAAAACAGATCAACTGCCTTTTAGTAAGGTTAAACATTACCTTGGTTTTTACAGTACTTAAATCTTTTGGTATAGGTACATATGCCATAAAATACTCCTTTCCATTTAAATTTTATTTTAATGTGAATTGAAAACACTCTTTGCTAGTGAACCTGTTTTAAATAGAGTAAAGCAAAGTAGAACTGTATAGCCTACGCAAGTCCATATTGCACTCATAATATCAGCATCTGTAGCAATGGATTGTACCAAGACTGCGTAAATCCCTACACATACCATAATGAGAAAGGCTTGAAAGCCAAGGGCAAACATGGATTTTAAATAGTTTTGCCCCATACTGCCCCACTCCCTATTTGCCATTGTAGAAAAGGGTATAGGTGCTAGGGATGTCATTAAATATATCTCTACCATTCGCCCGTAGATAACTACAAAAATACAGATAGTAAGGGCATTCATAGTAAATCCAACAAACATACTTTGTAGCCACAAGCCAAAGAGGGGTCCAAGTTCCATTGCCAAAAGCCGTGTTTCCATATCTGCTATGGCAGAACTTATATCTATATTAGTATCGCTTATAATGACACCTGCTGCACCTGAAACAACATGCTGGGATAAATCAAAGATTCCCATAATGATATTAAAGGTGTTGGTTATTATCATTACTGCCACAAAGGTTTTAAATATCCATTTGAAGAACATAAAGGTTTCAAAGTCATGCATATTATTCTTTTCTATGACCATTTGTATCAGTTCGTAGCACATGATAAAGGTCAAGATAATGCCGGCAATAGGAATAATCACTGTTTCGGAGAGGTTTTGTATCATGGAAAAGACACCGCCATTCCATACTGACGGTGTCATCCCTACTTCACCTGCGATTTCGCCAACCTTTTGATTGACGTTATCGAACATCCCCGACAAGTTATCCGTTATACCGCCTACTAATAGCTCCGTGAGCCACTGAGTAATACTGTCGATGATGCTTTGCATAATCTTTTACCTTAACCAAATAACCCTGAAAGAAGGGGTACAAGGGTCATGCCAATCAGTGCTACGCCACCGCCTGCCATAAGCTGTTTCATCCCTTGTGATTTTGCTCCTGGATTATCATTACCATAGCCTTCTAAAAGATTAATAACTCCCCAAATACCAAGTCCTGCACCAAGAGCAACTACCAATGTTTGTAATACATCTACTGCCGAATTAAAAAATGCCATAATCATTTCCTCCTAATTTATTTTATTTTGAATTAAAATAACCGCCTAGTCAGCGGTTTTATTTTCATCTTCAAGGTCTATTTCATAAACATTATAAACCTCGTTAGATTTTACTTTTAGCCTTGTGGATAGATACTTTTCAATATTAAAGGTGTTTCTTTTATCAAAATCCGATAAGTATTTGTAATTAGGATGCTTTGTGATGTCATACTTATCCGATAGAAATGGGCGAACACCCCTTAGCTGTAAAATGCACTTGCCTCCATCCATAACAGCAAGTTCATCCATACTCATAAGCTCCTTTCCCAGCTTTTGATAATTAAGCCCATAACTCCTTTGTGTCCCTCTGGTATCGGAAGTATTGAACATATCAATAGTTTCTTTTCCGAGGGTTTCTGATAAATCCTTGAGGGTGGTTTTTTCCTTACCTCCAAGGAAGATCATACTGTCACAGTTACCGATAATGGTATCCGCATTATCCTTATATAAAGCCTTTAATTGACTTTGTGCCTGTAATACAAGGCAGGCTGAAATCTCACGGCTACGAATGGTTGCCATAAGTTTCTCTAGTTTTGGAATCTGCCCAATATTAGCTGCTTCATCAATTAGACATCTTACATGAATAGGAAGCCTTCCACCATATACATCATCTGCCTTATCACAAAGCAAATTAAAAAGTTGGGTATATGCCATAGATACTAAAAAGTTAAAAGTATCATCTGTATCACTGATTATGATAAACAAGGCTGTTTTTCTATCTCCCAAGGTATCTAATTCCATTTCATCATAGGCAGTAATTTCCCTTAATTCTCTAATATCAAAAGGAGCCAGTCTTGCACCACAGGAGATAAGAATAGATTTTGCAGTTTTCCCTGCTGCTAATTTATATTTCTTATATTGTCTTACTGCAAAATGCTCTGGGTCTTTTTCCTCTAAGGCATCAAACATTAAATCTACTGGATTTTTAAAGTCCTCATCATCTTCTCTTACTTCTGAGGCATTGATAAATTCAATAAGTGTGGAAAAGTTTTGCTCATGCTCTGGAGCTTCAAAATAGATATAGCCAATAAGGGCTGTGTAAAGTAGGGTTTCTGCTTTGACCCAAAAATCATCACCTGCCTTGCCCTCACCTTTGGTATTGGCAATCAAAGTGGTAACCAGTTTTAAAATATCTTTTTCATTTTTGATATAGGCAAAGGGATTATAGTGCATGGATTTCTTAAAATTAATGGTGTTAAGAATCTTAATCTTATATCCCATACGCTGTAATAACTTCCCGCACTCCACCACAATACTGCCCTTTGGATCTGTAACCACATAGGAACTATGACACTGCATTAGATTTGGCTTTAGCCAAAATCTTGTCTTTCCTGAGCCAGAACCACCTACGATTAGTACATTTTTATTTCTTGCGTTCTTTGGATCTTTGGGACGATTAGACATCATAAGCCTTTCTGTTTCAGTTAGTATCACATTATTTTGGAATACGGGGTCTTGAAAAGGGCGAATATCCTCTCTATTACCCCAACGAGCAGAGCCGTATTCTATTCCTTTTCTATATTTCTTAGCATTCTTTCCCTTTAGATAAACTGTAAGGCGAATAATAAGAGCTATAGCTATACCAAATAGTAAATCTTTTGGGTTGAAACTTGGAAGTGGGTTATCAAACGCTAGCCTAAAACCATTCATTAGGTTTAGAATCTTTTGTCCCATATCATATCCAAAGGCAAGTCTCCATGCCTGTGATACCTTGGTAAAAAACAAGGCAAGAAATAGATAGGGGATATTTAGAATTAGTATTCTTTTTAGTCTTGTATTCATAGGCTTTGCTCCCTATCTTTACTTTTCACCCTATCTGTAACTGTATTTTTCACAAGCTGGGTAAACTTTTTAAGCTGTGAAAGTACGGAAGGTCTTTCTGCTCTTTTTACCATTTTAGCTGTAAAATCTGCAAATGCGGCAGTAATGGCATCTGCATCCCTTCCCTTGAAAAAGACCAGATATTTAGATGGCCTTACACTTTTATCTTTTTTAACAGCAAAATCCACACCGTATTTTCTTGCTGATCTTTCAAAGCTTTTAATGTTTTTATCTGTAATTTCAATATTAGTCATTCCTGCATTTTGCTTGGCAAGGTCTTTTATACTTTGCTTACCTTGAGGAATTTCAGGGTGATTTTTCTTATCCTTACGCCATGCTAAATATTTAAGAATAGCTGCCTTTAAACTTCTTGCTGTAAGCTTTGTACCGCTTATCACAAGTGCTACTGTTCTATTTTCTACTTCTTCCTGCATAGGAAGCTCCTCCCTTCTGTTTTTGACATAGAAAAAGACATTTTGTAATCCTCTTGTATCAGGTACAAAATGCCTTTAGGGGTTTCTGTTTAAATCATGATTTACCAATGCTGAGTAATAACTATCTATGGTTGATGGTGCATTAAACAAGGTAGCCAGTAAATACCGCCTGATGTTACGGATGTAAGTGGTGGTCTTATCAAGACATTCAAAGACATAGTCAATATGCAGACAATTTATCTTTAGTAGCTTTTCCTTTACAAGTTGTGATGGGTAATCATCTCCTGCAACATTTATTATGGCTTTTGTAGAACATAGAGTTTCTACCATTAGGTCTACGATTTCATCTAAACGCTCACGGTTATGGTTATTCTTGATATACTCATATTCAATATTTTTTAAAACCATTTCTTTTATTTCTGCTAGACCATCACATCCAATCTCATCGTATCTCATCTTTTTTTCTTGTGGTTCTTTATTTGATTGATAGGGATTTGATGGATAAGGATTTAATACCTCCGTATTTAATAAATCAGTATTTAGTGAATTAGTATTTAATATATTAGTACTTAATTGGTGGGGTTTTCCCAAGATAGGCTCAGCCTGTTTAGGTTTTTCCAAGATTGGATTTTCCAGTATTGGCTTCTCCTGCGCCGAGTTATCCAAGATAGGATTATCCAGTATTGGATTTTCCCCTTTAGGTGGAGTATCAATAATATCAAGACTTTGGGGCTGTTCAAAAATAGTATATTCTGTAGTAGTCAGTTGCCCTTTTTCATTCCTTAACCGCCTACGAATCACATAGCCATTAGTCTCCAATTCTTTTACTCCACTGTTAATACTATCTATGCCATCCTTACATATCATAGAAAGTCCCTTAGTCGTATAATCCCAGTTTTCTGGTAAAGAAAGCATAAGGGATAATAAGCCTTTTGCCTTTAGGGAAAGCTCTATATTTCTTAAATGATGGTTTGACATCACTGTATAGTCCCGTGTTTTTTCCACTCTAAAAACTGCCATCTCTATCACCTCTTTTCCTGCTTATATTTATCTATCTTTCTTGATCCCTTGTTCGTTTTTTGTGCCATCCTTCAAGGAGTTTTATAATGGTTTCCTCCATTTGTCTAGGTGTATATGATTTGGGAAAATACTTTTTTAGCTTATCTCCAGTGAGGGTTACCTTATCTAAATCCCCTTTCTTTTCCTCGCTCATTATGGCGCTCATGACTTCAAGGCTTAACTTCCCCTCATTACTAAATTTCTTTAATCTTTGTGCCTGTGAAAGTGAGGGAGTTGCCTGTTCCATATCCATAGCTTCAAGTAAATCAGCTTGCTCCTCACTTTTAAGGAAGGATATTTCTACAGCAGGATTGAAGGCTATTTTCTTTTCATCTACCATCGAAAGTATTTCAGGAATAAGATGGGTAAGACGGATGAAACGCTGTACCTGTCTGCCACTATCTCCACCTTCCTTACCTACAATATCTGCTGTTTCTAACTTTCCGACAACTTGTCGGGAAGTTAAATCATTCCTAGCACCCTGATTTTTTATAGCATCTAATTTCATTTTATAAGCAAAGGCTCTTTCACTTGGTAAGATATTTTCTCTTTGCAAGTTGCTGTCAACCATGATAATAATGGCGGCATCATCGTCAAGGTTACGGACTATGACAGGCATTATTTCTAATTCTGCAAGTTCGCAGGCTCTTTTTCTTCGGTGTCCTGCCACAAGTTCGTAACCACCTTCATCACGAGGTCTTGCAATGGCAGGAACTAGAACACCATATTGTTTAACACTTTCTGCTGTGTCAAACATAGCTTCATTATCGATTACCTTAAATGGGTGGTCTTTAAAGGGATGTAATTCTATTAAGGGGATTTCAATTATCTTTTCCCGGTTTTCATCAGCCCTACTTTCCTCTGTGGAAAATAAATCATCTACTGATGTCAGCTTTATGTTTTTGGCGGAGCTTTTCAATTTTCAACACCTCCTTGGTTAAATTTCCATACCCTTCAGCAACCTTTCCCTTTGGGTCATGGGCAAAAATACTTTTCCCCTCTGCACTGATTTCAGCGGCTTTTACAGAACGAGGTATATCTGCTTTAAATACTTTAATACTGCCTTCATAAGTTTCTCTTACCAAGCTGCTAATGTCCTTTGCAAAATTGGTACGCCCATCTACCATAGTCAATAAAATACCATCAATTTTTAGTTTAGGGTTTATCTGTCTACGTACCTTTCCAATGGTCTGTAAAAGCTGTTCCAATCCCTTTGCTGGTAGATAATCAGCCTGTACTGGAATGATTACACTATCAGATGCAGTAAGGGCATTAATCGTCAGCATACCTAAAGAGGGCATACAGTCTAAAAGTATATAATCATAATCCTTCTTTACCATATCAAGGCATTGTTTAAGTATTGTTTCCCTGCTCATAGCATTAACAAGGGATACTTCCATACCAGATAATTCAATGTTTGCAGGAAGTAAGTCTACCCTCTCATAATGTTGTAAGATGCCCTCTCTAGGCTCAATAGTTGTGTCTGTAATAACCTTTCCCATTACTGTTGCAATGGTTGTTGGAAGCTTATCCGGCTGTGGGAATCCTAAACTAATGGATAAACTACCTTGTGGATCTGCATCTACAAGCAAAACCTTTTTACCTTCCAAAGCCATCCCTATGCCTAAGTTGGCACAGGTGGTTGTTTTGCCCACACCACCTTTCTGATTGGCTATGGCAATTATCTTTGCATTCAAATTTGTTCCTCCCTTCATTTTGGGTACAAAAAAACCGCTTGCTTTATTTTTCAATAAAGAAAACGGCTTTTTCTATTTATACTTAATTTAATTTTACTTAGCATTACATGTATAAATATTGCTGAATATCTTGATTTAATCATCTATCAACATATCTACACACTCCATATCTAAAACTACTGATACTTCAATTTTATTTCTCAATTCCTTATTTCTAAAATCATCACCATCTTTAGTAAAAGTGACATACCTCGTAAAGTGTTGAAAATTAAGGATTTCTACGTATCTTTCCTTTGCATTCCTATTACGCACTCCACATGCCTTGAGGAGATAAAAAAGATGCCCTTTGAGCCTAGTGCCCCCTTAGCGTCTGGATATCTTTACGACATTCTTGCTTTATATTGGCTGTTATTCTTCAGTAATAGGTAAATGCTCTTATAATGCCTCTGTGTCTCCCTTATTCATGAGAACAAAGTGTGTAGCATAAGCTTCTTCTATATTAGGTTCTCCGTATTTACTAAAGTGCAGGGGTGTTTTTTTCCCTTTAACTCCCCATTGATAATATGCTGTCCAGGAAGCTTTTAATTGATTTTCTCCGGCATATGCCTTAAGCTCTTTCATAATTAATGACAGCTTACTCAAGTTGGTTTTACATACCTTTTCCAGGTAAGGTATCCGATGAAATCTCCAGTTCTCATAATCTTGATATGATAATACTCCCAGCTTCATCAGCAAATCCACAGGCGAAATATAATTTCTTTCTTTTAGTATATCACCTGCAGATGACCATACCTTACGTTTCAGTTCAATATTGTTCATATATGTACCGCTCAATCCCCCTTTTACTACCAATCGCAACCATACTGCACCGGTGCTTCACCTTTTACCTCACTTATCTCGCATTCCTGTGTATGTTCATTCAATATACGTTCTACTGTAATCTGAAAATACCACTCATCCCCAAAATCAAATAAATATCCGAATTGCATTCCTTCATAAGGCAAAAGCTCTGCCAATAAAACTGTATCTGCCTGCCATATTTCATCCTTACACTCCGGTGCATAGTACCTTCTTTGGGAAGTTCCTGAGCCAATTTGAAAATAATACAGATGATCCATGTCAAAGCCAACACTTTTTTGTATCAAATAATGCAATTCCTCCAGAGTAAACTGATCACCTATTGTTATTTTCCTGATACAGGAACCAATCGTTATTTTAAATTTAATTGTGTGAGAGCCTGCTTCCACCGGATATGCCCAAAAACCCATCAGCTTCTCTTCCATGTTAACAGTATCATCTCTTACGACATTCCTTATGGTTGATAACACCGTACTGACATCTGGATTATACCCAAATACCCTATCCTGTTTTTCCAATAGATCTTTCCAGACATACCCTTCCTCTGTCAGATAAAGTGTCTTAATTCGAAACTTATTATCTTTATTCTCTTCTTTATCCTCCAACCATTCAATACGAAGCAATTGGAATAATGCAAAAAGACGGATCTCCGGAATATAATGGCTTCCCCAGGGTGACGCTATCCTTCCTCTGAATGGATCCAGTAGTGCTTCCTCTTCCCTCGCTTTTCTAATCACCTCAAATATTCTTCCTCTCATAAATGACGAACGAGAATCACCCAATGCCTCCTGATACTCCCCAAGCCATATCGTCATCATAAGAATATACCGTTCCATAGCTGACATATGGAAAAATATTGAATATCTTTGACCCTTTTGAACGGTCATACTTTTCCCCTTCTTGCTCATAACCTGAAGGATACCGGTACGTATCGAGAAAAAATAAAAGAAATCAATCACTGTATAATAATCCTGCATCCTTCCATATGACAGGTATTTCTCCCGAACTATATCAAACAAACCATTCAATGCAAAGCAATCCTTTTTCCCAATATGGCCTGTACGCTTTGACAGTTGTACTTCATTTAGCTCAAAATAATCCAGGAATAGTTGATATTCCTTTTCTAATTTTTCTGCTGCATTTTGAAATAGGTTCATATAATCTCCTTTTGTATCGATGGAGTATGTCCACTTCCATATTCCATCCGCTGTTTTTAATATCATTGGTTCATCTATTTTTTCATTCCATATGTCACCAATTCCTTGTGGAACGCACTTCGTCGGGAATACTCACTTCTATATCTCTCCATAATATGCGCCTTAGCATCAGGAATACCAAGAGACTCCTGTACTTCTCCAAATGCAGCAATAAAGGAAGCACACTCTCCATAATAGTTTCTATGATTTCCTTCCATAATCCCAGTCACTCTGCCGGCAATCCATTTTTCAATTTTCTCTAACCATTTCTTTGTTTCCTCTGCTGTCAGTTGTACTTCATTCTTCCATGAATTGAAAAGCTGTGAAAACAATTCATTATCCGATAGTTTAGAATTGATTTCCGTTCCCCGATAAAACTTATCAGCGGATATTTCGCAGGCAGACTTTGCCCTGCCTTGCATTGCCTTCATACCTTCCGGAAATTTTTCTCCTTGAAACAGAAGCAAAAACATAAATGCCAGTCCCTGCTTCATAAACGTTGATGACCAACCAAGGGCATTCTTTTCATTCATACCCACAGAATACATCCTTTCAAACTGTTCTTCAAAAAACAGCATAGTACAATAGCCCTCTCGATAAAGATAATTTTCCCTCTCGGCATTCATGTCGTAAAAAAGACTTTTATCTCGATTTTTCGTTTTCTGATAAGTCTGTTCTATAATAAATTTAAGTTCCTGTTCCCATTGTTTCCAATTATTAGTGCAGATTCTTATTCGCATATAGTTAACCACTGTAGTTTCAGAACGAAATGCTTCGATCCAGCATTTTTCCATCTTCTCAGGATCATTCAATTTCACTGCATACTCCGCTGTAAGAAGTGCTATTTCGCTCCTGACTAGATAAGAAGATGGTATTTTCTCCATTGCTTCTATCCCAATTTGAAACATGCTATCACTTTCATCAGAATTTAGTTTTATCTCTAAAAACTGCTGATACAAAGAAGGATGCTCCGTCACATATTTTCTTGCATTTTCCAATAGACAGCTTTCATCTTGAATCATGGACTGAGCTTCTCTTAATAATTTCTCCGCTGATTTACTTTTTTGTGCACCGAGGTATCCTATCCACATCGGAAGAAAAGCATCAAACTGTGACAATTCATCATTTCCAGATTGCATGATATCCTCAAGTTTCATATCATAACACCTAAAATTTTCCATCATGCAATATATTTCATCTGCTCTATCTTCAAGTTGGTTTCCCATATAGGTAAGATATAAACATTCCTTTACAAACGGAATATACTCATGCCCTAATAAATTATATTGATCTAACTCATACATATATAAAGGGGAGCCATTATAATCGCAATAATCCCCTTCCGAAGAAACCTCCAATACAGATAGAATTTCTGAAAGCTCATATCCCTCTTTATATAACTCCCTATCAACGCAGATATGAATTAATTCCATTGCTTCATTAATATCCTTTAAAATTCCCTTTGGGTCAGAGAAGAGAACCTCATCCACATCACTATTGTACCAGTCATCCCACTCTTCATTATATTCACTTTCTAAAAGACGACTTGCGGAGTTGATTTGTGTTAATCTCTCTTTAATGCTTTCTATGCTAAGTATTATTTGAGATATTCCATCATCAATGCACTTCTGGTAGGATTCGCTCTCTGATATATTTTCATAAGACCTCATCAATTGCAGCAAATTGTTTCTTCTATTTTCAGGCCACGTTCTTGCTATTTCGTGGATCAGCATTTCCATATTTTCATGGCTTAAATTCTTTGAAAGTGCATCCACTTCTTTGAGAAATTTAGGCAACTTCATGCGCTCACTATTCATTTTTTTCTTCCTTCTTTTCAACTCTTTTTTATTTATCTTTAATAACGTACGAATTTCTATCATTTACGGCCACTATATCCGCAAAATCCGTTCAGCCCGAAAACTTCTGATTTCGCTTTGAAGATGGCAAATCCAAACTGTATACCCTTTATTGTTTCAATAGGGCATTTCATAAGGGTCAATCATTCAAAACTCCATATACTCTAAGCTACTTCTTAACAAAGGCACCAATCCACCTTTGTAAATCTCTGCTCTTGCAAAGTCTCAAACCTCCCATTAATTTCAGATTTTCATTCTAATTCAGTTATTAAGTTTTTCTTTATAACTGGCAACTGTAAAGTTTTTCTTAAAGCTCATATGAGCAGTTATCAAAAAGATGCATATTTTCATAAATCTTACTCTAGCTATAAAAATTCCATTAAACCTCCACTACAGAAGCACAAAAGCCCGCCTCAGTCTTCTATATGTTCTCAACTGCTCCCATTTCATAATAATTCAGCCCACGTTCTAAATGTGAGGTCAGAAGAAAATTAATTTTTAGTAGCTGCCTTTTCCTTTATTTTACCATATAGAGGATATAACGTACATTACCATTTGTTATTTTACGCGACATATTTCGACGCAAATCTCGCAATGCCTTGAGGTGACAATAAAGATGTCGTAAGAACCCAGTGATTCCTTGGTGGAAGGGTATATTTTCAAAATATAATTTCCTTTCGTTCATTTTATCATACTCTTATTCTTTATATTTTATTTTGTAAATTTAAAAAAGCTCCTATCCCTTTGCAAAATGCAAAGGGATAGGAGCTTCATGTTACCACTCCAATTTTATATAGACCTTACTGTATATACCTCATCAAATATGCTGGAAATAATCCATAAACATTTTATGACTATAACGTGCATCTACGTGGATATCTAAGATAGATTCGATCTCCCAACTTTAAGACCATGTTCGTCTTGCTATCCCTTGCTCAATCTCACCAACTTTAGCTCTCTGCATAAGTATTCCTAAGCTCACTCTTCTTTTCTAAGTTTTTATTCTTTCTAATATTAATTATCTATGCACTTTTCCAAAGTCACTTCATCATAGAAATCCAAATTTTATTCCATTCTCCCATATTTCATCTCTTTGCCTTGTTTGTCATATCTCTTTCTTTTAGATTTTATTTCTTCCATGCGGATTCTATATATATTCGTTCTTTTTAATCCGGCCTTAATTGCCATATCAAAATACTTCATCTTTGTCGGGATATATTTTTCACATATAAGCCTCATGGCTTTGATTCTTTCTTCCTCATCTTCAACTATTTCAACTTTGCCTTTTATTACTGCTGATTCATATTCAGTAGTAAATACACTGCTAATCAATAATATAGCTTTAGATTCATCAGATGCTATTTCTTTTAATTCCTCTTCAGTAAAGTTATCTGGAATTCTTATCCCCCCTACAAATGCTACACTGACACTCGGGTTATTTGTCAATGTACATACCTTTCTTCCATCCTTAGCTGAATGAAAGTAAAGATTTTCTTCATGTCTTACTATGGACAGAGGTATCCCATATGGTTCATCACCATCTATCATTGAGAGTATTCCGTATCTGGCCTTATCTATTACATAGTATCCAAAGTCCCTACCCATTTCTCTATCTTTTCTCCTCATGTTTATGAACTCCTTTTTACTATTCATTCTTCAAAGAATCAGATTATTTATATATCCATTTTATCAAGCCAAGCTTCTATTGGTATCCCTTTGAATTTATCTACATTATCCTTACTCAGTATTATAATATCCTTTACGTAATCCATAGCTTTTTGTGCAGAGTCCTGTAAAGGTGCTCCCAAAAGCACTTTTCCCATCATTACTGATGAAAATACATCTCCCGTTCCTGGAAATCTGACTGCCACATACTCAAATGACAGGCTAAAATATGTATCTTCTTTGGAATCGTAGCCCAATACAGCAGTATTATCCTTAAGATTTACACTTGTAATTACAATAGATTTAGAACCTAATTCTCTTAATCTATCTATTAATTCATATCCTTCTTCCAATGATATTCCTTCATTTTTAATATCTACACCTGCTAAAAATGCTGCTTCTGTATAATTAGGAACGATATAATCTGCAACTGAACAGAGTTGTCTCATGTATTCTATAGTTTGATTAGTTACTCCATTATATAACTTCCCGCCATCCCCCATAATAGGGTCTACAAATACTATGGTGCCCTTCTGGGATTGTTCTTGACAATAATCTGCTACAAGTCTTACCTGTTCCTCAGACACAATAAAGCCTGTTGAAATCCCATCAAAGTTAAATCCTAGCTCTTTCCATACAGATATTGTGTTTTTCATATATTCAGTTGTTTCCAATATTTCAAATTTTCCATAATCAAATGTGTTTGAAATCAATGCTGTGGGTAGATTATACAGATCAAAACCCATATGGGATAGTACGGGAATCATCGCAGCTAGTGCCACCTTCCCATAACCTGGCAAATCATTTATCAATAATATCTTGTCACTCAAATTATCCCTCTTTTCATACTGGTACAAAAGTTAGCTAATTAAATACTAATTCAGAACCTCGCTATCTCAGCATCAAGCTATCCTTGACATAGATCCTTACCCACTTGCTGATTTCTTTATATTGAATAATACATTTACATCTTGAAATATATATCATGCTCATTTGTATGCTTTTTCCCTTTATTAATAGTGTTCTGCCATCTTTATTAAAACTATACTTATAATGTTGATATTTACTCCCTCAAAATATCTTTTTAATTATAGTATTTTCCCGTTACCTCTAAAATATTAATCTGTATTACAGCAATACCTTTAATCATAGGTTCAGGAAGTATCGAATCTGCTAAATGTGGAGTATACTTCTGAACTATATTTTGCAATACTATTCTTTTTGCCTCTATATCCTCAACCAAAGTAGCATTTCCTGTTATAATTACACTTTCATATTCTGTATTGGTGTCACAGACCACACCATTTGGGTCTAGAGGAAGTCCCTGCATATCATAAGCTAAAAATCCAATCTTGTCATTGCGAATGCTATTGTCAATCTTTTGCCCTTTTGATAACCCATGAATGTATATTTGGTTATCCATATAGACAAAATGAATTAGGGTAATATAAGAGGTACCGTCTGTATTAATAGTGGAAAAACTTCCTGTTTGTACCCTAAGTAACAAGTTCTTAATTTTTTCATCTGTTAATTGGTGTGTTTTCATTCTATATTACATCAAATTCCCTCCATATACTTTCTTTTGCTTATAAGTATATTTTAAAATTGTTCCCGTATCAAGGGACGGTTATTAACTTTTTTTAGGACACAGTTCTACTTCATAAACATAAAGAAGATGTAAATGCAAAGACTTACCTTAACGATATACAGCCTTTTATTGTGGCAGTGTAATATGCAAGTTTATTCACAAAAAACAACAGCAATTCCTTACTGGAACCTGCTGTTGTTTTAATTAGTACTATTAAACCAGATATCAGCAAGAAGTTCTATGGCTGGCACAATATCCTTTTCTTTAATCTTTCCATAACCTAATACAATGAAATTTCCTTGATTAGCAGCATTGTTAAGCCAAAATGGGGATACTGGACAAACTTGAACACCACATGCTAAAGCTTTTTGAATAAGAACATCTTCTTTCTGTCCATCTGTAAATTCCATTAGAATGTGTAATCCCGCTTCATGGCCATATATCCGAACCTTACCGTCCATATTTTTTTTGATTGCATCAACCAAGATATCATGCTTCCTTTTTTGACTTAGACATAGTTTTCGAATATGCTTTTCCCAATGGCCATCTCGCATAAATTTAGCTAAAACTCTTTGCTGAAGCAATGGAACTGTACACTGGTATCCTCTGTATTTTTTATTGTAAGTGGATAGTAACCAATACGGCAATACCAGATATGCCATTCGTAAACCTGCTGATAAAGCTTTAGAAAAAGTGCCTACATAAATCACCCGCTCAGCTTGGTCAATGGATTGCAGTGATGGAATTGGAAGCCCTTTGTACCTAAATTCGCTATCATAGTCATCTTCAATTATTACCATATTACGCCGATAGGCGAGATTTAAGATTTCCATTCGGTTTTGGATTGGCATAACAGCACCTGTCGGGAATTGATGTGATGGAGCAATATGAACCATAGGAACGGACATAGATGAAAGTCTTTTTATGTCAATACCATTCTTATCAACTGGGACAGTTTGTATTTCAAAACCATTACTTTGAAATACTGTACTTGCACCATCATAACAAGGTTCTTCCATAGCAACTTTCTTTCCACATGGAAAAATTCTTATGATAATTTCCAAAGCAAGTTGTGTACCACTACAAATAATAATCTGTTCTGTTTCGCACTTTACACCCCTGCTACGATACAAATATTGCTTTAGCTGTTGCCGCAACTCTAAATCTCCTTTCACATCTCCAAGCCCATGCACCAATTGTGCCTGTGGTCCATCAAGAATATCTGCTACATATGTACACCAGAGCTTATTGGGAAAACTTGCAGCTTCTAGTTCTCCATACTGGAAGCTATATCGGATTTTATTCACAGTGTTATCAGATTGCCTAGTTGACCACTTTTCATGTTTTTGGTAATCAGATAATTCTTGGTGTAAATAAAAATCCAATTTATTAACAACATATCCTGAACCCGGTATCCCTGTTATATACCCCTCCAAGACAAGCTGTTCATAAGCATTTTTAACTGAATTTCTTCCAACCTTTAGTTCACTTGCCAATGCTCTTATTGAAGTAATACGTAAACCTTCAGGGAAGTTTCCAGATAAAATATCACTTTTAATTTGTTCATAAATTTGTTGATAAATAGGCAGATTGCTATTACGGTCAATATGTAGCATCTTTTTTACCTCCTTATAATTATCAATTATACACGATATTTCTTGTAGAGTTATATCCATTATTATCACTTCTGTGATTATTTTTAAAGGTGTTCCATAGGTTAACCCCTTATCTAAATATTTTGTACAAAATTTAATCCATAATTTTATAGTTATAATCATTGTACCTTATAGATTTTATCATATAAACCTATATTTCCTTATTTTACATATCTCCAAATACAATCAATCTCGCCACATCATAGTCCTCATGTTTTTCTATGGACATGTTTCCAAAAACAGAAAGCCATTGAATGTCATCTACACACTTAATGGCTTAAACTATTGATATTACTACATTCTATTGCTTTTCGAGCCTAACGATAACTTCAACGTGCCTTGAGAGTACAATAATGATGTCGTAAGTATCTAGTACCCCCTTGGTGTCAGTGCATATTTCTAAAATGTTTTCTTATTAAATATTTTTGTAACAAAAACACTTAATAAGAATGCATATATTCCTACATTTTTATATTGAAATATATGCATTCTCATTATAATTTTTATGCTTTGACAAAGAGCTAAAATATATATATTTTTAACTTAATTCAATTGACAAATTAGAAAGCAACTTTCTGAATTCTAAATTATACGAATCATTTAACATTTTGCTAGGCATATGTTCCGTATAGTCTATACTATTTATATAACTTAAGTCATCATACTTACCGAGTTCTTCTGTTTTTAGTGTCGTTGTGAAAATCTTCTGATTCTGTATTTCTTTATATAAATCTAGCACTATTTTTTCTTTTGAAGTTGATAAGTCTTCAGCTCTAAAAGAGTCAACAACTATCGGAAAATTATGACTTGTATTTTTCTGAATCGCATATAACTTCGCAAGATGAAAAATGGTTGCCTCGCTGCCTGAAAATACTTCATCTCGCTTCGTAAATATACCATCAATAGCTGAATTGCTATTAGGGTCAATAGTTGTATATATTTCTATCATAAGAGACACGATATCGTCTATTAATTTGTTTTGTTTTTCTTTCTGATCCTTTGTACTATCTTCATGTGAATTAAGAGAGTTATTTAATATATCTAACTGAGAGTCAATTTCCTTTATCCTAATTTCAGTATCTAATGCATCAACAATTTGATTCTTATATGCAACTATTGATTCAAGTGATATATTATCGTCAAACATCAATTTTTGTAAGTAATCTTGTTCTTTGTTTATAAATGAAGTTAATTTTTCGATTTCTTCATTATAAGATGCTATTTTCTCATTTATAGAATTAATTATTTCATTCCTCATGGCAACAGTGGATACATCGAAAGCATATGAGGACTTTTTTGATGTGCTAAAGGAAATACTAGTTGAATCACAGTCCATACAACGCAATTCTCCGCAATCAATAGTTCTATTTAATGATCGAAGTTCCTTAATGGTGGCCTCCCATCTTGCCTTTCGAGTTGCAGCGATGTTTCGCTCTTTTCGTAGTTCAGTTATTTTATCATTAACTTTATCTAACTGTTTTATCTTTTCACCAAAAGATGTTTTATCGCTAATTGCACTTAAATAACTGGCAGCAGTTTTCGGAGATTTTAATATTTTATGCTGTTTTAAGAGGGTGGTTCTTTCTTCTTTCAATTGAGAAATTCGTTTTTTTGTAGTAATAATGTCTTCTGTACTTAGATATTGCGAACCCAAATCACAAAAATCAAACAACATATTAATAAAGTCAATTTTATTATAATAACCAGCATTTGAAATATTAAAGGTAGCTTTTTTATCTTGCCCTACAAAGAATAATTGCAAGAAAAGGACAGGATCCGCTATTCTTAACATTTCATTTTTATATATTTTAGGTAAGGTAAAGATGTTTTTTTTCCAATATCTTTTTAGTTCTGATACATTATCAAATATCATTAGAGCAGATGGTGTTTTTAGAACAAATCCATCATTTCTTCTACAAATGAAATATGTGATTTCTCCTATCTCAAATTCAACAAAGTGAAAATAGTTTTTATAAGAAAATGATGATGGAAATGTTGGATCATTCCCTAAAGCATACATTAAAGACTGAATAATTATGGTTTTGCCTTTATTATTATCATCGCTTGAGATTATATTAAAGTCTTTAGATAGAGAATCTTCAATAAAAGCTTCCTCTAAATTACCCACAGCTATTTTTTTAATTATCATACTTGAATCCCATCCTTTACAACTGAAATGAAATACTTAACCGACAGTACATCAAAATCAGGACAATTTTTAATTAAGGTCTTATCTACTTTACTATATAAATTTTGAATATCATCAGAAGGGTTCTTTAGTATTATAAAATATATTTGTTCAAAAATTGACCAAAAACTCTGAGCTGCATTTTTATTAAATAATGCTCTACACAATGAACTTTTGCACTCGTCAATCATATCTTTTTGTTTTTCTGGTGGACACTGATTTAGAATCGGCATAAATGATAAAGGTACTCCTTGAGAGACAGGGTCACGATTAATAATCCTTTGCAGAGTCATTAATCTTATTTCATTATTTGTCAAATGACGATAATAGTTTAAAGATTCATCACTTGTAGAAATCATAAGCCCCTCTATAGCATGTCCATTTTTTTTGCTAGATTGTTCATCTCTAATCTCATTAAAAATAGCATTAAGCACATTTTCTTCAGGTATAATATGAGGATGGTCTTTTATGATAGCTCGCACATAATCGCATGCAGGCTTATCATCAATCACAAAAAGAACTTTTTTTAAAAAATCATCAATCGATTTTGTCGTTATTTGACTTGAATTTATATATGTTTTATTTTTACTTTCTTCTTTTAGACCTTCTATCACCTTAGTTAGGGCTTCTTTCTTTATATTTTCTATGCCAAAAATATTTTTAGAATCATCAGTTCGAACAGTATTAGAAACTCCTCCTAAGAAAAGAATGAGATTACTAAAAGTCAAATCACTTAAGAAGTTTTTATATAGTGTTACCAATTCTTTTCCTATAGCTTTAGGAGATGAATTAGAGGCACCTTTAGACTGTATATCCCAAAGTTTAGACGATGTTCTATCCATGCCTGTTAAATCATTAAAAAAATCAACAACAAAGTAATGAATTTCATCACTATCATCACGGAAATTCATTAAATATAGAAGTGCTTTAGTTTCCATTTCAGCACAAGATTTTCTTAATTTCTCTGTAGATTTAACTGTATATGGCAAGTAATATCACCTCTTTTGAAATTTCGTATCAAGGCGTAGTACCCTCTTGCTAACAAGTCATTTTATCTCTAATAATTAACAATTGAAACAATATTTTTGAACAACCTCTTATTTTAAAATGGTTGTTTTCATTATATATCAAAATTTACCAATAAACAACACACTGAGAGATAAATGTAGCTCTCTTTATGAATAAAGACATCAAAAGAATGTGGAATTTTTCATATATTATATATATGAAAATCTGTTGATGTTTGCTTTTCTAGCACCTCTTAATACCTCCTATCACTCAGGTGACTTCACTTATTATCTTTCATTTCAACACCTATATTAATACTAACCCTAAGTATAAAATTAATTAGCATTATAACACACAAACTTACTCCAAAATATCCATATTACTTGCTTGTTGAATAAACTCTATTATACCTATATAAAACTCATTTTTGTCAAATAAATCTAAAACATAGTCACAATACTGTTCTATTAGCTTCTTAATATCCTGTGGTTTATCTTCTGCATAAATTTTTATTTCTTCTAAATATGCCTCTATCAACTTTATATGTTCCCATTTTTCAATATGTTTCCCAATTATAGATTGCTGCTTAATTCTATTCTCTTTATGTTTCTTTTGCTCTTCTTCCTTCTTTTCTTTTTCCCATTGTAATTCCATCATTTCATATTCTTTTTTACGCTTTTCTTCAATTTCCATACTTTCTTTAGTTAAATCTATTAATATAGGACGAATTGCAATAAATATATCTGTAATCTGATCATGTAACGATAGATTCTCTTCATCATAAATAATTTCATTTTGTTGTTTTCTATCTTTATTTACTGTATAAATCTTAAAAATAAATTTACCCGTATTAATTGGGTCATATAATGGTCTCATTGTCTTTGTATCTTTTAACTTAACATCTCGATATTTACCTCTTTTTTCAACCAGCGAGCACTCAACAATACCGTAAGGAAACCTAATCACTGTATTATCGTTATTTTGAGAGTCAACAAGTACAGTTCCTCCTAATGCCTGTACCATTTCTATAAAACAATGCATAAATCTATAGGCCCTATTCCTATGTTCATCTGAAACATCTATATTAAGAACCGCACTATTTTCTGGATGTCTTTCGTATTTCAATCTATATTGAACGCTAAAAGGTAAATAATCTTTAAATTTGTTTTTCGCTTTTGCTTTTCTGATTTCAATTTCACTATTATGTTTATTAATCAATGGATTAAACAGATTTATTTTTTCGTCTACCTTTATACTCTTGCACCATTTAATGTATTCTTCCTCATTTTCAATATTAACCTTCTGGGTATTATTCTTCATTCTCTGTTTCCTCACTTTCAAAACAACACCCTACTCGATATAACGTATCTATTAGTGTTTCTAATTTTTCGGAATCCTTAACTGTATTTGGTATAAAGTACCTAGATCTGCTGTCTTGAAGAATGGTTGTTAAACCAGCCATGAAAGTAGACATTGTAGTATAGTCCATTGAATTTATATATTCACGCCTTTTGTTATTGTAATAAATATGTCTATTAACACCCCAGGAATCTATTTCATTAATGTGAATACCTATTATAAGATTTCTCATACCTGCAAGAGTGTTAATCATATCATCCATATTTTTCTTTATCTTATTTCTTCTATTTGTATCAGTAAAATCTACTGACAGTTTCAATTGTAGCTTTAATTCTTTACATGTATTTCTTAGACATGCAATATCTTCAACTGTTGAAAACAAGTATTCTTTATCCTTAGTTCTCCTTGTATAGCCATTGATAACAGCTATTTTCATTTTAGTATATCGTCTCATGCCTTTCTCAAACACTTGGTATTTTTCAAAGAATTTCTCTTTCGTATAGCCAGGTGCTTGATAAGGGGATAAAAATTCCAATAATTTTGGTGCTCCAAACTGCTTAAAACTTAAATGAAGGTTCTTTATTATATTGTCTAATGCATCTCTGTCTTTCCAAATTTCATCATTTGACTTTTCATATATTATTGAAAGAACATAATTTTGTCCAGGATCTTCTTTTAATATCCCATTCTTAGTTTCTATATATTTTATATTCGAATGTATATCAGAGGGATAACTCAACCCCTGAATAAACACAGGATTTAATATTCTTTTTTTCTTTGCTAAACTTACCCTTTCATTTTCAATACATAGTTTTACATATTCTGGCCAGTAATCTTGATCATGTACATCTTCGAATAACCAAAAATACATTATCAACATTTCCAGCTCACCTTTATGACCCTCTATAAACTCACGATGTCTATTTCTATTATAGATATCATTAATATTGAAAGGATTATCCTGATATCTATAATCATATTTATTAATATAGTAAAAAGCTTCGGTCTGTCTATCATATTCATGATCTACATATTTCTCATAAAATTTATATGAAATTCCCCTTGCATAATCTAACAAATCTACTTTATATTTTCTATAAACTTCTATTACCCAATCTGAAATTGCATTGTCAAGTTCCTTCATGTCAGACATAATAGGTTCTTCTGTTTGGGTTTGTCGGTACTCCTTTGACATTGTTGCTATATTACTTAATAGTTCTTCAGTTGCAGTAACTCCTAACTTCTTTTTACAGACATACTCCGCAACCTTTATGTCATCCTCTGGTAAATAAAACAGTTCTATATCTTCAATTTCTTCATATGCCTTGGATACTAGTTTATCTATACGTTTTTTGTTTGACCAATAATAAGAAATTATAAATTCATAAGTTGTTGGAAAGTTTTCAATTATTCCTTCTTTAAACTTATCAATCACTTGCTGTGTTTTAACTTGCTCATAACTATAATCTTCCAAATTTAAATACTCATTAAAATACTCCATTACATATTGAATAACCGCTCCCATATTTTCTGAATGTTTCTGGAAATCAAATTCATCCAATTTATCTTTTTTCTTTCTTGAAGCAATATAGTCTTCAATTGTTAACATGATAATAGCCCCCCTAATAATGTATATTAAAATTATAGAGTAAACAGCTACTAGCCTTTCAACTTATCAGCTCTCTTATTTATACCTCTTACTAATGGTGTCTCTTAACCCTTCTTCAAGAATCTTTTCGTTATCATTAAACTGTTTTGCTACATCATATGCACATTTGAGAAGTTCCTCTTTTACTCTTGCCTTTACATTCATTCTTTTCTGATGGTTAATAATATTCTTAATCAAACCATCTGTACCAATAAACATTGGTATAAACTCAGTTACAAAAACCAAGTCCAAAAAATAAATTATAATAAAGTAATTTCCATACTCATTCGAATGACAATACCCAAATGTCGTGTGACTAAATAACTCCTTCACAGGTAACTTATAATTGAAGTCATCTATTTTGAAAATATGGTTTTTGAAGTGTTCAATGTTCCCACGACTTGTTGCTCCAATTCTAACTTCATTTAAGTGTTTCCACAATGAATTTTCAATACATACAAATATATTCCTATGGCTTGTACCTATAAAGGATTCATTATTATACAAATCATCATAAACAATTCTCCAGCTCATTGAGTTAATGAAGTTGTTCATAATATCATCAGATAACTCTTTCGGGTCTTCACCCTTTAAATACGGATCAAGAATCCTATTTGTATACGGTGTCTCAAACTTATTAAAAAACTGCTCACAGCCATTGCATAGCATGGGCCTTTTTTCGCCATCTTGGTAAATATCTTTTATCTGATACAAGTTTCTAAACCTTGAATTTGGAAATTCTTGCATCCTACGATAAACAAATTTGGGTATTATATGACTTTCCCTAAGTTCAATATTATCTGTTTTACATAAGGCACATTCACCAATTTTAATTAGTTTCTGTTTTTTTGCCATTACTTAATCCTCTACTAATAACTCATAATCCAAACTACAGTTTCTTTTTCTGATAACTCTGAAACCCAGTTTTTCAGATAAAGTTCTCATTCTGCTATTATCTTCTCCAACCAAACGAATAGATATTTTACCAATACCGTTCTTTCTGCAATAGTCTATAAACCATTGAATGATTCTTGTTCCAAGCCCCTGATTTTGCACGTTCAGGTATATCCACTTTACTGCCAATTCATCATCCAAAATATCAAATACAAGAGTAGGCCTTGCTGAAGCATCTTCAATAGGACTTCCATTTGTATTTATAGGTGCAATATCGTAATGTTTATTTATTCTTGAATAGTTTTTTAACTCCTTTCCTTCAACATCTGATATTAGATTAATCAATTCTTGAATCATAAAAACTCTACCTCCCAATCAATATGAAATCAGGCCAGTATCACTCCACTGACCATATTAACCCCAAATGCCAAAATTACTTCGCCGAATCCCTTTACTGTATTTTTGAACATTGCCATCTCCTCCTTTAATAACCTCTCTAGTAGGTGATTGCCTGTTTCTAATATAATTACTAACAAAATAAGTAAAAACATCAAGGTGATGATGAATAGCGGAGTGACAACCCTAGTCTCTACTAGCCTCATTTCATATCTAATGTTCATCATGATAGATCCTTAGAATCAATAATCTACGAATTACTTGTAAATGAGTTTCAAGTTTATAATAATTTTCTCCATTTTAACGAGGAGAATATCTAAATAACAGAATAATTGACTTTACTTTTTCTCTAATTATACACTCTACGTTTTAGCAGATTCCATAAATTAAACGACAACTTCTTGCATATAATACAATTTTTCATAGTAAACCATGTAAACCCTATCCATTAAGCTATAATGCTAAAATAAACCATTAAGTGTAGCATTTTATCCAAGTTTAAACCTACATCTAACTGTTTAATCAATCAGATAAACAAAAATACCACAGGTATCATCTATTACCATTTTGTGTTAAGTGTTAAGTCTATATTGACTTGGATAGTATTGGTGAAATTTTTCTTCGCACAAAGGGATGGTTCTTTTATGCTTTATTAAAACATATAAAATTTTCTACTAAGTTAGATTTCATACTTAATGTCGCCAAAGACATTTTCAATTTGCTCTTTGAAATCAGTTATATCGTCTGAATAAACTACACTTAAATTTAGAACAGATCTTGTCACTGCAACATAAAATAAATTCCTAGCCTCTTCTATTTTTGTATTTTTTTCTTCTACTTCATTTTTCATAGATAAAACCCTTAGCAATCGACTAAAGTAATCATTATCTCTTCCAAACTTAGATTGCATAAAGATTATTACATTATCAAACTCCAATCCCTTTGTTCCATGGTATGTATGATAAATAATATTGCCTTCACTTTTATCCATAATAAAAGAATACCATAAATCAAATTCAGTCATACTACCTCTAAGGAAATCAGATACAGCATCTTTACTTACTTGAATATAATTATCTGATTGTTCTTCCTCGCCAAAAAAATAAAGTTGATTTAGAATAAAATTTTCAATGTCAGAATAAGATTTAATGCCTTCACTCATTATATATTCTAAACATTTATCATATTTATCATCTCCTCTATTATATTCTGAAAACATACTTTTAATATAGTCTCCCAACGTTTCTCCCGTAATTTTTCTTAATTTTTCTATTAAATTTCTTAGTTCTAGGATATTTATATCTCTTATTACTTCATCAAGAATAACATCCAAAATCATTGTTTTATCTTGTAGAATTTTAGATCTAAAATCTAAAATTCTAAACAGTAAGTTTTGTACTATGCCTAGTTTCTTGATATCCAAACTTAAAACATGATCACGTAATAATTTATAGTTTGTTCCTCTTTTATACCAAGCTGAATTACTAAAAAAATTATAAATATTTTCAAATCCACTTTTCTGTGCAACAAGCTCATTAGTTAATTCAAAACAATGTAGTTTGTTTTTTTCCGTAATATTCCACTTTTTAATATGTGCATCAATGAATTCCTGACTACTAATCTTAATATTATAAAAAAACACACTGCCTTTAGAAAAATTGTCATATATTGTTTCCTGTTTTAAGTCATCATTTCTAATATGATTAGCTACATTTATTATTTCTGTTGCTGATCTTCTATTGAATGTTTTTTGTATTCGATTTAGCCCTTTGTGAATATCATAAAAATTACTTCCAACACCAGTATCATAGATATTTTGCTTTACATCTCCATAATATCCTACAAAAAAATCATGTTGAATTACTTTAGAATATTCCTCCAAAAGACGTAATATATTGATCACTTTTGGATTTGTATCTTGATATTCATCTACTAAAACGAATGGACATCTATTACAAATAATTTGTTTTAGCAGATCGCTTTTCTGAACAAGTTTTTCAGTGTATTCTAATAAAGTATCATGGCTGATTCTCATTGACTCAAGCCTATCATTGTTAAATCGTGCATCATACTTTACTTTATTAAATTTACTTTCATTAGCTTCTATTTTGTTAATAGTTTCTTTATATCTTATGATTGTAAACAGCTTGTTCACTATTTTTTTAAAGTTTTCAACATTGCTCATTAGTTTAGAATAATCTTTTGATATATCAGGTAATGAGGATCTAAATATTGCTGCTCTTTCATTTCTATATTTATAGTAATCTTCTTTTTTTTCAATCATCATTTCTAGGAAAGCATTCTTTTCTTCTTTAGACAAATCTCTATATTTTTCCGCCCATTTTTCACTTTCTAGTGATTCTTCCATCGTATAGAGCTCATCTTGCAATTTATCATAGTGAATTTCTACAAGCTGCTTTTGATATGGCTCTATGATATCCCAAACACATTCATGAATAGTAGACACTAAAATTAAACTGCTGTTTCCTATTCTCTCTTTAACTTCAGAAACTGCAACATTAGTATATGTTATGCATAGAACTTTCTGATTATGAAACTTTAAGTCTTTACCGTACTGACTTATAATATATTTTAATGATTGTACTAATGCATAAGTTTTTCCAGCACCTGCTCCAGCATCAAAAACCATGCTTTTTTTCCTATCAATACATTGTATAATTTTCTCAAAAACTTGTTGTTCCCTAATTTTATTTTCAGTTAAAATAGATAAATTCTTAGTATACACTTTTAGCTACCTCCCAATCTATCTTGTAAGAACTGTAACCCATCTTCAATATATTTAGGTAGTTTAGGAATACTTGTTTCATCATTACATACTAAAACTTCATATAGCAATGTATTTGCAAAATCACTTTTAGAATCTGATAATTTTTTTTGCAATTTAAACGAATTTTTTACAATACCACCATCATTAATAATATTTTTATATACATCAGGTTTAACCTTCTCTAACGTACTATTAACTATATAGTTCTGTGAATTGGTTAATATAAAAGCCTCTTCAAAACTAGTAGCATAATAATTTTCTATAGGATCTTTTTGGCAAAGTATCATCAAATTATCTATCTGCTTATAATCTCCTCGAACAATATTTTCAACATTTTCACTTCCATAAAAATGAGATAGCGTGCTATTGGTAGTTTTTCTGTCACTTATCTGTAATTTACAAATTTGTAAATATTCTAGTTGCTTATCCGGATTTTCTTTATCTTTTTCTCCTTTCTCAAATTTTTCACGTTTAATATCAATGTCTGTAATAATCAAAGTAGGTATACTTAAAGCTACAATTAGGTTTTCATAAACTTTAGCATGAGCACCATCTGCTAAAAA
Source organism: Tissierella praeacuta (assembly GCF_040396155.1). Classification (GTDB taxonomy): domain Bacteria; phylum Bacillota; class Clostridia; order Tissierellales; family Tissierellaceae; genus Tissierella; species Tissierella praeacuta_A. The sequence continues at coordinate 47,099 of NZ_JBEBOY010000018.1, forward strand.
TATTGAAATGTAGTACTTGTTAAGCTTGGAATTTATATTTAAATAGTGTTGAAGTAGTGTATACTCTGTTATTCCTTCAACGAATATGACAGCATCTGCAAAAAATAATTCAGACACCTTATATTTAATATGTTTCTTAAGAAATCTAAGGTTTTGTTCTCTTTCACATTGCTTTTTTTGGCTTTTAGCACGCTCAACTACTACACTATCATTTAAGCAAACTGATTTTGAATAGCCATTATCAGTTGTGATATAGTTAATATTATTAAATGTATTTCCTTCATGTATCTTGCTGTTAAGAATATGGGATGAATGTGTCGTTATGATAATCTGACTATTTACATGCTTATTATTATTTTCAAGAAGAGAAGTGATCATTTCATTAATATTTTTTATAAACTGCTCCTGCATTTGTGGATGCATAAAAGTTTCTGGTTCTTCTATAGAAATCAGATTAATGTGACTATTAAATGATGTTTCTGGATATTTTTCCATATATGTAATTATCTCAGCAATAATCATCATTAAATTAGTATACCCTAATCCAAACTGTTGTTCAGGTATGTTGTTATTCCCCTCTATATATTCATATTTTAAGATATTCTTAATAAGCTTTTGAAAATTCAAGTCGGACTTTAGTAAAATCTGACACTTCTCTCCCAAAACAATTTTGCTTAATGATAAATTAATGTTATTAGTATGTTGCTCACTTATGTCTTCAGTTAAGTTTTCATTAATATTAACAATTTGAGTATCTAATTTATCGGCAATTAAAGGATCAATAACTTTAGTGTACCTATAATCTATAATCTTACGAAAAGCTTCCGATAAACAATTATCATTATTAATATTATTTGCTTTGATCGAAGTCAATTCAATCAAACTTTTTAAAGAAAAGCCTTTTCGTTTTTCATTATTAGAGTTAAAATATGAAACTTCATACTCAGATTTATCAATCAAATCTAAAAATCTATCAAATTTTTGACTTTTAAAATCTTTTTGAATGAATTTTTTTAAATCTTTGATGAATAATTCACTATCCTTTATTGTCCACATAATTGTAATTTCTATTTCTGATTTTTTTGTATCTTCAAGTGACATAAATGGAATAATATTTGTTAATAAGTCTTCTTTATTGTTATCAATTCCAACTGTAATAACAAACTTTAATTCAGGTAGCTTTATAGTTTCAGTATCTAAATATTCATCTGTATATAGCTCTAATAATTCTTTCAGATAATTGAAATTAAAATCTGTTGCTCTAAATGGTATACCGTTAATCAACTTATTTAAAGAATCTATTACTGTTGTCTTTCCACAATTATTTTTACCAATTATTAATGTTGTTTTAGGAGCTATATTAATGTCTAGATCTTTCTTATAATCTTCTGCATTTATAAACTCAATTATATTATCTTTATCTCGAAATTTTCTAAAGTTTTCAAGTAATATGCTTTTTAGATACATATAATTCCCCCATTATTTTACAGAATTTATCTTTCTATTAATGTTGTAGCTATATCTTATATACATTTATCGACCAACAGCTATTACAAAACTATATAATAATCCTCCTCAACTCTATGAATTAACTCATATGTAAAGCTTTATTTTGTCTATACTCTTCTTTTACATAGTTACTAACTATAATAATCTTTCAAGTATATCATTCCTTTCAAATAACGCTATAAAACGACATCGTTATTATCATTTTATAGCATATTCCAATATTTCTCAACTCAGAATTGTATTATTTGCCAAATTTTTTCAAATATTTCATTTATCTGTATCTAGTAATCTGCCAACAATAAAGTCCTCAGTCAACCTGAGGATTTTAGTCTTAGCATATTGTTATTGCTACCAAGGCAGTAACACTCTATCCTAGTTTCTGCTCCTACTATCTTTATTCATAATAGTATACCGTCTGTTGCACGACAATACCTGATTCAAGCTTTTCACTCCTCGCAATTCCTAAAACTACATAATATCCTTGTTCTAATAAATCAAGAACCTCTTCTTGTTTTCCTCTTGGCGTTGATAATGGCATGACAATCATTCCTCCTCTTGTATATCTATAGTATGTTAAATGGTATTCTAATTTCAATATTCCAAACAATAAATTAATTTTATACTCAGAAAAAATGTATTTGTCCATAATTTGAAAAGAATTTTTATTCATCTTCTATTCAATAATAAGAAGAAATTAGTCAGTTATTTTATAAATATTGGTTTTAAACTTATATTGATTCTCATAAAATTCACCTATAAGTAGTACTCTGTATTATCTTCTATCTGTATTTTTTATAAAAACTTTAGTCTTTACAAAAACGTTTATTTGTGTTATTATGAGGACATAATGACCTAAGGAGGCATGCATATGGACATAGGACAACAAATAAAAGAAAAACGAATACAATTAGGTCTTACACAAAAAGAATTCTCAGATGCTTTAGGCCTTGGAAAAAATGGCGATCGTACATTAAGAAGATGGGAAAATGGTGAATCTCATCCTTCAAATATTGAAATCCAAGCTATATTAAATTTTGCAAATGAAACTCCTCTTGCTGAGAATTCATCAGATAATTATCTTTTTACTTTTATAGATTTATTTGCAGGTATTGGAGGTATTCGTATTCCTTTTCAACAAAATGGTGGAAAATGCGTATTCACGTCAGAATGGGATAAGTTTGCACAAAAAACTTATAAAATAAATTTTGGAGATTCTCCAGCTGGAGATATAACAAATATAACCTCAGATTCAATTCCTAGTTTTGATATCTTATTAGCGGGTTTTCCATGTCAACCCTTTTCTCAAGCTGGCTTGAAAAAAGGCTTTTCTGATACAAGAGGAACACTTTTTTTTGAAATTGAAAGAATTATTGCTGATAAAAGACCTAAGGCATTTCTTCTAGAAAATGTAAAACAATTAAAAGGGCATGACAGAGGTAGAACTTTAAAAATAATAATTGAACATCTTAAAGAATTAAACTATACTGTCGATACTGACGTATTGAGAGCAGCTGATTTTGGAGTTCCTCAGAATAGAGAAAGATTATTTATAGTTGGATTTGATAAAGAATACTTCTCTATTAATGATAACTTCGAGTTTAAATTTCCAATTCCACCTAAACCTATTACTAAAGTAGGAGATATTCTAGAAGAAAGTGTTGATGAAAAATATACAATCAGTGATAGATTATATGAAGGACATTTAAGAAGAAAAAGAGAACATAAAATGAAAGGGAATGGTTTCGGATTCTCATTATTTGATGCTTCAAGTTCTTATACAAATACATTGAGTGCTAGGTATTACAAAGATGGGAGCGAAATTCTAATTTCTCAAGGCGATAATAAAAATCCACGTAAATTAACTCCTAGAGAATGTGCAAGATTACAAGGGTTTCCTGAAAGCTTTATCATTCCAGTTTCTGATACGCAAGCATACAAGCAATTTGGAAATTCAGTTGCAATACCTGTTGTGAAAGCGGTGTCTGATAAAATGGTTGAACAGCTCAATGCTTTTGATTTTTTCAAAAAACAAAAGCATAGTAAAAAACTAGAAGTCGCTATATAATTGAATATAGCGACTCTCTTAATTCAACCTATTAAAGATTCAATCTTATTCATGAAACTGTATTTCTTTTCACCTATATAGCACTTCATAGCTAATCTCGCATCAATAATAAATACATCTATTTTACCATATTCACAAATATTTGGCACCGTAATGGAGCCCAATTTTGAAACTTCTTCTTTATTAAAGGATGGTAATACAAAGGCATTTTCATAGATAGTAACATCTGCTACTCTTTTTTTTAATTCTTCATTAGTGATTAAATCATTACTTTCTTCAATACTTTTTCTTATAGATAACCCATAAAAAAACTGCTTCACTGCATCATGCCATCCTGGAAGACTGGTATTGACATCATAATACTTGGCATCTAATATATAAAACCTGTTTTTTCTGGTTATTAATATATCCGGTCTATGTGATATTGCTGGAGGATTACTACAGTTATAAATTTCCCATATGGGCTGAGGCAATAACACTTTTAGTGTAGAATATTGGTTTCCTAGAATCTTGCTACATATTGCTTCCCACACATAATAAAAAGATTTCGTAAGCAACATTTCTACGGTAACTGAAGTATCTTGACAGTCCTTTTCTAGTAATATATTCATGATCCATTTTATAATATCTATTTCTCTCTGAATAAAGGTATTCCTTAGTTCAATCTCTAGAAAATGTATCGCTTTTGTTAATTCACATGGAATTTCAGTTCTATAATCGCTAAAATCATGTTCACTCAACCCAAATAACCAACCAAAGCTTGTTACACTTTTAGAGATGGCATATTTATGCAAACTAATAAGCATGCTATTTCCATCATGTTTGCTCTTTTTATATATCGCATCGTGATATATTGGATAACCATTAGAGAAGATAGGTATTTTTTTATTTATAGTACTAGCCCAATTTACATTTCCAGTAAACTGGTTAGTTGTAATTTTCATATTACGCTTAAGTAGACCATTTACTTTATAATCTTCAATCAATTTGAATGCAGTAAAGATACTAGAATTTACACTCCCATTACCTCCGCCCAATAGTCTCATTTCTTCTGGCTCTAAAATAGTATCTTTCTGGTATTTCATTAGAACAGCAAATAACAAGCGTGCATCATTTAATAATCTTACATTATCTCCAACGACATACCCCTTGGGAAAGATAATAACCAAAATATTATCACAAGCTAAAAAACCGGTAGCTTTAAACCATATTTCTTTCCCTTTTATTTTTAAACAATCATATTCTCGCATAATGTTTTTGATTTTTGGGGAGATACTATTTAATTGATATTTTACCTGTTCAACAAATATATATGTGTTTATCTTTTCTATATACATTGTATCTCCTCTTTCTTAAAGTTTAATCTTATCACTCTTCTTCTGACTCATCTTCTGATACTTCAGTGTCTTGATTCCTTTCTATAGCCTGAATTTCTCTTATTAAATCTAAAATATTTAATACATCTTGTCCATCATAATATGCAGAAATCAGCTCTGAATATGTTCTTAAACCTTCTGCAAAAAATGCTGTTCTCTTATGTCTAAGTACATCATCCCATAGATAGATAAATAATTTAGATGTTAAAAAGCTTGAATTTAATATTTCATCAGTATTAATAAAGTATTGTCCAATAAGGCGATCTTCTTCTACTCTGTTGTCTTTTAACTTATCATTTATGCATTTCAACATATATTTCCACTTAATATTTCTTCCCGCATATGGTACTAACGCATCTTGATGAGCAAACAAATCTTCAATAATAGGTATATATTTAAAATTCCATCTTCTCTTAAAGGCTGAGTCTAATACAAATACACCTTGATCAGCACTATTCATTGTTGCTATAATATTCAAATTAGGTGGAAGAAAAAGCCCATTCTCAAAATAAGTAGCTATGTCTCTTTGTGATAGTAAGTAATTATATAATTCTTTCGAGGGAGTTATGGTATATTCACTAGTTCCATCGCTTTTTCGGTCTAATAGTTGAAACATATCCCCAAAAACTGCTGCAGCATTTGCACGATTTATTTCTTCTATTAGTAAAGTATGCATTTGTGTTGGTTGCCTAAGCGCGTTTAAAATTATTGAAATAAATGGTCCTGGTACAAAGCTATAATTAATTAATGGTTCGCCTAGTTCAAATTCATTTCCATCAATAGTTTTCAGTATACTATCGGATTCTTTATATAGAGGTATAGGCTTATAAGTTCCCACAAAATCATAATAGGTATATTCAGAGTGAAAAACTACTCTGGTTATATTTACATAATTATCATTTACATATCTACTCTTTCCAGTTCCTGGAGCTCCATAGACAATTAGATTTTTTCCACCACTCATAATTTCATCAATTAATGCATCATTCTCTATTTCCTCAAGTAATTTAATTGCCTCACTCATAAGATCGTCGTCAGTAGCATACGAGTAAATAATTTCAGCTATATAAGCTTGGGCAACATTAACAACTCCTAAAATGTTTAATACTGGTGAAACATAATAATCTGCTCTGTCTATTGTTTTGCTACCGTTCCACCATGAATAATCTGTTAAAAATTTTTTCATAAAATTCATACTTTCAGTATCGTCTTGAAAATAATCTTCAATAGCAGATTTTAAAGGTTCATCTATTAAGTTAGATTCACGCCCCTTTTGGCTTTTAACTGCATCCCAAAAACTTTTATTCGTTAGACCATGATTACCCTCTGCCCTTATATGGTCAAGGGTTTCTTTATATTTTATTAATTCTTTTACAAATTCCGCCAAAAACGTAGCTATACAAAACCATTGATTTGGAAGAAATATCTTATTATGAGAGGCTCCTATAGTTATTTCCGCTGAATAGTTAAGAAAAATAATTGAATTCCCTTTATTTTGTAAAAAATTTTCAAATGCCATCTTAAATCCTTGATGTAACTTAACCTCATAATTTCTATAACTGCTTGCATATCTAGTTTTAGCTTGAACAGCTAATTGATTTAGATCAAATAAGTCCATATTAACCCCCTTAAATTACTTAAATAAATTTGTTACAATTAACACAAATTATCATTTGCTTTATATATATCCGACTATATAAAAATCGATTCATAATATAATGCTAAGTATAAATTTTTATTAATTTTGAATATCATTTAAGTAGTAAATATAATCGTATCTTTATAAAACTATATTGCTATTCTATCATAAAGTACATATGTGTTAGTAATGTTAGTTAAACCAAATAATTTCATAAATAAATCATAGTATGAGCATCCACTTTTTGCAATTATAACAACTATTGTATTGTCGCTCTTTTTTCCTACAATTAGCAAATCATTAATACTAGCTCTTCTTACAACACTATTCTCAGTGTAGTATAATCTGTATTCAGTTCTAGTTGGATGAGCCTCTCTTGCATCATACCAAGTAACTTCTCCATATTCTTGCATTACTTCACCAGTATTATCATAATAAATAAATGTTGCATTAAAATATTGTCTTTTTGTTCCAAACATACGTCTCAATGACGCAACCCCATTAAACTCATGTTGATTACTACTCCAATTATCTATTTCTACCATACTTAAATGTTTAGCAGCAGCTGTTATAAAAGAATACCCCATTAACTCCACCCTTTCTTAATGATTTAATAAATAATTATAATTGGATTATATCAATATATATTTTTTTTTCAATATAATTTAAGTTTGAGCTTCCCTAAAATTAGAAACTAGGAATTAAGAAACCGCTAAATTAAAGTATTTGCATGAATCAAATTGTTGTGATTTAGGATTTTGGGTTATAAAACTTTAAATTCCAAATTTGGCCTTAACAAGAATATTTTCTATTGCATAACAAATAGTGTGGTAAATGAATTTATGCATGTTGAAAATTCTCTTTGAATGTTTCTTAAATGATCCATTGTTTAGTTTTGATTGCATCTTAATTATAACATGTTAGCGGGCATTTTTTTCATTAAGTCTTTTTCCGATGTACTATCAATAAACAGTAAATATGTTTCTATTTCAAGTGCATCAGCAATTTTTTGAATATTGTCCAATGCAATACTTCTCTTTTCACGTTCTAAATAGCTAATATAAATCCTATATAGTCCCACTTTTTCGGCAAAGGCTTCTCTTGCCATAGTCCTTTTAATGTGCAATATTTCTCTGCGTTACAAGTAAAAACCTTAATAATATCCATAATCGCATACCACCTCATAGTAACTTTATAGTGATGAATACTATAAGTCAACATCCAATAAGCACAATTTCACTATATTGTTTTATGCCAAAACTAAAACCCTCAGCATATCATCTGAGGACTTTAATCTTGGCATATTTATATTACCATCAGAGCAGTAACTTGTCCTAAATCCTTGTTACTGCTCCTATACCCTTAATCATAATAATCTACCATCTGCTCCATGACTATTCCTGATTCAAACTGTATCTCTAGCCTTTCTCCTTTGTTAACTTTAATGGTCTTAATTAATCTTCTAACTAACTCCTCATCAAACTCTCTTACTTGTGGTCTTACAGTCTTTAAGGTACTGTCCATTTCAGCTAGTCGCTCTTCGTAGCTTTCTGCCTGTTTCTTCTCCTGTACAAGTCTTAATTTTGCCTTTTTCAGCTCATTTATCTGTTCTGATATCCTTTTGTATTCATCATCAAAATCTTCTGCCACAGCTCCTTGTTTTGCATTTTCTTCGATTAAGGTTAGCATTTCTTTTTGCAGAGATTCTATCTTCTCATCATATTCTGTAGGGATATCCTTTGTAGAGTATCCACCTATAACTCTGATGACATTCTCTCTAAATGCTCCTATAAAATCTCCATTGTTTTCTACTACACTATTTATAGCTGTCATAATGATATCATGTAATGGTTCTTCTTTAAGGGTAGGTGAGTGCTTGCAAGTGGCTTTTGCACCATTTTTTAGCCTATTTTCACATCTCCATACCGCACTTTTTTGTCCATATTTTGACCAGACTTGTCTTCTGTATGGATGTCCACATTCGGCACATACTAAGATTTCTGTTAGTGCATATTTGGAGCTGAATTTACTTTTTTCCTTTTTTGCCTTATTGGCTTTTCTTGTAACTGCCGATTTGTTGAGGCTGGCTCTTCTTGCCTTTTCTTCCTGTACTTTATAAAATAATTCCTTTGGTATAATTGCCTCATGATTATCTTCAATATAGTATTGGGGTACGATTCCGTTATTCTTTACTCGCTTCTTAGTTAAAAAATCTACTGTATAGGTTTTTTGCAGCAGGGCATCTCCCATATATTTTTCATTGACTAGCATTTTTTCTATTACTCCAGGATGCCATGTGTCTTTCCCTGTGGCAGTTTTAATTTCATCTGCCTCTAGGGCTCTAGTAATCTCTAGTATACTGCTACCTTCTAAATACATTCTATAAATTCGTTTTACTATCTCTGCTTCTTCAGGTACTATGACCAGTTCTCCATCTTCATCTTTTGTATAACCCATGAATTTTTTATGATTGATTGAAATAATTCCATTTTCAAATCTTCTTGTTATTCCCCATTTTGTATTTTCACTTAAGTTTCTACTTTCCTCTTGTGCTTGACTGCTTAGGATTGTAATTAATAATTCCCCTGTACCATCTAAGGTATTGATATTTTCCTTCTCAAAATATACGGCTATATTTTTTTCTTTTAGTTTTCTTATGGTTTGGAGGGAATCTACAGTGTTTCTTGCAAATCTGCTGACAGATTTTGTTAAAACCATATCTATTTTTCCTGCCATACAGTCTTCTATCATGGCATTAAAATCATCTCTCTTTTTCGTATTCGTTGCTGATTTACCATCATCTGCATAAATCCCTGCATTTTTCCAGTTTGGATTATTTTTTATCTTCTCTGTATAGTAAGATACCTGAGCCTCATAACTTCCTTCCTGCTGTTCCAAGGTAGTACTAACTCTACAGTAGGCTGCTACTCTTAGAACTTTTAACTCTGCCCTTATATTTCTATCATAAATTGGTTGTGCTGGTATAAAGGCTACTTTCTTTTTTGGCATTGCCATTTCATTCACCCTTTCTTATCTCATGTCCCTCCTCCACTATGATTCCATTTATATATTTCACTTGGATTTTTCCATCTTTATAAATGGTTATCTCTTTTACTATATTTAGAAATAATTCTTCATCAAATTCTGTCAGTAGTTCTTTATCAAGAATTTCTTCTTTCATCTTCTTAGTCTTGTAATCATAATCATCTATTGTAGATATACTGTAGTAGACCTTTGCCCTTTTAAATATTAGCTCTGCTAGTTCCTTTGATGAAAATCGTTTTTCATCCTCTAACTCTTTGATTCGTTCCTCTATATTTTTAATTTCCACTGTCATCTTCGTTGGTTTTCTTTTCTTCTCCTTATCTAACATCCACATTCTTGATAGAACTTTATTTGTTGCTGATATAAAAACATTCTTTATATCTTTTCCAGTTAGAAATAAGTTTCTGCAATGAACTCTATTCTGGTAGACGTATCTTTTGCATTTCCAGTTGCTCTTTTCTGATGGTCTTCCTGCATGTTCAATGTATTTGCGATAAATCTCCCCACATTCTCCACATTTTAATTTACTGGTAAATATGCTTTGATTTTTCCTTGTATTAATTTCAGGTGTTCTGGCTAATTTTTTATTTTTAGACTTTCTTTGTTGCTGTACTAATTCAAAGGTGCCCTTATCTATTATTTGAGGATACATACTATCTCCTAAATATTTAGTATTTTCTAGTATCCTACCTACTGAGCCATGATTCCAATTAGGCTTATTATTTGCATTAAGAAATCCTGTGACCGTTAATTCCTTTGCTATGGTAATCATAGATGCTCCCTTTAAATAGTCTTTAAATATTTTTTGTATTGTTTCTACTTTCTCAGCATTGGGCACTATTTTTCCATCTACTATTTTATAGCCTATTGGCATACGTCTTTGCATATCTAGCACCTCACTTTCCTTGATATTCTGTTAGTTCTAGATTATTAATAAGTCTGAATGTAACTTCATAATCTTTCTCTATAATAATTTTATCTACTGTATGGATAAATAAATTTTCATCGTAGTCTTCTATGATTTCTGGATTGTATTTTATAAGGTCTAGTAATCGTAAAGTTCCTTCTATCTCCTTTTCAAAACCGTTATTATCTAGTAGTTGGTTTCTCCTTTTCTTTGTCGCCTCTACTTCTACTGTCAGGGCATTTTGTCTTTCTATAAAAACAGCAGAGTCAATATACCCTTTCGATACCACTCTACTTAGGATATGACTCTGCTCTGTTAGTTCCATTATTTTATTGTTTAACTCCTTTATTTCTTCTTCCTGCTCTTCATTAGTTCTTAAGTCTTTTAAGGATTCAAGAAGTGGATGTAAGATATCTGTATAGTTGCTTACTAATTTGTTCCACATGGTAAGGAAGGCTTCTTTTATAATATCTTCCCTTACAGCTTTCATACTGCATTTATTAATATCTCTTATATGCTGAATACAGCACCACTGGACTTTCTCATAGGGTTTTCCTATATAAATCTTTTGTCTACGGAGGGTACTTCCACATTCACTGCAGATAATCCTACTACTAAACTCATATCTATTTTGGTATTTTCCACTATCGTCTATGCCCATTTGATTTCTTCGGTATTCATAAATCTCACGGACCAGCTGTCCTTCTTCTCTAGAGATAATAGGTTCATGATTATTTTCAATAAAATACTGAGGCAGTTCTCCTTTATTCACTTTTCTTTGAAAGGGAAGCACCTCAGTTGTATATGTCTTTTGTAATAATAAATCTCCTTCATATATGGGATTTTGTAAGATTTCTTTTACTACACTATCCTGCCATTCTTCTGCTAATCTTATGGTTGGTATATTATCTTCATTTAATCCCCTAGCTATTACGTAGGAACCTTTACCATTCAGATACTCAGTGAAAATTCTTCGGACAACCTTAGCTTCATCTTCTTTAATTATCAGCTCCCCATCTTCATCCTTAGTATATCCATAGGCAGGAGTGCTTAATTTAAATGTTCCATCTTCAAACCTTTTTCTAATTCCCCATTTATTATTGGTAGATATGGTTTCTGATTCTCCTTGGGCTATGGAGCTTAATATGGTTAGTAACATCTCACTTTTTTCTGATAAGGTATTGATATTTTCTTTCTCAAAATATACTCCTATTCCAAGTGCCTTTAATTTTCTTATGGCCTTGATGCTATCTACAGTATTTCTTGCGAATCTTGTGACTGATTTAGTAATAATCATATCAATCTTTCCATCTTCACAATCTTTTATCATCTGTAAAAACTCATCTCTCTTTTTAATCTGAGTACCACTTCTAGCTTCATCAGCATAAATCCCTGCATATTCCCAGTCATCTCTTTTTCCTATAAATTTCTTATAATAATCTACTTGAGCATGGAATGATCCTTGCTGGTCTATTGAATCTGTACTAACCCTTGCATAAGCACATACTCTTTTTTTAGGCTGTAATTCTAGTATGACTTTTTGGTGTACAGGTTCTATTTTCCTTACTTTCTTTGCCATAATTTTATCCTCCTTTCTCCATATTTTACTTCCTGTTAGCAACATACACTACCACACTAAATTCAATATAGCTAGTGTTATTACACATATACTTCCCGAAGTTCTGGAGAAAAGGTCTGACGGTTTAATTCATCTATTCTTAAATATTCTTCATCAGTAATCATTCCCCTATTTAGTAATATCTTTAATAATTTTAATGCCATTTTATATTCTACTTCCTTAGATAATTGTTCCTTTGTCATTACTCTTCCTCCATTCTATATACTTTTTTATGTAATTTCTTTTATATATTTCTATTTTTACTATCATAAATATCTTTTTTCTCATCTTCTTAATATCACAAAAATAGGGACCGCTTTATTTGGCAAAAACATATATAATATCTTGCCTTAAATAGGCGATCCCCATTGCTTCTAATATTAAAATCATAAGATATTTAAAAGTATGTGTTGTACTTAGACACTACTATCCCCAACACATAAAGCCTTATAAAAGTAAAAGGCTTATAGGGCGATTTCATAAACTGAAGTTGGTTATTCTTCATCATAGGAATTTCACCTCCACCGGGATCTCCGCTGGCTGCCCCCATTGGGATGTCTGTGGCTGGGCAGAAGTATCATTATAGGCTGATAAGGTTATGGCGAACAATCTACCACAGATTATTTTCTGGAACAGATGGGTGCCGCTCTGCACCTTAGAAGGCCGACTTTTATACCAGCAGAAATAATATCTGCTTATACAGGTGGTCTTGGCGCATCTTCCATTGTCGCTTTTCCGTCTCTGGCTTATCAGCTAATGTATTTATGAAATCGGATATTTAATTTTCAAAGTACAACCTGTAAAATAAAAAACAGGGAAGAGGAAAATACCCCTTCACCTGTTTCCACATTTGAAGCCTGTTTTTGAAGTCTAAATTTAAAACTTTTTTATTTTTTCTTTTAATTTCTTTTTTGCAATGTCTATACTATACTTAACTGCACGTATAGAACAGTTTTCCATTTTTGCAATTTCTTTTAGTGAAAATCCATAATCATAATATAAAAGTAATCTTTTTCTTTGAACATCAGGTAATTCCCCTATTGCTTTCCAAAATTCAGTTTTCATTTCTTTTTCTAGTATAATTTCTTCTATACCTTTTGACTTTTCAAAGATTCTTCTGCTAAGAGTTTCATCAGTAAGCTCTGAATGTTCTAGATTTCTTTCATCTGAACGAGTAAGATTCCTATCTCTTTTATTTAATTCAAATAAAGCAGAATAAATATCAAAGTTAATCTCTATCCTATGAAGTACATAATTTCCGTCAAAAAATGAAACATAATATTGTTCTTTATCTATACCTCCAGTCTTTTCAAGAATGTAAGCATTCATAAAGTTTGCCATTCGTATTCCTCCAATTTTTTCATTTTTGTTTAATTAGAAAAAATCAGAAGATCACGGATATCTAGCAATATAAGTTTCCCAACGCTTCATACTTCCCCCTTATCTTTTGATAAATAAAAAGCCGAGAATAACAAAATCGTTATTCTCGGCTTTTTAAATTCCTTATTATTTGAAAAAGTATAAAAATAGCCCCAACACTTTATTTAAAATGTCAGAGCGCTTATTTTGTTTTATTCAATTTTTTATCTCATTTTTTCATTGTATTATATATAATCTAGGTAAGTACTTGTCTAAAATAAATATGAGATTATATATATCATAATAAAGTTAAAGCAGATATCTAAAATTAGAATCTATTTTTAAATATATTTAAGGTTTTCCTCCACTTTAGTAAGTGTATATTTCTTTTCTAAGAAGTAGGGTCCAATACGTTTTGGAAGGTGGTTCCTAAATTTATGTGGTAATTAATATATTGTCACTGTATACGCTACCGCTGATTCGCCCCCTCGAACTTCATAAGCGCCATAAACTGCGACATAATAATATAAGTCTGCATCACTACTAGTTAAAATCCATTATGCTTGTCCGACTTTATAGCACATGGATATTAGGATAATCGCTTCTGCACACTTACTACATACAATGAAACAACTACATTGTATTAATTATAACATTATTGTTTTTTTGTGCGGGAAATTGCTATAAACTATATATTTTAATGTCATGAACTAAGATTTTAATGCTGTAGTTTCTTTCTATTTCTGTTAATAAAGATTCTAAATATCCAAGTTTTATAAAATCTGAGTTCCTCTAGAAAATTAAAATGTAATCCATTCTGATTCATGCTATACATTATTTAAACAATAAAAACTGAGAACAAAATAATTATTATTCTCAGTTTTTAAATGGATTCTTTATAAATATGTGTCATACAATATTATGGCCAAAACTTCATGTCATGCACTTCAAAAAAATGCAAATCTACATAGCCAATATGAAAGACCAAGACATACAATCAAACCTATCCCCATAAAGATTTATTTTTCATATCTATTGATTTCAAAATCCCTTTCCTTCTATTTTATAAACTATCTTTATTTCACATTTTTCAACGTCTTTCCCTTATGTGTATTATCTTCAAGGTCTTAATGGAATAATTACTTTGTCACATGTACTATAAACAGGAGCATAAAAAGTTATGTTAACTTTATCTTGTATATTTTTTATATTAGAAAGAATTATTTTGATATTCTCTTCTTCAGAAATTTGTGAATCTGCATCTCTATAAGGATCATCCCATATAACTCTTACATCTTCCGCCATATATTCATTTAATTGATCTTTATTTACATCAGCTGAAACATTTTGTAATTTTAATTCATTAGTACCTTCTAAAGTTTTACTAATAGTAAATTTTATCTTTTGTGCTTTCTCTTCTATTCTATAGTTGTTGTTCTCAGTGGTTCTATAATTAAATTTTTCATTATATTCATCCCATTCAGCATTACTAATTACTAATTCATTATCACCAAGGCTGAATTTAACAGGAAAAGAATCGTATTTACTTATATTCACATTAGAGCGTACATCGTTATCTGTAATAAAGATATGTGGAATAACTAATTTAATCCCATTCTCCAATTTTTTATCAAAGTAAAGTGTATTTTCATTGTTATTATCTATACTATAAAATTTATTTCCTTTTGAATCTAAAAGATAAATATCCTTAAGTGGAAAAGATATGGATTTTACCTCATCAGAAGACTGTGATAATATACTGACTTCTAATTTATTTTCCACATAACCTGTTACTACAGCAATATCTGCATTAATGTTTTGGATGGAAATATAGTTATGATTCTCAAGAGGAATTTCAGGCAGTTCAGTCATAATAACAGGTATATTAAATTTATCATAAACAATATTAAAATTATTTGTAACTTTTCGGAATTCATAAGTACATCGGGCGCTCCATTGATAGTCATCAAGATTTATAATTATGTCGCTTGATATAAGCTTTGCTTTATTATTTTCCTCATCTACTATAGTTATATATCTTTCTATTTCTTTTTCAATTGTTACATTGCCTTCCATTGTCAGTGTGACAGTCTTATCCTCATTGTAAGCAGTATTTACCTTTATGTATTTTTCTTTATCAGACATTTCTACCGAACCTAACAATCCATACACCTTATTTTCTCCATCGTTGTGAAATATTTTATTTGTGCCTGGAAGATAACTGAATAGCTTTTGGGTAGCATAACTTATCTGCTCATTAAAAGCTAACAAAGACAGTATCATGATAGGTAAGATAATAACTGCTACTGGTTTTAAGCGATTATGCTTATTTTTTCTGATTTTATACTGTATATTCCTTTTAGTGTTATCTGTAATTCTTATGCTTTTCATATTATTGTCTATGTAATCTTTTAGATTTTCAAGATTATTCATAAATGATTCCTCCTAATTCATCCTTTAATAATTGCCTTGCTCTTGAGAGACGGGTAAAAGCATTTGACTCCGAAATATCCAGAATTTGTGATATTTCATTAACTGATAATTGTTGATAATAATACATTAAAATAATTTCCTTATAGTTCTTTCTTAATTTCATTATAGAGTTGAACAACTCACTTTTTTCTAATTCGGCAAATATTTCTTTGTCGGAAACTTCCCCTTGAATAAACTCTTTATTTTCTAGTATAACCTTTCTTTTCCATGGATTCCGCAGATAATTTTTACATGTATTAATACATATCTTTGTAATCCAAGTTTTTTCCGTTGAAAGCCCGTTGAAGCTATGAAAACTCTTATAAACTTTTAAAAATGTGTCCTGACAAGCATCCTCCGCAAGTTGATAGTCTTTTAGATAAAGATAACATAGTCTCAGAATTTCCGTACCATATTCATCAATTAAGCTATTGAAGTGCTCTTCAGTTAGTATTTTTCTGCCCATTTCTACCCCTCCTTACTATATTAGACACTTCATTACCCGTAAACCTTACATTATTATTATAGAATTGAATATAAATGTAAAAATATCGTCAACAAAAGTGTTGACGATATTTTTGAGTAAACTTTTACCATTAATACACTTCACCTGAACCGCTTATTCTTGTTCCTTGTGTACTTGTATACTTAATATAATAAGCTTTATTTTTTACAGCAGTGCCATAAGCTGTTACATCATCCAAATCGAGTATCGGCGAATTAAACTCAAAATCCCCATTACTACTGTAGAATGAAAGTCGGATTTTTTGCCTTGCATCGGGTTCAAAATAATGATATATTCCATATCCTGTTGATCCAAGAGAATCTGGACAAGGCAGATATTTATAGTCGGAGTATATATAGGAGCTGAAAGAATAACTAAAGTATCTTGATGAATCGTTTAGATCCCAAGTCTTAGTAGGTACGCTAGTTCCCATAGTACCTATCTCTGGCAATTTTAGAAATTCGTATCTTTCGGGAGATGGTTTTATAATACCTGCTTCCTCATATGCTTTTATATTTTCTTCTCCTTTAACTATTATGAATGTTGGATATGATTGATCCTCAAATTTTTCCTTATCTTCATCCGCATAAGCAATTACAGAAGTCAAACATAACATAACACATAAACTCAATATAAATATTTTTTTCATTTTATTACCTCCTGACTTTATTTTTTAAGTCCGTTTCTAACAACTTTCTGTTTTAAATCTCTAACTAAATAACTATTTTAGATTAAAAAACCTTTCTTAAATGCTATTTGCTTCAACAATAAGACTTCAGAATATCCTTTCACATACTTATTGCTAAGTATTATTTAAGTTATAAGATACCTAATTGGTCTTAATTTTATTTGGTGACCTGATATTTAACATTATAACTTACCACCTTTCGTTTTGGTCTTTCATTAATATGTAGATATAGTATCTATATATTAATAAAATCATTTACTATTTCATGAACGTTCAAAGTGCTAGCTTTATATTAATTAGAAATCGTCACTTCTAATACTAGCCATGTTTTACTTCAAACTCAAAATTAATCCTTCATAATACTAAATCTCTTTTATATGCCTGTACATTTTTACTTTACAATAGCAACAATCTTGTATTAATTATAACAATTTTATTTTTCTGTGCCAGGGATTGTCATGAACTATATATATTAATGTAGTGAACTAAGATTTTTAACAGAATTTAATGCTATAAACCCTATTATTGTTACTAAAAGTTCCTGATTTCAAAGTCAGATACTCAATTTGTTAAATACGAATCATATTTGATAAATTGACCCACTACATATCCTGAACCTTCACTGAAAAAATAGACCTTCAAGTATCTACACTTAACGATACTTGAAGGTCTTAGTCATTTGATGAAAGTAATTGCTTATAATACAAATATGCTCCTTCCTATTAATTCTTTATCTCCTCCTACTTGTCAATCTTTCCTAATATTTTTACTATTCTCTTGAATAATTAAATCTATTACATTTCCAATTTTACTATACTCTTCAATAACACCTAATGCACAATGTAGTATATTATAAAATAGTCCACTCTTTAAAATAAACCATTATGCCTCATGGAAAATATTTGCCTGTCCAGCTATTAGCTGAACAATTTTTTTGTTCTCATTCAACAAACATTAATAATGCCGTATGGAATATATTGCTATCATATTTAAATTCTATAAGCCCATTGTATTTTTCTAAAACTGTTTTTACACTTTCTAACCCTAAACCATGATTGGTTTTATCCCTATGTGAAGTAATAATTTTACCTTTTTCTTTTATGATTATTCCATCAAAGGTGTTATCTATCTTTACAATTAATCGTCCTTTTGTATATTTGATTTTAATATCTATATACCTATCTTTTTCTAATTTTTTTACTGCATTTAATGCATTATCTAATAAGTTTCCTAGAATGATGGTTATGTCAAATGAAGGAATGTTTAGTTCTCTAGGAATATTTAAATCTATATTTACAGCAATCTTCTCCTTTTCCGCTTCTCGTAATTTAAAGTTAATTATGCTGTCTATAACAGTATTTCCTGTTGATGCTAAACCTTCATTATTATTAAACACTTTTATCACTCCCGATAGATATTCTAATACCTCTTCATTTTTATTCTCTTCTACTAAGGCATATAAAGATGTCATATGGTTCTTTAAATCATGCTTTATTGTTTTTATAGATTTCAAAGATGCCCTCATTAGTTCAAGCTGCTTTTCATAATACTTATTTTGCTGTTGCATAAGTATCTTATCTTTCTCCTCTGATAATATTCTTGAAATTTCGTCATATAAGTAAAACGTTGCGAAATTAATAAATAATACCAATGCTATAGACATAAATATTGTTACAGATGCAAGCCCACTTACCATAAATATTGTAATTAGTAGATATAATGTTCCTATTGGTATAATAAGTATGCATAACCAGTAGGTATTAGGAACAATATCTCCTTGACGAATATTTTTGTAGCTTCCTATAATCAGTACTACAAAATATGATACTATTCTTATAATAATAATTCCTAAAATTGATTCATAATCATTTCTTATTAAAAGATCTAATTTAAAATATCCTGTAGATAAAACAATTATCATTTCAATGCACATTAAAGTAAGGTATATTAAAAAAGTTGTCAAAAACCTCTTTTTAAAACTACCCTTATAATTTAATGTTAGCATTAAGAAAAGTCCCAGATTTGAAATCAAGAGTATAATAGGGATCTTAACAAAAATATGTAGGATAGTAATAGCTATAAAATATATAATATAAGACCCTATTTCCATTGCCTTTTTATTTGTATTTTCCCTTACATAAAATATCTTCATAAACTTATATATTGTATAAGTCATAAAAATATTGCTAAAAATATAAATGGAATTATATATATCGATGCTCACTACTTATTCCTCCTGCTCTATACTCAACTGTATATCTTTAACTTCTTTTCTTCTCGCTTGACTTATGGGTAATATGATCTCATTTGACATAATAACTTCCTCATATCTAAAAATAGATATATGATTATAATTAACTATGTAGGATCTATGAATTTTAATAAATTGATATTTCCTAACTATCTCAAATATATTCTGCATTACCCCATAAAAAATATCTTCACCTTTTACAGTAACAATTCTTGTTTCTCTGCCAAGACTCTCAAAATATATGATATCCTTTATTGGTACTTTATGTGATTCATTTCCTTTTTTATATGCAAATATCCCCCCTAGTTTGTCTGCCCTAGTCATAGCTAGCCTTAGATCTTCTATCACTTTATTCGGATCAATAGGTTTTGGAATAAAGTGCAAGGGCTGTACATCAAACAGCTGACGATCATAACCATCTTTACCTGAGATATAAACAATGTCCGTTTTATGATTCTGCATCGTATTTCTTATCTTCTTTCCAACTTCAAGTCCATTCATACATTCCATTTCAATATCTAAATATATTAGGTCAAAGGTATGACTCGATTCCATATATTTGTACAATTCTTCCCCTGAAGAAAATACTATAATATCTATCTCTAAACCAGTTCTTTCCGAATAATCCAATAATATATTCTCAATTTGTGAACCTATTATCTGTTCATCATCACAAATCGCTATTCTAAACATAATTCATACCCCCTTAGCAACATGATAACTTACAGTAACTATATCACATCTATACCCTCTTTTGATGAATTATAAAGAATTAGATATATAAATATTAGGCAAAAAGACCACTATCCTATGAACTGACCCATGTCAAGTAGACAGATAATTTAATTAAAATATTATGCACAT
>NZ_JBEBOY010000019.1:0-61247 GCF_040396155.1 Tissierella praeacuta
GTAATATGTATACCAAGTACTCCGACCCCACCAACATGCCCAACAGGCACATTTGCTTATACAATAAGATCAGGAGATACATTATTTAACTTAGCAAATAGATTTAATACAACAGTAGAAGCTATATTAAGAGCAAACCCAGGAATAGATCCAAATAATTTACAAGTAGGTCAGGTAATATGTATACCAAGTACTCCGACCCCACCAACATGCCCAACAGGCACATTTGCTTATACAATAAGATCAGGAGATACATTATTTAACTTAGCAAATAGATTTAATACAACAGTAGAAGCTATATTAAGAGCAAACCCAGGAATAGATCCAAATAATTTACAAGTAGGTCAGGTAATATGTATACCAAGTACTCCGACCCCACCAACATGCCCAACAGGCACATTTGCTTATACAATAAGATCAGGAGATACATTATTTAACTTAGCAAATAGATTTAATACAACAGTAGAAGCTATATTAAGAGCAAACCCAGGAATAGATCCAAATAATTTACAAGTAGGTCAGGTAATATGTATACCAAGTACTCCGACCCCACCAACATGCCCAACAGGCACATTTGCTTATACAATAAGATCAGGAGATACATTATTTAACTTAGCAAATAGATTTAATACAACAGTAGAAGCTATATTAAGAGCAAACCCAGGAATAGATCCAAATAATTTACAAGTAGGTCAGGTAATATGTATACCAAGTACTCCGACCCCACCAACATGCCCAACAGGCACATTTGCTTATACAATAAGATCAGGAGATACATTATTTAACTTAGCAAATAGATTTAATACAACAGTAGAAGCTATATTAAGAGCAAACCCAGGAATAGATCCAAATAATTTACAAGTAGGTCAGGTAATATGTATACCAAGTACTCCGACCCCACCAACATGCCCAACAGGCACATTTGCTTATACAATAAGATCAGGAGATACATTATTTAACTTAGCAAATAGATTTAATACAACAGTAGAAGCTATATTAAGAGCAAACCCAGGAATAGATCCAAATAATTTACAAGTAGGTCAGGTAATATGTATACCAAGTACTCCGACCCCGCCATGCCCGCCATGTGATGGAGTATATTATACAGTTAGACTAGGAGATACTTTATATAGTATTGCATCTATGTTCAATATACCTTTGGCCACATTAATAGCAGCTAATCCAGGAGTTGATCCAAATAATCTTCAGGTAGGACAATTAATTTGTATTCCTAAAGGAGAAACACCTGTTATTTGTCCGGGAGGAACAATATACGAAATCAGGCCAAATGATAATTTATCAGCTATATTATTAAGATTTAATATATCTGTAATGGACCTTATGACAGCTAATCCAAATGTAAACTGGGATAGCTTAATGCCAGGTCAAAGGATTTGTATAATGCCACATAGAGATATGGGCTGTCCTTGTCCCACGGGAACTAGGAAGTATACTATAGTTAATGCAGATATTCCATCAAGTGGAGCAGCAGTAGTAGCATTAGCTCAGAGGTTTAATATCTCTGTTTCCGCATTAATGATGATGAATTCGAATTTAACTCCAGCAGATTTTATAGTAGGAAAGATGATTTGTGTTCCAGCATAATTAAAAGCCCCCAATTTGGGGGCTTTTAAAATTCATAGTAATTTAGTATGAATTTTTTATTGACATTTAATAATTAGTTTGATAATATACTATACAAAGTCAACTGTAATTTATATACTACTCGCTAGTATTTTTTTAAAAGCAAGCACTGATAATGATTATCAATATCGGTGGTCTTGATTTAATTAATATATAAACGTACTGATCAATAATATAATTTTATATGAAAGGAGGGAACCCGTTAAGAGATCATTATATCTTTATAACGGTACATAATGTCTATAGTTTTAGTAGGTGGGCATGACAGAATGCATGATGAATATAAAGAAGTTGGCAACAAGCACGGATACAAAATGAAAATTTTTACACAAATGCCATCAAGATTTAATAAAAGTATCGGAAAACCAGATGCCATTGTTCTGTTTATAAGTACAGTTTCCCATAAGATGGTACTTACTGCAACGAAAGAGGCAAAAAGAAAGAGCATACCTATATTGAGATGTTATACGAGTAGTAGGAATTCTCTTGAAGAAACATTGATAAAATTAAAAAGTAATGCAAGTTAAATTTTTTTTGAATACCAATTGATAATGATTATCATTATTGATAATTATAATAAACAAGGAAGGAGATGGGTTATGCTTCCTCTTACATTTGTTAATAAAGGTGAAATAGCAGCAATTAAAAAAATAAATGGAAAGGATGATACTAAGAGATTTTTAGGTACTTTAGGGTTTGTAATTGGAGAGGATGTAACGGTGATATCTGAATTCCGGGGAAATCTGATTGTCAATGTTAAAGGCACTAGAGTAGCTATTGATAGTCAAATGGCTAGTAGAATTATGGTTTAAAAGGAGGATATAGAAATGAAGACACTTGAAAATGCTCTTCCAGGAGAGAATGTAACAGTAATAAAATTGGAAGGTGAGGGAGCTGTAAGAAGGAGAATTATGGACATGGGAATTACAAAGGGAACGAAAGTCTATATTCGTAAAATTGCTCCTTTAGGCGATCCAATTGAAATAACTGTAAGGGGATATGAATTATCCTTGAGAAAGTTTGATGCGAGTAAAATATTCATCGAATGATGAAGTAAGAAATTTAAATATAGGAGGGAAAGATTTGGATATGAAAATTGCATTAGCTGGTAATCCCAATAGTGGTAAAACAACTATGTTTAATGAACTAACAGGTTCTCAACAGTATGTTGGAAACTGGCCTGGGGTTACTGTAGAAAAGAAAGAAGGAAAATTAAAGAAGCATAAGGAAGTAAAAATCATTGACTTGCCTGGTATATATTCATTATCTCCATATACACTAGAAGAAGTTATTACTAGAAATTATTTAATAGATGAGAAACCAGATGCAATAATAAATATAGTAGATGCTTCTAATATGGAACGTAACTTATATCTTACAACTCAAATTGTAGAAATAGGTATACCTACAGTAGTAGCATTGAATATGATGGATATTGTAGATAAGTACGGAGATAAAATAGATACAGCAAAATTATCTAAAGAATTAGGCTGTGCAGTGGTAGAGACTTCAGCTATTAGTGGGAAAGGATTAGATGAATTAATAAATATAGCAATGGAAATGGCAGCTAATGGCTCAAGCATAAAACCATTACATAAATTTGATAAAAGAGTTCAGAATTCAATAGATAGAATACTGGAATTAATAGAAAATAAGGTGGCAGATAGAGAAAGAGCATATTGGTATGCAGTGAAATTATTTGAGCAAGATGAAAAAATCTTAGAGAAGTTAAATTTAGATGGAAGTATTTTAAATGAGATAAAAAGAATAGTAAATAAATGTGAAAATGAATTTGATGATGATATAGAAAGTATAGTTACTGGGGAAAGATATAGTTATATAGAAAGAACTATTTCTAAATGTTATAAAAGAAAACAAAGACATGCGACTACATCAGATAAAATAGATTCAATAGTAACTAATAAGTGGTTGGCGCTGCCAATTTTCTTTGGAATACTTTGGTTTATTTATTACGTGTCTATATCTACAGTTGGAGATTGGACAATAGGATATATAGAGTCTTTTACTGAAGCTATGCAAGAGTCATCTATTAGTTTTTTAGAGAATGCTGGAGCAGCTGATTGGATAGCTGATCTTATAGGTAATGGAATAATTGCAAGTATAGGGGCTATATTCACGTATGTACCGCAGTTAATGATATTATTCTTCTTTTTATCACTTTTAGAAGACAGTGGATATATGGCTAGAATTGCATTTATTATGGATAGGATTTTCAGGAAATTTGGTCTTTCAGGGAAATCATTTATTCCAATGTTAATTGGTACAGGTTGTTCCATACCAGGTATCATGGCAAGTAGGACAATTGAGAACGAAAAAGATAGAAAAATGACTATCCTTTTAACACCATTTATACCATGTGGTGCTAAACTACCTGTATTTGCAATGTTTATAGCCATGATGTTCAAGGAACAAACTTGGGTAGGACCTTCTATCTATATAATTTCAATAATGGCAGTTATTGTATCTGGAATACTACTTAAGAAAACTAAGTTTTTTGCTGGAGAACCAGCACCATTTGTAATGGAACTTCCAACATATAAGCTACCAAGGATTAAGGGTGTAGCAATTCATATGTGGGAGAAAGCAAAATCATTTATTAAAAAGGCTGGATCAATAATATTTGTGGCATGTGTAGCTATATGGGTACTTCAATCATTTAGCTTTTCATTTGAATATTTAGAAGGTGAAATGATAGAGAGAAGTATGTTAGCAAAAATCGGAGAAGGTATTAGATGGATATTTGTACCTCTTGGATTTGGAGATTCTTGGGCACCTGCTGTTGCAACATTTACTGGTCTTGTTGCTAAGGAAGTAGTAGTAGCTACATTTGCATCCGTAGGATCAGTAGTACCAATTGAATTTACACAAGTTACGGCATTTGCTTTTATAGTATTTACTATTTTTGCGGCACCTTGTTTTGCTGCTATAGGAGCTATGAAAAGAGAGTTTGGAAGCTGGAAATTAACATTGCTTGCTATAGGATATCAAACAGGACTTGCCTATATATCAGCACTGATAGTTAATGTTGTAGGAGGAATTATATTTAAGGGAACTGCTGCAACTACTCCAGTAGTATTGGATATAGGAGCTATGGAAGAGGCTTCTGAGGGAGCAATAGTAAATGGAGATATAGTATTAATGGTATTTGGAGCTTTGCTAGTTATTGCAATAATTATAGGAATAGTGAACCAATTTAGTAGTAGTCGAAGGGAAAAGGCAGTTGCTTCTAAGTAAAGGAGATAATAATTATGATAAATTATATTATTATTGGATTAATTATTGTAAGTTTATTTTTCGCCATAAGGAGTATTATAAGAAATAAAAAAAAGGGTGGATGCCCTGGATGCGGATCTTGTAGCGGATGTGAAACTATAAAAACACATAAATTCAAATAAAGTTAAATATGTAAAAACATTTTAGCTATGACTAATTATTATGAAAGGAAGGTATAATATGAAAAAAGTATCTATAATATATTGGACAGGAACAGGTAATACAGAGGAGATGGCTAATTTAATAGCTAAGGGAGCAAAAGAAAAGGATTCTGATGTAAAATTAATCCCTGTTGCAAATGCAAAATTACAAGATGTAGAGGAGGCTGATATCCTGCTACTTGGCTCACCTTCAATGGGAAGTGAGTCTATTGAAGAAGACGAGATGGAGCCTTTTGTAGAATCTATAAAGGATGTTGTAAAGGATAAGACAGTTGGATTATTTGGTTCTTATGATTGGGGTGATGGTGAATGGATGAGAAATTGGGTTGAAAGAATGAATTCCTACGGAGCTAAAGTATTTGAAGAAGGCTGTATAGCTAACTTATTCCCAGAAGGAGAAGAAGCAGATAAGTGTATAAATTATGGTAGAAATATTATAGGATAAGAGATCTATGGCTGACAATTTATTAATGAGTTTTTTGAAAGAAATTGAATTATTAAATGAAAATGATTATGCAGAAAAATTTATTGGATATATGCTGTCGCCAGTTATTACAGGAATTAAGCCGGCTTCTACAATAACATTAAAAAATTGCAGAAGGAAGCTTTATAGCTTTTGGAATGAAAGTGGCAGCAATATATTGAAACAATATAATCTAGAGTCTATGGTTCTTCAAGAAACAAAAGAAGGAATTATTTTGTTGGTCTATGATAGATTTAATCTTACCCAACATTTGGAATTACAGAAAAATCATAAGCTATTATGTGAATTTGGGTATAACCATAATTTTAAATTAGAAAGATGCTTAAATTGTCTAAAAAGAAGAGTAGTGAATGGTAAGTTTCCTCACGAAAGTGGTATATTTTTAGGCATACCTTATGAGGATGTAGTTGGATTTATCAATGGAGATGAATGTTTATTTAGCGGGTATTGGAAAGTATATAAAAATAATAATAAATATAAAGAAATATTCGATTTATATGATAAATCAAAACAAATTTACATGTTAAATGCTTTAGGAAATAAAAAAGGTAGAATTAAAAACCTATATGTAAATCATAGACTAGCCTTATACGCGTAGTTAAAACAATGCTATATATTATAGGCTAAAGGCTAGAAAACAATTAATAAAGATGTCATAAAGACATTAAATAATCTAAAAGAACTATTTCAAAACAAAACTTTGAGATAGTTCTTTTTCATCTGCCATGGATATTTATAACTAATTTTTAATAAAAATCATGGACTAATTATTTACAGCTTATTTAATAATATAATACTAAATTAATTCATATATTGATAAAATTATTATAGCGCTAAATCCTATAAAAATAATTATAGATATAAATAAAGGTAAATTGAAAATTCTTTCCTTGGATAATTCCTTATTTTCTTTGAAAGGAATATGGTTTAATTTAAATAATAGATTAATTAACTTAAAAACAAATATGATACCTAATAAAGCGTAGGATGTAAGCAATAAGAAATTTGTACTATTTTCATATACCATATCTGGATTAACTGGATATAGGTAATTTAGTATAATAGGCAGACCATTATTTATCATATGGATAAAGATACCTGCGAATATGGAATTAGTGGCAAATACCACAAGAGATGCTACAAATCCAGCTATAAATGTATGAAAAAATTGAAAAGAATTTAAATGCAGCATACCAAACATAAAACCATTCATTAAAGCTGCTACTATTCTGGATTTATTTCTGTACCCATCTAATATAATTCCTCTCATCAAAATTTCTTCTAAGATTGCAGGAGTAACAGCAGTAAAAAATATATTTAAAATAAAAGATTCATGGGCATCTTGGCTAACTAAATCAACTAAAGTATTTCCAAAGAAATACATATATAACTCAACTATGAGAAATATAAGCGGTAATGTTGCTAGCCATATGATAAATACGATTATTATACTGCTAAGGTTTAACATATCTGGTTTTAATATCCTATCTATTTCATTTCTATTTAAAAATAAGTAAATGCTAATAGGTATTAAAAATGCTATATATTGATATGAATTATCTGGTATAGGTAAGAATTGAACAACTATAGACCATATAATGGTACAAAGAAAAAATAGATTTACCCTATATATGGAGCTTTCTTTTTTTAATATTTTAGCTTCCATAGTGACCTCCCTTCATATAGACATCTATACTATTGTACAATAAAATATGGAAAATAGAAATAATTTAGGGTGTTTGTAATAAAATTGTAACGATTTATTATTTGGCATATGTTATAGTTTGGGTATAATAAGATTAATTAAAAAAATTAGAAAGTGGTGATGTTATGAAGAAGTCTATAAATATAGCTATTATTTTTATTTTGATTTTATCAGTTGTAACCCTTTCATCTTGTAAGAAGAAATCTCCAATAACTGAGCCACCTAAGGAACCGGTAGAACCTACAGAAAACTTAGGTGAAGATGAAAAGAGCAGAGAAAAGATAATGGCAGACTTTGATAATGTTGTAGATGGAAAGGAATCAGAAAAAATAGTATCATTTATAGATGAAAATATAGGAAAGCTTTCCCAAATAGAAGGAGATAAAATGGTATCAGAATTGGAGACAGTACTTTCTAAATCCTTAGATTCTGTGACAGATACTATATTAAAAGCTGATACCAATGGAGAATTAATTAAAATTGGAGGAACAGAATTTTTCTTTCCTGAGGATAAGGTAAAAGATATAAAAGATGAAAATCTTCGCAATGAAATAACAAAATTGATAAATAATAAATATAAGTTTGTTAATCTTGAAGGAAACTATTATCCATTAGTAGATTATGAAAAGTTAAAACAATATAATAATTATGTTTCAGATGAAATGAAAGAATATATTGCAATTAGAGCTATTGATTCAAATGAACCAGTAGCAGTAGATGCAGGACTAAGGATCTCTTACGATGAGCTAGCAGCAAGAATAATAAAGATTGAGAAGTATGTTGAAAGATATTCACAAGGTCAAAGACATGAGGAAATGCTAGGAAGTTATAAAAATAAATTTGCTATTTATTTAGAAGGATTAGATAATACACCAATAGCAGATCCTGAAACTAAGAAGATATATAATGAGGTATTGGAAAGTTATAAGAAAACAGCAAAGGTAAAGGATTCAACTACTGCTTTTGTAATGAGTAAATATCTCAATGTTATTGAAGAAAATAAATTGATAATAAATAAGAATGTAGAAGATAAAATAGTATCCTTTATAAATGAAGCACTGGATTTATTAGAGGTAAGTAAATAAGTTAGAGTTGAAATTATCATAAGAATAAGAAAGACCACCATTAGGTGGTCTTTCTTATTCTGCTGCTCCTTCTGCAATTTCTATTTGTCCATCTTCAATTAATTTTTTTGCTACCCATTCTGCAACTTTTCCAGTTATTTCAATACAATGCTTTCTTCTCTCTGGACTTTGGAAATTATCTCCTGCCCATTGTCTGGTAATAACTCTACAACAAGTTGCACCATATTCGTCTTTTATAAAATCATGTAGAGCTGCAGCAACAGGGAACATTTTTTCATTCATAGGTTCGCCATGAACTCTACCATATGCCATTCCAAGAGCCATTTGCCCACCACTTACTGCACCGCATAAACAACCTGATTTCCCCATGCCTATTGGGAAACCTGAAGCCATTTTTACAATATTGTTGTCATATGGATTGTTTAGTAGATTGTTAATGGTTTGAGCTACTGCTTCTGAACAGAAAAATTCTCCCCTTGCGAAATATCCCTCTGCTTCTTCTTTAACCTTTGCCAATAATTCTTCCTTTGTCATTGAAAAATACCTCCTTAAATTCATTATATTGATATTTTAGAACTAGATTATTTAGCTTTTTCAGTTTTAGTAAATAGAAAGCTTATATATCTAATTAATACATAAAATGTAATACAAACTGCTATTAGTTCTTCAAACTTAACAACATATTTTAGAACAGCAATTGGTTTCTCAGCATTAATTAGAAAACCATTGGTTAATTTAATAGAAATTGCACTAATAACCATTGGGAATGTAAAAGCTGAATAAGATGGATAGAATTTTAATTTCAACAAACTTGGTAACTTAGATAGTACATATAAATATGACAATTGTGATAGAGCTACTAATAACCATACAATTATCATATTTTTATTTTGGAATGAATTCATATATCCTGCCAAACAAAGAGCAACAGGTGCAGCAAAGATTGCAAGAGTTGGCAATGCTGGATCAGGTATTTCTTTAATGATAGTAACTCTTTTAATAACTATTGGTAATAATAAGAAATAAGATATAAAACCAAACCAAAATAGAACTTGTCCAATATTTGCTTTGTCAAATGCAGGAGCAGTTACTGATCCAACTACTATTCCAACATAAACAATAAACCAAGATGGGAAAACCTTTTTGATGTTAAAATCAAAAATATACTTTTTAGTAAAGTAAATAATTAGAACTGCGTGTAGTATTAGCCCAGCAATCCACATACCAAATGCTAATAATGGAGCAAATGGTTTAAGATACGTAGATAAAAGCATGATCCCCATAGAAAGAGTAGGGAAAACACTTGCAACTACAGGATTATCTAGACTTTCAGAAACTCCTTTTGGAAACATGAGAACTTTAAGTAGGATTAGAAGTAAAATAATTGCTGATAATATACCAAAGATATTTCTGTATATTTCTCCGTAAGATAAGACTAAATTTCCAGCAGCTGCTAAAGCAAGCATTAGACCTACAATGGGTACTGGTAATTTTCTGATGATATCCTTCATAGCATCTCTCCTTTTTTAATTTTTAATAGTATTTCCCTCGATATACTACCATACAAATAAAATTTAATCCAATAAAATATATCTATAGTAAGAAACATATTATCGAGATGAATTATTGTGCCATTATTTTACTATGGATATTTAAAATGGATATTTAAATAAAATTTTTATATAATCATATGATATGCAATTTATTTTTATTAGATATTAAAGAAAATTTCAAATATTCATATTAATTATTGTAATTAGCAATATTTCGTGATATCATGGTAATATGATAAAGGAAAGAGATGAAAATATAATAAAAAATGAAGGGAGGGACTCTTATGTCAGATAATATTAATAAAAAACATTCTGGCAAAGATTATTCACGATTCATACTTCCATCTTTAATAGGTATTATGCTCTTTATGATTCCTTTAAAGTATAATGGGGACTATACGATTCCAGTTGCAATATTATCTAAGGGGATTGCTGGATTATTAGAACCTGCATTACCAACTATAATTACTTTGCTTATTACATTTACCGGAATTATGACTATAATTTATAAAATAGCAAAGCCAAACTTCATTGAAGAATCTAAAGAAATGAAAGGATTATTTAATGTAAATGGATTTTGGTTTACAGTTAGAGTTGTTGGCATGATATTGGCTGTTTTGACATATTTTGAAATTGGACCTAGTTGGATATGGAATGAAAATACTGGGGGGCTATTATTGCATGGACTTTTAACAACATTACTTACTATATTCTTTTTCGCAGCATTTTTGCTTCCTTTATTATTGGATTTTGGATTACTTGAATTTGTAGGGTCAATGTTTACACCAGTTATGAGACCAATATTTAAACTTCCTGGAAGATCCTCAATAGACTGTATTACTTCTTGGCTAGGGGATGGAACCATTGGAGTTTTGCTTACAAATAATCAATATGAGGAAGGCTATTATTCTACTAGAGAGGCATCAGTTATAGCTACAACCTTTTCAGCAGTATCTATTACATTTGCGTTGGTAGTATTGGCGGAAGTAGGATTAGAAAAACTTTTTGTTCCTTATTACTTGGCAGTTACTTTTGCAGGGGTAGTGGCAGCTATTATAGTACCTCGTATACCACCATTGTCATGGAAAAAAGATGATTATCTAACAGAGATTAGTAGAGATAATATGGAAAGTGTACCTGTAGGCTATACTCCTTTTACTTGGGGACTTGAACAGGCAGTTGAAAAGGCAAAGAATAGCACAGATTTCAAAGGTTTTGTTAAAAGTGGATTTCACAATGTCCTTGAAATGTGGGTAGGGGTTATGCCTGTTATTATGGCTTTCGGAACTGTGGCAACAATTCTTGCTGAATTTACACCAGTATTTACTTGGTTAGGTATGCCATTTATTCCAATATTAAAGCTGTTACAGATACCTTTTGCAGCAGAAGCAAGTCAAACTATGATAATAGGTTTTGCAGATATGTTTTTACCATCTGTAATAGGAGCTAGTATAGAATCTGAATTAACTAAGTTTGTAATCGCTGGAGTATCAGTTACTCAACTTATTTATCTTTCAGAAGTAGGTGCTGTTATTTTAGGTTCTAAGATACCTGTAAATGTAGGAGAGTTATTTATTATATTTATTGAAAGAACTTTGGTTACATTGCCAATTATTGCATTAATCGGGCATTTATTGTTTTAATATTAGATAGTTCCATTTTTAAATAAGGAATCACTTCTTTTTTGAGGCTTTAAGCCTCTTTTTTTTTGTGGAAAAAATTATTGTATTTAAATTGTAACTTTATTTTGCTGTGTTTTTAATTGTAATTAGTCGACATATGTAGTATCATTTAATGTATAATTTAATTGCTAGAGGTGTAACAATGAAAAAAAAGTTTATATTATCATTTGTATTATCTTTTATATTTTTCGCCATAACTTTTACTTTTGTTGGTGAAAAATTATTCTCAAAAAGCGACTCTTTTGCAACTACTGACGATGATATCGGTGGAGAAGTGAAGGAGGAAAATAAACCAGATCCAAAAAATAAAGATGAAATTCTATTCCTGATGATGGGTGTAGATGCTGAAAATGTTAAAAAGTCAAAGGGTACAAGAACAGATACTATGATGCTCTTTAAAGTTAATTTTGAAACAGGTGAAATAAGTTTACTATCTATACCTAGAGATACAAGGGTATTAGTAAAGGGTAAGGAAGATAAAATCAATCATGCACATGCCTATGGAGGACCAGAACTTACTATGAAAACTTTAAGGGATTTCCTTAACCTAGATATAGATTATTATGTAAAGGTTGATTATAAAGCTGTAATGTCAATAGTAGATGCAATAGGTGGAGTAGAAATAGATGTACCGCAAAGAATGAAATACGATGATACAACACCTGGAATCCCACCCCTTCATATAGATTTAAAAAAGGGACTGCAGACATTAAATGGTAAGCAAGCACATGATTTTTTAAGATTTAGGAAGGGCTATGCAGAAGGGGATATAGGCAGGATAAAAGCACAGCAAATGTTTATGAAGGAATTAATTAAGCAAACTTTAACACCTAAAAATATAGTAAAATTACCAAAGTTTATTGAGACATATTATGATTATGTGGAAACCAATATTCCATTTAAGGTTATTGCAAAAGGTGCATTATCGGCTACAAAAATTGATATGCAAAATATGACAACAAATACAATTCCGGGAGAAGGTAAGAGAATTTCAGGAGTTGACTATTGGATATATTATAAGGAAGAAACAAGAAAAATTGTAGAAGAAATGTTTGAAGACTATTTATTAACTCAATAGATAGAGGTGAAGATATGAGAGAAAAAAGGAAAAAAGAACATGTGGAGAACTATCTAAGAACTACCTATAAAGGTGTTACATTATTAGAAGATGTATTTTTACAACATAATGCTTTACCAGACTTAAATTTTGAAGATATAGACACTAAAACAGTTTTTTTAGGGAAAACTGTAGATTATCCAATTATAATCAATGCTATGACAGGAGGTTCTGACTTTTCCTGGGAAATAAATCGAGATTTGTCATTACTTGCTAAAGAATTTAATATTCCTATGGCTGTTGGTTCTCAGACCATAGCATTATATGATGATGACAAATGTAAAGAGTCATTTAAAATAGTGAGACAAACTATTGGAGATGATGGTGTAGTTATAGCCAATCTCAATGCACAAGCATCATTAGAGGATATAAAAAAGGCTTTAGATATGATAGAGGGTGATGCAATACAATTGCATTTAAATCCTGCTCAAGAAATAGTTATGGTTGAAGGAGATAGAAAATTTAGAGGAATTTTGGATAATATTGAAGTCATTGTCGAAAAAGTTGACAAGCCTGTTATAGTAAAGGAAGTTGGTTTTGGCATATCAAAGGAAGCTGCTTCAAAATTATATAATGTTGGAGTTAGAAATATAGATATATCAGGATATGGGGGAACTAATTTTATTGAAATCGAAGATATTAGATATAATAATATAGATTTTTCTGATCTTTATTCATGGGGTATTCCCACTGCTTTAGCTCTAATTAAATGTAGAGAGTTGCCTAAGGATTTAAATTTAATTGCTAGTGGCGGTATAAGGACTAGTATGGATATTGTAAAGTCATTAGTAATTGGCGGAAATATAGTAGGTATATCAGGAGAGATACTATCATATCTGCTTCATGGCGGATATGAAAATGCAAGAAATTATTTAGAGGCAACTTTGTATAAAATGAAGATATTGATGTTACTTTTGGGTAAGAAAAATATTGAAGAATTAAAAGCTGCTGATTATAAAGTAATTGGAGATTTAAAAGATTTATTGAGTGATTAATGATGAAAAAAATGAATAGCTAAAAATTAAAAGAGACCTATCTATAGTTAGTTTGATATACTATCATACTTAATTTAGTAACGGGTCTTTTTTAGAATCATTATATAAATAGTATATTTAATGTAATATTTAACAGTCATCTCATATAATAACAATATGATAATGATTAAGGTAATTATTGTTTAGAAAGTTTATAGGAGATATAATATATTTATGGTTTATCCAAGAATAGGAGTGATATAATATGGGTTTAGTAATTGGTATTGTAGGTGCTACAGGTGCTGTAGGTCAAAAGATGATTGAAGTCATTATGGAAAGGAATTTGCCTATATCAGAACTAAGACTTTTTGCATCTGAAAAATCAGCAGGAAAAACTATAAAATTAGATAAATATAATAGAGAGGTTACAGTTGAACTTTTAACTGAGGAGGCCATGAAGGAACAATATGATTATCTATTATTTTCTGCAGGAGGAAGTATATCAGAAAAATATGCACCAATAGCAGCTAAGGCAGGTAATATGGTAATAGATAATTCATCACATTTTAGAATGGTGAAAGATATACCTTTAGTAGTACCAGAAGTAAACTCACATGTATTAAAGGGATATAGAGGAATAGTAGCTAACCCAAACTGTTCTACTATTCAAATGCTTGTAGCCATAGCTCCTTTATATAGGGAATATGGTATAAAAAGGATTGTTGTATCTACTTATCAAGCAGTATCAGGTAGTGGGTACAAGGCTATAGAAGAATTAAAAAATCAATTAATAGATGAAGAATACCCAAATAAGATGTATACAAGAAAGATAGCAGGAAATTGTATACCTCATATAGATGTGTTTAATGAGAATGGATTTACAAAAGAAGAATTGAAGATGGTTTATGAAACCCATAAGATTTTTGAGGATGACACTATAGAAATTAATCCTACAGCTGTTAGAATTCCAGTTTTTTATGGTCATAGTGAATCCATATACTTAGAGCTTAAGGAAGAAGTAGAGATAGATAAAATCAAGAAAACATTAGGGGATTTTAAGGGTATAATAGTAGAAGATGAACCAGAAATAAATAAATATCCTACTCCTAGAGAAATAGCAAATACTGATTTTACTTATGTTGGTAGAATAAGAAAGGATCTTTATAATCCTAAGGGTCTATCTCTTTGGGTAGTAGCGGATAATCTTAGAAAAGGAGCAGCTACTAATGCTGTTCAAATTATAGAGGCAATAGAAAATATTAAAGTGGAGGGATAATTATGTTTAAAGGAGCAGGTGTTGCCATAGTCACCCCATTTAAGGATGGGAAATTTCATAAAGAAGCTTATGAAAAATTAATTGAGTTTCAAATTGAAAATGGAACTCAGGCTTTAATAGTATTAGGTACTACAGGTGAAGCAGCAACATTAACCTATGAAGAAAGGGAAGAAGTAATTAAATCAGCAATAGATAAAAATGCAAAGAGAATTCCTATTATAGTAGGTACTGGTTCTAATTGTACTGATACTGCAGTTAAATATACTAAACAAGCAGAGGAATTAGGTGCTGATGGAATACTAATTGTGACACCTTATTATAATAAATGTACAAATAAGGGAATGATAGAACATTTTACAGCAGTGGCTAATACTACAACTTTACCAGTTATACTGTATAATGTACCTGGTAGAACGGCAGTAAATATACCTCCAGATATAGTTGTAGCAATGTCAAAGGTGAAGAATGTAATAGGGGTTAAGGAAGCTAGTGGAAATATTTCACAAATTTTAGAGATAAAAAGATTGGTTCCAGAGGACTTTATGATTTATTCAGGCAATGATGACCAAGTAGTACCTATATATGCTTGTGGTGGTCATGGAGTTATTTCCGTTGCATCTAATGTAATTCCTAAGGAAATGCAGGAAATGTGTGAAGCTTTTATGAATGGAAATGTGGCTAAAGCATTGGAACTTCAATTGGAATATAAGAAGTTTATAGATTTATTATTCTCTGAAGTAAATCCTATACCAGTTAAGGCAGCTTTGGCAGAGATGAAATATATCGAAGATGAACTAAGACTTCCTCTTACATCTATGGAAGAGAACAATAGAATCAAATTGATTCAAGAGATGAAAAGGTTGAATCTTATTTAGGAGGTTAATATGAATTTATTAATCAATGGGATAAAAGGAAAGATGGGGAACATAATTAAAGAACTAGCGATAAAAGATGTTTATTGGAGTAATGTTTATGGTTTATGTAAAGATACTCCCATGCCAAAAGATGATATTGAATTTGATGTATTGGTAGATTTTACTCATGAGTCTGCTTTAGATAAAGTACTTGAGATTGGATTAAGTAGAAATCTACCTATTATAATAGGTACAACTGGATATAGTAAAGAACAATTAGAAAATATAAATAAGGCAGCAGCTACAATACCAATTCTTTATGCAACTAATATGTCTTTAGGTATGAATCTACTTTTTGCATTGGTAGAAAAAACGGCAGAAATACTTGGAGATAATGTAGATATTGAAGTAATAGAGGCTCATCATAATAGAAAAAAAGATGCACCATCAGGTAGTGCTGTAACAATAATAGAATCCATAGAAAAAGGCTTAGGTTCAATTAGGAAACATCAATATGGAAGAGTTGGAGAATGTCCTAGAGAAAAAGGTGAAATAGGAGTTCATGCCATAAGAGGCGGAAATATAGCTGGATATCATGAAATAGACTTTATAAATGAACTAGAGTCTATTAAGATTTGTCATGAAGCTTATGATAGAAAGGTATTTGCCAATGGTGCATTAGAAGCAGCTAAATTTATAA
The DNA here is from genome assembly GCF_040396155.1 of Tissierella praeacuta. Taxonomy (GTDB): domain Bacteria; phylum Bacillota; class Clostridia; order Tissierellales; family Tissierellaceae; genus Tissierella; species Tissierella praeacuta_A. The sequence continues at coordinate 16,530 of NZ_JBEBOY010000019.1, forward strand.
TTAATAAAGAACCGGGATTATATAGTATGAAAGACATATTGAAAATATAATTGATAAGATTAAAATTAACTAAGGAATAATAATTTATAGAAGGGGCGAAATAATTCGTCTCTTTTATAAATTAGATCTATTTGTTAATGTTAGGATAATTTGAGTTTTAGTACAAGTTAATGGATTTAAATCTATACTTACTATACAGATAAAAATAAGAGTTTTATTTCTTGATTATAAATAAAAGAGGGATGATAAATTGAAAAATAAAATTTTAGAAATTTTAAAAAATAAAGATGATTTTATTTCAGGAGAAGAAATATCTAAAGAGTTTCATATGACTAGGGCGGCCATATGGAAATATATGAATATGTTGAAGGAAGATGGATATATTATAGAATCTGTTCCTAGAAAGGGCTATAAGATTATATCACTGCCAGATATACTTACATATGAAGAGATAAAAAAATATTTGGATACGGAATTTATAGGGAGAAATATATATTATTTTGATTCAATAAATTCTACAAATAAAAAAGCAAAGGAAATGGCTTTAGAAGAAAAAGAAGGAACTGTCGTAGTTGCAGAAGAACAAATAAGTGGAAAGGGCAGATTAGGCAGACAATGGATATCACCTAAGGGAAAAGGCATATGGATGAGTATAATTCTAAAACCTAAGTGTGAACCGATGACAGTTGCGAAGATAACATTATTAGGTGCAGCAGCAGTACATAAAGCTTTATCAAATATGAATATTAAATCTCAAATAAAATGGCCAAATGATATATTAATAAATGGAAAAAAGATTTGCGGTATATTAACGGAGATGAGTGCAGAATTAAATATGATTAATTATGTAGTCATGGGCATAGGGATAAATGCTAATCTTTCTGAAGAGGACATACCTGAAGATTTAAAAGATAAAGGCACATCAATTAAGATTAGTGAAGGGAAAAAAATAGATAGAAAAGAATTATTAGCTAATATTGTAAATGAATTTGAGAAATTTTATATAGAATTTAGGGATAATAATACTATATCTATAGCAATAGATATATGTAAAGAAAACTCTGCTTTAATAGGTAGAGAGATTAGAGTAATTAAAGGACGGGAAATAAAATTAGGAAAAGCAGTAAATATAAATGAAGAAGGGGAATTGGTTGTAGAATTTGAGGATGGAGTTATTGCAAATCTTTATTCTGGAGAAGTGTCAGTTAGAGGAATAAATGGATATAATTAATTATAGAAATTTATATGTTGAAATAGTTGCACAATTTTCAAATTTATGATACAATTTAAAAAAATTTTTAAATTTGAAGAGGTGATGTTTTGAAAAAGAAAAGAAACGATGCATTTATTTTAGGAGCGGCATTATTTTCTATGTTTTTTGGTGCAGGAAATTTAATATTTCCTCCATTTTTAGGGTTGCTAGCAGGTCAGAAATGGAATTGGTCAATTTTCGGTTTCTTTATTACAGGAATTGGATTGCCACTTTTAGGCATAATGGCTTCTGCTAAGGCTGGAGGAGATGTAGATAAACTGGGAAGAAGAGTTTCTCCTTTATTTAGTAAATTTTTAGGTATAACAGTTGTTCTGGCTATAGGACCATTACTAGCAATTCCAAGGACAGGAGCAACTGCTTTTGAAATAGGAGTTTTACCTATCATGCCTAATGGAAATCCTACAATATTTGCTATACTGTATTTTGGATTAACTTTATTATTAGTTATAAAACCAAATGGAGTAATTGATAAAATAGGTAAGATTTTAACACCTACATTACTTATATTATTAGGTTTAATTATAGTTAAAGGTATTCTAGATCCTATGGGAATGCCTGTACCGGAAAGTTTTGCAAGACCATTTTCTGAGGGGTTCATTAGTGGATATCAAACTATGGATGCTTTAGCATCTATATTATTTGGCGGAATAATAACTACATCTCTAATTCAAAGTGGATATGATGATGAAAAAGATCAAATCAGTATGACTAAGAAGGCTGGTCTAATAGCAGTAGGAGGTTTAACTATTGTTTATGGAGGATTAGGATATTTAGGAGCCACTGGAGGTTCTTTATTTTCAAAGGATATAGAAAAGGTAGAGTTAATAGTAAATATAGCAGATAATTCTTTAGAGAGCTTTGGAAAAATAGGTTTAGGATTAGTAGTATCCTTAGCTTGTTTGACGACTACCATAGGACTTACTGCTACAGTTGGGGAATACTTTAGTAAAATAAGTAAAGGAAAATTAAAATATGAAACAATAGTAATAGCAACTACAATATTTAGTGCTATTATGTCTGTAAGAGGAGTAGAGTCTATAATCTCTTTTTCAGAACCAATACTGGTATTCATGTATCCAGTTGTAATAGTAATGATTTTATTAACTATGATCTTGGGGAACAAACCAAATAAGAACATTTACAGACATGCAATATATGCCACTTTAATAGTAAGTACTTTGGAGCTTTTATATAGGTTTAAGATATGGACATATTTTACTCATATAGTTAAATATTTACCTTTGGCATCATGGGGATTGTCATGGCTAGTTCCAGCAATATTGGGCGCTGTTTTAGGAATGCTCCTACCAGATAAATCAGATATTCAAATAAGCTAATTAAAAATAGCTGACTCAAAATAAAAATTTGAGACAGCTATTTTTTATGTTTTTATAAAATGAAAAGAAAAAGGCTTTTAAAGCCTTTTATAGTAAAATTTGAGTATAATAAAGAATAAGTTCCATAATAAGTATATAAAAGATATATAATTATCTTAATCTAAGGATAATCCTTTTTGATTAAGTGTAGGTAAGGTCTTTATGGCAACAATTGAAGCTATTATAAATTTTATAAAATCTCCAGGCAAGAAAAGTAAGCACCCCGTTTTTATAATGAGATTAAATGATAGCCCCTTTGCCATTACTATATTTACTATATAATACATATAAGGTAGCCCAAATAAATATATTATTATGTTTCCAACTAAAGATGCAATCCAGATTTTTCTAGGTGACAACTTATTTCCTGAATGTGATATTTTTCCTACAATATAAGCTGCAAAGATAAATCCAATAGCAAATCCAAAGCTAGGTTTCATTATATTTTGAAGACCACCGCTAAAACCTGCAAATATTGGTATTCCTATTAATCCTAAGATTATGTATACTATTTGGGATAGAGCACCTAATTTAGGTCCTAAAATAAGACCAGATAAAATAACAAACAAAGTTTGCAAAGTAATAGGTACATCACCTAAGGGTATACTAATAAAAGCTCCTATGGCAGTAAGGCCTGTAAACATAGAGACTAAAGCCATTTCCTTTGTAGACATTTTCATTTTATTACCTCCCCATTGTAAACTATAATATATAAAAGGGTTTACATTAGTATAATAGATGAATTTTATATAATTGTCAACTGAAAAATTTCTTGACAAAGGTATAATATATGTATATACTGTATATATAGATTATATACAGTATATACAACAATAACAGTTATGTTAGGAGGCTGATTATGAAAATAATAGTATCTAATTCTTCTAGTGAGTCTATATATGAACAGATAGCCAAGCAGATAAAAGCCATGATAATAAAGGGAGAATTAGAAGAGGGAGAGGCTTTACCATCTATAAGAGGTCTTGCGAAGGATCTTCAAATATCTGTTATTACCACTAAGAGGGCATATGAGGAATTGGAAAAAGAAGGATTTATAGAAACAATGCAAGGAAAAGGTTCATTTGTAGCTATGCAAAATAAAGAGCTGTTAAAGGAAAAGAAGTTAAAGATTATAGAAGATAAATTATCTGAAGTGGTACAAGAATCTAAATTATTAGGACTTAGATATGCAGAGATAAAAGAAATGTTGAGAATTTTATTTGAGGAGGTTTAACTATGCTAGAAATTAAAAATTTGTCTAAGAATTTTAAGAAATTTAAACTTGATAATGTATCATTTAAATTAGAGTCTGGCTATATTATGGGATTTATTGGACCAAATGGTGCAGGTAAGAGTACAACTATAAAGCTTATAATGAATTTACTAAAAAAAGATTCTGGAGAAATAAAAATATTTGGCAAAGATAATATAAAATTTGAAAAAGAAATTAAAAATAGAATAGGATTTGTATATGATGAATCTTACTTTTACGAGGATTTAACTATCAAACAAATGAAAAATATAATAGCACCTTTTTATAAAGAGTGGGATGAGAGATTATTTAATCAATATATGAAGGACTTTGATTTAGACATTAGCCAAAAAATAAAGAAGTTATCTAAAGGGATGAAAATGAAATTTTCCTTGGGAGTAGCTTTATCTCATAATGCAGATTTAATAATAATGGATGAACCTACTTCAGGACTAGATCCAGTATTTAGAAGGGAAATCTTAGATATATTATATAATATAATTCAGGATGAAAATAAATCTATTTTCTTTTCTACTCATATAACTACAGATTTAGAAAAGATTGCAGATTATATTACATTTATAAATAATGGAAAAATAATTTTCTCTAAATCCAAAGACGATATCTTGGAATCCTATGGAATAATAAAAGGTGGAAATAATCTATTGGATGATGATATAAGAAAAGAATTTATAGGTATTAGGGAAACAAAAGTTGGATTTGAAGGTTTAGTAGAAAATCCACAAAAATTAAAAAAGTTATTTGGTGATGAAGCAATAATAGAAAGACCAACACTTGAAGATATAATGGTTTACAGTGTAAGGAGGTAGAGAGATGTTAAACTTAATAAGGAAAGATTTAATGTTGAACTTTTCAAATAAAAAAAGTGTAGTTTTTTTAATATTATTTTTTCCTTTTCTCTTATTAATATTGGAAATCAATAGTACAAATATATCTCCTTTGATGATATTAAGTTATGGCTATATATTAACTAATATGCCTTTTAAATATGAAATAAAAGATAATACTCATACTCTAATACAATCCTTACCAATTACAAAGAAGGAGGTTGTAATAAGCAAGTATATATCCATATTTATAAATTATTTTTTAAGTGTTATATTAGTTGGAGTATATTTTTGGATTATTAGTATTTTTAAACTTAAAATAGCTGGGGGATTAAATATTTCCGTAATAAAAGAGACATTAATTATATTTACCATTATTACATCAGTATCTTTACCAGCATATTTTAAGTTACCACCTAAATTGGGTAATATTGTAAATATAGTAATGTATATGATAATTATAAATATTTGTGTTATTGGATCTAGTGAAGATATTAATATATTTAACTCATTAAATATTCAAGGAATAAATTCACTAATTATAACAGCTATAGTATATCTGGTATCAATGGTAATATCTATCGGATTATATAAAACAAGGGATTTGGCATAGGAGGGATAGAGATGAAACAGCTTGTGATTAAGGACATACGATTACTTAGAATGATAAATTTATTTGTATTCTGTGGAGTGGCGATTTTTGGTTATATTGGAATGGTTACTGAAAATATATATAAATCTAAACTTATATATGGATTTTCTGTTTTTATAATGATATATATAGTTTCAATATTTTCTACTCACCATGAGATAAGAGCTAAATCAGATGTGATGTTAAATTCTCTGCCAGTCAATAGATATGATATAGTTGGAGCAAAATATATATCCATGGGGTTTTATATATTTGCCATATCAGGAGTTGGATTTATAACATCAAATATATCTAAAATTATCATAAGCAGTAAAGCCATAGGTAGTCCAGTTACTATATTTGATATATTTTTCATTATTGGATTATCTTTAGTATTTTTTTCAATATATTTACCATTTCAATATTATAGTATAGGAAAATCCCAGGCCTTTAGCCAAATATTTTACATGCTTTTGATTATTTTGCCTAATGTAATAAGTAGATTTGGAAGAAAAATTGAGACTACAAATTTATTTAAAAATATAATAAGAATGGATTTAAAATTATTTGCACTTATATTTGCAGTTAGTGGAATAATATTATATTTAATATCTTTACAGATTTCAAAAAGAATATATAAGATGAAGGAATTTTAGAAAAAAGGTATTGATAAATAGAATGATTTATCAATACCTTTTTTACTGTACAGCTGTAATACAAGTTTACTTTTGTGTAGGAATATAGTAAACTATATATGAATATGCGAATAATTTTAATATTCTAAAATCGTTATAAACTTATCTATAATCAATACTTTTAGGAGTGAAAATAATGGGCCATATACAGTATTTTGATTGGGGTAGTATAGAGTGGATTTATGAACCAGATATTAAGAATTCGACAAATATAATGCATATAGGGATTAGTACAATTTTACCGGGGAAAAGGCAGAAAGAGCATATTCATTATGGAGATGAGCAATTATTATATGTGTTATCTGGACTAGGAGAACAAGTTATAGGAAAAGAATTAAGTATCAAAGAACCTGGCTCCTTATATCATATAGATGCAGGCTCAGTACATGAAGCTATAAATACTGGAGAAATACCAATAAAAGAATTGTTGATATCTGTTCCAGTATATTATAATCAGCGTACTCCTTCAAATTATATTTTAAATAATGGGCAGATGTATATAGAAGATTTTGAAGATACCATAGTATTAAATCATAAGATTAAGCATCTATATGATGAGGCCAGTGAGATATTAGCAATTCCATTATCGATATTTGATAAAACAAATAATCCGGTTATTATTTCTGATAATTATCCAGAATTTTGTATGAAAAAATGTAATGTACATAAAGATACAAGAAACTGTAACTTATATAATATCTATGATGAATATATGCCTCCCCATTATAAAGATCCATTTGCCTTTGTTTGTCAATATGGATTGAGGGTATTTGTTATGCCGATTATTATCAACAATAGTCTAGTTGGTACTATAAAAGGAGGACATATTAGGATATATGATGAAAATCATATGGATATGAAAGAAGAATTGGGACAAGACTATGAATCATTTCGCAAGATTCAAGTAGTACATCAAGGACGTATTATGGCTATATTACAGCATATAAAAACTTTAAGCAAAAATATCTCATATTATTATTTATTGGAAAACACTGAGATGGAATTATATAAAAAAGAAGAGATTATCAAAGATATTGCCAAAAATGAATTATTGCTTGAGGAGAGTCTAAAGTCTACAAAAGAGCAAGTTTTAAGTATACAAATTAATAATCATTTTCTTTTCAATACATTAAATGCAATTGCTAGTTTAGCCATAAAAGAAGGTAGTATAAATACTTATGAATCAATAGTTAGATTATCGAAGATTTTTAGATATTCATTAAAATCCAGCAGTTCTATTGCTACATTAAATGATGAGATTTTATTTATTATGGATTATTTAGAATTACAAAAATTAAGATATGGCGAAAGACTTAATGTAAATATCAATATTTGTGCAGATGCTAAATTATCAAGAATTCCCTTTAATTTTATTCAGCCAATAATCGAAAATTCCTTTGTTCATGGTTTTAGAAACAAAGTGGACAATCTTAATATTGAGATTAATTGTACAAAACGACAAGACAGGATTTCCATTATGATACAAGATAATGGAACTGGGTTAGATGAGGAGGAAGTTAATAAGCTGAATAATATGATTAAAGGACAAGCAGAAGGATTTATAATCAGTGGATTGATGATGATATATAGAAAGCTAGAATTACTTCATCATAATAATTTCGAATTCAAAATTTCAAGTAAAAAAAACATTGGGACTAAAGTAACAATAGTAATTCCAGCTATAAAGGAGGAATTATGATTAAGACATTAGTTGTTGATGATGAAGCCTTAGCTAGAGATTTATTAAAGATTTTAATAAAGAATAATAATATGCCATTGGAAGTAGTAGGAGAGGCTGAAAATGGAAAAGAAGCTATAAAGCGAATATTTGACTTAAAGCCAGAACTGGTTTTTTTAGATATAGAAATGCCTAGTAGTGATGGGATAGATGTTATGGAGTATATAAATAATTACTATATTGAACCAATAACTTTTATTGTAGTTACTGCTTTTAGTTATTTTGAGTATGCTCAGTCTTCTTTAAGATTAGGAGCAAAGGATATATTGTTAAAACCAGTGGAGTCTAAAGGATTAGAACAATCAATTTCTAGGGTTATAGGGTATAGATTTACTGATAATCCATTGTTAAATGATATTCTTCAATATATAAATATTAGTTATAGAGATGAAATTCAATTAAATCAATGTGCTAAAGATTTTCATATTAGTGTAAATCAAATTAATAGATTATTTAATAAATATTTTGATATGACTTTTATAAAATATTTAAATAAAATTAGAGTTGATAAAGCAATAGAACTGATGCATAGTGAAGAAATCCCTATTAAGGAAGTGGCAAGTCAAGTAGGGTTTAATAATCTAAATTATTTTTATAGAACATTTAAGATGATAACTGGAAACACACCTAAAAATTATAGGCAGTAGCATAAAGCTACTGCCTATTTAATAGATGATTTAGTTCAATTAAATAGTGATTTAGTTAATTTAAAATAATTTGAATATTTGAAATAATGTATTATACCAACTATGTAAAGGAGAGACCAATATGTTAGATACTTTAAAGAAAACAGATTCTACATTATTTCAAATAGTAAATGAGGAGTTAGAGCGTCAGCGAACAGGTATTGAAATGATTGCATCAGAAAGTTATGTACCAACTGAGATACTAGAACTGCAAGGTAGTATATTAACAAACAAAACTACAGAAGGCTTTCCCGGAAAAAGGTATCATGCAGGATGTCATGTAATAGATAAAATGGAAACTCTAGGTATAGAGAGGGCAAAACAGCTTTACAATGCTGGACATGCAAATATACAGGCACATTCAGGTTCACAGGCAAATCAGACAGTTTATGCTGCAGTACTAGAACCTGGAGATACAGTATTGGGACTAAGACTAGATCAAGGTGGACATTTAACTCATGGTAATAAAGTAAACTTTTCAGGAAAAATTTATAATTTCATTGCTTATGGATTAAATAAAGAAACAGAGTTAATTGATTATGATGAAATTGAAAGACTTGCAAAAGAGCATAATCCAAAACTTATAGTTACAGGAGGAAGTGCTTATCCAAGAATTATTGATTTCAAGAAGATATCAGAAATAGCAAAATCTGTAGGGGCATATTTATTAGTAGATATGGCTCATGTTGCAGGACTTGTAGCAGCTAAAATATATCCTAATCCTATGGAATATGCAGATTTTGTGACATCTACTACTACTAAAACCTTATGTGGGGCAAGGGGCGGTTTTATATTATGTAAAGAGGAACATGCTAAGGCAATTGATAAAGCAATATTTCCAGGCTCTCAAGGTTCACCTCATCTTCATACTATGGCGGCGAAGGCATATACATTTAAACATGCTTCTACAGAAGAATTTGCAAATCTAATGAAGCAAGTTGTAAAAAATGCTAAAAAATTGGGAGAAGTATTATCAGAATTTGGATTTAGAATTGTATCTGGCGGCACTGATACACATTTATTGTTAGTAGATTTAAGACCAAAGAGACTAACAGGTAAACAATTAGAAACAGCATTGGATTATGTTGGGATTACAGTAAATAAAAATATGATACCTTTTGATCCTGAAAAGCCAATGGTAACTAGTGGAGTTAGAATAGGAACTACTGCAATGACAATAAAGGGAATGAAAGAAGAGGATATGAATGAAATAGGTTCAATAATAAATAAAGTAGCTAATAACATAGATAATGAAGATCAACTTAATGAAATAAAGAAGGAAGTATTAGAAATAAGTAAAAGGTTTCCGCTTTATAAAGGATATTTTGAATAGTCATAGATATTAGATAAATTGTACTATTTGTTCAAGGGGATATAGATTTTACAGAATAGGGTCATTAAATAAGGAGGTCTATTATGCTAAATCTAGAAGAGCTGAAAAGATTATATGAGAAGGAAGTAATTGAATTTAGAAGAGATCTTCATATGTATCCAGAGTTAAGTTTTAAGGAGTATAAAACTACTGAGAAGATTAAAGAAAAGCTTGTTTCTTTAGGAATTGAAATATTGGACTTAGGAATAGAAACTGGTGTCGTAGGATTGTTAAGAGGAAAAGAATCAGGACCTACTATTGCTTTAAGAGGAGATATTGATGGACTTCCAATTCAAGAATTAAATGATATCCCATATAAATCTAAAATAGATGGAATAATGCATGCCTGTGGTCATGATTTTCATACTTCATCTGTAATAGGTGCTGCAATAATCTTATCTAATATTAAAGATAAGTTGCAGGGTAATGTAATATTTGTGTTTCAGCCAGCAGAAGAAGTAAACAAGGGAGCAAAATTAATGGTTGAGAAAGGCTTATTTACAGATGTTAAGGCTGATTTAATATTTGGACTTCATAATAATCCAGAGATACCATGGGGGAAGATTGCCATTAAAAAAGGTGGATTAATGGCAGCTGTTGATACTATAAGAATAAGAGTGAAAGGTAAGGGAGGACATGGTGGCATACCAAATGCTACAAGGGATCCTATTATAGCAGCATCTGCTATGGTAATGAATTTACAAACAATAATAAGCCGCAATATTAGTCCTTTAGATTCAGCAGTTATTTCCATAGGCACTTTTAATGCTGGAACTGCTAATAATGTTATTTCAGAACTTGTGGAAATGTCAGGTACTGTAAGAAGCTTCAATCCATATGTAAGAGAAATGCTGCCAAAGAGGATAAAGGAAGTATTAGAATATACGGCAAAGGCATATATGGTAGAGGTTGAGCTAGACTATATTTTTGATTTGCCAGCTGTATTTAATGACGATGAGCTAACAAAATTAGCATATAATGCAACAAAGGAAATAGTAGGAGATGAAGGAATTATTGATCCAATACCTTCAATGGGCGGAGAGGATTTTTCAATTTTTACTGAAAAAATACCTGGATTTTTCTTTTGGCTTGGAGTAGGAAACAAGGGAAAAGATATGAACTATGTTTGGCATAATCCAAGATTTGATGGTGATGATAGAGCAATTATTATTGCATCAGTGGTAATGAGTAATATGGTATTACATGGAATATCTTATGTAAATCAAAAGAAAATGAGGTGAGAAAATGAGGAATGTAAAACTACATTTATTGGCATTAGGGCTAGTAGTTATTTCTGAATTTATTGGTGTTGTAAATATTCCCATTGGAATCGGAACAATCGTACTGTTACCAATGTTATATGCTATGATTTTCGGTGTATTATTGACTCCTAAGTTTTTAAATATTGCAAAAGAAAAAGAAATGGATGATGCTGGGTCTTTAATAAGTTTAACTCTAATGCTTCTAATGGCTAAGTATGGTACAAATATCGGACCTACTTTGCCTAAAATATTGGCTGCTAGTCCTGCTCTTATTTTGCAAGAGTTTGGAAATATAGGAACTGTTTTATTGGGAATTCCAATTGCTGTATTCTTGGGGTTGAAAAGGGAAGCCATAGGAGGAGCTCATTCAATAGCAAGAGAACCAAATGTTGCTTTAATAGGAGATAAGTTTGGACTTGATAGTGAGGAAGGACAGGGAGTACTAGGAGTATATATAGTTGGAACTGTATTTGGAACTATATTTATTGGATTGATGGCAAGTTTTCTTGCTGCAAATACACCGCTGCATCCCTATTCTTTAGCTATGGCCTCTGGAGTAGGTTCAGGCAGTATGATGACAGCGGGAGTAGGTTCACTAGTTGCTATGTTTCCAGAAATGGAAGAGATGATAACAGCTTTTGGAGCTGCAAGTAATATGCTCTCTGGACTAGATGGTTTATATATGTCACTATGGATAGCACTGCCAATGTCTGAATGGCTATATAAGAGGGTGTATAAAATAAAATATGGGCAATTACCTGAAGGTCCTGTAGCTAAGGAGGAAAATTAATATGAAATTAAAGGATTCAATTATTATATTGTTGATAACAGCATTAATCTCAGTTGTAGGAAACTATGTTGGTTATAAGGTCAATATGATAGAAGCAATTCCGGGTATGTTGATTTTAGTATTAATAGCAGTAGTTGGAATCCTATTAGCTAAGATAATTCCAGCTAAAATTCCTAGTGTGGCATATATTGTAACATTGTCTACATTATTTACAGTACCTGGAGTTCCTGGAGCAGCAACTATATCAAATTTAGTTTCAAAAGTTAATTTTCTAGCATTAGCTACTCCTATATTGGGATATGCAGGAATCTATACTGGAAAAAATCTAGATTCTCTTAAAAAGACGGGATGGAGAATTGTAGTGCTTGCAATTTTTGTAATGGTAGGAACTTATTTAGGTTCTGCAATTATTGCAAATATTTTATTGAAGATGTTAGGACAAATTTAGATCATATATTAGATAGGTGTAGTTTCATCGAGATGAACAGTCGAATAAACTATACTTTCATTTCTATATCTGTTACATAAAAATTCATAGTTTTCTTTAAAAAATTTTCTTATTTCAATATCAGTTAACTTGTTATAGAATTTTGGATCAGAGGTAACTACAATATCACACAATCTAACTGCATCTTTTCTAATTTTTTTATCTGTTTGCACATTTTCTTTTATAATTTCATCTGCTTTATAAAAAATAGGCGAAGGTGACAAAGATATAAATTTAAATTTAATCTTTCCCTTCGCTATAAAAATTTTAGCAGATGAAAACATTCTCTAAGTTTTTGATAATAAAAAAACCTGTAGGCTCAGGCTTTAAAGATATACTGAAATTATTAAATTTTCTTATCAAAATTAAAATAGACAGTTTTTGACAAACTTATCATAGTGCTTATGTTATCATATATTAACCCTATAGAAAAGGGGAGGATTTTTATGAAAATTAAATTGAGCTCTAAAATAGTATGTTTATCAATGGCATGGCTTTAGTATTTATAGGTAATAATGAGTCTTATGCATATAGTGAAAAGTCAGATGGAGGAAATAGAACTGCAAAATTTTTAGTAACAACAGATATTGGTCTAATTCCATGTGCTGCAAAGCATAGTTATTTTAATACAGAAGAATATTATATAAATAGTGATGAAGTAGTAATTAAGACAAGTATTATGGGATCATATTATACAGATTGGACAGGGTGGGTTTTATTAGATTTAAATAACTCAACAATAAATAAAGTGAATTTTTATAATTCAAATGATAAATATGTTGGAACAAGTGATCTATTAGATAAAGTATATCAGATGATTTTACCAGGAGATGCCGAAGGAATCTCAACTAGACAAAATAATAAAGAAGTAAGAATAAAACCATACTCGGCTAAAGCCAAAACAACTTTCTCATTAAAATGTGATGATGCTGTAAATCCAATATCATCTGTAAACACAAGTATAACTATGAAGTAGTTAAAACAGTTATTTAAAAATAAAAGGGGCTGAATAAAATGAAAAAAAAATATATGTATGGTACTGTAATTACTTTAATAATGTTAACTATAATGTCAAGTATAGTGTATGCTAGTAACACTATAAATGGAAAAGGTATAGCAAAACAAGTTAAAAATTTATTTATAGAACAGCTAGAGAAAGATGATGATATTTTATGCTATGTTAATGGTATAGAAATATCACAGAAGAAATTTGATATATTTAGAGAAACAAGAAAGTCATATAATGGAGATAAAGATGATGATACTTTGCTTAAAGAGTATATTCAATTTATATTGATAGTAAATGAAGCAGAAGAGGAAGGTTTTACTGTTTCGGAAAGTGAAGTTGAGGATTACACGAATGACTTATTTGAATCCTTAGAAGAAGATGATGATGAAAATATGAAAATACTAAAAGAATATGTAAAGGAAATGAATATTACAATGGATCAATATAAAGAACAAGTAAGAGATTACAATTATAAAATATTAAGTACTATGAAATTACAAGAAAAATTAGTTTCTAAATATATGGAAGAAAATATAAATATAATGCACTCACGAAGTAATAATGAAGAAGATATTCAAACAGATATAAATGAATTTTTAAAGGATTATAAAGAGAATCTTTATAATAATGCAGAAATAATTATGAATAAATAAAAGGAGCTATTTCAAAATAAAAAGTCCATAAAAGTAAAACAGGGCTGTTTCATAACTAATTTAATTAGTTATGGAACAGCCCCTTTTTTACTTATAGGGTTTCTAGTAATCATTAGTTAATTTTAGTTAATAGATGATTTAGTTCAATTAAATAGTGATTTTGTTAATTCAAAATAGTTTAAATATTTGAAATAATAACAATATAGCAATCGGGAAGGGAGAGGTGGATATGTTCCATTTTATCTAAATAAGATATAAAAATTGCACTAAAGTTCATAGGTTTCCTTCAAACCTAAATATATTGTATAAGGAGAAAAGTATATGGATATTAAAGGCATTGTAACATTTTTAGAGACTATTATTTGGAGTAAGTATCTAGTAGGTTTATGCCTATTAACAGGAATTTACTTTTCATTGAGGATGAAATTCCCACAAGTTAGACTTTTCAAAGATATGATAAGATTATTAACTAAAGGAGAAACATCAGAAACAGGAGTTACACCATTTCAAGCTTTTGCAACAAGTGTGGGAGGAAGAGTTGGTGTAGGAAATATTGGAGGAGTTGCTGTTGCTATTGCGTTAGGTGGTCCAGGCTCTATTTTTTGGATGTGGGCAATTGCATTTCTAGGAGCCGCTTCTGCCTTTGTAGAATCTTCTCTAGCTCAAGCATATAAGGTAAAGGAAGGAAATATTTATATAGGAGGTCCAGCTTATTTTATAGAAAAAGGAATAGGAAGTAGACTATATGGAATTGCTTTTGCAATAATGACTATTTTAGCTCCAGGTATATTGATGCCAGGTGCTCAAACCCATACTATTGCAACTTCTATGAAAGAAGCTTTTGGAATAAATATCTACTTAACAGGATTAATTTTAGCTGCATTAATTGCAGTTGTAATATTTGGTGGAGTTAAGAGAATTGGCAAAACTGCAGAAATAATAGCACCAATTATGGCAGCTGGATATGTGATAATGGCTTTCATTATTATAGGTGTCAATATAACAAAAGTTCCACAGGCATTTGCCTTGATATTTAAGTCAGCCTTTGGGAAAGAGGCTTTATTCTCTGGTATTTTAGGCAGTACCATAGCATGGGGTGTTAAACGTGGAGTTTATTCAAATGAAGCTGGACAAGGTTCCGGTGCAATAGTGTCAGCGGCAGCTGAAGCCTCTCATCCTGCGAAACAAGGATTAGTGCAAGCATTTTCCGTATATATAGATACATTGCTAGTGTGTACGGCAACTGCATTAATGATAATATTGACAAATTCATATAATGTGTTAGATGCAAGTGGAAACTTTATAGTAGAGAATTTGCCTGGTATAGAATATGGTGTACTATATACGCAGTATGCTGTAGATACATTATTTTTAGGATTAGGTAGCAAGTTTGTAGCAGTAGCTATATTTTTGTTTGCTTATACATCTTTACTTGCATACTACTATCAGGCAGAAAGTAATATAATGTATATGTTCCCAAGAAATAAAACTGCAATATTTATTATGCGTATAATATTTATATTATCATCTTTCTCAGGAGTTTTAAATACAAGTGATTTAATTTGGACATGTGGAGACTTAGGTGTAGGATTAATGGCATGGTTAAATATAATTGCAATATTAATTTTATCTAAACAAGGAATTGAAATATTAAAGGATTATGAAGGACAGATCGCTAAAGGAATTGATCCTGTTTTCAATCCTAAGTTGTTAAATATAAAGGACAGTATATGGGAAAAAAGGTATAATAATACGAAGAAAACTGTATAGGGATAATAGATAAAATAACCCTTAATAGACTAAAATTTTTCGAGAGTTATTTTTTAGTTAGTATTTGCCTTTTTTCTTTTCTTATCTATATTTATCATATATACTAAATATAAAAGATATCGTATTGGAGGTTTTTCACATGAATTTTCCATTATTAAATGAATTGAGATCTGCGAAGGAAGTAGTTTGGTATAATAACAATTATACTAGTTTTGATGAGATTAAAAATTCATTACCAATATCCTTTGAAGATGTATTTGAAGCAGAAAATAGACTTAAACGATTTGCACTATATATAAAAAAGATGTTTCCTGAAGTAATAGATGGAATTATTGAATCCCCCATATCTAGAATTGACAAAATGAAGACTCTAATGGAGAAAGAATATGGAACGAAGATATATGGTAATTTAATCCTCAAAAGAGATGATCTTCTTCCCATAGCTGGTTCAATTAAAGCCCGTGGTGGCATATATGAAGTATTAAAACACGCTGAAACTTTAGCTATAGATAAAGGGGCTCTTAAATTAGATGATGATTATAGTATAATGGCCAATGATGATTTTAAGGAATTTTTCTCCCAATATACGATACAAGTGGGAAGTACAGGAAATCTAGGATTAAGTATTGGCACCATATCTGCAAGAATAGGATTTAATGTAATAGTTCATATGTCTCAGGATGCTAAAGAATGGAAAAAGGAATTACTTCGCTCTAGGGGAGCAAATGTAATTGAGTATACATCAGATTATTCAAAAGCTGTTGAGGAAGGAAGAAAGCTATCTGATAATAACCCTCAATCCTATTTTATAGATGATGAAAACTCAAAGGACCTTTTTATGGGATATGCTGTTGGAGGCATAAGGACTAAAAAACAACTTGATAACATGGGAGTCGTTGTTGATAAAGACCATCCTCTTTTTGTATATCTACCTTGTGGAGTAGGAGGAGGCCCTGGAGGGGTAGCCTATGGATTGAAATTAATGTATGGAGATAATGTAAATTGCTTCTTTGCAGAACCAACTCATTCTCCTGCCATGTTATTAGGACTCTTTTCAGGTCTTCATGATGAAATTTCAGTAGAAGACATAGGCCTTGATAATAGAACTGATGCAGATGGTTTAGCTGTTGGAAGAGCTTCTTCTTTTGTAGGCAAAATCATGGATAAAATATTGACTGGTGCATTTACTATTGATGATTATAGATTGTATGATTTCTTAAATGCATTATATGAAGAAGAAAAAATATTTTTAGAACCTTCTGCTTTGGCTGGATTTTTAGGTCCTATAATTACAAGTGCAAAATATAAAAATGAAAATATAACTCATATATGTTGGGGTACTGGAGGAAGTCTAGTCCCTGAGGAAATTAGACAGTCGCTTATTAAGAAATAATAGATAAAAATGATGTAAAATAGATATTCTTGCTTTCTGTTGTCATTTTATTTTATATTTTAGCCATTCTAATTTACAGCAAAAAGATGTATAATAAGGGATGGAAACTTTTATGTATTTAAAAAGAAAGTAGGAATTATTATGAAAAAATATTTGAATTATATAATATTAATAGGGCTTATAGTACTTACCTTATGTATTTTTGTTAACAACAATGATTTTAATAATTTTTCTGAATTGATTAAAAGCACAAACACACTGTTTTTATTGGCAGGTGTCTTATGCATGGTACTATATTGGTTCTTTGAGGCATATATACTCTATAAAATGAAGAAAACATTAAATATTAAAAGTACCTATGGATCATCCCTTAAGCTTTGTATGATTGGTCAGTATTATAGTGCCATTACTCCATTTTCCACTGGAGGGCAGCCAGTTCAGATATATTCACTGGTAAATGATGGGGTTCCTATAGGTACTGCATCATCGTTATTTGTTAATAGGTTTTTAATATACCAATTAGTAGTTACTTTCTATGCATTGTTTATGTTTATAATAAGGTTCAACTTACTTTATTCTGAGGCTCGATTGGCACTGCCATTTGTTGTAGTTGGCTGTCTTGTAAATATAATAATCTTAATTATGATATTTGGATTTTTGTTAAATGAAAAATTCATCAGAAGTATCTTAGAAAAATCAATTAGAATTTTACACAAATTTAAAATAGTAAAGGATATAAAAAAATCTGAGGAAAAAATAAATAATACTTTACTAGATTATAAAAAAAGCGTTGAAGAAATGAAAAAGGACAAGAAAACTACATTAGAACTAATTATAGTGTCTATAATACAATTAACAATTAGTTTTTCTATTACTTTTTTTGTTTACCTAGCATTAGGTTTTGAAAAAGGACATTTCATAGATATTATTGCTATTCAGTCACTACATTATATGGCAGTATCCTTTATGCCTACTCCTGGAACTGCTGGTGCAGCAGAAGGCGGATTTTATATGTTATTTAGGGTCATATTCCCTAAGAAGATTTTATCCTTTGCCTTGATGTTGTGGAGATTTATTGATTATTATTTAAGAGTTATTGTAACTGGATTGGTTACATTAGTTGATTTTATATGCAGAAAGAAAAAAATAAGTGTTAATTAAAAAATAACCCTCGAAAAGCTTTAGCTTATCGGGGGTTATTCACAATTTCATATCTTGTGTTTTTAAATAAAAAGTTGGATATTGGAGTCTAAAGCATCTACTAAATATTCTTCTGCTGTAACTATGCTGACTTCTTTAAGAAGTTCTTCCTCTTTGAAGCCCATTACTTCGCAGGAAAGTTTACATGCCTTCATATTTACACCTTTTTTCAATGCCCCATTTAAGAAATCAGATAATTTTGGAGTATCGCTGTCATCCATCATTCCCAAGAGCATTTTTTTGCCTATTCCTGCAAAGTTCATTTTAGATAAAGGTAAGTCTTCAATATATCTTGGAGTCATATTTGCAAACATTTTTTCTGCTGTAGTTTTTTCTCCATCTGGGATACTATTTGGGTCTCTTACTAGCATTAGTCCCCAAAATGCAAAGAACATAGTTACATCTACATTTATCTGTCTTGCAGAGTTAGCCAGTATAAGAGCTGCTAAGGCTTTATCGTATTCGCCGCTAAACATAAGTATACTCATTTTTTTATGAGTGTTATTATCCATAAAAAAACCTCCTTTCCACTAGGTTTAGTAGAAAGGAGAATTTCTATACTTATTTTTATAAAATTCTATATCCTTGCTGATTTCTTTTAGCAGATATGAGAGCAGATATATTTCATTATAGTCATTATATAAGCCAAAGCTTATTCTTACTAAACCTGGACGAGGCAGAGATTCATCGTACATATATTTTTCTATATCCTCATTAGGTATTTTAAGTAATCTTTGAACATAAGGTTGTGCACAGAAACAGCCATCTCTAACAGCAATTCCTCCTTCACGGGCAAGTATAGTTGCTAATTCGTTATGCTCAAGGCCTTCCATATTAAATGAGATAATGGATACCTTTTCTTCTATATTCATATCATCATACAAAATAAGTCTAGGTATATCTTTTAGAAGTTCTAAGGCATATCGAGTTAAACTTCTTTCATAATCTTCAATATTTCTCATATCTAAATCTTGTAAAGTTTTTATACTTGTAGATAGAGCAATTACTCCCATTAGATTAGGAGTTCCGGCTTCTTCTTTTTCAGGTGGATCTTCCCATATGGTGTCTTTAATAGATACAAATTTTACAGTTCCACCTCCTACTTGTTCTGAGAAACCTTTTTCAAAAATTTCCTTTGGTGCCACTAATACTCCTGTACCAAAGGGGGCATACATTTTATGTGCAGAAAATGCTATATAATCAATATGCTCAGGGCTATATATAGGTCTCATATCAAATTGGCTATGGGGAATAAGCTGTGCTCCGTCTACTAAAATCTTAGCACCGTATTTATGACATAATTTTGCAATATCATATATAGGATTAATATAACCAGTAACATTAGACGCACCAGTTATGGCAACTAAACCAACTTTTCCTTTATAAAGTTCTAGTTTAAACTCCAGATCCTCTAGACATAACCTTCCCACACTATCGACTTCTACATAATCTGTAGCATATTTATATTTCCAAGGAAGCAGATTAGAATGATGCTCCATATATGTAGATAAAACTACTTTATCCTTTAGAGTATCCTGTAATCTATAAGATAGTTTATTTATGCATTCTGTAGTATTTTTTAAGAAAACTACTGTATGATAGTCTTTGTTTCCTCCAATAAAATTTAATACTATTTCTCTTCCTTCATCATATAACATAGAAGATATAATGGATTTATACCCTGTGCCTCTGTGTACTGAAGAATAGGTATTAGAGAAATCAACTATTTCATCTATAACTGATTTAAACGGAGGAGTCGTAGCAGCATTATCGAAGTTTATATAATGTACAGATTTGCCATTTGCAAGTCTAACTGTACTGTCGCCACCTATAATTAAGTTTTTATTCATAAAATCACCCTTAATATTTTGATATAATACTATTTTATTATAAAGTATATTTTTGGTGTCAGTTTACTTAATAGAAGTTATTTATATAGTATATTATGGTATAATTAAATGGATAGAGAGGGGGAATTTTTTTGGAAAATAAAAAAACTTTATACGCGGATTTATCTTTATTTTTAGTTGCTATTATTTGGGGTTCTGGATTTGTGGTCACAAAGAACGCATTAGACCATTTAACTCCTTATTATTTATTGTTTTTCAGATTCATTATCTCCGCCATAGTATTATCCATTATATTTTTTAAGAAAATTAAAAAGGCATCTATAAAAGATATAAAAGCTGGAGTAATTGTTGGTTTGTTTCTATTTGGTGGATTTGCACCTCAGACAGTAGGGCTACAATATACTGAGGCTGGGAAACAAGCTTTTATTACGGCTACGAATGTGGTCATGGTGCCATTTATTTACTGGGGTATATCTAAGAAAAGGCCAGATAAATTTGATTTAATAGCTGCCTTCTTATGTTTAACTGGAATTGGAGTCCTTAGCCTAAATAGTGATTTAAAAATAGGCTATGGGGATTTCCTTACATTATTATGTGCAATAATGTTTGCATCTCATATTTCATCTACAGGATACTTTGCTAAAGAATCAGATCCATATGTAATATCAATAGTACAATTAGGGACAGCAGGAATGCTTTCTTTAATATTTGCATTATTATTTGAAGGTACGAAGTTCTATATTCAAAGTCAAGCAATAATACCAATACTATATTTATCCATATTCGGTACAATGTTTGCATTTCTAATACAGACCGTTGCACAAAAGTATACTAACTCAACTCATACAGCTATAATATTAAGTTTAGAGGCAGTATTTGGCAGCACATTTGCCATTGTTTTTCTAAAAGAGAAATTTAGTATAAGATTTTTAATAGGTTGTATGGCAATTTTGATTTCAGTTATAACTAGTGAGACAAAATGGGAGTTTTTAAAATCAAAACAAGATTGTAATAAATAATTATAATCGGAGGATAAATAATGAAGATATTTATATTGGATAAAAAAATGGATGATATAAATACTTTAAAAGAAATTATCCATAACAATCACTTAGGGTCATTAGTAGGTATATCTAGTGACCCTTTAGAAGATATAGAAGAAATAATGACATCTCAACCAGATTTGATTATTTTAGATATGCTAGATGAAGAATTTAGTAGTTTCCGTATAATTGAAGAAATAAATAAAAAGAAAAATCCTATTAAATTTATTATGATTTCTGATTTTACAGCTAAAGAAAATGTGGAAAAGGCATATAGATATGGGATAGAATATTTCATTTATAAGCCTATAAATCCTTTAGAAGTTGAAACTATAATAAAAAAGGTTAAATATAATATAGAATTAGAAGAAAAGATGAAAAAAATTCAACAAATATTTAACGATATTTCTCCAATATCTGTAGAAAAAGTTGAAAACAAAGCTTGTGAACAAGATATCAATATGATACTACTAAAGCTCGGAATTATTGGGGAAATAGGAAGTGATGATCTGCTAAAAGTTGTAAACTTCTTGATAAAAAATAAAATAAAAATAAGTGCTACATCAATAAGGGAGCTTTGCATCAACTTCACTAATAATCCTAAGGCTATGGAACAAAGAATGAGAAGGGCTATTAATATAGCAATGGGAAATATAGCATCTTTGGGTATAGAAGATTATATGAATGAAATATTCGTAGAATATTCAAATACCTTGTTTAATTTTGAACAGATAAAGAAGGAAATGGACCATATCCGTGGAAAATCTATTGAAAAAGGCTCAATAAATATGAAAAAATTCCTATCTGGTATATGTATACTTTGCGAAAAGTATAACAATTGAAAATATTCAGAAATCAATTGTGAGGTTTCTTGAGTTTTTTTGAAGCACTGTGTATATAATTGATTTACTCTAATAAATAAAAGGAGGTAAATCATGGATAGGTTAATGGAAATCAATGGTATTATTAATAGCTTCGTATGGGGACCACCAATGCTTATTTTATTGGTAGGAACAGGCATTTATTTATCTTTACGCACTAATTTCTTTTCATTGACAAAACTTGGTTATATTTTAAGAAACACATTGATGAAGATGTTTTCTAAGGACGAACATGGCGAGGGTGAGGTAACGGCATTCCAAGCAGTAGCTACAGCCTTAGCTGCGACTGTAGGTACAGGTAATATTGCTGGTGTTGCAACAGCAATTGCCCTTGGAGGGCCAGGAGCTATATTTTGGATGTGGCTGGCTGCAATATTTGGTATGACTACGAAATTTGCAGAAGTAGTTCTTGCTATACAATATAGAGAAAAGACAGAAGATGGAAGATTTGTCGGAGGTCCAATGTATTATATTTCAAATGGATTAAATATGAAATGGTTAGCTTATATATTTGCGTTCTTTGGAGCAGTAGCAGCTTTTGGTATAGGAAATATGGTTCAGTCGAATTCTATAGCTCAATCACTAGAAGTAACATTTGGTGTTAGTAAGTTAGCTACAGGAATTATAATAGCCATAGGTGCAGCTTTAGTTGTTATAGGTGGTATTAAAAGAATAGGTCAAGTAACAGAGAAATTAGTACCATTTATGGCGGCATTTTATATATTAGGTGGCTTAATAATAATTATTATAAATGCAGCTCATATTCCAGAAGCATTTGGTTTAATCTTTGGCAGTGCATTTACAGGGACAGCTGCTATAGGTGGATTTGCAGGATCATTTCTTAAGGAAACAATGAGGTATGGTGTTGCTCGTGGAGTATTTACTAACGAGGCAGGCTTAGGTAGTGCGCCAATAGCTCATGCTGCTGCGACTACTGATCATCCAGTACGTCAAGGGCTATGGGGAGTATTTGAAGTATTTGTAGATACTATAGTTATTTGTTCCATAACTGCATTATCTATTATAACTACAGGCGTATGGAAAGAAGGAGCAACAGGAGCCGCTCTTACAACTCAAGCCTTTAGTCACGGGTTACCAGGAACTTGGGGTGGAGCTGTAGTTTCAATAGGTATTTTATTATTTGCATTTTCCACTATACTGGGTTGGGAATACTATGGGGAACGTTGTGCTGAATATCTATTTGGGCCTAAGGTTAATTTTATTTATAGGATTTTATGGATACCTTTTATAGTTATGGGTGCCATAGGAGGACTTGAACCACTTTGGGACTTAGCAGATACATTAAATGGTTTAATGGCTATTCCAAACTTAATAGGGGTATTTGCTTTAAGTGGAGTGGTTATTAAATTGACTAAGGAGTATTTTCAAAAAGAAAGAGCAAAGGGTAATATGTAATATATAAACAGGACAGATCTTTGATAGGATCTGTCCTTTGATTATTTATATTCTTTAATTTCTTTCCTATACTTTTCCATTACTCCTGCAAAGATTTCAGCACTTGTAGGTGGAGTGTAAGTTATGGCATTGGCACCAGCTTCTATAGTTGCAAGTATTGATTCATCTGTAGGGCCGCCTGTAGCAATAATAGGCAATTCTTTTCCAAATTCATCTCGGATTTTTTTCACAAGAGATGTAGTCTTAGCGCCCCCAGATATATTTAAGATACTAGCACCAGATTTAACTTTTCCCTTATAATCATCACATTCGGAAACAACAGTAGCTATAATAGGGATATCGATTGTTTCCCTCATTTCAGCAATTACGTCATTGGCAGTAGGAGCATTTACTACAACTCCATAGGCACCCATGAGTTCAGCTTGAAAAGCAATTCCTACAGATCTTTTGCCAGTTGTAAGTCCACCGCCTACACCTACAAATACAGGGATAGGAGCAACCTCAAGTAAGGCTTGAGTAATGGATAACTGAGGGGTAAAAGGATAGACTGCTATAATTG
Organism: Tissierella praeacuta; assembly: GCF_040396155.1. Lineage (GTDB taxonomy): Bacteria > Bacillota > Clostridia > Tissierellales > Tissierellaceae > Tissierella > Tissierella praeacuta_A. Next base: position 40,714 of record NZ_JBEBOY010000019.1, read on the forward strand.
AGTTGGCATTTGTATTTTTTATAATTGCCACGTCTGTAGAAAATAACAAGGATTTGATTCTTGTTCCTAATACCTTTATACCACTTGCTTTATAAATCACAGGTGGAACCTCTATAATCCTAGACCTAAGCTGGGATTTTACTTCTGGTATATATTTTTCTTTTTCCATCATACACCTCCTAAAATATTTGTATGAATATATTATACACCATAAATATTGGTTTCTACTACGATTTTCTTTTTACATAATAAGTTTGTCAGGAATATGCTATAATGGATATATAATGCAAACTATAAAAGAATATCAAAAGGAGTGAATTGCATGAAGGGATTACAAAATTTAAGTGCACTCTGGGAAACCGCTGTTAACATAATACCCCTAACTGCTATATTGGCTATAATTCAGATATTTATACTAAAAAAGCCATTAAATAATGTAAAAGATTTTACAATAGGGTTTTTATTATCTGTATTAGGTCTTCATTTATTCCTAAAGGGAACTACAATGAGTTTAATACCTTTAGGAGATTCCGTAGGTAGAAATTTTGTAATGATAGAGAGAAAATGGATTATACTAGTAATAGGGTTTGTAATAGGTTATGCTGCTACATTAGTAGAGCCAGGACTAAAAGCATTAGCTTTGGAAGTAGAAGAATTATCAGCAGGAGCTATACCATATAAAGTTTTAATACATGGAGTTGCCATAGGATTTGGTGGTGGTATGATTATTGGACTTTTGAAGATATTATTAAATCTTCCCTATATAAAGGTTCTAATACCATTATTATTAATAGTAATATTATTATCTTTTTTTGCACCAGCACCTTTTGACTCAATAGCCTTTGATGCTGCTTCTGCCACAACAGGACCTGTAAATATACCGATAAATATGGCATTAGCTGTAGGCTTGGCTTCAGTTATTGAAGGTGTGGACCCATTAATGTCTGGTTTTGGGATAGTAGGACTTACATCAATAGGCTCTATGATTTCTGTGATGATATTGGGAATACTAACTAAATTATAGGAGGTGGTATTGTGATTGAAATTAAATGTGTAATTACTATAGTTGAAAGAGGAAAGGCTGATAAAATAGTAAGTGCTGCAAAACTTGCAGGAGCAAATGGTGCTACTATTTTTTATGGCAGAGGAACTGGAGAGTCTGAAGTAAAGAAATTTTTAAATATGCATGTTGAAGCATCTAAGGAGATAATAATAATATTAACAGAAATAGATAAATATAAGGCCATAATGAATGCTATGGTAGAGGCAGGACAATTGAGAAAGCCAGGTACAGGTATTATATTTACAGTACCAGTTACTAATCTAATAGGTTTACATCATCGAGAAGAATTTGAAGAATAATAAAATACAGGGGAATTAATATGAGAAGAGAATATGTGGAATATATGAAGGATTTACCTATAAACATATTTTTGGCTAATATTATGGAATATCCTATTCATTGGCGAGATTCCATACAGATTTTATTTGTCTTAAAAGGAACCTTGGATATTGGTGTAGAAAATGAAGTATATACACTATATGAAAGAGAAATAGAAATAATAAATGTCAACGAAGTATATAGCATAAAATCCAGTGATTCAGATAATTTGGTACTTGTACTTAATATAGATCCGAATTTTTTTGAAAGATACTATAGTGATGCAAAGGAAATATTTTTTTATACCGATTCTTCAGATAGACATGCTCAGGAAGATGAAAAATACTATGAATTGAGAAAATATATATCAATACTTCTTTATGAAGCGGTATCGAAGATAGATGATTATGAAGATAAAATAGAAGAAAATCTATTAGAAATGATGTACCATTTATTAAATAATTTTCATTATCTATTTTATGAGAGTGAAGGATTGGAAGAAGATGAGGAGCAACTTGAGAGATACCATAGAATAGTTAAATACTTGAGCAACAATTATATGAATAAGGTGAGCCTACAGGAAATAGCTGATAAGGAATTTCTTAGCTCTCAATACTTATCCTATAAAATCAAAGATATATTAGGTCATGGATTTAATGAGTATTTAAATCAAATAAGGGTAGAAGAATCAACTAAACTCCTTTTAGATTCAGATAGCAATATATCTGAAATATCGGAGGAAGTAGGATTTTCTCATGTAAGATATTATAATAAACATTTTAAACTTCACTATAATTGTACACCTATGCAGTATAGGAAGAAATATAAGGTAAGTGAAGAAGAACTAGAGAACATGACTAAAGTAAAATATCTTAATATTAAAGAAGCTTTGCCTTATATTACTGGATATATTGAAGATTATGAAAGATATGATTATGATAATAGAATTATTAAGATTGATATAGATTTAAATAAAGATACCTTGGAAAGATATAGAAAACCAGATGTAATAGATTTAGGAGATATTTATCTTTTGCTAGAAGAGGAAAATAGAAAGATTTTAGAGGAAATTCAAAGGGAAATAAAATTTGAATATTGTATAGTTAATAGACTTTTCTCAGAGGATATGGATATTTATAGAGACAAAAACCATAAGTTTATTAATTGGACTAGAGTAGAGAATATATTAGATATTCTAATAGGACAAAATCTTACTCCTATAATTATTACGGAAAATGTTGACAAATACATAATTGATGATTTTATCAATCATTTTTCAAATCTCTATGAGGAAGATGTGGAGAGATGGTTAACTATAAAGGTGGAAGATTTAGAACCATATTTTCCAAAGAAAAACATCAATAAGGTTCAGGATACAATTTCTATGGTACCTTATATTCTATATAATTATATTCATTTGAATAACAGGGTAGTATTAAATATGACAGATGAAATATCTAAAGAAACCATACTAAACAATGATACTTTCTTTGGAGGAAATGGAATATTTACTTCTAATTATTTAAAGAAACCATCTTATTATGCCTATATGCTATTGTCCCTATTGGGAGATACTGTAATAGATAAGGGGGAAGGATATATAGTTACAAAATCAGAAGATGGATATCAGATAATGCTATTTAATCCCATAGAAATAGATGAAGAAATAATATATAATAATCTGCCAATGGAAAAGATTAAAGAAAGAAAGGTATCACTGAATATATTGAATATGGAAAACAACTTTCAAGTTACAAAATATGTATTAGATAAGAGTTTTGGCTCAGTATATGATAAATGGATTGGATTAAATAAACCAGAAAGGTTAGATAATGATAATTGGGAATTATTAAAAGAATATGTACATCCTAATATATCCTTCTATTATGGAAAAAAATCTACAGTATATAATACAATTGCCACTATAAAACCTTATGGAGTGATACTTTTTGTATTAAATAATGTACTAAATTAATAAAAATTTGGATTATCTTAAGTTTTTTTAAAAGAAAGTTTATTTAAAAATCCAAACATAGTCCAATATATTAAGTAAACGAGTGAATGAAAATAGACCTCCGTTTATGTTAACATAATAAGGTAACATAAATGGAGGTTTTATTATGGGTAAAAGCAATAAATTATTCGCGGAAGAAAAAATTGGGAAGCTATTACTTAAGTTTTCCATTCCAATAATAATTTCATTTTTAGTATCGGAACTATATAATATGGTAGATACCCTATTTGTAGGTAGAAATGTAGGGAGATATGGAATAGGTGCATTGGTTCTTGTGTTCCCTATACAAAGGATAATAATAGCATTAAGTATTATGATAGCTGTAGGAACATCAACTGCGTTTTCTAGATCTAACGGACAAAATAATGTGGATAAGGCAAGAAAATTTGTTAGAAATGGCTTTTCTTTATCTTGCTTATTAATGTTATCAATTACAGGGATTATATATCTTTTCTCAGAGAAAATTCTTTTAGGCCTTGGTGCTAGTAATCAGACATTACCTTATGCAAATACCTATTTGGATATAATAATATTTGGTTCTATATTTTTAAGTTTAACAACTTTTATATCTAATATTATGATATCCTTGGGAAATAACAGAGTTTCAATAACAAGCACAAGTATAGGAGCAATAGTAAATGTAATTTTAGACTATATATTAGTTGTTAAATTCCATATGGGAGTTAAAGGAGCGGCAATAGCAACTACGGTTTCTCAGATGATAGGGTTTAGTTATGCATATTATAACTATTCAAAGATAAAAAAAGAATATAAAATACCATCAGGTTTTCATTTAGATAAAAAGTTTATCACTCCAATTGTATTAGTAGGTTTATCTGCTTTTATTATTGAGTCAGAAGATGGTGTATTAATGGCAGTATTAAACCATTTATTACTTAATACAGCAGGAGATAAGGGAATTATAGTACTTGGAGTTATATCTAAGGTTTATATGTTCTTATTTATAACAATGTTTGGAATAGCCTCAGCCATGCAGCCAATAGCCGCATATAATGTAGGGGCAAAAAATTATAGAAGGTTAAAGTCAGTAATGGAGAAGACTGTTATTTATGCATTTCTTACATCTGCCATAATGTGGGCAGGATCAATGATTTTTACACCACAATTAATGGCTTTGTTTGTAAAAGATAAAGAGATAATACAGGAATCAGTAAAGGCATTTAGAATAATGGTATCAGTGCTTCCAATAGTGAGTATTTATTATATATCAATATTCTATTTTCAAGCCCTTGGAAAGGCAAAGACTTCAATATTAATGTCAATATTTAAACAGTTAATTTTGATGCTGCCTATATCCATTATATTAGTAAAGGTATTCAATCTAGGAGCTATGGGGGTTTGGTTATCCTATCCTATATCGGATATATTAGCTAGTGTTGCAGCATGTATGTTAATTAGAGAAGAAAGTTGTAAATTAAATATAAAAGTAGAGCGACAAATAGAAATAGAGAATACAAAGGGAACCATTCCTTTTGCTTCAAACTAGGTAATGAGCCAAAGAATTAACTTCTTGGCTCATTATTTTATTGGTTTTAAATGGTCTAGAATATTTTAGGGTATAATATATAAAATAAAACATGTTAGGGTGAGTAAAATGACTAAAGAAAGTAAAAATATAGCTAAAATAGTTAATACGCCTATAGGCTCTCTAATACATGTAGGAGAAAAAAAGATTGGCTATAAAAACTTTCTAGCCAATCTTAAATTTTTCTCATTATAAGGAGGATAGAGTATATTATTATCTAGTTTTCCTTTAGATTTAAATATGCTTTTTTCATGAGAAAAAGTATTAAATGTATATTTAGAATGATAGTTCCCCATACCACTATATCCAAATCCTCCAAATGGAAGATTTTGATTCGCCACATGGGATATTGCGTGGTTAATACATCCCCCACCAAATTGGATATTTTCTATAATGTAATTTTCAATGGATCTATTTTCTGTGAAAAGATATAGCGCTAAGGGATAGGGATTTGTTCTAACTATGTTTACAATATCATGAATATCCCTGTAGGTTAATATAGGAAGTATTGGACCAAAGATTTCTTCTTTCATAATTGGATGAGTAGTATCTATTCCATCAATTAATGTTGGAGCAATAAACCTATTTTCTCTATTATAATTTCCACCTTCTAATATATTACATTCCTTTAATAGAGATATTAATCTATCGAACCTTTTCTCATTTATTATTCTTCCTAAATTTTTACTTTCTTCAATATTTTCTCCATAATATTTTGTTATATATAGTTTTATTTTATTGATTAGTGTTTCTTTCTGTGATTCATGTACTAATAGATAATCAGGAGCTACACAGGTCTGTCCTGCATTATAAAATTTTGCCCAAGTAATTCTTTTTGCAGCTATGTTTATATCTGCATCCTCATGAACTATTGTAGGAGATTTTCCTCCTAATTCTAAAGTTACTGGTATTAGATATTTCGATGAAATCTCTAATATTTTTTTCCCTACACTTACACTGCCGGTGAAAAAAATATGGTCAAATCTATAATTCTCCATTAAAGGTGTAACAGTTTCAGAACCTGGTCCTTCTACTACACTAATATAATTGTCATTAAAGGCTTCATGGATTATTTTTGAAATTATTTTTTCAGTCTCTTGAGATTGGTTTGACGGTTTTAAGACTACGCAATTTCCCGAAGCTATTGCACCTATTAAAGGTGAAATGGCTAATTGGAATGGGTAATTCCACGGACTGATTATTAATACTATGCCTTTTGGTTCTTTATAGATATAGCTATTAGCTGGCTGTAGGTAAATGGGTGTATGAACTTTTTTAGGCTTCATCCAGTACCTTAAATTTTTTATTGCATGATTTAATTCTTGATATACTACTCCTATTTCAGCAGTATAGGATTCAAATATAGGTTTGCCTAAATCTAAAGTAAGGGAATTGATTATATCTTCTTCATATTTATTTATGACTGTTTTTAGTTTTTCAAGTTGTATTTTCCTGAACTCATAGCTTCTAGTATTGCCATTATCAAAGTATTTTCTTTTCGATCCATATGGATTTTGCAGCATAGTATCATTCCTTTTTATTTAGTATATATATGATATCATATAACTTTTGAAGCTAATCTATACTTTTAATTTTAAAACAGGAAAGAGATATAAATATTTTAATTAATAAAAAAACTATTGAAAAAGTGTATTGCTAATGCTATGATATATATACAGACACTACATAAATTAAGGAGAATTATACCCATACAATTAAGGAAGGTGAATAAAAATGAAAGATATGAATACTAAGACAATAACAAGAATAGCAGTGCTTATGGCTTTAACCACTGTAATGACTATGGTAATTCATATACCTACTATCGGGACAAATGGATATTTAAACTTAGGTGATATGGTAGTATTTTTAGGAGCTATGATATTAGGTCGAAAGGGCGGATTTTTAGTAGGTGGTTTAGGCTCTGCTCTAGCAGATATATTGCTAGGATATAGTCATTATGCACCTATTACTTTAGTGGTAAAAGGTATAGAAGGATATATCGCAGGAATTTTACTTGATACTAAAGTAGGGCAGAAAAATCCACTTATTGCTACAGTAATTGGGGGAGTATGGATGGCATTTGGATATTATTTTGCAGAAATATTTATGTATGGGGCAAAGGCCGCTTTAGCATCTATACCTTCAAATCTAATGCAAGGTTTACTTGGAGCAGTTACAGCAGTAGCATTATATAGACTGTTGAAAAAGACAAGAGTAACCAACTAAATAAAGCCTGACAGATATTTTGTCAGGCTTATATTATAAATTTCCAAAACACTTATCCTTATTTTCCCATATCCAGATTAGCATTTTTCTGTTTTGCATTGCTAGATTCTTATATTCCTCTTTCCCATTCAACCACGCTATGAATATCATTTGAATAGAGTAAATCACATATTTTATAAGATTGTTGTCATTGGTCTCTAAGTTTTTATCTTGTTTCCTAAGGATTTTGTGTAGATTACCAATGGCTTCACCATATTTTTTTCCAGTTTCAATTCTATTTCCTGCATAACGTTCTTCAGGTGTCAAAAATTTACCTTTGATAGCATTGGTAAGATAGAAGTATCTATCATCCTCAATAACAAAATCCTCATCTTTAATGGTTTTAATAGGAGTTGCTGCAATGATTCCAGATTTCTCTAGTTCTCTTGAAATAGCAATATGAGTTTTTAAACCTGCAATATTTTTTCCTGTTTTGAAGATATATTCTTCATCAATTAGCCATGTATCATTAACCTTTACGGTACCACCTGAAGCAAATGTATCTTCTATTTCTAATTTTAAGTCCAGATCCCAATTTGATAGTAACTGCTTTATTTCTCTTTGTGTAAGCATAAATTTTGCCTCCCTAATTAAATTTACTGCTATTGGCCTTTTAGCAGTGTTTAGTTTCAAAAACTTTGAAGGAGAGCAGCCAAATTCACGCTTGAATGCTTTGAAAAATCCTGCATAGGTATCAAAACCATATAGAAGAGCTATATCTATTGTTTTCTTACCACTTTGAATCTCATAGATTCCATGGTAAAGCCTACGCTTAGTAATAAAAGCAGATACAGGAATACCTACATAGCTGGAAAAAATACGACAGAAATAATATGTTGAGAATCCTGAGATTTCTGCAAGTTCTGATAAAGAAAGTTCAGATTTTAGATTCTCCTCAATATAGTCAATTGATTTTTGAAGCAATTGGGTAGTGGTCATGGTTATTCTCCTCCCTGCCCTAGGGTAATATAAGTTTAGCATAGGGATAGAGCAAAAATATTTCCTGTGTTGCCATATTAATTTCCTGCTTTCAATTGTTTTCCCAATTTATATCCTTTAGTTTTCGAGGATTTTTCTTTTTTATCAGTTAATTCATATTTTCTAGTATGATTATTTAATTCACGATTTTCCTTAGCAACTGATAACATTAATTTAATTCTGTTTTCTTGGTTTACTTTAGTAGCGCCAGGATCATAGTCTATAGGCACTATATTTGCAGTAGGATATAAGGATTTGATTTTGCGTATCATACCTTTTCCTACTATATGATTAGGTAAGCATCCAAAGGGTTGAGTACATACGATATTTTCATATCCTGCTTTAACTAAATCAACCATTTCAGCTGTTAATATCCAGCCTTCTCCCATTTTACAGCCAGGATTTATTACATCAACAGATAGAGATTTTAAATCTTCAAATGAAGATGGAGCTATAAATTCACTATGCTTTTTAATTGCATCGATTATCATATTTTCATATATTTGTAGATATTTCATTGCCATAGATGGGCCTATCTTTTTAAGTTCATTTCCGCCATAGATATTAATATCTTCTATGGAGTTATCAACACAATACATAGCAAATCCCATGATACCGGGAACCATTACTTCACAATCTTCATCTATAAGAAATTCTTCCAGATGGTTGTTTCCTAATTTTGAATATTTAACATAAATCTCTCCAACAATTCCGACTTTAATTTTTTCTTCGTGGAAAACTGGAATTTTAGTAAATGATTTTACTATTCTTTCTAGATTTCTTTTTACTTCTTTTATTTTAAGTCCCTTATCATGGTCAAATTGTTTTCCTAAATGCTCAATCCAAAATCTTACCAAGTCTTTACTATCTCCCTTGGTTATTTCATAGGGGATAACTTGATTTTTCAACAGCATTAAAATATCACCATAGGTTAGAGCTACTAATAATTTGTCTATAATAGGCAAGGTAAGCTTAAATCCACTATTTTTTTCAAGACCCTTAACATTAAAGGAAATAATCGGTATATTGTTATATCCAGCTTTATTTAAGGCTTTCCTAAGTAAATGTATATAGTTAGATGCTCTACATCCTCCGCCTGTTTGACTAATAATTAAAGCTACTTTATTTACATCATATTTACCACTATTTAATGCATCAATCATTTGACCAATAACAAGTAATGCTGGGTAACAGATATCATTATGCACGTATTTTAATCCCTCATTTACAACAGAAGGACCTTCGTTTTTAAGGAGTTCTACTTTATATCCAAATTGCTCCAAAACTTTTTTAAAAAGGGAAAAGTGAATTGAAGACATATCTGGAATTAAAATGGTATAATCCTTTTTCATTTCCTTAGTAAATACAACATTTGAATCTTGGATATCAATACAATCTGCCATATTACCATGACTCCTTTCATTGATTGAGAGCTTCCATCAGGCTACGAAGTCTAATTTTAACAGCTCCAAGATTAGTTATTTCATCTATTTTTATTTGAGTATAGATTTTTCCTTCTTTTTCTAATATCTCTCTAACTTCATCTGTTGTAACGGCATCTAAACCACACCCAAAAGAAACTAATTGGACCAAATTCATATTATTTTTATTCCCTATATATTTAGCTGCAGCATATAGTCTAGCATGATATGTCCATTGATTTAAAACTGAAGTTGAAAATTTAGATATATCTCCGCTAATAACATCTTCTGATATAACTACAGCACCTAATTGACATATCAATTTATCTATTCCGTTGTTTATTTCAGGGTCTACATGATAAGGTCTCCCTGCCAGAACTATAATAGGTAAATTATTTTTATTTGCATAATCTATATAATGTTTGCCCATGTTCTGAATATTTTTTAAATGAGAATAATATTCATCATAGGCTTTATTGGAAGCTATTTTGACTTCATTTAAACTAATATCTTTAAAACTTTGATTTAAGATAACATGGATTTTTTTAATAAAATCCTTCGGTCTGTGGAGTCCAATATAATTATAGATAAAGTTAATATCTTTAATCTGAGGAACATTTCCTTCTATTACTTCAGGATAGTATGCAACTACAGGGCAATTATAGTGATTATCTCCAAGACCCTCATCTAAATTATAGCTCATACAAGGATAGAATATATTACTAACGCCTGCGTCTATTAAGGACTCAATATGGCCATGAACAAGTTTTGCAGGGTAACAAATAGTATCAGAAGGAATAGTATGCTGACCTTTTAGATATAGTTCCCTATTGGATTTAGGGGAAATAACTACTTCAAATCCTAATTCTGTAAAGAATTTATGCCAGAAGGGCAACAATTCATACATATTCAATACCATAGGAATGCCTATTTGTCCACGTTTATTTTCACTTCTAACAGAACTATATTTATTTAATAGTTTTAGTTTATAGTCGTATATACTTAATTGCTTTTTGCCTTCTTTTTTCGCCAAAGGTCGTTCGCATCGGTTTCCACTAATAAATTTCCTATCATCATCAAATTTATTGATGGTTAATCTGCAATTATTGCTGCAAAGTCCACAGTTAGTTCCTTGTACTTCATGAGAAAAGGATTCCAATTTGTCTTTAGATAGAATTGTGGATTTCTCCTTAGTATTGGATTTTGCATAGAGGGCTGCACCATATGCTCCCATTAAGCCTGCAATATTGGGTCTAATAACATTTTGTCCTATTTCCATTTCAAAAGCACGAAGCACAGCATTATTTAAAAATGTGCCGCCTTGAACTACAATATTCTTACCCAATCCATCTGAAGATGTAACTCTAATTACTTTATATAATGCATTTTTAACTACTGAAGTTGATAAACCTGCAGATATATCTTCAATAGTGGCACCATCTTTTTGAGCCTGTTTTACAGAAGAATTCATAAAAACAGTGCAACGGGAACCTAAATCTACAGGATTTAGGGCAAAAATACCTAAATTTGCAAAGTCTTTAATGTTATAATTCAAAGCACCTGCAAAGGTTTGTAAAAATGAACCGCAACCAGAGGAACAAGCTTCATTTAAAAATATATTATCAATAATACCATTCCTTATTTTAAAGCATTTAATATCCTGTCCGCCTATATCTATTATAAAATCCACATTTGGTCTAAACTTTTTAGCGCCAGTAAAATGTGCAATAGTTTCTACGATACCATAATCTATTTGAAAAGCATTCTTTATTATCTCTTCACCATAGCCAGTTACTGTACTAGAGGCTATTTTAATATTTGGAAAATCCTTATAGAAACCTTGTAGAAAATCTTTTACAATAGACACAGGATTTCCTCGATTTGGAAGATAGACTGAATTTAATATATTTTCATCATCATCAACTACTATCATCTTTATTGTAGTAGAGCCTGCATCAATACCAAGATATGCATTTCCATTATATTCATTGGGATTTGCGTATATTACCTTTTCCTCATTATGTCTAGAAATAAAAGCTTCATATTCCTTCTTATTGTTAAATAATGGAGAAGTATGGGCAAAGGTACCATCATTATTTTCATTTTCAATCATATTTATGATGGATTTTATATTCATTTTCTGATTCTCAGACATAAAAGCTGCACCAAGAGCAACGAAATATAGGGAATTATTTGGTGATATACCATTAGTATTGAGGGTTTTATCAAAGCTTTTTCTAAGTTCAGATAAAAATGTAAGAGGGCCTCCAAGATAGACAATATTTCCAGATAATTCTCTGCCCTGAGCTAGACCTGCTATAGTTTGATTTACAACGGCATAAAAAATACTGGCAGCCACATCGTTTTTCTTGGCACCTTGATTTAATAGAGGTTGTACATCTGATTTTGCAAATACACCACATCTGGAGGCAATGGTATATAACCTGTCATAAGATTTAGCTAAATCATTCATTTCGGTGGGAGTAATATTAAGTAAAGTTGCCATCTGGTCGATAAAAGCCCCAGTACCGCCGGCACAGGAACCATTCATACGAACTTCCAGACCATCAGTTAGAAATAGTATTTTTGCATCTTCGCCTCCCAACTCAATGACTATATCAGCTTCTGGTATCAATTTTCCTACAGCAACCCGTGTGGCATAGACTTCCTGTATAAATGGGATTTCACATCTATCGGCAAGCCCCATACCAGCAGAACCAGAAATAGCAAGATTAACATATTCATCAGAAGAATATTCTTCCATAATTTTTTCTAACAGTTCTTTAGTCTTTTTAATAATCTGAGAATAATGACGTTCATAGGAACTAAAGACTATATTGTCATTTTCATCTAGTACAATACATTTCAATGTAGTAGAACCTACATCAATACCAATTCTCACTCTATATCGTCCTTTCATTTTGTATAATTAACTTTATTATACTATATCATAGTTTTATAATAATTCAATATATAGAAAAGATACTATTTTGTCATTTTTATGCAGAGATAATCTGATGTATAAGAGATTTAAGAAGAATACTTAACTGGGACTTTATGGTATAATATTTTAAATGAAAGAGGTGGAGATATGATAAAGATACTTTTAGTAGAAGATGATAAAACTTTAGCTATGGGAATAGAATATACCTTAAAAAATGAAGAGTATATAGTAGATGTGGCAAATAGCTTTTCTAAGGGAAAAGAATTAATAGATAGGGGAGATTATGATTTAATAATACTAGATATTGGATTGCCAGATGGAAATGGATTTGAATTATGTAAATATATAAGGAAGGATAAAACAACACCTATTATATTTTTAACAGCTCAGGATGAAGAAGTAAATATAGTAATGGGCTTAGATATTGGCGGAGATGATTATATAACTAAACCTTTCAGAATAAAAGAGTTGATTTCTAGGATTAAGGCAGTACTTAGGAGAGCGTCTAATGTTATTCAAAAGGATATTTTAATATCAGGAGATATTAAGATAAATTTAATGGAATATAAAGTATATGTTAAAGGAGAATTAGCCCAATTAACACCATCAGAATATAAGCTCTTAAATATTTTAATGAATAATTCCCATAAAGTATTGTCTAGAACAAAGATATTAGAAAATCTATGGGATGTGGACGGAGAGTTTGTAGATGATAATTCACTATCAGTATATATAAGGCGACTTAGAGAAAAAGTAGAAGAAGATTCATCTAATCCTAAATATATAAAAACCGTAAGAGGAGTAGGATACAGATGGGATTTAGATGTTAGGGGGTAGTAGTTTGTTTCGAAATGAAGAGTTTAAATCTATGGTATTAAAGCTTATATTATTACAGATAATATTTGCTATATTAGGGCTTTTTCTTGCAAATATATCCATAGATAATATAAATAAAAAAATAATAGAACGGGATATGGCATTAGTTGGTAATATGATGAAAAATCATCCAGAATTAAAAGAAGAGATGGTATCATATATAACAAAGGAAATTCTAGAGCAAGATAAAAAGATTGGAGAAGAAGTATTAAAGTCTTATGGCTATCATGAAGAGTTAAATAAGTCCTTTCAGCCAATATTAAAAAGAATTAGCCCAAATCTGCAAATATTTCTATTTTTATTAATACTTTCCTTTACAATTCCATTGGGTTATATGATAAAAGGTGAATATAAAAAGATATATAAAAAGGTACAAGATATATATACTGCATCAGAAAAGGTAGTCGAGGGAGATTTTGGAGTTTATTTATCAGAAGAGGGAGAGGGAGATTTTAATATACTAAATCATCAATTCAATCAGATGGCAGATAGATTAGAAAATAGTCTAGATATATTAAAAAAAGAGAAGGTATTTTTAAAAAATATGATATCAGACATTTCTCATCAGCTAAAGACACCTTTATCATCTTTAATAGTAATTAATGACCTTCTGTTAGAAGATGAAGATATGGAACTAGATATAAGACAAAATTTCCTAGAAAAGGAAAGAACCCAATTAGAGAGAATGGAATGGCTTACAATTAATTTATTAAAATTGGCAAGAATAGAGGCAGGAGCCATTGAATTTAAAAAAGAAAAAGTATTATTAAAAGATGTAGTTAATATAGCTGTATATTCATTAAGCCATAAATTAGAAGGACAAAGTTTAGTAATAGAAGGAAATGAAAATGCTTTTTTTTATGGGGATAAAGATTGGACTAGGGAAGCCATTATAAATATAATTAAAAATGGTATAGAACATGGAAGAGGAAAGATTAATATTAAGTTAGAAGAAACCCCATTGTTTAGCAGTGTTATCATAATGGATAATGGTGAAGGAATAGATGAGGAGCATTTACCCCATATTTTTGAAAGATTCTATAAAGTAAATAGTGAAGTGAAGCCAGAGAGCATAGGTATAGGACTTAATTTAGCAAAAATAATAGTAGAATCCCAAAACGGTACTATTTCTGTAAAAAGCAAGAAAAATCATGGCACTGAGATGATAGTAACTTTTCTAAAAGGGATAATTTAGAGGATAAAAAATATTTTCCTGTTGTTTAAGTCAACCTTACTAAATTGTAATTATTCCATTCACTAAGATGTAAGACTGACATTATATAATATAGTTAGAAAATGAATAGGAGGGAATAAAGATGGATGTAGTGAAGGTTGTTGATTTGTGTAAATCATATGGAACAGGAAATACTAAAGTAGAAGCTCTAAAAAAGGTTAATCTAACTATAGAACAAGGAGAATTTATAGCAGTAGTAGGAGCCAGCGGTTCTGGCAAATCTACACTATTACATTTACTGGGGGGAGTAGATAAACCAACTAGTGGCAAGGTTTATGTGAACGGTATAGATATATATGGTCTTTCAGAGAAGGAGCTAGCCATATTTAGAAGAAGAAAGGTAGGATTTATCTTTCAATTCTATAATTTAGTTCCAGTACTTACGGCAGAGGAAAATATGCTTTTGCCTTTACTTTTAGATACAAAGAAGGTAAATAAAGAGCATTTTGAAGAATTGATAAATATTCTTGGACTACAGGAAAGAAGACATCATTTACCTAATGAACTTTCTGGAGGGCAGCAGCAAAGGGTATCCATAGGAAGAGCATTGGCTTATAGTCCTTCTATAGTGCTGGCAGACGAGCCTACAGGAAATCTGGACAGTAAAAATAGTAAGGAAATAATAGATTTACTTAAAATATCTGTAAAAAAATACAATCAAACTCTAATCCTTATTACACATGATCTAAATATTGCATCACAAGCTGATAGAATAATAACCATAGAGGATGGAAACATCGTAAAGGATGAGGTGATTAATAGTGAAAAGCTATAAAGAAATCACCTACAGATATTTAAAGGGACAGAGAAATAGGACTTTACTTACTATATTAGGAATAATCCTATCTGTAGCACTTGTTTCAGCAATAGGAACTATAATAGTATCTGTTAGAGGAGCAATGATTACAGAAGCCATAAGGGAAAATGGATCCTATCATGCTAAGTTTCTTGATATGAATAAAGACAATATAAATAAGATAGTTAGTCATGTAGGGGTATCGGAAGTAGGAATTACTAAAATTGAAGGTGCAGCTATAGTTAAAGAGACTACAAAAGCGGAGCAAGAGGATTATGGATTGAATATTCCTTATAGATATATAGAGATAGAGGGATATGAAGATAAAGCACTGGAAATGCTTCCATTTAATCTTAAGGAAGGAAGATTTCCAAAGACTTCAGATGAAATAGCTATGGAGTATTGGGTTACAAGTTATTTTGATAAGGAAGTAAAACTAGGAGATAAAATAAGACTAACAATTGGAGAGAGATTAATTGAGAATGATGGGGAAACTCAGGAAGAGCAAATAGGCAGGAAAGAAACTTTCAAAAAAACAGGAGAAAGAGAATATACAGTTGTAGGATTCACAAAACCCCCATATATTTGGAAGGGAGATTTAGTTACTAAAGGTATTACTGGATTAGATAATAAAATAGATGATGGAAAATATAATGCCTATATAAAAATTCCAGATATAAAAGATGCACATGAAAAAATAATATCAATTGCAAAGGACATAGGAAAGACAGAAAAGGATTTTAGTTATAACTATAGGGTGCTGCGACTATATGCTGAAAGTTTAAGTGATACTTTTAATAAATCAATGGTGGCTCTTTTAGCTTTCGTCATAATTTTAATCGTAGTGTCTACTATAGCAGTTATATATAATGCCTTTAATATATCTGTTCTAGAGAGGATATCTCAATTTGGACTCCTAAGATCAGTTGGTGCTACTCCTAAACAAATTAGGGGAATAGTATTTAAGGAATCAGCCATACTTAGTTTAATAGGAATACCTATCGGATTATTCTCAGGAGTATTTGCAATGAAAGTAGTTCTATATATTATTGGTTTATTGAAATCAGATATAAATATCTTTAGAGATATGAAAATAACCATATCAGGAACTGTATTTTTAATTAGCTCCATAACAGGGTTAATTACAGTATTTTTATCAGCCATAGGTCCAGCAAGACGTGCAGGAAGAGTATCTCCTTTAGAAGCCGTTAGGAATACAGGTAATTTTAAGAAAGAAAAATTTAAAAAAGTAAAAAATACTACGTTTATTAGAAAATTATTAGGTGTAGAAGGAGAAATTGCCTATAAGAATCTAAGAAGAAATCGAAAGAGGTTTGTAATTACTGTATTTTCTATGGTTATAAGCATATCTTTATTTATTACATTCTCTAGTTTCTCAGATTTTATGTTTAAAATGGGAGTTGTAGAGAATGGAGATATGGGGGATTTTTTCATCTATGGGGATATAGATGATAAGGCAGAAAAAATATATACAGAGCTAAAAGATATAAAAGATGTAAAAAGAGTATATAAATTAAAATATAATCAAGGAGAGGCATTAATTGAAAAAAGTAAAATCAGCAAAAAGATGATGGAAATGGCTCCTGATTTATTTGATGAAAAGAAAGATGATTTAGTTAGAGTAAATAATTTTGAAGTATATACTATTGGAGATGAAAATTTTGAAGTTCTAAAGGGATTATTAAAAGAAGGGACTTTAGATATAGATAAATTAAATAAAGAAAATGGAGTATTAGTTATAAATAACACATATGCATATAATCAAGAAACCGATAGAAATTCTTTGATAGAAGGATATAAATTAAAGATAGGAGATAAAATACCTTATACTTCCTATGATTTAGATGAAGAAGGAGTAGAACCTGTATACAAGGAATTAACAGTAGTAGGAGTATTGGAAAAAGGCATATTAGACAGAGAATATAATTTAAATAGTAGTATAAATGCTATAACTACTGAATCAGTATTAAAGAATTTACTTAAGACAGATGATGAAGCTAAGGCAATAAGATATCGTACAAGTATGTATATTGAAATGGTTGAAGATGGAGAGATGGAAAGTATAAAATCTTATTTAGATGAATTAGAGGAAACGACATTAAGGTTTGGTTATGTAGACTACGCAGAAGCTGCTAAGGAAAACAGGATAGCAAGTATAATAGTAAGTATATTTTTATATGGATTTGTAGCTATTATTACTTTAATTAGTTCAATAAATATAATAAATACTATAAGCACAAATATTATTTTGAGAACTAAGGAAATTGCAATGATTAAGGCTGTAGGTATGACCCAATCTGGAATTAAGCGAATGGTAGCTTTAGAATCCCTATTCTATGGATTATATGCAGCAGTATTTGGAGGTATCATAGGTACAGGACTTGCATATGTTTTGTTTAATATAGTAATGCATATTAAAGAATTTCAGTGGGTAATGCCATGGAAAAATATAATTATTTCTTGTATTGGTGCCACAATAATAGCTATATTATCAGGGACATATCCACTAAAGAGAATTAACGATAAGATAATAGTTGAAAGTATGAAGGCAGAGAATTAAATAAAAAGCTGTAGAGAAGGGTTCTCTACAGCTTTAAAAATATCCTCTTTCATACTGTTTAGGATATTTAAGAGGGAGATTATTTTCATACGCCATATTTAGCACGAAATATGGATCACGAAGTAGTCCTCTGCCTATGGCTACTAAATCAGCCCTATTATTATATAGGATTTCCTCTATTTGGTCATATCCATTGATAAGCCCTACTGCAATTGTAGGTATATTACATTTTTCTTTTATGGTTTCAGAATGTAATACTTGATATCCTGGGAATATATCAAACTTAACGCTAATAAGTCCACCTGTACTTACATGGACCATATCTATATTATCTTTTACTTCATTGATAATTTTGACCATTTCTTCTTTATTGATACCATTTTCTGTATAATCATCAGCAGATACTCTAAGAAGAATTGGTTTTTCCTTAGGCCATACTTCTTTAATAGAATCTAATATCTCATTTAAGAATCGAGTTCGATTCTCTAGACTACCACCATATTCATCAGTTCTTTTATTGGTAATAGGGGATAAAAACTCATGTATAAGATATCCATGAGCTCCATGAATTTCTATACTGTCAAAACCAGCTTCATCTGCACGTCTTGCAGCCTCTTTAAAGTCTAGGACTATTTCCTTGATTTCATCTGTAGTTAATTCACGGGGGACTCTATATTCTTCACTGAACCTAATAGATGAAGGGGCTACAATATATTCATCATTTGATGTACATTTCCTTCCTGCATGGGCTAATTGGATAGCTACTTTGCTTCCATGGGATTTTACTTTATCTACCAGTGATTTCAATCCCTCTATATGCTCATCACTCCAAATTCCAAGGTCATTACTTGATATTCTACCATTTGGCACAACTGCTGTAGCCTCTATAATAATTAAACCAACATTGCCTATTGCCCTAGATGCATAATGTACTTGATGAAAGTCCTTAACCATTCCATTTTCATCAGAGGAGTACATACACATTGGAGGCATTACTATACGATTTTTTAATTCTAATCCCTTTAGATTATATGATGTTAAAGATTTCAAAAATATCACCATCCTTAAAAATATATTTACCCATGATATGGATTTATAATAAGAAATATAAAAAATTCAATGAATAAAATGTAAACGGCTATTTTTTAAACAAAATAGCCGTTTACACTCATTGGTAATTATAATGCCCAGTTTCCATTTTCAAATATTTGTATTTTTTCTCCCTCTTTAGTTTCGCCAAGGATATTCATATCCTTGGAACCTACCATAAAGTCAACGTGAGTAAGAGAGTTATTTACTCCATGAGCTTCTAGTTCTTCATCTGTCATTTTCTCTCCACCCTTTATATTAGTAGGATAAGCTTTACCAAAAGCAAAATGACAAGAAGCATTCTCATCAAATAAAGTATTCATAAATACAATATTGGAATTAGATATTGGAGAATCAAAAGGTACTAAAGCTACTTCCCCTAAATATTTTGCACCTTCATCAATATTTAATAAATCTTCTAAAGTTTCTTGACCTACTTTGGCTTCAAAATCAATTGCTTTACCATCCTTAAATGTAATCTTAAAATCATCAATTAGCTTTCCGCCGTAATTAAGAGGTTTAGTACTGTATACCACACCATTTATACCAGTTTTAAGAGGCATAGTAAATACTTCTTCAGTAGGAATATTTGCTGCAAAAGAAATATTCTTAGAATCGACTTCACTACCACCAGCCCAAATATGTCCTTCTGGTAATTCTACAACTAAATCTGTACCATTAGATGAGGTATAGTGTAATGATTTTAATTCTTTTTCATGTAATAAGTCGATCTTGTTTTTTAAATTTGCCATATGTTCTTCCCATGCCTTAATAGGATCTTCCAAATCCATACGAGTAGCATTAAATATGGCAGCCCATAGTTTTTCTACAGCCTCATTTTCATCTACATCTTTAAAAACCCTCTTTGCCCAAGATTTTGTAGGAATAGATATTACACACCAGGGATTTATATTATTCATAGTATATTTTCTCCATTCTTTTAAAGCCATAGAGGAGGATTTATTGTTTGCTGATATTTTTTTAGGGTCAATTTCTTTTAGTAACTCTGGATCTTGAGCTGAAATTGAAATAAAACCAGCACCTTTTTTAGCATAATCTTCTAAGCCATCAGCATACCATTTTGGAAAATTTTCAAATACTTCCATAGGAGCATTTTCATATTTTAGCTTTGTAAGTACTTCATCATTCCAATTGACATGAACTTCACTGGCACCAAGCTCATAGGCATTTTTAGCAATAAGTCTAACAAAATCAACACCTTCAATAGGGGCAGTGATAACTAAAGGCTGATCTTTTTGAATATTGATACCTACCTTGACACATAACTTTGCATATTCATTTAATATAGTTTCAAAACTTTTCAAGATATCACCTCTTTAACGTATTTATCTATAGCGTTAATCATAATTCATAACGCTTGAAATCACTGTATCTTACACAGTGAT
>NZ_JBEBOY010000020.1:0-59805 GCF_040396155.1 Tissierella praeacuta
AATATGCTTAGAAGACTTAATAAAAAGTGCTTCTAAACATATTATACGAGGAGGGGTATTATGAAGAAAATAGTATTATTTTTACTTATACTCACACTAGTTTTTCCTAATATAGTCATGGCAGAGACTCAACTAGATAATAATGATGATGTGGATCTAAGATTGCTTTTAGAAGTATATGGCTACATAAAACAGGAATATCCTCTAGAATATAGTGATAGCCATATTATAGAGGGAGCATTGAAGGGTATGTTAGAATCATTAGATCCACATAGCTCTTATTATAATGTGGAAGAATCTGAGGATCTATTGAAACAACTGACAGGTAGTTTTAGTGGAATAGGGATTTATATAGAAGAAAAAGAAAGCTATATAAATGTACTAGATACTATAAAGGGGCAGCCAGCAGAATTAGCAGGAGTGAAAAAAGACGATTTAATTATTAAAGTAGACAATAAGGATATATCAAATATGCCATTGGATCAAGTATCTAAATTAATTCAAGGGCCAATAGGTACAACTGTTAGATTAAGTATAAAAAGAGGAACAAAGCTTCTGGATATAGATGTAAAAAGGGATGTTGTAAGTACGCCATCAGTGCAATATAAGATAATAGACGGGAAAATAGGATATATAGAGATTTCAGAATTTACGACAGATGTTACTAAAGAAGTAGAAAATGTTCTTAAAGAATTAGATAAAAAAGATATCAAGAAGATAATATTAGATGTAAGGGGTAATCCAGGTGGTTTACTAACAGAAGTAGTAGATATGGCTGATTTATTTATAGAGAAGGGACCAATAGTCCATATAAAACAAAATAATAAACCATTGATAACTCATGTTTCAACCTTGGAGAAACCAAAATATGAAATAGTAGTTTTGGTGAATAAAAAATCAGCTTCTGCATCAGAAATATTGGCAGGAGCAGTTAAAGAAAGAAATGCTGGTAAAGTAGTTGGCACAACTACCTATGGAAAAGGCACAGTTCAATCAATCATAACATTAGATAATGGCAGTATAATTAAGATGACAACAGCAGAATACTTATTACCAAATAAGACTTCGATTAACGGAAAAGGTGTTGAACCAGATATCAAGGTGGAAAACACAGAAAAAGAAGATTTGCAACTCAAAAAGGCAATAGAATTACTAAAATAAGTATCAAAAACGGTGCCTGGCACCGTTTTTGATACTTATGGTTGAACTTAACAAAAAAAGGAAGAAGGGATATAATTTGAAAAAAAAATCTATAAGTCTAATATTAGCCTTTATAATGCTGGCTACACCAATAATTTCTTTTGCAGAGGAAGCTAAGGATAGTATAAAAACAACACTTTCCCTAGAAGAAGCTATAGAAATAGGAATAAAAAATTCCCCAGAGATTAAAATAAATGAAGTGGAAATTGAGATAAAAAAAGTAGAACTAAATGAAGCAAACTATGATGAAAGAAAATATAGAAAAAGTGATATTGGCATAGGAGGAGTAGAGGGATTTCTATTAGACGAGAATATGCTATCAAAAAAAGCAGACTATGCTTTAGAAGAAGAAAAACTAAAAAAGAATTATATAATAGAAGATATAAAATATAATGTTGTAAATGCTTACTATGGAGCATTAAAGGCAAAGGAGCATGTAAAAGTAGTAAATAGCAATTTAGAAAATATCAATAGACATAAGGATATTATAGAGAAAAAACTTGATTTAGGTGTTGCTTCTAAGTCAGACTTTATAATTACAGAAATTGCTCTAAATGAAGCTAAGATAAATGCGGAAAAAGCTAAAGAAGATGAACAAATGGCATTAAGAGCATTGAATATGGTTTTAAACTATCCTTTAGATACAAAATTAAATTTAACTTCTGACTTTAAAGAAGAAAAGTTTTCTGCTAATTTAGATAAGGATATTGAAAGCTCATATGAAAAAAGATTTGAAATGATTCAAATGAAAAATAGTTATGACCTTGTGAAATTAGATTTAAAAACAAATGCCCTAGTATACCCTCCAAATACCTTTGTGTATAAATATAAAGAAGGTAGCATGTTAAGGGTAGAAAATCTACTTAACAATGCTAAACAGAATGCAGAATTTGATATTAGAGGAAAATATGATGCAATAAAGACAGCAGAAAAACAAATAAATTTGGCTAAAGCAAATGTAGAAAAGGCAGAAGAAGGTCTAAGACTTAGGGAAATTTCCTATAATGTAGGTATGGGAACTATATTAGAAGTAAAAGAGGCTATAACTCAGTTATATAATGCAGAATTAGCAGTATCAGATGCTATATCAAATTATAACTTAAGTATAATTGAATATAATAAAGCTGTAAATATAGGATCAGTTAGATAAAAATAATTACAATTTTAAAAAATAAATGCACCTTCAAAAGTTAGATAATAGATTTAACTTTTGAAGGTGCATTTTTTAATTTTAAAAAGATTAATGAATACTTGAATAAATATTCATATAACTATTGACATTTCAAAAATATGGTAATATAATAAAGGCATAATATATGAATGAATGCACATGCGTTCAAGTGATGTATTTTAAAAAGAGGTGATAATATGATTAAAAACCTTAATTCAATTGAAAGATGCGACTGCAATGTAATTCATGAAGATGTTGTGAATAAGGTGAAAGATAAAATGCCTGAAGAAGAAAATCTTTATGATTTGGCAGAATTATTTAAGGTATTTGGAGACTCAACGCGAATTGAGATATTATGGGCTCTAAATGAAGCTGAAATGTGTGTCTGTGACATTGCTGCCTTGTTGAACATGACTCAATCGGCAATTTCTCATCAACTAAGAGTTTTAAGACAGGCTACTCTAGTGAAAAATAGAAAAGAAGGTAAGGTAGTATATTATTCTTTAGATGATGAACACGTAAAACAGATATTTGATCAAGGCTTGATTCATATCAATGAGAAGCGGTAATCATCATAATGAAATATTTTTTTATACTTAATATGAACACATACTAATGTATTCATATTACTGCTCAATGATTTAAGAGAATTTCAAAGTCATACAGTAATAAGAAAAGCTTCTAAGAAAACATTTGACGCAGATTTTCTTGAAACTTAATGAGGTTATAACAATTTATAAAATAATAATATTTAAGGGGGAAGTAATAATGAAAAAGAAATTTGTACTTGAAGGTTTAGATTGTGCACATTGTGCATCAAAAATTGAAACAGCTATTAGTAAGCTTGATGGTGTTAAGGAAGCCAGTGTTAATTTTATGATTAAAAAACTTATTATTGATGGTGAAGATGAAAAGATATCCGAAATTATACAGGAAGCAGAAAGGATTATTAAAGACATGGAACCAGACGTTGTCATGAAAAAAGCGTAAGGAGTTGAGTGAGGATGAAAAGGCGTCTTTGGCGGATAATCATTGGTGCAGTAGTTTTTGTTGCAGCAGTGGCTATTGATTTAAATATTGAATGGTTGCAGATTGCTTTGTTTATAATTAGTTATATCATTGTAGGTAGAGATATAGTTAAAAAAGCTATTAGAAATATTTCTCGAGGTAAGGTTTTTGACGAAAACTTTTTAATGAGTATCGCTACCATTGGCGCATTTTTAATTGGTGAGTATCCTGAAGGTGTTGCGGTTATGTTATTCTATCAAGTAGGTGAGCTATTTCAAAGCTATGCTGTTGATAAGTCGAGAAGATCGATTTCAAATCTTATGGACATTCGACCAGATTATGCAAATTTAAAAAGAGGTGACGACATTATTAAAGTCGACCCTGATGAAGTACAAATTGGGGATATTATTGTAGTTAAGGCTGGAGAAAAGGTTCCTCTGGATGGTAAGATTATTGAGGGAAGTTCAATGCTAGATACTGTAGCCTTAACAGGAGAATCTATTCCTCGTGAAGTAGGAGTGGGAAGTGATATATTAAGTGGGTGTATTAATATAAACGGAGTTCTTACAGTAGAGGTTGATAAGGAGTTTGAAGAATCTACTGTAAGTAAGATTCTTGATTTAGTTGAAAATGCAAGTAGTAAAAAATCAAATTCAGAACAATTTATTACTAAATTTGCTAGATATTATACACCAGTGGTTGTAATTATTGCTGCTATTCTAGCTATTGTACCTCCTCTTATTATAGCAGAAGCCACCTTTAGTGACTGGATATACAGAGCCTTATCATTCCTTGTAGTATCCTGTCCCTGTGCTTTAGTTATTTCAATTCCTCTTAGTTTCTTTGGGGGGATAGGAGGGGCTTCTAGAAAGGGAGTTTTAATTAAAGGCAGTAACTATCTAGAAGCATTAGCGAAAACTGAAATCGTTGTATTTGATAAGACTGGAACATTGACGAAAGGTGTATTTAATGTACAGGAAATCAATCCTGAAGAAGTATCAAAAGAAGAGTTATTAGAATTAACTGCATATGCAGAAGGCTACTCTAATCATCCCATATCTTTGTCATTGAAACATGCTTATGGAAAAGAAATAGACAATAGGCGTATTAAAGATGTAGAAGAGATATCAGGTCATGGTGTTGTTGCAATAGTTGATGGAAAGAAAGTTATGGCTGGAAATACTAAACTCATGAAAAAAATGAAAATTCCTTATTTTGAGGGAGAAGTAATTGGCACAGTAGTTCATGTTGCAATTAATGATCAATATGCAGGTTATATTATAATTGCAGATGAGCTAAAGAAGGATTCAGCCCAAGCAATCAAAGAATTGAAGGGAGCTAATATTAAGAATACCGTTATGCTAACAGGTGATAATAAAAATATTGCTTTAAAGGTTGCTGAAAATGTAGGCATTGATAAAGTTTATGCAGAATTATTACCAGCTGATAAAGTGGGTAAACTAGAAGAACTGTTTTCTCAAAAATCTGATAAGGGGAAACTCGCTTTTGTAGGTGACGGAATTAATGATGCTCCTGTATTGGCTCGTGCAGATATTGGAATAGCAATGGGCGGATTAGGATCTGATGCAGCCATTGAAGCTGCAGATATTGTAATTATGACTGATGAACCGTCAAAGATTTCAACTGCAATGAGAATTTCTAAAAAAACATTAAAAATTGCATATCAGAATATAGCATTTGCAATTGGAATAAAAGTAATAGTTCTTATTCTCAGCGCTTTAGGTATAACTACTATGTGGGCGGCTATATTTGCAGATGTAGGTGTAACTATTATTGCAATATTAAATGCTTTTAGAGCGCTCAATGTACAAAATTTATAATACTATAGCCAAATGTTGTGTAACAAGAATTCTTTATGTTTAATACTGAACGTAAAGAATTTTGTTATATACATAAAATATATTAAGTTTCCAATAATGCTTTACCGCAAATATACTTAACATATTAAATATATCCTAATTAACTATTTACATATTGATATAAATCAGTTATACTAAAATTATTGTTAAAATATATATAGGTGGTGAGGAATTGGAGAGATTGGAAAAGTTATCCGAAAATTATAAGTGGATAGAAAAAATAGCTAGTAAAATAGCTATAGAACTTCTAAAAACTAAGGATATGCTGGAAGAAGTACATGATAGATTTTTCCAAGTATATGATTTATCCAATACAAAGTTTAATGTCTTAGTTATTATTTATAAAGGATGTAAAGAAAAAGAAGAAATGTATATGTCTAAGATAGGAGAGAGGATGCTTCTGTCCAATGCAAATATTACAGGCTTGATTGATAGATTAGAGGAGCAGTCCTTGGTGAAAAGAGTTAGAAGTGTAGAAGATAGAAGAAAAATAGTTATCAAAATAACCAAAGAGGGTATTGTATGTGTAGAAACGATTACGAAGGACTATATTATATGGTCTAAGAGATTGATGGAAATATTGAGTACTGAAGAAAACGATCAATTGATATGCCTACTAAAAACATTTCAGCAAGGGATTATTGAAATGGAAAGATAATATTTTAAACATAATAGAAAGGAGTTAAAAAATGAAAGGAATAAAGAGAATAATAATTTCTGCCCTTATATGTACAATGACTTTAGGGTCTGCTGTGGAAGTTTTTGCAGAAGATGATAAGGTGCTAAAGTTAACAATGGAAGAAGCTGTACTTATGGGTATAGACAATAGTTTAGCATTAGATCAAGTAGAATCAGAGATTAAACTAGCAGATATAACAAAACGAAGTGCTCATTATTCTACAAGAAAATTAAGGCGAGGAGATAAAAGCCTAAGAGATGCACAAAAGGAAATAAATCAGGCAGAGAGACTTTTAAATCAAGGAGTAGTTCCAGGCGATGTATCTTTAGGAAATGGTCAGACAATTAAAGCTGGAACTAAGATAGATAGTTTGCCTACTGAAATTCAAGACAGTATAAAAAATGGAATTAAAAAATCAATTGATGATTCAAGAGATAGGCTTAGTGATGGAAGTCTAAAGATAATCAATGCATTACAAGAAGCAGGAGGCACTATATCATCAACTCTTGATTTTGCAAGTTTAGATGCACTGAATGTTGATTCTACTTCTGATGTGCTAAACACCATGGCAGACATTGGTTTTGAAGTTACTCAAGCATCCTTCGATATATATAAAAATAGTATTGCATTATTGATACAAAAGAACTATTATGATGTACTTCAAGCTAAACAAATGGTAGAAGCAAAAGAGAAGGCAATGGAACGAGGCAGGATTCAGTATGAATTTGCAACTGCCAGCTATAATGAAGGGCTAAAAGCTAAAGATGATATGCTTGTAGCAAGCACATATTATAAATCTACCAAAATACAATATGAAAAAGCTAAAGGAGATTTAGAAAATGCAATAGTAGAATTGAAGAAAAATCTAAATATAGACTTTGATAAGGAACTAGTTTTAACAGATGTACTTGTGGAAAAAACAGAGGATTTTGATTTGGAAAAAGGATTAATTAATGGTATGAAACAAAGGCTGGAAATAAAAAAGGCTTTAGGAGAAGTAGTAGTATATAGTACAAACTTCGATGAAACTAAGAAAAAATATCCATCCAATACATTTCAATACCAAGAGTCTGAGGCATTAAAGGAAAAGTCTGTAATAAATTTCAATCAAGCAAAATTAGAAGTTGAAAGTTCAATACGTCAATCTTACAATAGTGTTAATACAGTAGCTTCCATGCTGTCATCTACTAAAGAGATGATAAAAGAAGCAGAAGGAAACTTAGAGATTGCAACATTAAAATACAAAGAAGGATTTGGAGTACAAACCAGTTTACTAAAGAATTTAAATCTAGAAGACTCAGCTGGAACTATAATAGAAGTTTTAGCTGCGGAAGAAAAACTAGCTGAAATTGAAGAAAATGTTGTGAAAATAACATATGCGTATAACTTAGCACGTATGCAGTATTTAAACAATACTGGAAACTTTATCTACTAAAATATCTTATATAATTTATATAACTGGAGGGGGAAAACATGAAATCACGCAAAACAAGTTTGTTAATACTATTAGTGATTTTAACAACCATGCTTTATGGTTGTAAAGAGAAAGATGTAGAAGTAGTGGCAGAGCCATTAAAACCTGTTCAAATACTGGAAGTAAAGACACAGGATTATTCTGATGATGTGGAAATCAGTGGTAATGTAAAGCCGGCACAATTAATTAAACAAGGCTTTAAGGTTGCAGGAGTTGTGGGAAATGTTCATGTAAAAGAAGGGGACCGTATATCAGAAGGCCAAGCACTTATGAGTTTAAATTCTCATGACTATGAACTAGGGGTAATAGCAGCTCAAGCTCAATATGATTCTTTAAATATGCAGCTTAGTTCTAAGATAGATTCTTCTATAAATCAAGCTAAGGCAAATTTGGATTTTATAAATACTCAATTAGATAGAGTAAGAAGATTACATGAAAAAGGAGCTGTAGCTACAAAAACAGTAGAAGAATTAGAAGTATCATTAGTAGTTGCAGAGAATAAATATCAGGAAGCCTTAGATGCAAAAGAAACTGCAGAGGCACAGCTTGCCCAAGCAGGTGCTGCCCTTGAGTTAGCCCAGTCCCAATTAAGTGATACTGTAATTCATAGTCCAATAAATGGAACAGTGGTGAAACAAATTTTTGAAGTAGGAGAAACTATAGCACCGGGATATCCAGCTTTTGTATTAGGACGATTAGATACATTGGAAGTAGAGATAGGTGTACCTGATAATTTAATAGATTATATAAAAATAGGTAAAAAAGTAAATCTGTTTGTCTATGGTGTAGATAAGGAAATGGAAGGAGTAATATCAAATATAGATACTACAGCGGATTTGGAAACGAGAACCTTTGGAGTAAAAATAGATATAGATAATAAAGATGGAGATATAAAACCTGGAATGATAGCTAATGTAATTTTAAATATGGATAAAGTAACTACAATAATGATGCCTATAGATGCAGTAGTAGATGATGCCAACAAATCTACAATATTTGTATATGACGAAAATACTAAAACTGTAACTAAGAGAGAAGTTGAAGTTGGAGCAGTATTCGGGGATAATATACAAATTGTAGAAGGACTAAAGGATGGTGAATTGGTAGTTGTACATGGACAATTCGGTCTTTTAGAAGGAGAAGAAGTAAACGCTAGGAGAGTTGAAGAAAATGACTAAATGGTGTATAGAGCATAGAAGCATTATAGCTATATTAGCAATTTTTACAATTTTATCAGGAGTATATGTATATATCCAAATGGAGAGACAGGAAAATCCAGATGTTGTATCTCCAGGTGCAAAAATACAGGCTATTTATCCAGGTGCTACTCCAGAGGATGTAGAAAGATTAGTTATAAAGCCATTGGAGGATAAAATAAATGAAGTTCCAAATATAAAACTTATGACTAGTTATTCTTTGGATAATGTAGGGGTTATAGTAGTTAGATTAGTGGATTTAACGGATGAGGAAATAACAGAAACATGGAATAAATTAAAGGATAAAGTAGATGAGGTAGAGTTACCAGAAGGTGTCTACGATCCAGAAGTAGATACTGAATTAGTAGATACCTATGGTATGCTGTTTACCATAAGTGGTGAAAAATATAAATATAAAGATTTAAAACTTGCAGCAGATGAATTGCAGGAAAGAATAGAGAAAATAGACGGAGTATCCAGGGTTGAAATAGATGGACATATAAAAAATGAAATACACATTGATTTAGATTTATTGAAGATGAGGAACTTTAAGATATCAATGACTACCATAGGTACAGTTCTAAAGGCTAGGAATATAAATATTCCGGGCGGCAGTCTTAAACTCCAAAAGTCTAATATACCTATTACAACTACAGGTGAATATAATGACATAAATGACATAAAAAATACAATAGTTGGAATGTCAGAGGCAGGTAATATCATATACTTAAAAGACATAGCTAATATAACGGAGCAAGAAGGAGAAAGAAATATTTATGTTAGTGCCAACGGAGAGAAGGCTCTTCTATTAACATTAAAATATTCTGAAGGAGAGAATATAGTTAAAATAGGGGAGAAAATAAGACAATCACTAAAGGAATATGAAAAAACACTTCCAAGTGGAATGCATTTAAATATAATAACGGATCAATCAGAATATGTAAATGATGCTATAAAGGATTTTGAAGAAAACCTAATATCAGCTATAGTATTGGTAGTTGTTGTAGTCCTTATAACCATGGGGCCAAGGTCGGCTTTAGTAGTATCATCTTCTATACCTATAACAGTTATGGCAACCTTTGTATTTATGAAATTCTTTGGCATCATACTTCACCAAGTATCCATTGCTTCATTAATAGTTTGTCTTGGGCTGTTAGTATCCAATGCAATAGTTGCCAATGATAATATGGATTTACATCTATCTCAAGGTAAGGAAAGAAAGCTTGCAGTTACAGAAGGAGTAAAGGAAGTAAGAATAGCAATCCTTACATCTACATTAACAACAGTTGCATCCTTCTTGCCACTGGCAATGATGAAAGGTGTTGCAGGAAAATTCGTCAAGGACTTACCTGTAATGGTTACAATAGCTTTGATGTGTTCATATTTAATATCATTAACAATAGTTCCAGCCATGGGATATACTTTCTTAAAGGAGAAGAAAGAAGAAACTTCAACAAAGAAAAGGCATATATTGACTAATAAACTTGGAGAAGCTTTTCTAAAATTTTATGAAATCTTCTTAGACCAAGCACTGGGAAAACCAAAGACCACTATATTAATTGCAGTTGGTGCATTGGCTTTAACTAGTTTACTTATACCAACTCTTGGACTTCAACTATTCCCATTTGTGGAAAGGGATCAATATGTAATTGACGTTACTCTTGCAGAAGGAACTACAGTGGAAAGAACCCATGAGGTTATACATGATATAGAATCATTACTTCAAGAAGAGGATTCTATAACTAATTTCCTTTCTAAAGTAGGAGATGGTATTCCTAAGTTCTATCCTTCATTCTTTGGAAATCAAATCGCAAGTAATAAGGGACAGTTTGTAGTAAATGGGGAAATAGCACAGATAGAAAATATTCAACGTAAACTAAATGAAAATATACCGGGAGCGAGAATTGAAGTAAAGCAGCTTGAGAATGCAATTCCAGTAGAATTACCTGTACAAGTTAGAGTATCAGGAAAAGATGTAGATGTATTAAAGGATATATCTACTCAAATAAAAGAAATATTATACACAGTAGAAGAAGGACAGCACGTTCAAGATGATTATGGTTCAAAAACACTTAAGATGACCATAGACGTAAATCAAGATAAGGCTAGTATGGTTGGACTTACTAACTATGATATATCTTCTACAGTAAGAATGGCAGTAAATGGAATAGAAATGACAAAGCTAAGACCAGATAATTCTGATGATGACGTACCAGTTATGCTGAGAATACCTTCTGAACAAAGAAGAAATGCAGATATGTTAAACAATATATTTATAACATCACGAATAACAGACAAGAATGTACCTATTAATCAAGTAGCAGATATAAAATCTGAATTTAATTTAAATAGAATAATAAGAAGAAACAGAGATCGTACTATAACAGTAGGTCTTCATCCAAAGGCAGGACATAGTGCAGCGGAAGTTCTAGATATAGTAGAAGAAAGAATGGAAGGATTTGAAGTACCAGAGGGATATACCTATGAATTTGGTGGGGAAAATGAAGATAGGGTAGAAGCCTTTGAATCTCTTATAGCACCTTCTATATTGGCTATAGTATTAGTTTACTTAATATTAATGTTCCAGTTCTTTGATTTGAGACAGCCACTTATAATCATGGGGACTATACCATTATCATTTATAGGGGTTATACTGGGGTTAAAGATAACAGGATATCCTCTAGGATTTATGGCATTAAACGGAGTAGTTAGTTTGATGGGTGTTGTAGTTAACAATGGTATCGTTCTTTTAGATTATATAAATATCTTAAAGAGAACAGGACTTGAAACATTAGAAGCAGTAAAGACTGCTTCTCTTGCTAGACTAAGACCTATTACAATAGGTATGGTTACAACAGTTATAGGATTAGTTCCTATGGGAATAAGGGGAGGAAGCCTTTGGGCACCATTAGCATATACCATAATATTTGGCCTTATGGTATCATCTGTACTGACAGTACTTGTAATACCAGCAGCCTTTATGATATTTGCAAGTAAGAAGGAAAATAAGAAACCTATAGAAGCACAATAAAGAAATTAAAATGTAACATAACTGTAATGGTATTTTGGAGAAAGACCATATATAATGTAATATAAAGAAGTTAAGACTCTGAATTATTACAATATTACAGTTATGTTACAACTTCTTATAATCATTGACCTTCAGAAAGGTTGATGCTATAATAATTAATATGATGTGGGGTAAGGGAAAACTTTGCAGTTAAACCAAGCCTTTACAAGTTTGGTGGATTTTGTGAAGAGTTTGCCATCAAGCTAAGAACAAAACTACTTCAAAAAAAGTAAATAAAAAAAAGGAGGAAATACAGCATGAATAAGATGAAAAGAATTTTTTCATTTTTACTAGTATTTGCTATGATACTAGGAAGCTTTGCATCTGTATTCACACCTGCTTATGCAGCAGATGTTGAAACAGCAGATAAAGCATTAAAGGAAGTTCCAAAAGACGTAGCTGGAACTGAATATGAAAAAGCAATATCAAGATTAGTTGCTTTTGGTATTATAGGAGGATATCCAGATGGAACCTTCAGACCAGAAAATGATGTTACAAGAGCAGAATTTGCTAAAATATTAGTTGAGGCTCTAGGATTAGGTTCAGCAGCAAATGCAGCTGTTGGTAGAACTAATTTCTCAGACGTTCCAGCAAGTCATTGGGCAGCAGGATATATCAATGTTGCTTCAGGACAAGGATTACTAAAAGGATATCCAAATGGATCATTCCAACCAAGTAAACAAGTATCACATGCAGAAGCATTAACTATGCTAGTTAGAGCATTAGGATATCAAGATAGTTTCCTAGGAATAGGTACACCAGGTGTAAACTGGGCAGAAGCTTATACAGCTAAAGCGGCTCAATTAGGTATCTCTACAGGAGTTAAATTTACACCAAATGCAGCATCAAAAAGAGGTACAGTTGGTATATTAATCAACAATACATTAGATTGTAAAGTTATAAAACAAGTTAAATATGGTAGTGCTTTCGAATGGGAAGAGCAAATGATTACTCTACTTGAAGAAAGACTAAAAATCAATAAACTAGATGAAGTAGTTGTAGTAGCTACTCCAAAAGTAGAAAAAATTGAAAAAGACCAAATAAGAGTAGAGTTTGAAAAAGACGTATACTACACAGATGCTATAAGAAAAGCAGACAAAGAAAAAAGATATGAAAAAGGCGATGACGAAACATTCGATATCGACGAAAGAGCAGTAGATGTAGAGGCAATAGGCGAAAAGTTAGGTGAATCATTAAATGTCTATATTAATGATAAAGATGAAATCGTTTACTTCGAATTAAGCGACAGACCATTTAAAGTATTCTATGATACTATTGATGGAACAGAATATGAAACATATGAAGACTACGAAATACTATTAGTAAACGAAGATAAAGCATATGATATTCAACATGGTGCAAAAGATGTTAACGATGCAGTTTTCTATATTGATAATACTTCAATTAAGAATTTCAAAGATTTCCATGAAACTGCATACAAGACAAGTGATAATAGCAAGCACTTATTTGCTAAAGTAGTATTAAATAGAAGAGGGAACGTTAAATTAATTGATGCTCATCAATGGGAAGGAAACCCAGGAGTAGTTCGTAAAGCAGATAAAGATGAAATCGTTTACTTCGACAATGACGAAGATGACGAAAAGAAAATTAAAGCAAAAGATTATGACAAAGTTCAAATCTTCGATAACAAAGGTCAATCAATGAAGATGGAAGACATCAAGAAAGATGATGTTGTTTATCTAAATGACAAATTCAATACAGGTTCAAAAGATGGAGATGCCTTAGAAGAAGCATCATCCAAAGACGAAGTTGCTTATGTATTAGTTGTAAGAAACAAACTTGAAGGTAAACTTGAGTCTTACAGAGAAGGTAAGAACGATAATGTAATAGACGTTGAACTTGATGGTAAGAAATATGATGTAACAAGTGGCAGAATAACAACAGTTTCTATTGATAGTGATGCAACTATTGAAATGGTTGATATGGCTAAAGATAAATTAGATGATTTATCAGCAGATAAAGCAGCAGTTACATTATTAATGGATGCTTCAGGTGACGTAAGACATATTAGAGGCGGAATCGAATCAGCTTCAGGTACTCTATATGGTGTTGTTACAGGTGTAGATAGAAAATATGGTGACATCTATGTTAAGTTATTAAACTACGAAGAAAAAACAGTAGAATATGAATTAGACTTAGATGACAACAAAGCATTCGGTTACAAAGGTAGAACTCATAAGACTCTAGCAGCAAATGATAATAAAGCTGATGGAAACGGAGTAGACGTAAGTAAAGGAGATATCGTAAGATACAAAGTTAACAGTAAAGGCGATATCAAAGAAATCGAATTAATTGCTTACTATAACGGATCAGACTTCAAGAAAGCAGAAGGCGAAGCAAGTAAGGATATGAGCATAGTATTAGCAAATGCTGACCAATCTTATGATATAGCTAAGAAAGGTATCAGATTAGAAAAAGATAGTAGCTATACTATGGTAAAAGATGACGTAGCAGTATTTAACTACTCACCAGCATTTGGTAAAGATGGTAAAACATTAGAAGATGCTGCAGATGTAGAATATGCAAAATGGACTGACATAGTTGACAAGAGCATAAAGAAAGAAACTCCAGTAGTAATAGCAAAAGATACTAGAAGAGATGCAGCAGAATTAGTAGTATTCTTAAAGAACTTCGAAGAAATCGGTGACGATTCATTCGTTGGATATGTAACTTCTATGAGAAAGAATGATGGAGACGGATTCGCAGATATCGTTTATGCTGGAAGCGACAAAGAAGTTAGAGTTGAATTAAGCAACAGCAGCGATTACGAAAAAGAAGGCGGATTTGAAAGAAGAAATATAGCTCTATTCGTTGAGAAATCAAATGGTAAAGTAGAAGCTAACTTCAAACATAAAGATTTACAATCAGTATCAGGTAAAGTAGATAAGATAGCAGGTAAATATATAACTCTTATCGATAGAGAAGATAGTAAAGATGCTAAGACAACTGTAGTAAGAGTAGATAATGAATCTGTATTCTACAGAAAAGGTACTAAATTAACTCTAAGTGATATCAACGAAGGCGATTACATCAGAGCAGGTATTAAAGAAGGTATCGCAGGTGTAGTTAAGAAATATGATATCAACGAAAAAGACGTTAAAGCAGGTACAGATACTGAAGTTAAATTATTCTTCAGAGACTTCAAGTTTGACAGTGGTAAGAACTGGTCAACAGATGGTGGAACAAAACCAACAGATGATAAAGGTAAAGTAACTTATATCAACATTGCTGAAAACTTAATAGAAGTAGATGGAAAAGTAGTAGAACTTCATAAGACAGTTAAACTTGTTGACAAAAACGGAACTGTTGCTATAGGTAAAGATGCAGTAGTTAAAGCTTTAAAGAAGGGTGACAAAGTAGAAGTTACTTTCGATAAAGAAGGATTAGCTACAGAAATCAAATTAGAAGAAGTTAAAGATCCAGTAGATCCAGTGGACCCAGTAGATCCAGTAGATCCAGAAAAAGTTACAGCTGAAGCTGTTGTTAGATCAATAGCAGGAAGAACAGCAGTTAAAATTACTTTAAGCAATGCTGAAAAAGTATCAGAAGTAAAAGCTGTAGAAGTTAATGGTGAAAAAGTAGATGGAGATAAACTTCAAGTTAAAGATGATATAAGATTTGCACTTGATCATGTAAATGAAATTGAAAAAGTAATAGTTGAATTAAAGGATGGAAGTACTATATCCGCAACTATCACTAAGTAAGATTTAAAGAATTAAGTAAATAAATAATTAGACATTTATCTCCATTCGGAGATAAATGTCTAATTATAAAACAATATGAGCGAAGATAAAATAGAATAAAGGGGGCAAAAGAATGAAACCTGTGAAACGAATAACCTCATTGGTTTTAGCATCATCAATAGTATTAAGTTCTGCATCTGCGCTTGCAGCTGATTTCGATTTAAAAGTTAAAGAAACGGGTACACAAAAAGAGTTTCTAGAATGGATATTTGATGATGAAATATTTTTAGATGTGGCTTTAGGAGAAGAAGGTAAATATTTAATCGAATATGATAACAAGTTTTACAAAGCAGAAGAAGTTGTTAAATCATCAACAGAAAATCCAAATGCGGGATTAGGAGAATTAGTTAAGGATTTAGCACCAGTAGAAGAAACAGAGGAAGAATTAAAAGTTGTAAAGGTAAGTGCTATTAGTAAAACAGTTGATAAAAATGGAACTTTAGAATTTGCTATAAATGGAAAATCAGAAGCAGCTAAATTACAAGATGTTATTGATGCTGGATATGAAGTTAAATTTATTGCAAGTGCTAAAGTATTTGGCAATTTATCAGAATCAATAGATGATGCAAAAGTTAACATTACAGGAGATGTAAAGAAGTTTGAATATCAAGTAGTAGTGTCTAAGGAAGGCAAAGAAGTTGCTAAATCCGAAAGAGTTTCTGTAGATGTACAAGAATATGCAAAAACAGTTACTTCAATAGAATCTATAAAAGTAGTTGCGGGAGGAGTAGAACTTGCAACTGGCACAATTGGATTAGGAACAGGTGCTAAATTCGAAATAAAAGGCAAAACTAAAGATATGAAAGCTGAAGATGAAGCTGTTAAATTAATCAATAGTATATTTGAATTTAAATCAAATAGACCAGGAGTTATATCAGTTGATGCTGATGGAAACTTAACAGCTAATGCTAAAGGCGAAGCTACAATAACAGTTAAATCTGGAGATTTTACAAAAGATGTAAAATTAAATGTTGGTGAAGCTGGACAAATAAGTGCAGAAAAGTCAACAGTAAGCACAAAAGCATTAGAGATATCCTCAGGAAAAGCTGCTAAATTTACAGTAGTATTAAAAGATCAAAATGGAAATCCTGTAACAGGAGTAGAAGATTCATTTGTTTTTGCTAATGAGACTGTTATAGCTAGTAAAACAGTTACAGAAGATGATGAAGTAAAAGGAACTTATGAAGTTGAAGTAACAGCAGCAGCTAAAGCAGCTAGTGCAGATGTTGAGTTAAAAGTAGATAATGTAGAAATAGCTAAAATTCGTGTATCAGTAAAAGAGCCAGGAGATATAGTTAACTATGAGCTTGAATTAACTGAGAAGAAACTAGATATAAAAGGTGTATCTAATGTAGCTGGAAACTTTAAGCTAAAAGGTTTAGATAAAAATGGTCTTGTTAAAGAAGAAGATTTAATTAAGGCTGATGAGTATGTTTTAGAAGTAGAAGGAGATAATAAGCAAAATGCAGTAGTAGCTAATAATAAAATAACTTTTGATAAAGCTGGAAGTTATGCAGTAGTAGCTAAAAAAGTAAATGGTTCATTTAAAGATGAAGTTGATAGAATGACAGTGGAAGTTATAGATACTACACCTTCTATTGAAAGTGCTAAGTTTACTACTGTTAAAAAAGTAGAAAAAGAAGAAGCTATTAAATTAGAAGATATCTTAACTATAGACGCAAAAGGTCCAGAAGGAAAAGTTGAAACAGAATTTGTGTTAAATAATGAAGATATTGTTGAAATAAAAGAAAAAACTTCTGATGGTACACCAAGTGTTGTAATAGGTAAAGTTAAATTAATCGCTGATAAAGGCGTAACTGCTGCATTTGATGATAAAGAAATTAGAATTACTGCAGGAGAAGGTAAGGTAAACTTAACTGTTGTAAATCATAATGATGATTTTATAGCAGATACAAACATTGAAGTTAAAATAGCTCAATAATAAAAGTGCGAAACGTTACTCAATAAGTTAATAAAACGAAATGAGTGGGGATAAACAGATCCCTAACTCCTTTACTAAATAGTTAGGTGAAAATCCTATCTAGGAAAACAGCTTTTAAGTCCTATGCCTAATCCTCCTGCATGTCTAGTAGAGCTGCTACTTTACAGATGTGAAGCCAGGTGAAGACGTAATAGGTGAAACTCCTGTGCGGGGCTCCTTAAAAGACTGCTATGGTCAAGATATCCTAATCCATGTAAAGGCGTTATAGAATTAGTTCATGCTGTTAAAATAAATACCAATACCTTGAGCTTGGCATGAACCAGTAGGAATGAGATATCCTGCTGAATTAGGAATAATTTAAGCTGTTAAACCTGATTTGTCTATATCGTTAGTGGAGATCTAAGGCAGTCAAAAGTAGGGATAAGTAAAGGGGAACGTTTGATGCTGTATAAGAGGAAGATTAGCAGATTTAATGATACTTATACAGGCTCAGCGGGTTCATAGTAGTGTAGATGGCTTGCCGATTGTATCTTTATGGTAACATAAAGAGAGGGTAAAACAAGTCGTAGCGAAGGAACCTAGTCGGTAATATATATGTGTAAAATTGGAATGAAATATATTTGAATGTATACCCCCATATACATTCGTTATGAAATTAAATTTAAATGATAATATAGTTAAGTAATATTATCTATAAGATAAAGGCTTCAGATGATGAAGGGAAACCATAAGTCACTGAAGTCTTTTTTTATTTTTTGAAATTATTATAGAAGATATCCATCGGTCAATTATAAGGTTTAGTATAAGTATAACATATAGTACTATTGATATATATAGATGAATTTAATTTAACACTAAAGTATAAGTATGATATGTTATAAAAGGACAGCTTAGTTGTTGGGGGACAATTAGACTACATATAATATTATCGATGGAACGCCGTATGCGATAAAAGTCGCATGTACGGTGTAGACCTGCCAAAATCCAACGGGATAGGTAAGGAATGGCATAGTAAAATGGGGAGTAAAAGATTTTACTTACTCAGGTACATCTATAACTGGTTTTTCCAATATAGGGAAAGAAAAGTTTAAGAGTAATAAAAATTTAATATTACCTTTAGTTAATGAAAAAGGAGAAGCAATAACAGAAATTGGAGATGGGGCATTTTTAATAGAAGATTTTAGCAATAAAGCAGATCCAAAAGTAGGTATAAACTCTGTAAAGTTACCAAGTACTATTAAAGTCATAGGAAAAGATGCATTTCGATACAATGCTTTAACATCTATAGATATTCCAGATAGTGTAACTACTATCAAAGGATCAGCATTCAATGGTAATAAACTACAATCTTTAGTTATACCAGATAGTGTAACAGAATTAGAAGGTGGGGCATTTACTCTTAATGAAATATCAGAGCTAAAGCTTTCTAGTGGACTTACAGTTATACCAACGACTTTTGGTTTTAACAAGTTAAAATATGTAGAAATCCCAGAGGGAGTAACTAGAATAGATGAAAAGGCTTTTAGTGATAATGAATTAGTTGAAGTTAAATTACCTAATACATTAAAATATTTATCTGGATTTAATAACAATGAGTTTAGAAATATAACAATTCCTGAAACTGTGGAAGAATTAGGCCCTCGTGCATTTGCTAGTAATAAAATAACATCAGTAACCATACCAGGAAATGTTAAAATCATAGGGAAAAGAGCTTTTAATAATACATGGCATGATCAACTTCTAAATTCAGTAATTATTGAAGAAGGTGTTGAAAAAATAGATGACTCTGCTTTTGCAAATAATCAATTAAAAGATGTAGAGATTCCAAGAAGTCTAAAAGAACTTCATAGTAATGGTTTTTTCAAGAACTTAGGACATGATGGCTTAGTTCATTTATTTACACCAAGTTATGATAATACAAATGAGTTACAAGAATCTAAATACCATGTAATTAATCCTGCAAATTTGATTATAAATTATGTGTTTGAAGGCAATGTTTTAAAAGAAGAAACTATGTTTAAAAATCCATCAACAGATGAATATTTACACATAGGAGATAAAGGTATAGAAATAATTCCTCAATATAGCGATAATCAATATGAGCCAAGTGATATAAATCCAATATCTATAGATTTAGACAATAAAGAGAACACACTAGCTATTCCATGTAAGAAGAAAGATATAGTGGAAGAAGTTACTATTAAATCTATAGGAAAAGTAAGTTCAATTGCAGTAAATTTTGGCACAGCTAAAGATATGGTGATTGATAGACTGGCTACAAAAACTTTTATAATTGACTCTAATAATAAGGAACATGAAGTAGAATTAAATTGGTCACTTGACAATTATAATGGAGAAATATCAGGTAGTTATACAGCAGTAGGTGTATTTGAACTACCAAATGGAATAATTCAATCAAATCCTGAAATAAAGCTTGAAGTAACAACAAACATAATAGTAAAAGAAGAGTCTGAAGATATACAAGATGATGTTTGGACAGTAGAAGACTTCACTTATGATGCAACAACTATAACAGGATTTTCTGAAGGTGGAATGGAAAAATTAGAAACTAATAAAGATTTAATTCTACCTAAGACAAATCCACAGGGGGAAAACATAACTCATATTGGAACGACAGCATTTGCAAATAAAGGATTAACTAGTCTTATAATTCCAGAAGGCTTAAATGGTCTAGTAATCGATGCAGGTGCATTTAGAGAAAACCAATTAAATAAAGTAAAAATTCCTGAAGGTGTAAGAGAAATATTGACTTATGCATTTTACAAAAACAATTTAAAATATGTAGATTTTCCAGGAACTTTACAAAAAGTAGGAAATCAAGGATTTGCTGATAATGAGCTAATATCCCTTACATTCCCTGAAGGAAATGAAAAATTATGTTTAGATAGTCTGTCATTTCATAACAATAAGTTGATATCTATAACTATACTAATGGAAGTAAATAAGATTCATGAAGAAGCTTTTAAATCTAACGAAGGATATGGAAATGATAATAATAAAGTTCATATATTTTTATCTAAAGTAGACCCAGAAAATAATGGTTTATTTCAAAACTCAAACTATCATAGAATAATTATGTTATCTGTGGAATCTATAAAAGAAATACAAACAATAGAGGTAGATTATGGAACTATAAAAGAAAGTATAAAGTTACCAGCAACTATAGAATTAAGACTAAACAATGGTGATACAGAGAAAGTAGAGGTAGAATGGTCAAATGATGATTATAATTCAGAAGAATCAGGAGAATACACTTTCATAGGTTCATATGATTTGCCAAAAGGAATGGCAGGAGAAAAGCTAGAAATAAAAGTTGAAGTCATTGTTAAAGAAAAACCTGACTTTGAATTTTCAAATGGTACAATTACTAAATACAATGGAACTGCAAAAGATGTAGTTATACCAGAGATGATTAATGGAGAAGTTGTTACTTCCATTGGGAAAAGTGTATTTGCAGGAAAGAAATTAACTTCTATAACAATTCCAGATACTGTAGAGACTATAGGTAAACAAGCATTTGCTAATAATCTCTTAACATCTGTTGAACTTCCACAAAATTTAGTGGATATAGGACCAGGAGCATTTTTAAAAAACCAAATAACTTCTATTATAATACCAGAAGGGGTAGAAAGTATAGGGCTAAGTGCATTTGCTAATAATCAGTTACAGTCCGTAGACATTCCTGATAGCGTTACTTTTATAGATGCCTATGCATTTGAAAAAAATAAATTGAAATCTATAAAGATTTCCGATAATCTTAAGACTATAAGCAAGTATTGTTTTAGAGAGAATGAACTATCGTTTGTGGAAATACCAAATAGTGTTACAAATATAGATGGGTCAGCATTTATGAATAACAGATTATCATCTGTAATACTTCATGAAGGCTTAACTAGAATAGGAGAACAAGCTTTTACAAATAACCAACTAGAATCTTTAGAAATTCCTCAAAGTTTAGAAACCTTTGTTTGGAATGCATTTTTGAATAATAAAGGTGAAAATGGAGGTATCAATTTAAATTTATCAAAAACAGTT
The DNA here is from genome assembly GCF_040396155.1 of Tissierella praeacuta. Classification (GTDB taxonomy): domain Bacteria; phylum Bacillota; class Clostridia; order Tissierellales; family Tissierellaceae; genus Tissierella; species Tissierella praeacuta_A. Next base: position 21,441 of record NZ_JBEBOY010000020.1, read on the forward strand.
GAAGTAGAGATTGGAACGAGTCAAGAGAATATTATTAAAAAATTAAATGAAGATATAAAAACTCGTGTGACTTATATGGAATATAAAGATATGAAAGAAATAGAATATCCAACAGATTTCTTAGAATGTGAAATTGAAGGATATGATGGCAGTAAAGCGGAGAGATATAAAGCTTATGCAACTTATAAACCGTTTTCAGAAGAGTTAGTTAACCCAACTTCAGATGCTAATAAAACCTTAAAGTCTATAAAGATATTTGTAGATTTATTAGTAAATGAAGGAATAAAGGAACCAGAGCTGCCTACAGATACTGAAGAACCGGAAGTTCCAGAAGAACATGGAACTTGGGAAACCATAGATTTCACATATGAAGGAACATCTATAATAGGATTTTCTGAAAGTGGAGAAGCAAAATTAGAAACTAATAAAAGTTTAATTTTGCCTAAAACAAATGAAAGTGGAGAAGAAATAACAAAGATAGGTGCAGAAGCTTTTAAAGGGAAAGAGTTAATTTCTGTAGTGATTCCGGATACGGTAACTGATATAGGAGACCAAGCATTCAATAGTAATAATATTGAAAATTTAATAATACCGGACAGTGTTAAGAATATTGGAAAAGGTTCATTTAGTAATAATAGTGCTATGACAAGTGTAAAACTTTCTAAGAATATAGAAATTATAGAAAATGGTGCATTTTCTCTTAATAATATACAAGAATTAGATATTCCAGAAGGTGTAAAAGAAATAAGTGGGGCAGCATTTTCTACTAATAAGAATCTAAAAAAATTAACGCTTCCTAATACTGTTACCATAATAGGTAATCGTGCATTTTGGTCTCATGGCTTGAAATCTGTAACAATTCCTGGAAGTGTAAAGACAATAGAAAAAGAGGCATTTTATAACGGTACATTAACTAGTTTAATACTTGAAGAAGGTATAGAGTTTATAGATAAAAGTGCATTTAAAACTAATAGATTAGAATTTGTAACAATTCCAAGAAGCATAAAAACTATTGGGAAGGGTGCTTTTGATAAAAATGAGAATATAAAATTAATATATTCTATATTAATTGAAGCTATCGAAAGAGCAGAGAAAGCAGGTATAGAAGGAAAATCAGAAGATAAAGTACAAACATTGCAAGAAGCAATTAAAGCTGCAAAAGAATTAAATGAAAAGCCTGATGCTACCTTAGAAGAAGTAAAGACTGCTGTGGAAAATATCAACAGTGCTATAGAAACTTTATCAGAAGCAGTAGAAGAATCAAGTACTGACTTAGAAGCAGTGGAAGAGTCAAAGACCGACTCAGAAGCAGTAGAGGAACCAGGTACTGTTTCAGAAGAAGTGGAAGAAACTGAAACTGATTCTGAAGCAATAGAAGAAGTAATAGATAATCCAGCTGCATAGGTTAATAAATTAATTTCTATTATGATTATTCATAAATAGATAAAGAAAGGTCTAGGAATACTTATGTTATAATATTTCTAGACCTTTTATGCTATAATTTATAAGAGATTAATTTATAAATTACTTCTATAAAATAATCGAAAACGAACAAATGTTGAATGATGTCGAATAAATTTAATTATATAGTATAGACTTTGGATACAAAATCTGTTAATATATAACCATAGGTAAAAATTGGAATATAATAAGCAAAAGAATAATAGAATTATTAGAGACATAAATTAATTTATTCAACAAAAAATCATAGTGGTATTAACATTGACTTAATATTGGGGGATATTATAGTCAATGATTATATATATAAAACACATATATTATCGAGGAATCGCTGTATGCCATGAAAGTGGCACGTATGGTGAGGACCGGTCGAAATCTTTCTGGGGATAGACACGGAATGGTGAAGAACCAGAAGTAAAATATCCTATTGCAAAAATGGATGGCAAAATAGTAGATGTAGATAATAATACAGTAGTGATAGAATATACTCAAGGTCAAACTATAAAAGAAGTTGAAGTAGAATTTGAAAAAGCTGTTATAATTAAAAGCGTAAAAGTTGGTAACTTTGTAATTGCCCAAGAAGACTTAAAAGAAAAACTTAAAAAACATGGTATTACATTAGTAGAAGAAGATAATGTTATCAGACTTACAACTAATAAGGAAATAACTAAAGATTACGGCAATGAGGTAGAAGTTACTGTAGAAGAAGACGGTACAGAAAATAAGTTTAGTGTAAGATTTGAAGAAATCTAACTAACAAACATAAAAAGGTTTATGGATTAATCCATAAATCTTTTTTTATATATTTATTTAATTAAATTATTATGACAATTAAGATATCAAATAGACTTTATTGTACTCCAATGGTATAATTATTTTATGTATAGATTACCATAAATAACAGGAAAAGGGAGGAACTTATATGAAAAAGATATTGTCGTTATTCATTGTTTTGACAATAGTTGTTTCAACTGGAACTATATCATTTGGACAAGCCAGTGATTATGAAAATAGTTGGGCAAAGAATGAGATCAACTATATGAGAGAAAAGGGTATTATAGGTGGATATCAAGATGGAACTTTTAGACCTACTAACAATATGAGTAAATCAGAATTCTATAAGGTAATAAATGGTTTAATGGGTTATACTGAAAAAGATGAAATTAAATTTAAAGATGTAACCACAGCAGATTGGTATTATGAAGAAGTTCAAAAGGGATTAAAGGCTAAATACATATTATCTAGTGAAAAGTTAAATGCTAGAGAGAATATTACTAGAGAAGAAGTTGCTAGAATACTTAGTGTAGTTTTTAATATTGAAGAAGATACTTCGGCAGCGGTAGAGTTTACTGATAATGCATTATTTTCAAAAGAACTTAGGGGAGTTATTGGTGGATTAAAGAAGAATAACTTCATTAATGGATTACCAGATGGAAGCTTTAATCCAAAGGGAGATATTACAAGGGCTGAAGTTGTAAAGATTCTTCATAATATTTCAGGCGAAATAGTCAATGCAGCAGGTACTATATCTAAAAATATAAATACAAATCTTGTAATTAATGCATCTGATGTAATATTAAAAGATATAACCATAGAAGGCAATCTTTATTTGACTGAAGGTATAGGTGAAGGAAATATAACTTTAGATAATGTAGTGGTGAAAGGTGAGGTAAGGATTAACGGAGGAGGAACTAATGGAATAGTCATTAAGAACTCCAAACTTAATAAAGTTGTTGCAGATAAACAACAAGGATTAGTAAGAGTATCATTTGAAAATACAACAGCTAAGGAAATTAAGACTGCAAATAAAGTGAAACTAGAGTTAACAAATGGGACGCAAATAGAATCAGTAGAATTAGATGGGAAGGTGGAAATTTCTTTAGAAAAAGGAGTATCTATAAATAGACTTGATATAGTAAGCAAAGATGTAACTGTTGAATCTAAAGGAATAATCGAAACTGTAGCAGCCAAGGAAAAAATAAAATTAAATGGAGAAACTATAGAGGCTAATACTAAGGTTAAAGTAAAAGATGGTAAGATAGAGAAATTAAAATCTGATTCAACCAAATCCGATGATTCATCTAAATCAGGATCATCAGATAATAAAACTAAACCAGAGGTACCAAGTGAAGAATCAATAGTATCAAAATATAGAACTAAGCTAGAAGAATTACAAGCTAATGTTAATAAAGAATTAGATTCACTTGTATCACAAGCTCAAAAAGAAATAAAAGAGGGAAAATCTCTTAAACAAATATATAAAACTTATGAACCTAAAGCAAGGGCTTTAGAATCCAACACAGATACTGCTGTTTCTTCAATTGTATCTGATCTAGAATCAGAATTAAAATCAAATGGATATGATCCTAAATCATTACCTGATTTATATGCAGAATATGAAAAAGCTAAAGGGGAATATGAAATAAAAATAGAATTGTAAAAAAACTATATAGATGACAACAGGCTTATTCTCCAAATGAGAATAAGCCTGTCTTTATTTTACACGTTTCATGCCTCGAGCAATTAAATCCATTTTCTTAGCATTTTTAAAGCTAGTATAATATTCTTTTATATCTTTTACAATAGAAGTATCATGTCCATTATTTTTAAGCTCTTTTTCCATTTCTTTTAATATTTTATTGAACTTCTCATCACTAGATTTTTCTAGGTCAGATCCAATAGATAAATATTTATTTGCTAATTTAGAATTGGATGTTTCACCCTTGGAATATTCTTTAATACTTTCTTTAATGAGAGCATTTAATTCAGATTCAAAAGTAGATTTTAAATCTTCAAATATAATATTATATTCATTAATTATGCTGATATAGGATTTCTTAGTATCCTTGTTAGTTATTTCTTTCTTTTCCTCATTTACAGTATCAACCTTATCCACAGTACCATTCGTTCCGTCTTCAGTATTTTCAGGTTTATCCACATTATCTACAGAATTTAATATATTTTTAATTGGATTATCAACAACGGGTATGTTATTCTCAATATTAGTATCATCCTCTATTGAAGATTCAATTTTTTTCTCTTTACCATATAAGCGTAGGAGGCTTAATGCGAATCTAATTTTATGAAAGTTTACAGCAATTATAATATAAATAATGGCTAATATTCCTATTAAAATCAATTTGTTTTTTCTGCTTTTCTTCACTACATCAACTCCTATAATATAATAAAAACATTATATCATAGAAATGAATAAATCTACAATCTAACTTTGTAAATTGTAACGTATATGTTATAATTATTAAATTTTGTAAATATATGGCATACAATGGGAAAATTTGTTATTATATAAATAGGAATTAATACCTAGTTATAGGTGAAAGGAGATTAAAATGGAAGATAAAAGACATATGAGAGAGATTTCTTTAAGAAAATTAATAGAAACTTATTTAAAGGAAAAAGACTAACATAACAATAGACGTTATTAGAGGAAATCTAGCCATTATGTCAATAATACATGTACATATATTAAAGGAAAAAAAGATAGAAATTAATAAGTATTATAATTAATAAATTAAGAGTATGGGTCGATATTAACAAAGGAGTTATTATTTGAATGAGATAGAAAAATTTGGGATTACGCTGTAGATAAGAAAATCAAACAGAACATACAAAAGGATGTATTTAAATTTTCTGATACTATTAATGTAAAGTTCATAAGATCAATAAATGTGTAGTATTTTTAAAGAATATCGGAGAAACACCAAACTAAATGAGGATAGTACTAAACTCATAAAAAGTACTAAATATAAAAGGATAAAGAGTGATGAGGATGAGAAATAGACGAGCCATTTTTTTAATGTTTATTGATATTATTGCCGTAAATGTTTCTTATATATTGGCATTTTATATTAAATTTGACGAGCTTACTCCTATTCTTGAAAAGAGAAACATACTGATAAAATACATGGTTATAATCACTATAATTAAAATCGTGATATTCTGTCTTTTCAAACTGTATAAGAGTTTATGGGAATATGCCAGTATCGATGAAATGATAGAAGTAGTAAGCGCTACTATTATTGCAAATGCATTATCTATAATATTTTTGATTATTGTTAATGCAGAAATACCTAGGAGTATTTATCTTACAACTCCTATAATGGATATGGCATTAGTAGGTGGAAGCAGATTTTTTTATAGAATAATTAGGAGAATAAAATATGGTATAAGTAGTATAGGGGATGGGAAGAAGATACTTATAATTGGAGCAGGAGCTGCAGGGGTTATGGTATTAAAGGAATTAAGAAACCATGACAACCTTAGAAGTAAGCCAATAGCCTTTATAGATGATAATCCAAAGAAAAAGGGAAAGCATATAAATGGTATTCCGGTAGTAGGGAATAGAAAAGATATAGCAAAAGTATGTAAGAAGTATAGTATAGATGAAATAATTATAGCGATGCCTTCAGCTAAGGCGGAGGATAGAAAAGAGATACTAAATGAATGTAAAGATACTAAATGTAAAACTAGAATCTTACCAGGAGTGTATGAACTTATAGATGGGAAGATAGATGGCACAAAAATACGTGATGTTCAGATAGAAGACTTACTTGGCAGAGATGAAGTCAAACTTGATTTAGAGGGATTATCATCTTTTATTAGTGGCAAGAGAATATTGGTTACTGGCGGAGGAGGGTCCATAGGTTCTGAGCTATGTAGACAAATTGCTAAGTTTAAACCTAGTGAACTAATGATATTAGAAATTTATGAAAATAACGCATATGATATTCAAAATGAACTCTTAAAAATGTATAAGGATTTAAAACTAACTGTACTTATTTCATCTGTAAGAGATAAGAAGCGAATTGAGGAAATATTTGATGAAAAAAGGCCGCATGTTGTATTTCATGCTGCAGCACATAAACATGTACCTCTAATGGAAGATAATCCAAAGGCAGCTATAAAAAATAATATCTTTGGCACATTAAATGTAGTACAAGCTGCAGATAAATATGGGGTAAATAGATTTGTTATGATATCTACAGATAAAGCAGTAAACCCTACAAATGTAATGGGTGCCACTAAAAGGGTTTGTGAGATGATTATACAAACTTATAATGATATTAGCAAAACAGAATACGTAGCAGTTAGATTTGGTAATGTACTAGGTAGCAATGGTAGTGTAATACCTTTATTTAAAAAGCAAATAGCAGAAGGCGGACCAGTTACTGTAACGGATGAGAGAGTTATTAGGTATTTTATGACTATACCGGAAGCTTGTCAATTAGTACTACAGGCTGGATCTATGGCCAGTGGAGGAGAAATTTTCATTTTAGATATGGGTGAACCAGTTAAGATTATTGATTTAGCTAGGGATCTAATTAAACTTTCAGGACTAGAACCAGATATAGACATTAAAATAGAAATTATAGGCCTTAGACCTGGAGAGAAATTGTATGAGGAGATTCTCTTAAATAAAGAGGAAATGACTAAGACAAGATTTGAAAAGATATATATCGAAAGACCAATGGAGTTTAGATATAGTGAACTTGAAAGACATTTAGCAATATTACAAAAGGTAATAAAAGATTCAAATGATGGGAAAATAAAGGAAGCCTTAGCATATATAGTTCCTAGCTATAAACCATATATACCTAATGTATCTAGTATTTCTGAGAAGAACTTATTATTGAGATATAAAGAAGTAGCAGCTACCGCTCATACTAATTAAATAAAAAGAGGATAGCTGCAATGAATATTGGGAAAAGAACTATAAATCCACTAGTTAAAAGAACTTGTTTTTCTTTTGCAGTCAATATGTAATCTGAATTGTAATAAGATTTAGAGCACTTTCTTTTATATAATTTTTTAACTGCAGTACATAAAGTAGCCATAAAAAACCTCCTTAATATGTAGAAATGTGTCGAAATACTCGAACTAATAAATATTATACTACAATTTAAGAGGATGTAAATAGTAATATAGGTCTATTGTAGCAAATATAACAAATGCTGATAATGCTGATAGAAATATTTAATATATTCTGCTATAATGGTATTAAATGTTTTTTACGGAAGGAAGAGGAATCATGGAAGAAATCAGTTTACGAGAGTTGTTTTTTATTCTACGAAAATGGATGATGCTGATAATAAGTTTGTTTACAATAGCCGTAGTTGTATCAGGTATAGTTAGTTACTATATCTTAAATCCAGAGTACCAAACCTTTACTACTTTAATGGTAGGAAAACCAAAGGATTATCAGATGGAAAACAAGATTGACTATAATGACCTTATATTAAATCAAAAGCTTGTATCTACATATGGTGAAATAGTAAAGAGTAGAATAGTTACGGATAAAGTAATTGAAAACTTGGGACTAGATTTGTCATATAATACTTTTAGAGATAAAGTAAGTGTCAATTTAGTTAAGGATACAGAAATAATTAAAATTCAGGTAACAGACCAAGAGCCTACTTTAGCTGCCGATATTGCTAATGAAACTGCTAAAGTTTTCATGGATAGTGTAAAGTCTATTATGAAAGTAGAAAATATACAGGTAATAGATGAGGCACAAATACCCGACAGTCCAGTTAAACCAAGGCCAATGTTAAATATGGCTATAGCAGGTGTACTGGGATTAATGTCTGGAATATTTTTAGCATTCTTACTTGAATTTTTAGATAATACTATAAAAACTTCGGATGATGTGGAAAAGCATTTAGAGTTACCAGTATTAGGTGCTATTCCGATAGTTAGAAATGAAGAATCTCAACTAATTTCTATAACAAATCCAAAATCTCCAGTTTCAGAGGCGTTTAGGACATTGAGGACTAATATTCAATTTTCAAGTATTGATAGGGAATTAAAGACAATAATAGTTACATCATCATCGCCTACTGAGGGAAAGAGTACTATTTCTGCTAATCTAGCTTCTATACTAGCCCAAAGTGATAGAAAGGTACTTTTGATAGATTGTGATTTTAGAAAGCCTAAAGTTCACCAAAATTTTGGATTGAGTAATTTACAAGGGATTACCAATGTATTAATGGGAGATAAAAATATATCCGATGTAGTACATAAATACGAATCTTTAGATAATTTTAATATACTTACTTCAGGGCCTATACCCCCAAATCCAGCAGAACTACTAGGCTCTAAAAAGATGAGAAATCTTTTGGAGAGTCTAAAGGAAGATTATGATACGATCATATTAGATACTCCACCTGTGGGACTAGTAACAGATAGTGCTGTTTTATCAACTATAGCTGATGGATTAATATATGTTACAGCAGTTGGTCAAATTGATGTGGAAGTCATAAAACGAGCAAAAGAATTACTTGATAAAGTTAGTGCAAATATAATTGGTGTAGTGTTAAATAAAGTACCTATAGAGGGTAGATCCTATTACAAATATCAATATTATAATTATTATGGTGAGGATGATAATGGCGGAAAGAAGAAAAGGAGTGCTAAAGCATGATAGATATTCATTCTCATATATTGCCTTGCGTAGATGATGGCTCTAAAGATATGGAGATGTCTATTGAAATGGCTAGGATGTATATAGAAAGTGGTATAAAAACAGTAATAGCTACACCTCACTATATCGAAGGAAGTGTCGATACTTCTTTAGAAAATAATAGGATAGTTTTAGAAGAGTTGAGAAAAGAATTAGATAAAGAAAAGTTAGATATTGATATCCTTCTAGGGAATGAAGCCTATATATCTATGGATTTACTAAAGGCTATTGAAGAAGGAAAAGTATCCACATTGAATGGAACGAGATATATTTTAATAGAGTTACCTATGTTTGATATACCACTATACGTAGAAAATGTAATTTACGAGTTACTTATAAAAGGATATATTCCAATAATAGCTCATCCAGAGAGGAATGCTAAAATAATAGAAGATCCTAATATTTTATATAATTATATAGATAAGGGGGCATTGGCCCAACTAAATCTACCTAGTTTAGAAGGTAAGTATGGAGAGAAACCCAAAATTACAGCTGAAATACTTCTTAAACATAATATGATTCATTTTTTAGGTACAGATGCACATACAAATAGAGGAAGATCACCTAGAGTAAAAAATGCTTTAACTAAATTAGAATCAATTATCTCTGATGAAGATATAGAGTGTCTAACTTATAAGAATCCAAAATTTTTATTGGAAGATAAGGCTATTGATATAAAAACACCTATGAAGTACGTTGCAAAAAGACATTTATTTTGGCCAGCACAATTATTAAAAAAAATTTCAAGCATTATTTCTTAAAGTCGCCATTTTGGCGGCTTTAACTTTTAAACTAAACTTAAATATGTTGTCGATACATGTCGATAAATAGATTATTATTATCTTTCAGGATTTGACAAAATATGGTATAATATAATCGTTCGTTCAACGAATGATTATAAGAAAGGTGATATACATGAACTTTATAAAGGATATTAAGTTCTTTACGCCAACATCAGAACTGAAAGAACTTACAATACTTCAACATATAGAGAATAATGAGGATACTACACAAAAAGAACTAGCAGAGGTCGTCAATGCAGCACCTTCTATGATCAATGTATATATAAATGACTATGAAGAAAAGGGATATATTAAAAGACAATACATATCTCAAAAGATAGTGAAATACAAAATAACGTCAGATGGAATAAGGAGAAAAAATTTTCTACTAATTACTTATCTACATGAACTAATGAAGCTCTATAAATTAGCTAAGGAGAATATTGAAAGATTTATTAGGGATTTAGAGAATAGAGGATATATAAATATACTGTTATACGGAGCGGGAGAAGTCGCAGGGACTATTCTTAGTGTAATAAGAGATAGAGAAAGCATTAAATTAAACATAGTGGGGCTAATAGATGATAATAAATCACTACAAGGCAAGATGATGATGGGATATAGGATTATTTCATTGGAAGAAGTACAAAGCCATAACCATGACGCCATAGTTATCACTAGCTATGCCTATGAAGATAGTATAAGAAAGAGACTTGAAGAAGCAGGATATGATTGTAATAAAGTGATAAGATTTTTTGGATAGGAGGTAAGGCAATGGGAGAAAAAATTTATCTTGCATCACCCCATATGAGTGATGAAGGATATGAAATGGAATATATACAAGAAGCTTTTGATACTAATTGGATTGCACCACTTGGTAAAAACGTAAATGAATTTGAAAAAGAATTAGCTGAGAAGGTAGGAAGTGGACATGCTGCAGCATTATCTTCAGGAACAGCAGCTATACATATGGCTCTAAAGGCAGCTGGAGTAGGAGAAGGAGACATTGTATTTTGTCAGAGTCTTACTTTTTCAGCTACAGCTAATCCTATTATATATGAGAAAGCCATACCAGTATTTATAGACAGTGATTATGAAACTTGGAATATCTGTCCTAATGCCTTAGAAGAAGCTTTTGAAAAATATCCTAATGTTAAGGCAGTAATAGTAGTTCATCTTTATGGACTATCTGCTGACATGGATAAAATAGTAGAACTTTGCAAGAAACATAATGTAATTTTAATAGAGGATGCAGCTGAAAGCCTTGGTACTACATATAAGGGTAAACATACTGGAACATTTGGAGATTATGGAATATTTTCTTTTAATGGCAACAAGATTATTACTACCTCTGGTGGTGGAATGTTAGTATCTGATAATGAAGAAAGAATTGCCAAAGTTAGATTCTGGGCAACTCAATCTAGAGATCAAGCAAGACATTATCAACATAGTGAGTTAGGATTTAATTATCGTATGAGTAATATAGTTGCTGGGATTGGTAGAGGTCAGCTTAAGGTATTAGATAAAAGAATAGAGAAGAAGAAATATATATTTGAGTTTTATAAAAGGGAATTAGGTGAACTTGATGGTGTAGAATTCATGCCTATTAATGAATGGAATAAACCTAATTATTGGCTATCATGTATGGTACTTAGTGGACAAGTTAGACCTATTGATATAATGGAGGCTTTGGAGAAGGAAAATATTGAGTCTAGACCAATTTGGAAGCCAATGCATATGCAGCCGTTTTTTGAGAAATATGATTATGTTGGTGGGGATATTAGTCAGAAATTTTTTGAGAATGGGGTTTGCTTGCCTAGTGATACCAAGATGACGGATGAGGATTTGAGTAGGGTAGTAAAAACAATAAAAAAACTTTGGAAACAGATTGGATGATAATACGGTGAGAAGTTTAAATTTATTTTTAAAAAGATTAGTTGATTTTTGTGGAAGTTTAGTAGGGACTATTATTCTTTTACCAGTTTTGCTTATTATTGCTTTGTCTATAAAGCTAACATCAAAAGGTCCAGTATTTTTTAAACAAGAAAGGCTTGGAAGAAATGGGAAGATTTTTAAAATATTTAAATTTAGAACCATGGTTCTAAATGCTGAAAATATCGGTGATGGTCTTACAGTGAAGAGCGAATCAGATAGTCGTATAACAAAAGTTGGTAGGATTTTACGTAAAACTAGTTTGGATGAACTTCCACAGCTTTTAAATGTGTTGATGGGCGAGATGAGTTTAGTAGGACCAAGACCACCAGTAACATACTTTCCTTATAAAGGATATGAAAATTATCCAGATTGGTCAAAAAATAGATTTTCAATGAGACCAGGAATAACAGGGCTAACTCAAGTAACAGTTAGAAATTCTGTTACTTGGGATGAAAGAATTGTTGTGGATAATCATTATGTAGATACATTTAATATTTGGGTTGACATCAAGATTTTATTTAAAACTTTTATTAAAATCTTCAAGCCTGAAAATATTTATTTAGAGAAGAGCCAAAGAGACAAAGAATCTACATTATCTAATTAACAATTTTATTCATTTAAATTTCAAGAGGTGAGAATGTGAATATATCTATTCGTAAATTTGAACAAAAGGATATACCAAATAAAATAAAGTGGATTAATGATAAGAATAATAATCAATTTCTTCATTACGATTTACCTTTAGAATATGATAAAACATTGAATTGGTTTATTAGAAATAAAGATATAGCAGATAGATATGATGCAGTAATAGAAGTTGATGGAGTTTCGGTAGGGTTAATTGGATTATTATCTATTGATAAGAAGAATTGTAAAGCAGAATACTATATTGTTTTGGGAGAGGCAGAATACAAAGGTAAAGGAATTGCGAAATTAGCCTCTAACGTACTCTTGAAATATGCTTTTATAGAACTAGGAATTAATAAAATATATTTATTTACTGAAACAGGAAATATAAAAGCACAAAAACTATTTGAAAAAATTGGGTTTAAAAGAGAAGGTTTATTGCGAGAAGATATTAAAAATGGTAATAAACTTGTTAATAGATATGTATATGGAATTTGCAAAAAAGATTATTTAAATAAAGAGCAAATTAATATTGATTATTTTGGTTTAAGTCAGATAATGAAATTAAAAAGCCGTTTAAACAGTAATAGTTTCTATATAAAAAGAGATGATCTCATTCCTATATCTTTTGGAGGTAATAAAGCAAGAAAAGCGTTTCTATTTTTTGAAGATATAAGTAAAACTAATTCAGATTGTGTAGTTACATATGGTAGTAGCAGTTCGAATCATTGTAGGATTATAGCCAATATAGCATCTTCAAAAGGTTTGCCATGTTACATAATATCGCCATTAGAAATAAATAAAGTAACAGCTAATAGTAGGATGATAGAGTTATTTGGAGGTAAAGTTACAAAGTGTCCTATATCTGAAGTAAAAGAAACAATTAATAGAAAGATAGAAGAATTAAAGAAAAAAGGATATAAACCTTATTTTATACAAGGAGGAGGACATGGGAATATAGGAACTCAGGCATATGTAGATGCATATGAAGAAATTATATATTATGAGAAGGAAAATGGAATTAATTTTGATTATATATTTCATGCATCTGGAACAGGAACTACTCAAGCTGGATTAATATGTGGAAAAATATTGAATAATGACAATAAAAGTATTATAGGAGTAAGTATAGCAAGAAAAAACCCTTACGGTGGTCAAGTTGTGCTAAATAGTGTGAATAATTATTTAGAAGGCATAAAGAAAGGTATTTTAAATATAAATGAAATTAAGTTTGTAGATGATTATATACTGGATGGATATAGTGCCTATAATGATGAGATATTGGCAACTATTAGAGAAGTATTTATTGATGATGGAATTCCACTTGATACAACTTATACAGGAAAAGCCTTTTGGGGAATGAAAGAGTATATTACGAAAAATAGAATTGTAGGTAAAAACATTTTATTTATACATACAGGTGGTACACCGTTGTTCTTTGATGATTTGGAGGAAATAGCTAATGAAAGACTATATTAACATACTAATACTAAGTTGTGGAACAAGAAATAAAATAGTTCAATACTTTAGGAAGGAATTAGCAGGAAAGGGACAAGTTATGGCAACGGATTGCAGTGAACTTGCACCAGCTTTATATGATGCAGATAAATACTTCATTGTTCCAAGAATGGATGAAGAAGGATATTTAGATATAATTCTTACAATTTGCAAAGAAAATAATATCAATGGAGTCTTATCATTAATTGATCCAGAACTTAGTTTATTAGCCAAACATAGACAAGAATTTCTAGATATAGGAGTAATACCTATTGTTTCAGATTATGAAATTGTAGAATTATGCTTTGATAAGTATGCTATGTACAAGTTTTTAGTTGATAATGACTTTGCGACTATAAGGAGCTACATAAATAAAGAAGAGTTTTACAATGATATTGAATCTGGTATATTAAGTTATCCTGTGTTCGTAAAGCCAGTTAAAGGTAGTGCCAGTATTAATATAAACAAGGTTAATTCAAAAGAAGAAGTTGAGATTCTATTTAATCAGTTTGATAATTTAATGATACAAGAGTTTATAGATGGAACTGAATATGGTGCTGATGTTTATATAGATATGATATCCAGTGAACCAGTAGCTATATTTATAAAAGAAAAGATAAAGATGAGGGCTGGTGAAACGGATAAGTCGGTATCTGTAAAAGATGGTAAACTCTTTGAACTAATTAAGAAATTTGTGAAGAAAGCTGGATTTAAAGGTATTATCGATATTGATATATTTAAAATTAATGGGGAGTATTATATTTCTGAAGTAAATCCTCGCTTTGGTGGTGGTTATCCTCATGGATATGAGAGCGGAGTCAATATTCCTAAGATGATTATTGAAAATATAAGTGGGGATGTAAATAAAAATGTAATTGGTGAGTATGAGGAAGGAATTTATATGATGAAGTTTAATGAAGTGAAGGTTAAAAAAGACTAAGGACTGAATTAATAGTGAGGTGTAATTCAATGAGAAGTAATGCGAGGAAAGGATTGGATACTTTATTTGGGATAATTGAATCAAATTATCGAGCGATACAATATAGACGTGCGGCAAGGAAAAGATTACGTCGAATGAATGGAGGTTATAAGTGTAGTGTAGAATATAAATCAGTAGTATTGCCTTATTGGAGGCAATTTAATGTGAAGCCTAAGGAATACTGGTATAGCTTATATAGTGCAGATTCAAGAAAGGTAGATCCTAGATATATCCCTGATGATTTGTGGTTCGGAAAAATAATTCCTTACTTTAGTAATATGCAATTTCGTCGTGCTTGTGAAGATAAGTGTATGCATAGTATTTGGTTTTCGGAACTAAAAAGGCCAAGAACTTTTGTAATGAATATAGCAGGCATATTCTATGATGAAAATTATAATATAATTTCCAAAGATGATGCAGTTGATATATGCTTAAACAATAAGAAATTCCTCATTAAACCATCAATTGATAGTGGAGAAGGACGATTAATCAGTTTTTTTGACGATGAGACTGTTACTGATAGTAAAATTCTTAGTGTATTTGACTCTTTGAATAGTAACTTCATTGCACAAGAAATTATTAACCAACATTCCGCACTTGCGAAGATAAATGAAAAGTCTTTGAACACAATAAGAGTAGTTTCATTGTTGTTTAAAGGTGAGGTTCATATACTATCAGCAATATTAAGGATGGGTGGAAGTGAATCAAGAGTTGATAATGTTGGTGCTGGAGGTTATGCTTGTAAAATTAATGATGATGGAAAATTGAATCAGTTTGGTGTTAATAGAAAATCGGAATGGAGTTCAAAACATCCAAATGGTACCCTGTTTTCTGATGTAAGTGTACCATCGTATAAAAAAATTATAGAGACTATAAAAAGAGAACACATTAAGTTAGCACACTTTAAAATAATAGGTTGGGATTTTGGGGTGGATATCGATAATGATCCTGTTTTTATAGAATATAATACTTGTCCAGGACAAAATCAAATGACTTGTGGACCAACTTTCGGAAATTTGACAGAAGATGTTTTAGAAGATGTGTTTATTAAGAAGACATTAGAGGGAAGTAAAAATTAAGGAAATAAAGTTGTTCTACGAAATGTTTTATAAAAATGATATAGGAGGATGAAATATAATGAAAATAGCAATTTTAGGAGCAGGTAATGGTGGTTGTGCAGTGGCAGCAGATTTATCTCTAAGAGGGCATGAAGTAACACTTATAAAAACATCTAATGCAATGCATAATGAAAATTTTGAGTATTTAGTAGAAAACAATGGGAAAATTAGAATCTTTGAAAAAAATGAAACCAAAGAAACATATATACAAAAGGTTACCACTGATTTATCACAATTAGCTAATGCAGAAATTGTCATTATTTATATTCAAACTAATTATCACGAAGCTTTAGTTAAACGTATGGTTCCATATATTAAAGATGAACAAATTATTGTATTTAATCCTGGATATCTATCAACAGCATATATGCTAAAATATTGTAACAATAAAAATATTACTATTGTAGAGGCACAAAGTTCATTTATAGATTGTCGTATTGTAGAACCAGGCTTTATTAAGGTTGGATTCAGAAATGTACGAAATCCTCTAGGAGTTTACCCTGTAAAATATACTGATAGAGCTAGGGAAAAACTTGATCAAATGGGATTTCCATTAACATATTTATCTTCTGTTGTTGAAGCTGCACTTCATAATCCAAACTTGATTGTACATACTGTTGGGGCAGTTATGAGTATACCGCGTATTGAAAAAACAAAAGGGGATTACATAATGTATCATGAAGTTTTTACTCCAAGTGTTTGGAATGTTCTTGAGAAACTTGATAGCGAAAAGATGGATGTATTAGAAGCTTTGGGATTTGAGAAACTTCCATATGTTGAAGCGTGTAAATTTCGAAATAGCCTTGATGATACTCAGAATGCTAAAGAAGTTTTCTTTTGGTATGCTGCAATGCCTACTAGGGCTAAGGGACCTACGACTGTAGATTCTAGGTATATAACAGAAGATGTTCCACAAGGAATTGTTATGTTAGAGGCTCTTGGTAAACAGCTAAATATTGAAACACCAATTTGCACAGCCTTAATAGAAATTGCAAGTGCAGCATTAGAACGAGATTTGCGTAAAGAGGGTAGAACTCCAGAAAGATTGGGAGAGGAAAACATTAATAAAATCTTAAGTGAATAGTGGTAAAAGGGTATGAACAAAGATAATTAGGTATGAAAATGTATGAATTAACAGGGAAAATTAAAATAATAAATTATAAGATCTTAAGAATCACGTGTATAGACATTCTGGGCAATTTATCAAAACTAGATTTGTATTTTGAGTGGCACTATAATTAAAAATTTAAAATCAAATATAATTTGTTCACAATTCCCCTATTATTTTAGAAACTTTAAAATAGTACTATATTATCTATGAACGTAAACTAAATACTAAAACAAATTTAGTTAAAGTATGGAGTGATTATATATGAAAATTCTATATGTAGCAACAGTATCTGGAACAATAAACGCTTTTTTAATACCACATATCAAAATGATTTTAGATGCAGGACATACTGTAGATGTAGCTTGTAGCATAACGAGTCCAATAAGTTATAAAATCTACGATTATGGATGTAATGTTCATGAAATAAATTTTTGCCGTTCACCTTTGAGTAGAAAAAATATTCAAGCCTATAAAGACTTAAAGAAATTAATTATTAATGGACAATATGATTTAGTACATACTCATACACCTGTTGCATCAACTTGTGTGAGGATCGGATGTAGAAAAATGAAAAATGTAAAGATAGTTTATACAGCACATGGATTTCATTTTTATAAAGGATCATTATTAAAAAACTGGCTCATTTATTATCCAATAGAAAAATGGTTATCAAGATATACAGATTGTTTAATTACTATTAATGAAGAAGATTATAATATTGCTATTCAAAAGAACTTTAAAGCCAATGAAATAAAAAAGGTTCATGGAGTGGGGGTTGATTTAAATAAGCTTGAATTCCAAAATACAGAGGAAAAATTAAAAATTCGAAAAGAATATGGATATTTAGAAGAAGATTTTATTTTATTTTATGCTGCTGAATTAAATTACAATAAACACCAAGATTTATTAATTAATTCAATTAGTATCTTAAGAGAAAAAATTCCTAATATTAAATTATTGCTGGCAGGAAGTGGAATAATGGAAAGCCAATACAAGGCACAGGCTGAAAAGTTAGCAATACATAACAATATAGAATTCCTAGGACACCGGAAAGATGTACCCAAATTATTAAAGTTATCTGATATTGTAGTTGCATCATCAAGAAGAGAAGGGTTACCAGTTAATGTAATGGAAGCAATGGTAACTGGATTACCACTTGTAGTTACAAATGTAAGAGGACATCGTGATTTAGTTAAAGATGGAGAAAATGGATATATTATTGAGCTTGATGATGTGGAAGACTTTGCTAACTCTATAGAAAAGCTTTATAGAGATGATAAATTAAGAATTGAATTTGGTAAAAGAGGGATTAAGCTAGTCCAAAAGTATTCACTAGAAAATGTTCTTAAGGAGATGCAAGGTATATATAAGCTGTAATTGGGGGGAAGTAATAATGGCAATTTTAGTAACAGGAGGTACCGGTTATATAGGAAGTCATACTTGTGTAGAATTACTTTCAAAAAATTATAATGTTATTATTATAGATAATTTTTCAAACAGCAAACCAGAAATATTAGATAAGATAAAAATTATAACCAATAAAACTTTTATTGACTATAATATAGATTTATTAAATAAGGATGCTCTCAAAAAGGTTTTTATTGAAAATAAAATAGAGGCTGTAATACACTTTGCAGGTTATAAAGCTGTAGGAGAATCTGTAGAAAACCCATTGAAATATTATAAAAATAACTTGATAGGTACTCTTAATCTAATAGAGGCTATGAGTTGTTATAATGTTAAAAACATTGTATTTAGCTCTTCGGCCACAGTCTATGGAAATCCAAAGGAGTTACCTATAAAAGAAGATTTTCCATTATCAGTTATAAATCCATATGGAAGAACTAAGCTAATGATTGAGGAAATATTACGAGATTTATATAAATCTGATAATGGATGGAATATGGTAATCCTCAGATATTTCAACCCAATAGGTGCACATGATAGCGGATTAATAGGTGAAGAACCAAATGGAATACCTAATAATCTTATGCCATATATAATACAAGTAGCAGCAGGTAAGAGAGAATATCTAAATATATATGGTAATGATTATTCAACTCATGATGGAACAGGAATTAGAGATTATCTTCATGTAGTAGACTTAGCCAAGGGGCATTTGAAAGCATTAAAACGATTAAATGATAATAAAGGTCTTGATATATATAACCTTGGTACGGGTAAAGGCTATAGCGTATTAGAGGTAGTTAGAGCATTTGAAGATGCTGTAAATATAAAAATTCCCTTTAATATTGTTGGGAGAAGATTGGGAGATATAGCAGAATGTTATGCAGATGTTAACAAGGCTAAAAAGGAACTTGACTGGATGGCAAAAAAGAGTCTTAGAACGATGTGCCAAGATTCTTGGAAATTTCAATTAGTTAATTCGAATTACTGATTTGATAGGGTTAGATACTATGTATAATTAATTATAATGAAATCTATGAGGTTAATGGTGCCAATGAGATAATATTATGCCATACAAGATATAATAAATAAAAATTTGATATGTTTTTAAAGAATATATCAAAATTAATATATAAAAGTTTATGTGCTGATTATAATGAATAGACCTAATAATATGTGATATGATTGATAAATGAAGAAATATTTTATATAGAAATAAGAACAAAATAGAATATATATAATTCATATATAACACTCTGTTGATAGATGAAGGAGGAAATATAATGATACCTAAAATAATCCATTATTGCTGGTTTGGACATGGGGAGATGCCAGAATTAACAAAAAAATGTATAAAATCATGGAAAAAATATCTACCAAACTATGAGCTAATGCTATGGGATGAAAATAATTTTGATATAAACTTAAATCAATATGTAAAAGGGGCATACGAGCAGAAAAGATATGCTTTTGTAACGGATTATGTTAGACTATATGCTCTTTATCACCATGGAGGTATATATATGGATACTGATGTAGAAGTCTTGAAACCATTAGATAGATTTCTTGTTCATGGTGCTTTTACGGGAAATGAAGGAGATAAATCATGTGTTACTGGCACTATGGGGGCGGAAAAAAATCATCCATGGATAAAAAGTTTACTAGATGAGTATAGGGATAGAAAGTTTATACTAGACAATGGTAAGATTAATATAGTTACTAATACAATACTTATAACTAAACTTACAATTAATAATTATAACTGGAAGCCTAAGGATAGTCTGCAGACATTGAGAGATGAGCTATATATATATCCTACTAACTATTTCTGTGCAAAAAGTTTATATACTGGTTCTATCAATATCACGGAAGATACTTATACAATCCATCATTTTTCTGGATCTTGGCTTAGCGATAAAGATAGAAATAGAGTAAAGCGAAGAAGAAAAATAAAACAATTTATTGAAAAAATAATTGGAAGAAAAGGGCTAAATTTTTTATTAGGAATTGTATATTATATAAGACATAAAAATGCATAAAATTTTTATGTGATTTTACTAATTTAATAAAAACAAAAATTATTTTAAAGTGGGGTAAATCAATGTTTTGGTATGTAGCTTTGTATGGTTATTCTGCCATAAATGCAATATTTGATTTTTTAAATTCCAATAAAAAGATAGCAAGAATTTTGAATAAGTTCTTAGTCTTTTTATTAATTTTTTTCTCTGGTACTAGATATTATTTAGGTGGGGAAGATTATTACATATATAGCGCTGCTTTTAATAGTATACCTAAAATTCCAGAGTTTATTAGCAATTTTAACAATATACATGAATTATATTATGTATTTGGATTTGAGAAAGGTTATTTATTTCTAAATTCATTAATAAAAACAATAGGATTTAACTTTCAAGGATTTACATTAATTCATTCTATATTATTTTACGTCATACTATTCAAAGCTCTTTCTCGATATAATAATAAGAATGGACTAATAATAGTAATTTTTCTATACAAAATGTTTTTTTATAATACATTTATAAGCTTGAGACAGTCATTAACTATAGCATTATTTTTATATTCTATTAAATATATAGAAGAGAAAAAAGTGATTAAATATTTTACTTGTTGTTTTGTATCATTACAAATACATAGTGCTTCGATTATTTTATTTCCATTATATTTCTTAAATAAATTAAAACTATCTAAAAAAAATATAATTATTATAAATTTGATATTTATACCTTTTATACTTTTAAGCTTATTTAATGTTAAGATTTTATATATTTTTTCTCCGATAATAAAATTAATAAATAATCCTGTTATTATGGAAAAGACTGTAAGATTAATTAACAGATCTTCAGTTTCAAGTCTTAGTATACTGCATACAGTTGAATATTTTATAATAATGCTTTTTTTATTAATCTCATATGATAAATATATGGAGAAGTTTCCTCAAAATAAAGTGTTTATAAAATTATTTATTGTATTAATACCACTTTTTACATTATTAAGAAACTATGAAGTATTAACTCGTCTTAAGGATTATTTTACTATTAGCTATGGGGTTATTTTATCTGGATTATTATCAAAGCGTACAAAACAAAATCTAATATTTTATTGTATTTTAATAATTTATTGTGCTTTTGGTTTTTTTAGGTTTTTAAATTTATTTGATAGTGGATCTTTAATTCCATATAGAAGTTACATATTTAATTAAAGGTACCTGTATAGAAATTATAATAAAGTATTGTAAATTATATATTAATAATCGAGTGGATATAAAGATATGTAATGATGCATAATAATCCCCTTTTTATGTTATTGGAGGAAATCATGACTAAATTGAAAAAAACAGCTAAATCAGCTTTAATAATAATAATATTTTCTCTAGGAAGTAAGTTCCTGGGATTTATTAGGGAAGTTCTTATAGCCTCAAAGTTTGGATCTGGTATGGAAACTGACACATTTTTTGTTGCATTAACTGCTACAGGAATAGTAACCGGATTTCTTAGTAATGCTATTAGTACAACTTTCATTCCAATTCTTTCAGAAATAGATTCTAAAGAAGGCAAAAAAGGCAAAATTAAACATACTAATAACATAATTAATATAATATTTGTGATTTCAGCTATTTTAGTAATCATAGGATGGTTAAGCACACCTATTATAGTAAAACTATTAGCAAAAGGATTCCAAGGAAAACAGTTTAATTTAGCAGTTAAATTAACTAGAATAGGTTTACCAATGATTTTATTTAGTGGAGTTATCGGTGTATTAACTGGATATTTGCAATCTGAACAAAGATTTACTTCTTCAGCTGTTATTGGATTTCCTTTTAACTTTATTTATATCTTTTTCTTATTATTCTTATCTAATAAATTTGGTATAACAGGATTAATGGTAGCCGCTGTATTAGCTGTAGCTTCTCAATTTCTAATTCAAATACCTGAGGCTCGAGTTTCAGAATATAGATACAAATTCAAATTTGATTTAAAAGATAAGTATGTTAAAAAAGTTATTTTACTTAGCTTACCCGTTCTTGTAGGTGTAGCCATAAATGATCTAAATGCTATAGTTGATAAAACTTTAGCATCTAGCCTGATTTCTGGCAGTATATCAGCATTAAACTACGCAAATAAATTAAATGGTCTTATATTAGGTGTATTCATTTCAGCTATTACTACTGTCATCTTTCCTTTATTATCAAAAGAATCAAATAGTGATAATATACCTGGTATGAAAAAGATAATGGGTCATGGAATTAATCTTATCTTACTAATCACTGTACCAGCTACTGTAGGACTTATAGTATTGGCTACTCCTATTGTAGAGATTGCTTTTCAAAGAGGGGCATTTGATAGTACTGCAACTATTATGACATCACAAGCTTTAATATTTTATTCTATAGGTCTTGTGGCTATGGCACTTAGATTATTACTCAATAGAGTATACTATTCTTTACAGGATACTAAAACTCCAATGATTAATGGAGCTATATCTGTAATATTTAATGTAATCCTAAATTTAATCTTAGTTAAATTCATGGCTCATTCAGGCCTTGCATTAGCTACTAGTATAGCTACAACAATAGCTACTCTTATGTTACTATATGGATTAAAAAAGAAAATAGGTTCATTAGGTACTAAGGGGTATATTGTTATTTTTATTAAAACTGGACTAGCTTCAGTTATAATGGGGATAGCTGTTTATTTAATTTATCATGGATTATATGGAATCTTGGGAGTATCTAAATTATATAATTTAATATCATTGTTGATATCTGTAGGAGTGGGAGTAGTTTTATATGGAATTTTATGTTATTTGTTTGGAATTGAAGAAATAAGGTATATTGTAGATAAAGTTAAAGCAAGATTAATAGCTAAGGCTTAAATGTGACAGCGGGATAGTTGCTGTCATATTTTATTTTAAAAAACTATTTTATCATTGAACAATATGATATAATACAATAAATAAAAAACTATACTAAAGGAAATAGTCATGAAAAAATTTAAGGTTAATCATAATTATAAGAAGATACTATCTTATTCAGTTGTCATCCTTTGGATGACATTAATATTCTACTTATCATCTCAACCAGTTCATCAATCTAATGGTTTAAGTAAAAAGGTTACCAAAGTTATTGTAGAGACTGCAGAAAAAGTAGCACCTACAGTAAAGATAAATCATGGAAAAGCTAATCATATTATAAGAAAAAATGCTCATTTCTTTACCTATTTAGTTTTAGGAATATTGATTATGTATATATTGAGGTTAAGTAAAATGAATATGGTTAAATGTACCATACTTGCTCTAATATTTTGTATTCTTTATGCAATATCAGATGAAGTACATCAACTATTTGTACCAGGAAGAGGCGCTCAACTGAAAGATGTAGTTATTGATACTGCTGGGGCAATGACTGGGATAATACTTTATAGGTTAAAGAATTAGGCTATAGAATGTTTCTATAGCCTAATTCACTTATTAGTAAAGAAATTCATCTATTGAGAATACTACTAATATAATAGAAATACAATCAAAGTAGATATTAAATTGCTAGTAAGGTTTACAATATCATTATTTATAATAGAAAAACCCTTAACAAGTTTATTAGCTTTGTTTTCATATAATTTCTTTTCTGTAAAGGACTCTATTGCTTCACAATAATATTGAGCTTGTATAGAGGCTCCTAGTACACTATCTATAATTGAACCTATAAATCCCATAATTAAACATATTAAAGAGTAATTAAGTCCCTGCGGTATATCATTGTATATTCTAATATATGCAATGAGAAAAATTAAAGATATGAATGCAGAACCTAAAAAAGCGAAGATAGTTCCTAATACACTTATGCCACCGGACATTCCTTTCTCTATAGGTTTTAGATTCAATATGGATAAAGGTTCATATTTACTTAAGACACCTATTTCAGAAGCCCAGGTATCTGATGTTGCTACTCCAAAGGATACAGAATAAGCCAATAAGAATACAGGATTATCATAAAGATAGTATAAAAAAACTAAAACAAGACCTATTCCTCCATTGACAAGAACTTGAATATGGTCACGTTTTCCATCTTTTTCATTTAATTTATCAAGTTCATTCTTATCTATCCCTTTAAATTTAGTTAACAAACTTGAAGATATAAAAAATGCTATCATTATATTAAAAAACCATATGCCTCCAAAGGAATATATGGCAGTACCTAATGCTGTAGCAGCTAAAAATCCTTTTATATTTAATGAGGATTTTTTATAAGCTACAAAGGAAACTAAAAAAGAAGAAAACAGTCCTATTGTAAAATCTAACATTTAATCACTTCCTAAATTTGTAATAGTAAAATAATATAAAGAAACATAGCAGAGCCTAATGGAACAGTAAGATTGTCTAATCCAAGAGGAGAAAACAGTTCTAAAGCTGTACTAAGTAAGGCTAATAAAAAGCTAGATAATAATATATTAACAGGATTGAATATATAAAGTATTGTTATAGAAACTATGAATGAGAAAATAAACATGACTAAACTTCCCTCTATACTTTTATCATTTCCCAATATTTTGAATTTGTGCTTTCCAAGGCTTACTCCTATTATTGCAGCGAAACCATCACCATACCCCATGATTAATATGCCTAAAGCACCTATGTAAGATAGTTCTTTATCCTTGAAAGTCATCAAGGATAGAATTAGTAAAGATAATGCATAGTATACAGTTCCTAAGTCTTTTTTTGAGCCATCTCTTTCCATAGCATTAAAAATCTGTTTTTTATAAGAGATATAATTAATAATAACAAAAAATCCTGGCACAATGGCTGCGCTTATATTATTATCAAAAAAGGCCATTGCAATAATCCACCAATTAGAAACACCTATATGAATAAATTTTCTACTTCCTTCTTTAGATAAAATATTTGATTTTTTCATTAAAGAAGCCATTCCTATGATTAAAAATACAAAAATTATAGAGACTAATATTCCAACTATATTATTCAAATTGAACCCCCCTATCTTTTCTAATTAAACATAACTTTATATTTAAATTTAATTTTATGATTGCTATCTAAATTGCTTTGTCTATAATTGGCATAATTTAGAAAAATAAGGTCCATATAATATAATACCATTAATATATAAAAATTAAATAATAAATTGTAGAAAAGTGTATTTTATAAATTTCAAAGGTATTAAAGTCATTTGATATTATTTCAAAATAACATATAGTAAATTCTCCAACCTTATTCTATCTATATTATATAAATAATATAGGAGGATGATATTATGGCTAGATTATGCTTTGACTATGGACATGGAGGACATGACTCTGGTGCCATATATAATGGAAGAAAAGAATCTATGGATAATTTAAGTATTGGGATGGAAGTAGCAAAGAAAGTTAGGTTATCTGATATATATGTGGATGAGACTAGAATATCCGATATAACATTAGGATTAAAGGAAAGAGCTGATTTTTATGTTCTCAGGAAAACTAAGATGCCTGCAGTTTTAATAGAAATAGGATTTATTGATAATGCTTTAGACAACGATTTATTTGATAGGAAATGAAAGGAAATAATAGACGAGCTTTCAAGGGCCATTATACTTGGAATTGGCTTGTAAAAGAACCCATAAAATGTTAAAATTTAATTGTATAAAATTATCTGAATTAATAAAAAATGGAGGGGATGTTATGAGAAAGGTAAAATTAAAAGTTTTAATGTTTATGATGATATTAACACTATTAATCACAGGCATACCATTAAATGGATTTGCAGAAGAAGATAGTTTAAACAAAAATATTCAGAAGATAAAAACTCTATTTAAAATAGGGGATGAGTATGATCGTTTTGATAAACATCAATATAATGGCCTTTATGGAAAGGAAATTATAAGTCTATATTGGAGTAATAGAGATAAAAATATAGGTGTAGATATTGATGAACAGGGGAATATAATAGGTTATTGGAAAAATGAATATAGTACCAATAGAAATGCTGAGCCTAATAAGTTTCCGAAGATAACTAAAAAACAAGGAGAAAAAATTGCTAAAGATTTTATAAAAAAATTATATCCGGATATATTAGATGAAATCATATATCAAGAGGATGCATATCTTAGAAATGATTTGAAAGAATATAGTTATGGTTTTATAAGGATAGAAAAGGATATATTATTTAATGGAAATAATGTATATATCAGTGTAGATACTCAAACAGGAGAAGTAAATAGATTTAGTATAAATTGGGAAAAAGATTTAAAGTTTGAGGATGCAGAAAACATTATATCAAAAGATGAGGCAAAAAAAATATATAAGGATAGTATAGATTTAGAACTATTATATAAATTAAAAAAAATAGATAAAAATGCAAAATCATATTTAGGATATAGCTTGATAGATACAGATAAGACAGTTGATGCTAAGACAAAGAATATGATAAGTACTTCATATAAATCGACATATCCTATATATGGAGACATGTCCCATAGGGATATGGAAAAGATATCAGTAGAAGAAGAAAATAAATTAATAAATTCTAAGAAGATAATAAATAGGAAAGAATCAGGTGAAAAGATAATAAATACTTTTAAATTAGGAAAAGAATATGAAATAAAACGCCATAAATTATTAGGTAATAAAGAAAAAGATATTTATATATGGGAAGTAATGGTTATGAAACATGTTGGAGATCATGGAAGTGGCACTGGGGTAAGAATAAATGCTAAAACAGGGGAAGTTATAAACTTTTCTGATCCTGGCTTCCGGGATGAAGATGAGGAAGAGCCAAAATATAGTAAAGAGGAGTTATTAGAAAAGGCAAAGGAATTAATAAAGAATAGTAATCCTGAAAAATATAAAAAAGTAGAGTATATAGAGTATGAAGATGAAGATTTAATTTATAATGAAAAGAATATATCTAGTTTTCTATTCGTAAGAAAAGAAAATGATATTAAAGTTGAAAATGATGGTTTTAGAATAAGTTTAAGCAATATTACAGGTAATGTACAATCATATGATTATAACTGGAGTGATTTAGAATTTGAATCCCCAAATGATATAATGCAAAAAGATGAAGCCAAAGAAATACTATTAAAAGATAGAGAATTAGTTCTAGAATATCAAGTAGAAAATAATGAAAAAGAAAAAAAGAATGTTAAGCTAGTATATGATTTTAAAGATAAGTATTTAGCGGTAGATACTAAAAAGGCAGAAGTAATAGATAATGGAAAAGAGTTAATGGAAAAAACAACTATAAAAAGATATAAGGATATAGAAAATAGTTTTGCTAAGAATCAGATGAATAAATTACAAGAGTATATTATTTTATTTGAGGGAGAAGAATTTAAACCAAAACAAGAAATAACCCAGAAAGAATTTTTCCAGTTACTTTCCCAAATCCAATATAGATATTCTTTGTATGAAGATCTAGATTATATGTATGAAAGATTTATTGATGAAGGTATTCTAAAAGAAGAAGAAAAAAGTATGGGGGCAAAAGTAACTAGGGAAGAAGCTATAAAATATATAGTTAGAGCTTTTGGACAGGAACCACTAAAGGATTTAAAAGATATATATAAATTAAAATATGATGATGCAGATAAAATATCGGCTGATTTAAAAGGACATATAGCAATTGCTGAAGGCTTGGGAATTATAAGTGGGGAAGGAAATTTTAGACCAAAAGATAATTTAACAAGAGAAGAGGCAGCTGTTCTAATATACAATATCTTAAATAGGGATATTTAAAATTAAAAAAGAACATCTAATAAATTTAGCAATCCATTAGATGTTCTTTTTATAATATGATGGTGTAATTAATTTATATCCTCAGGCAGACTAAGGTGTCTGTTATAGTTGATGGAAATAGGATTCATTGATAATACACATTATCAAACAGTCCAAAAGTAATGGTAAAAAGCTAAATCCATTATTTGGAAATTCGTTGTAATTATGCTATAATTAACTAGGAAAATATTAAATAAATATAGGGGAGGATTTTTTTATGTTTAAATCTAAGGTACATAATCTTAAAAAATTAACAAGTCTTTTTCTTGCATTTGTATTAGCTTTTTCAATTGTTAGTCTTTCCTTTACTAATAAAGCTGAAGCAGCTGGTAATCAATCAGCATTAGTATTTTTAACGGATTTTGGTTTAAAGGACGGGGCAGTTTCTGCTATGAAAGGGGTTTCTTTTGGAGTTAGTTCTGAACTTAAAATGTTTGATGTAACTCATGATATACCAAGTTTTGATATTTGGGAAGGAGCATATAGATTTAAACAAACTTGCGGTTACTGGCCAAAGGGTACAGTATTTGTAGGAGTTGTTGACCCAGGTGTTGGTACAGAAAGAGCATCAATAGTATTAAAAACCAAATCAGGACATTATTTTGTAGGACCAGATAATGGATTATTTGGATTAGTTGCAGAAGATATGGGCATTGAAGAAATAAGACAAATTGATGAAACTAAAAATAGACTTAAAGGCTCAGAAAAATCTTATACATTCCATGGTAGAGATATATTTGCTTATGTAGGAGCAAGACTTGCATCAGGCCAACTTAAGTTTGAAGATGTAGGACCAAAGCTTGAAGATGAAATCGTAACAATATCTTATCAAAAAGCTACTATTAAAGATAATACTGTAATGGGTAATATTCCTGTATTAGATATTCAATATGGAAATATTTGGTCAAATATTCCTGATGAATTATTTGAAAAATTAGATCCAAAGTATGGAGATATGTTTAAAGTTGAGATATTTAATGAAGGAAAATTAGTTTACACAGGAAACATGCCATATGTTGAAAGTTTTGGAGAGGTAGCTGAAGGTAAACCTATGATATATTTTAACAGTTTATTAAATGTATCTGCTGCTATTAATATGGGTAGTTTTGCAGAGCAATATAAAGTTAGTTCAGGTGCTGAATGGACTATTAAATTAACAAAAGTAAAATAAATTAAAATAAGAGGAAAGACCTAGGATTTTGTCCTAGGTCTTTTTAAAAGTTGCACAGGTAAGTGCTATTTACCCTGTGATAGTCAACATCATTTTGTTAACTAGTATTAGTTTACACAAAAAATATTTAGACTTCAATATTAGGTTTATGGAATACTGGCCATTAGTAGGGGCTAATGGTTATTTTTGTAATAAAATGAGAATCATTTCATTAATTTTCTCAAGTTATCCAAGGCTTTAGCCTTTGTGTTTACTACAGTTCTATAGCTTATACCAAGATTAGTACTGATTTCTTCCATGCTCAAATTCTTTACATAATAAAGGATTACTATCTCTCTTTGCCTTTCTGTTAATTTTTCTAATGCTTTTTTAAGTTTGAAATTCATTTCATTTTCCAATATTATATCTAATGCTTGTTTATTATCTGATATTAGAGTATCTATTATTTCTTGCTCTCCATCTCCTATAGTTTCATTTAGAGAAAGATGGATTTTTCTTTTATGTTTATTTAGATATAGATATTTGAGATTTAATTTTATATATCCTAAGAAATGGACACCTTTATCAGGATTATAATTATTTAGACTTTCTAAAATCATTAGATTACCTTCCTGTATTAAATCCTTATATTCATTTGCGATATTATAATATTTTCTAATAGAACTTATAATTAATGGCTGTAGTCGATCTATTATTTCTTTAATGGATTCTTTATTTCCTTCTTTAGCTAATTTAATTAATTCATCCCACATATTAATTCACTCCTCCTTTAACAAATAATAATTGTTTAACTTCAATATACAGTTTTGTAATTAAAATATAAAAGTGGGAATTAAGATAAGTCATGGAGGGAGTTAGTTAAAATAATGGGGACTAATTACAAGTCCTTAATTATTTAAAATGACTTGCATTTAAACATACGTTCTGATATTATAAGTTTAAGAGTTCTACTAAGGAGGGGTGTAATGGAAAGTATACTTAGTAAAGAAATAATGGCTATTTTGCCGCAGTACGTAGATAACAGGGGGAATTGTACTAAGATCTATACTATGGATACAGAGCCATTAATATTAGAAAAAAGTATAAAAACTGCTATGCGTCTTATAGGGAAGCATTATATGATTGACTTAATGGAATTAAAGAAAAGATATAGGGATTTAGTATCATCACCTAATTTAGTACCTATTCCATTAAGTAAGAGAGATGTTTTTATACCTTTTAAGACTAGAGTGCCTATGTACAAAAATGATGGAGCTTTTGGATACATTAATATGAGGTATATTAAAAAGATTAAAGAAGAAAAGGACTCTAACTTTGTATGCTTATCTAATGGAATAAATATTCCATGTTTATGTAGTCTATCTACAATAGATAAACATATGAGAAATGGAAATATAGTAAGCAGATGCTATGAAGATAGGTCAATGAAAGTAAGTGAAGAGGAGACTATCTATAATGCAAAGATAATCATTACTAGATAATGAACTTATGATGAGTTTATCTTTTCTTGACAAAGGAGGATAGTATTAAGTACAATTACTATAACTATAGTACAAAGCATAACAAAAAATTAATTAAAATGACATCTATAAGGAGTTAATATGACAGGAAAAACACATGTAGCAATAGGAATTACAGCAGCATTGGCTATGTCTTCTAATCAGCCAGTGGAAAATCAGTTAGTATTAGTATTAGTTTCAGCAATTTCTTCTTTAATTCCAGATTTGGACCATCCCAAGGGTAAGCTAAATCAAAAGATATTATTAGTTAATAATAATTTCCATAGAATACTATTTTACTTATCCTTGGGCTGTGTATTTACATATTTTTATTATTCAATGGAAATAAAGGTTCTATTATATCTAGGAATTATATCTTTTCTAATAGGTATATCTCGTCATAGAGGTTTTACCCATAGTATAGTAGGATTTCTTATATCTATGTCCATAGTTAAACTATGCACAGTGAAATATGAATTGGATTATATACACACTGGATTTGCTATAGGATATGGATTTCATATTATAGCGGATTTATTTACCACAAAAGGAGTGCAGTTATTTTATCCTTTAAAAAATAATATATCATTTCCAATTAAGATTAGGACTAGTAGCAAGGTTGAAGATATAATATTTACATTATTGGGTATATCTTCTGTTTGTTTGTTGTTTGGGAAGTATTTATATATAGTTTAAATTTTAATTTAGAGCAGTCACAGGACTGCTCTAATAATTTTTATTTCTGATAAATTAATTTCTGATAAATTAATTTATCTAAAAACTTGGTGGTGTCATAGCCCAAATGGATTCACAAACTTCATCACCAATATTAATATATCTATGTGGAATAGTGCTATCAAAATAAATACTGTCTCCTTTTTCTAAGATATGTTCTTCATTTTCCATTTTGACCATTAACTTTCCTTTAATCACAAGACCACATTCTTCTCCTTCATGTGTCACAAAATCCTTAGAAGAATGATCTCCTGCTTTAATTGTAATATATAAAAATTCAATACTTCTATTCAAGTCCACAGATAACAGCTCATAAATTGCATTGTTATTGGAAGCAATTATACGTTTCCTATTACTTTTTTTAACCACTGGGCTAATATGTTTTTTATTTTCTTCTTCAAAAAAGTATCCTACAGAAACATCAAGGGATTTAGCAATTTTCCATAGGGAGACTATAGAAGGTGTGACTAAATTTCTTTCTATTTGGCTGATTAATCCAGTACTCAACTCT
Source organism: Tissierella praeacuta (assembly GCF_040396155.1). Lineage (GTDB taxonomy): Bacteria > Bacillota > Clostridia > Tissierellales > Tissierellaceae > Tissierella > Tissierella praeacuta_A. The sequence continues at coordinate 53,539 of NZ_JBEBOY010000020.1, forward strand.
GATTTATTTGCTAAATCAGATATATTCATATTTTTTTCTTTTCTTAATTTTTTAATTTTTTCCCCTATATTTATATCTATGTCCAAAGTATAAGACCTCCGTTGTTGATTTTATATATATTTTAACACAAAAAGATTAATAATTGAATTCAATATATTTAAAAAATATTTAATATATTGAAATTATTCCGAATATATTGTATTATATTGATAATAAATTATTTCCAATGTAAAATTAAAGGGGGATTAATATGAGTACATTAATTAGTGCAGACAACACCTGGGCATTGTGGACAATATTAGTCGGAGTAGCAGCAATTAGTATTTATCTTGAACAAACTTATAAGTGGGCATCTAAAGTAACAGGAGCAATTATTGGATTAATAGGGGCTATGATATTAGCTAATCTTAATATAATTCCTACAGATGCACCAACATATGATGCAGTATGGGGATATGTGGTTCCATTAGGTATACCTTTACTATTATTTAATGCTAATATAAAAAAGATTTGGCGTGAAAGTGGTAGAGTTTTGGTTATATTTTTAATAGGCTCTATGGGGACTCTTTTAGGAACTTTTGTATCTTTTATTCTTCTAAGAAATCATATACCGGATTTATATAAGATGGCTGCAATGATGACAGGCTCTTATATTGGCGGAGGAGTAAATTTTGCAGCAATGGCTGAATCCTTTGGAACATCTGGAGATTGGATATCTGCATTAGTAGTTGCAGATAATTTATTGATGGCATTATATTTCTTTGTTTTATTAGCAATACCTTCAATTAAATTTTTTCAAGAAAAGTTTAAACATCCCTATATCGATGAGGTAGAAGGTAATGTAGATACTGATGAAGGAGAGACTTTAGCATCTAAATACTGGGGAAGAAAAGAAATATCATTGAAGGATATAGCCTTTGCAATAGCTATTTCATTTACTATAGTATGGGTCTCTACTGAAATAGCAAGTTTTTTAGGAAGAATAATACCAACTGGAAATTTTGTTTATAATTTATTTAATGGGCTATTGGGTAATAAATATTTACTCATAACAACTTTAACTATGCTATTAGCTACATATATGCCTAATTTTATGGCTAATATTCATGGCGCTCAAGAAATAGGTACATTTCTAATCTATATTTTCCTAGTTGTCATAGGAGTACCTGCATCACTCAAACTTATTCTTACTAGATCCCCACTACTTCTTGTATTCACTGGGATTATAGTTCTTATAAATATGATATTTACCTTATCATTGGGAAAATTATTTAAATTTAATTTAGAAGAGATTCTTCTTGCATCTAATGCAAATATTGGAGGACCTACTACAGCAGTTGCTATGGCAATTGCCAAAGGATGGAATAAACTAATAGGACCTATTATGTTGGCAGGCGTATTTGGATATATTATTGGGAACTACTTTGGAATATTCATGGGGAATTTATTACAATATTTATAAATTAATACACAGGATATCCTGTGTATTGTCTTAGGAGGGAGTTTATGTTATTCGACATACATGGAGATATATGGACTGATGTAACTGTAAAAAGAGAGAAAGGATTAAAAAATATTATTAGGGATTATCATTTAGAAAGGTTTAAAAAGGGTAATATGGCAGGGGGTATTTTTGTTATATGGATAGATCCTCCCCATGATGAGAACCCAAAGGAAAGATGTCTTGAGAGCATCAAATCCATGAGCAAGGAGATTTGGGAAAGCAGAGATATATTGAAAATACTCTATAGTAGCAATGATTTCTATCAGGCAGTAGGAGAAAACAAACTTGGTGTACTGCTTGGACTAGAAGGATTAAGCGCCATAGGAGAGGATATTGATTATATATATACTTTATATAGGCTAGGTTTTAGACATGCAAGTTTGACATGGAATGAAGAAAATGCTTTAGCAACTGGTATTAGAGGAGATGCAAACAGAGGACTTACTTCATTAGGTAAAGATGCTATTAAAATTATTGAAAATTTAGGAATCATATTAGATGTTTCTCATGCTAATGATAAGACATTTTGGGATATTTATAATGTTGCGACAAAACCTTTCATTGCATCACATTCAAATTCAAGGGCATTATGTAATGTTCCTAGAAATTTAACTGATGACCAAATAAAAGCTATTGGAGAAAGGGATGGACTTATAGGTATAAATGCTTTCAACGAGTTTATCCATAGGGAACATAATAAGAGGACTATCGATTATTTAATAAATCATATAGAGCATATTGTGGACCTTATAGGAATTGACCATGTGGCTTTAGGGTTTGATTTTTTTGAATATATTGGAAGTGATACTTCTAATACTTTTACTGAAGACTCTTATGTAGGTACTTCAGGCATAGAGGATATCTCTAAAGGAAATAATTTGGTATTAAAGCTTAGAGAAAGAGGATTTTCAAGAGAAGATATAGAAAAGATAGGCTATAAGAATTTCTTGAATTTAATGGACAAGGTGTTATAAAATTAGCAGCAATATCAAAGGCAATTAATTTTTAATACTCATAATCCAATATTCTTAAATTCAAACTTATTCAGACGAGATGAAATTAAATTTGTTGAAAGAGATGAGGATGCTCATAATAGTGTAGTATATGCTTTATCCGATTTTGGAACTACTGGTGAAAAAGGAGTGCGTAAGCATGAAGATTATATGAAAAACTATTTTATTAGTCAATATGGAGCTATTAAAGATATTAATTTTACACCAATTTTTGAGGAATTGATTTCTCAAGAAAGAGAGGTGTAGTAATGGCGAAATTGAAGTCAACTAAAAAATATTATTTTAGTGTAGAAGGTGAAACGGAGAGTGGTATCTTAAGTGGCTACAAGGTGAAATCAATGATTCTTCAGAAGCCACTTTTAAACGTATCTTGAATAAATTAACGTTGACAGATGTAGTAACTGCTGTTAACTGTGCAATAGTCATTATGCAACGTAATAAAGATAATGGATATATACTACATGAATATAAAGGGTTCAGATATTACAAAGAGAATCCCTCATTAGGAATATGGGAGGTTATTGAAAAAATATTAAAAGACTGTGAATTAGTCTAATGATTTAAATGCAATTGTGGGTAGAACATTAGCACCTAGTTTAGGGACATGGAGTATTTCAACTTTGGACTATGCTAACAAATTAAATAGAATTATAAGGATTAACTCCAGAGACAATCTGGAGTTTTTTAATTGTTATTTATTTAAAAATTTATGGAAAATGCGATAAAAAGATAAAGATTTCTGAGATTTCTTATAGAATACCCAGAAAGGTACAGAGGTATCGTACCGGGTACCACCTCGACTTTTATCTAAAGTTAGAAATTAATAAAAGGGGATCAATCCTAGAGATTGGTTTCCTTTTTTAGTACCAACATGATATAATATAACTAATAATCGAAATAATTGTGCAAATTGATGAGAAGGATGATATAATGCCCACTATAAGTATGTTTTATGGAATAATAATTAGAATGTATTGTGCACCTGAGGAACATAATCCGCCACACTTTCATGCTTATGATGGAGAACATAGGGCTATTATTGATATAAGAACCTGTGAACTGAAAGATGGAAATTTACCTAAGAAGCAACTTAAACTCGTTGTAGCTTGGGCTGAGTTAAGACAGGAGGAATTATTAGCAAACTGAGTTTTAGCAATGAACAGTGAACTTCCTTTTAAAATTGATCCGCTAAAATAGGGGAGGTGTAATTTATGTATTTGTCTATTAAAGATGTAAAGCCTTTGAGTGATTATCAGTTACTATTAACTTTTGAAAATGGCGAGAAGAGAATATTTGATATGAAACCATATTTAAATAAAGGTATATTTAAGGAATTGAAGGACGAAAAAAAATTTAGGTCTGTAAGGGTAAGCTTTGATAGCATTGAATGGAGTAATCAAGCAGACATTGATCCGGAAACCCTATACGAAAAAAGTAAGATATATCAATAAGCAAACAAAAGTACCAGGTACGCCTCGACTTTTGTGGGTGCTTTAGTTTGCTTAGCTTTCGACAAATGTCGGGGCATACTCGCTATCTTTACTGAGTAAATAATAGTTTTCCATAACTTAATATATGCTCTAGAAATCCACTTTTATCATTATTTTGTTCTATTAGTATTGGTTCAATATTTGAATCAATGCTTCTCCTAATCTTGTAAAGACGAGCTTCTTTTTCTAAAAACTTCTTTCTACTTCATCAACTACAACTGCAATATCTATATCACTATTTTCATTATTGGTACCTTTAGCATAGGAACCAAATAAAATTATCTTAGTAGGATTATATTCTGGAACTATAGAATCTATAAATCTGTTAATTTTTTCGGTAACTTCTCTATTGTCCATTTATATAACACCTCCGTATGTTCTAATAAATTTTTACAGGATTTTTCATCAAGTTCATTAATCAATTTCTCTTTATGACCTGAATATCTAGCCTTATTATACACTAAAATTAATATGTTTACATAGTTATTTAATTTAGGAACTCAAGAACATAGGGACAGGTTTCTCGTTTAAACTGTGATATATAAACCAATTCCAAAACTAAAAACTACCTTAATAGGCACAAATGATTGCAAGGTGGTTTTGAACCAGTAGACAGACAATAAGGATAACAATAGAATATATCTGTTGACTTGTATTAGTTACGTTATTTGTTGAAACTTGCGATAAATAAATAGAGGATTTTAGCAAGTTATGCAGAATTAGATAAAATAAGAATAAAAACTAAATTTTAATCAAGTGTGTAAGGGAAGAACTTACTGGATATATGGTTGAATACGGGGTGACTATCAAGGAAGTCTTGCCAAATTCAATACAAATATCAGATAAATTTGATCCAATAAAAAAATCATAAGATGATGTAAATAAATATAAAAAGGAAAGGATTCTAAATACTTTATAGAAAGACTAAAATTTATATATGGACACTATATAATCAAGACAGCTTGGGTAAGAAGTTGGCTTGATTTGTTTATTTATCTGTACAAGCATAGCTAAAGTATCTTGTATGATTAGATAAAGTATTAATACTTGAAGTAGAATTTTGTATGAAATAAATTTAGGGAGGTAGATGTTTACTATGAGTGATATTGTTAAAGTTAAATTAAAAAATTGCAAGAATATTATAAATGGTGAAATTGCTATTTATAAAAATGTTCTTAATGTAAAGTATGTTAATAATGGAACTGGAAAATCGACTATAGCTGAAGCCATTAAGTATTATACAGAAAATAATTTAGTAAAAATAGATTCATTAAAGTCCTATGGTATAAATGAAGAATCCAAAGTATCTATATTTAACCAAGATAGTGATAGTAAAGAGGAAGAAAATGAAAATACGATATTATCAAATGTAGAAACTTTTTTTATCATTTGATAATAATAAGAAATATGCAATAATGAATAGGCTATTTTCTAATGATGGTAACTTAAAAAGCTTTTATAATAGAACAGTTGAAAAGAGAGAAATAGTGAGGCAATGCATACCTTTTGACTATGGAACATCAAGAAAATACAAGTATGGTTTTGATAGATATCACTTTTATACATTAAATAGTCCAGAGGGTAATCATAATCTTTCAGTATTACCAGATCAAGTACTAAATATTGAGTTAATGAATAAGACATTTGATCCTGCCGATTACATCAAGTGGAAACCCAATTGGATAATAGATAGAGACTGGGGGGACTACTCATAACAAAGATACTGATTTTTGTATAAAATATCAAATCAAAATCAAAAAATTCTAAATAAGAAGGTATCTTAGAGGATAGTATGCTTACTATCCTCTTTTATCAATTTTATTTTTCGATGTGACAGGGAGACAGGAGTAGTGTCCCACTAATATAAAAATTTTCTTTCACTGCTGCCGTAATTATTTTACGGTTCATATTGATTTTTTTCACAAAATCTGTATATAATAATAGAAGTTAGTTTTTTTATTTAATGAAAATAAATCAATTGTATTAAAAATCAATTGACGTTCATACAAGGGCTTTCGCCTCCTTAATATAATATTTGATCGTACTTATATTATTCGACATGAAGAGGCGAAACTCCTTTTTGAAAATAGAAATATTCAAAAAATATTTGAGTGATAGCAAAAAATCACTGTGTAAGATACAGTGATTTCAAGCGTTATGAATTATGATTAACGCTATATAATAAGTATAAAGTGCGTGCTGCGGAGCAGCACGCAAAAGCGTGTTACTTCCTCTTGGTGATGGAGGCAATTCTATCCCC
>NZ_JBEBOY010000021.1:0-58976 GCF_040396155.1 Tissierella praeacuta
TAAAAGATTTATGTTTCTATTATTCATTTTTTAAAAATAGTTTCGCAATTACTTAATAATATTTGTATTTATTTATATAATATAATAAATACTTGAGATAATAAAGATTATCATTTATGATAACATTTATTATGATACTAATCTATAAATAAAAACGATATTTTTAAATATCGTTTTTATTTATCTTTGCTATTTACATTAACGTCATATACATTATATTTCTTCCAAATATTCTCTAAATCTTCAAAAGAAGATGTAATATCATTTTTCTTTTCCATACCTATAGCAACTATCAAAGCATTTATTAAACTCATAGGGGCAACCAATGAATCTACAAAGGAAAGCATATCACTACTAGCTATTAGGGAAATATCTGCATATTTTGCTGCTGGTGAAATTAAACTATCTGTTATACTAATAATTTTACAACCTTTTTCCATACAAAAATCTAAAGCTTCAAGTGTTCGTTTTGAATACCTAGGATAACTAATGCCAATTATTAAATCCTTTGTATCTGCCTTTAACAATTGTTCAAATACATCATTAGGTCCTGATGTAATAACATTTACACCTTTTATTATAAAGCTAAGATAAAATCCCAAATATCCTGCTAGAAATGAAGATGATCTCAATCCAAGAATATATATATTTTTAGCATTAAGTATCAAATCAATTGCATCTTGAAAAGTTCCATGTCCTATTTCATTTATTGTTTTATCAATATTTTCCATATCCTTTTCCATGGCTTTTTTTAATGCATTCTCTTTATTCGAATACTCATTTGCCATTGTAAGCCTTTGTACAGTCGTAAGTTTGTTTTTAATTAATTCATGTAGATCTTTTTGAAGTTCCCTATATCCCTTATATCCTAAAGTATTGGCAAATCTAACAACAGTAGATTCACTTACATTAACAGTTTCTCCAAGAGCTGCAGCAGTCATAAAAGCTGCCTTATCATAGCTATTAATAATGAACTCTGCTATAAGTTTTTGTCCCTTACTTAAATTGTTGAAATTATTTTGAATGTTTTTAATAATATCAACATACGTCTCCATAGCACTCTTCCTTATGAGCCTTTATTAGATTGAATCCCTCTTCTAAAGCCTTTTTATTTAATTCTTCCGTTCCCCTAGGCACTCTATCACATACTGCTCTTTCAAGGGATTCTTTAGTTACTATTTTCGTTAATTCATATATACTGCCTAAAGCAATAATATTAGCTACCATAGGTTTATTTAGCTTATTAGCTGCCGTTTCTAATATAGGTACTTTATATATAGTAATGTCATTTCTATTTGGTATATTACTTAGAGATTTATCTATAATTAACGTTCCGCCAGGTTTTAGTGATTTTATATATTTATCACATGCAACCTGTGTAAGTGTAAGCATTATATCACAATCATTTACCTTAGGGTAATTAATTTCATCTTTGCTGATTATTACTTCTGCTTTACTAGCTCCTCCTCTAGCTTCTGGCCCATAGGATTGAGATTGAACTACATTCATTCCATCATATAAAGCAGCTTCAGCTAATACAATTCCAGCTAATATAAGTCCTTGCCCGCCAGAACCCGTTAGTCTTAATTCTTGACGTACCATATTTATCTCTCCTTTGAAAAAGATTCAATTATTTTTTGGTATTGTTCAACATATTCCGGTCTAGTATTTTTATACAATTCTCCAATAACAAATTTGCCTTTTTTTTGCTCATCAGTTAATTTGTCATAGGCTGCAATATTTATACCATTTTCCTTTAGATAATTCATCATATCTACTGCTTCACCTTTTTTATTCTTTCTTCCATAATAAGTTGGACAAATTGTTGCAGCTTCAATAAATGAAAAACCTTTATTCTTTATTCCCTCTTCTACTTGTTTAATTAGCATATTAGCTGTAAATACAGTACTCCTGCTTACATAAGTAGCCCCTGCTGATTTAGCAAGCTCACATAAATCAAAATTAGCATCAATATTTCCATATGGAGCAGTAGTACCTTTATCCCCAGTAGGCGTTGTAGGTGAATATTGCCCACCTGTCATACCATAAGTATTATTGTTGAACACAACTGTAGTAATATCTATATTTCTTCTAGCAGAATGAATTAAATGGTTTCCACCAATAGCAGAACAGTCTCCATCACCGGTTATAACAATTACATGCAACTCTGGATTAGCTAATTTAATACCAGTAGCAAAAGCAAGTGCCCTTCCGTGAGTAGTATGTATTGTATTAAAATCCAAATACCCAGATGCTCTTGAAGAACATCCAATTCCAGATACTATACAAACTTTATCTTTATTTAATCCTAAATTATCTATAGCCTTAACTATAGCCCTTGTAACTATACCATTACCGCATCCAGGACACCAAATATGTGGTAAATTTTCAGTTCTAAAATATTCGTTAACTAATTGACTAGGCATTTTAAACCTCCTTAACAAAAGAAATAATTTCTTCTGGAGTTATAAGCTCCCCATTGACCCTACCATATTTCTCTACTTTAACATTTTTTCCAGCAACCCTATCTACTTCTAAGAAATATTGACCCTTATTCATTTCTACAACTACTATACGCTTCACTTTATTTGACAAATCAGCTAATTGCTTTTCTGCTAAAGGCCAAATAGTAATAGGTCTAAATAATCCAGCTTTTACTCCTTCTTCTCTTAAAGCATCTACAGCTGATTTAGCAGAACGTGCTGTAGAACCAAATGCAACTATAGCAATATCTGCATCATCTAATAGATATTCTTGCACTTCTACAATATCATCTACATTATCTTCTATTTTATTTATTAATCTATTAATTAAAGTCTCCGCTATTTTCTCATTTCCAGAGGGAAAACCCGACTCACTATGTACTAGACCTGTTACATGGAATCTATATCCTTCACCAAATCCAGCCATCTCAGGAACAATATCCCCTTCCTTTACTTTATATGCTTTATACTCTTCCGGCGGACAATTTGGTTTTTTTCTATTATATATTTCAATTTTATCTTCATCAGATAGTTCTATTTTTTCTCTCATATGTCCAATTACTTCATCCATTAAAAGAATAACCGGAGTTCTATATTTTTCAGCTAGATTAAATGCCCTAATTGTTGTTTCATAGATTTCCCTTACTGACCATGGATATAAAGCTATAATGGAATGATCTCCATGGGTTCCCCATCTAGCTTGCATAATTTCACCTTGAGCTGGAGCTGTAGGTAAGCCTGTACTTGGACCTCCTCTTTGAACATTTACAATTACACAAGGTGTTTCAGTTATTACTCCATATCCTATACCTTCTTGCTTAAGTGAAAATCCAGGTCCGCTAGTTGCTGTCATAGATTTCGCTCCTGATATAGCAGCACCAATAGTAGCAGAAATACTGGCTATCTCATCTTCCATTTGAATAAATTTTCCACCAATTTTTGGTAACCTCTCAGCTGAAAGCTCAGCGATTTCAGTAGATGGTGTAATAGGATATCCTGCGTAGAATCTCATACCTGCAGCAATAGCCCCTTCTACACAAGCCTCATTGCCTTGCATTAGTTTAATCGTCTTTTCGGTCATCTTTATTTCCCCCCCAAATAAATAGCAAAATCCGGACATCTAAGTTCACACTGTCCGCATTGTATACATGCGTCTAGGTCCTTAATATTAACCTTTCCATCCTTTATTTCAAGTACATTTTTGGGACAAAATGCAACACAGATGCCGCACCCTTTACACCAATTCTTATCTACCGTAAGAGACTTTTCTGTCTTTATCGACACTTTCATTTCCCCCTTATGATGTATTTATTTCTTAATATAATAATATCAAAACAAAATATTTATTGCAAGTTTTATTTCATTTTTAATAAATTTATATTTATTTTGCAAGTTTAACTTCATATCAATGTCATATTAGTCACATTTATAGTATTAAAAAACGAGCCTTTAAGGCTCGTTTTAAACTGGATATGTTTTAAATTCTTCATTTAGTAATTCTGAATCTATTTTATATTTTTTAGCTTGTCTTTGTTTAAAAAATTCTATAGCTATTTGTGGGAATAAAGCATAAGTTAATATATCTTCATCCTGTTCAATATACTGTTTTATCTCGCTTCTAAATTCCTCTAATTGTGGTTCCATTAAATCAGCAGGTCTACCTGTAAATACTTCTTCATTTCCAATGATTTTTTTCTTAATCTCCTCTGATATAGGTAATGTTGGTTTTCCATATAGACCTTTTACATAATTCTTCGCCTCATTAGGTACCATTTTATATCTCTCTCCAAGAATTACATTAAACACTGCTTGAGTTCCAACCATTTGGCTCATAGGAGTTACTAAAGGCGGATATCCAAAATCTTCTCTTACTCTAGGTACTTCTTTTAAAACTTCATCAAATTTATCTTCTTTACCTTGACTCTTTAATTGTGATACTAAATTAGATAGCATACCGCCAGGAACTTGATATATTAATGTATTTACATCAACATTTAATACCTTAGTATTAAGTAATCCTTCCTTTAAATATTTATCTCTTAGTCCTTTAAAGTAATCAGATACTTCTAATAGTAATTTCATATCAATATTATCAGGATAATAAGGTGATCCTTCTAAAGACGCAATCATTGGTTCAGTTGCAGGCTGAGAAGTACCATTTCCCAGTGGTGATATTGCTGTATCTATAATATCAGCTCCAGCTTCTATAGCTTGCATATAGGTTTGGTTTGCTATTCCACTTGTAAAATGGGAATGTATTTCTATTGGAACCTTTACAGCCTTTTTCATTTCTTTAACTAATTCTTTAGCTGGATATGGTAAAAGAATTCCAGCCATATCTTTAATACATATTGAATCTACTCCCAATTTCTCCATATCTTTAGCCAAGTTTACATAATATTTTATATTATGTATAGGACTTGTTGTATATGAAATAGCTGCTTGAGCATGTCCACCATATTTTTTTGTTGCTTCTATTGATTTTTTTATATTTCTAATATCATTCAAAGCATCAAATACCCTAATAATATCTATTCCATTTTCAATTGATTTTTTTACAAATTCTTCAACTACATCATCTGGATAATGCCTATATCCTAAAAGATTTTGACCTCTTAATAACATTTGTAATTTTGTTTTTTTAAATACTTTTCTAAGTGCTCTTAGTCTTTCCCATGGATCTTCATTTAAAAATCTTAAACAAGAATCGAAGGTAGCTCCTCCCCATACTTCTAATGCATAAAATCCAACATTATCAAGTTTTTCTGCTATGGGTAGCATATCTTCTAATTTCATTCTTGTTGCTATCAAAGATTGATGAGCATCTCTTAATGTTGTGTCTGTGATTTTTATACCTGCCATTTTAGTCCCTCCTAGTTTTAGATTTCTCCACTCCATATAAAATAGGTGGATAGTTTCTTTGATTGATAAAATCATATTTTATTACATTATATTTTTTTTGATCGAGCCCTTTTAAAAATTCCTCAACTCCATTCTTTTCCTCAAGCCCACCCTCATGACCTATGTAACAAGTAATAAGAATTATTCCATTATCTTTTAATAAATTAAGTGACTTTTCTAAAGACATTAGAGTTGTATCTTTAGTAGTTTTAATATTTTTATTTCCCTTAGGTAAATATCCTAAATTATAAATAATCAAATCTATCTTTTCATCAATATATAAATCAATATTTTCATGCCCATCCCCTATTAATATTACCCTATCCCTTAGGTTTTCACAAGTCAATTTTTCAAATGTTATCTTTAAGGCTTCCTCTTGAATATCAAACCCATAGACTTTTCCACTTGATCCTACTAGTTCAGCCAATAAAACTGTATCATATCCATTACCTACAGTACAATCAATTACAGTTTGTCCTTCTTTTACGCATTTATAAATTATATCTCTAGATATTTTCAAAGTATTTACTATTTCATTATAATTCATTATATCCTCCACAACATTTACAACCTTTACTAAAAAAATCAGATATACTCAGCTCTAGATGACTCTCACAATTTAGTATAAAGCCTTTCTTTAGTAAATAATCATTATTTGAACTAGAATAAATCTTTTCAATACCTTGATTATAAAGTTTATTTAATATTGCTCTGAGAAGCCCATCTCCTATTTGTTGATTTCGCTTATCCTCTCTAATTACCAGGTATTCTATTATCCACTTTTTATCCTTTTCTAAGGCCTTTCCCACACCAATCAGTTCATTATCATCTAATGCTATATAAATAATACCTTCTAGGACCAAATCCCTAATTCCTTCTTTAGCTAAAAATTCCTTTATTTCATTAAACTCATCTACTTTACAATTTTGCAACACTAACATATCTTCACCTACTGTAACTAAAGTTTTTTTAAGTATTCTATCTCATCATTCTCTAGATATCTCCAATTTCCTATATCTAACCCACCAAGCTCTAATTCACCCATAGCAATCCTCTTTAATTTCTTAACAGGATGATTGATAGCCTCGCACATTTTCTTTACCTGTCTATTTCTTCCTTCATGTATAGATATATCAAGAATAGATTCAGTTTCATATCTCTTGGCTATTTTTATATAAGCGTCAGCAGTAGGCCTGCCATCAATTATAAGTCCACTCCTAAACCTTTCTAACTCTCTTCTATTAGGAACACCCTCTACAATGGCTATATATCTTTTTTTGATTTCTTTACTTGGATGAGTAAGTTTATAGGCCAAATCACCATCATTAGTTAAAATAAGAAGGCCTGTAGTGTCTGTATCCAGCCTTCCCACAGGATAAATCCTTTCTTTTACTCCTTCAATTAAATCTGTCACTATCTTTCTATCTTTTTCATCCTTTAGAGTGGTTACAAATCCTATAGGTTTATTTAACATAATATAAACCTTTTTTTCTTCAGCTTGAATACGTTTATCGTTAACTTTAACTATATCCTTATTTGGATCGACAACAGTACCTAACTCTGTAATCACCTTATTATTTACTTTTACTTTGCCTTCTACTATTAAAGTTTCTGCCTTTCTTCTTGAAGTTACACCACATAATGCAATATATTTTTGCAATCTCATTTTAAAGCCCCTTTCAACATCTAGTACTAATATATTACCTCTTTTCAATTAGAAAGTAAATTCATATCGAGTATATATTATTTAGATTTGATATTATTAAAGAATCTTTCTACAAGATTTGTTCTCTTTATAGAAGATTTAGCTATTAAATCACTTTTATCTACTAATTGACCGTCTAAATATGTGCATATATACCCTATTTTATCTCCTTTCTCTATAGGCGCTTCAATATCATTGGGAATATCAACACTAATTTTTACTTTTTCTCTTTCTCCTTCTTTTAGAGGATAAAAAAGACTTTTTTCAGTAACTAAATTAACATGTTCTTTATTTCCATTACCTACATCAGCTTTTTTAATGAACTGCCCTTTATCATATATAAAAGATTGTTTATAATTATCAAATCCATAGTCTAATAATTTATAATTATCATTAAACCAATCTCCAGCTCTAAGACATACTGCTATAAGTCGCATTCCATTCTTATTTGCTGATGAAACTAGGCATCTACCTGATTTAGTTGTATATCCAGTCTTAACTCCATCTCCTCTCTCATATTGCCATAAAGTTTTGTTTTTATTATAAAAATAATTATTCTCCACCCTATCTGCAAGATGTGATTTAGATCCTACAATATTAGCAAATTCCTCATAGGAAAATGCTGCCTTTGTTATTAACGCTAAATCGTAGGCAGTTGAATAATGCAAATCATCATGTAACCCATGGGGGTTCTTAAAATTCGTATTTAATGCTCCTATTGATTTCGCCTTTTCATTCATTAAAGATACAAAATCATCTATATTCCCACTGATATGCAGTGCTATAGCTTCAGCAGCATCATTTCCCGATCTTAACATCAATCCATAAAGCATATCTTTTAAACTAATGACTTCTCCTTCTCTCAAATATATACTAGAGCCTTCTACGCCTACAGATTCATTTTTAATAACTACTTTATCATTTATATTTCCTTTTTCTAACGCAACTAAAGCTGTCATAATCTTTGTTGTACTTGCCATTGGCATCTTTCTATGGGCATCTCTTTCGTAAAGAACTCTTCCGCTCTCACTATCTATTAATATACAGGATTCCGCACTTAAATTTAAATTTTCACCATATACTATATTTGAACTTAAAATAATTATAAATATTAAAGCTATATATTTATGTATTTTCATCTAATAACCTCCTTTAGTCTTTATTAATTTAAAAGAAGCAAGATATGCATCCTGCTCCTAATATAGAAAATAATTCATAATCTCTACTGCATTTCATTATAATTTACATTTTCCTGAGTATTAGTATTGTTATTTTTATTGGCAAAGGATTGTTGTAAATTATCTGTCATTTTCTCAACAAATCCAAATAGGTTTGTTAATGCACTGCTACCTTCATCTACTGTTAATAATTTTATTTGTTCATTACCTACAACAATAAAGCCTACTGGTGATACAGAAACACCTGCCCCACTTCCTCCACCAAATGGAAACTCTCCATCTATTATATTATTCTTTCTATCTCTATTGAATTCACTACCACCTGATGCAAATCCAAATGATATTTTAGACACTGGTATTATTACAGAACCATCTGCTGCATGTACAGCATCTCCTACAATAGTATTTACATCTACCATCTCTTTTAAGCTATTCATTGTAGTTTTCATTAATCCTTCTATTGGATGTTCTGGCAATACTATCACCACCCTTTCTCATCTTTAAAATCTTAATATACGCAGTAATAATATAAACCAAATTTACTTTAATTATACATAAAAAAAATAATTCAAAAGTATCTTGATTAAATATTGGATTGACCTGTAAATCTTTATTATCAATCCTATATACATGGAATCTATTAAGAAAATATGCAAGTATACTATTTGCTATAGCCCAAACAATCCCTACTGATACTCCTACTAAACTTGCCTCTTCAAATCCAATATTAATTTTAATAAGCAGTTTTTTTATAGTTCCTTTATCAATAAGATATTGAAATAAATCAACTGGATTTAGTTTTTTATTAATCTCTCTATTATTAGTTTTACTTTCCTTAATGTGATTCATATCTGAGCTAATAGTTTTTTTAATAAGGCCAAATAAATATGTAATAACTATTTGATAGTTTGAACTTTGATTAAACTCATAATAAACTTTAATTTCAAATGGCGTCAAAAATATAAGCAAACATAGCAATAAAACTAAAAGAAAAACATATATCATAGTATCACTTCCTTTGTGACTGATATCTATATATTTCCAAAAAAAAGAAAAATAATACTAAATTTAGTATTATTTTTCCATATTCATATTATCTATATCATCTGAAATCTCATTTAATGGAGGCAAACTCTCCAAATTTTCTAAACCAAAGCATCTTAAAAAAACATCCGTAGTGCCATATAATATTGGCCTGCCTACCCTTTCTAAACGCCCTTTCTCAGCAATCAAACCTCTTTCAACTAATGTTTCTATTGCCTTGTCACATCTCACGCCTCTTATAGCCTCTATATCCGATTTAATAATAGGTTGCCTATAAGCGATAATTGATAAAGTTTCCAATGCTGCATTTGATAAATTCTTTGTTACCTTCGGATTCGATAATTTTTTAATCCACTCAAAATTCTCTGGTCTAGTTCCTAATTGATAAGAAGTATTTATCTTTATTATTTTAATTCCCCGCATATTATAATCAAATTCATCTATCATTTCTTGCATAATATTAGATAATTCTTTTTCACCAATTTCCACAATTGATGAAATATCCTTAATATCTAATGGATCTCCCCAAGTAAATAATAAAGATTCAATTATAGATTTAAGTTCCCTACTATCCATAAATTACTGCTCCTCTTCTCTTTTACTAATAATTAAATCAGAAAAATCCTCTTCTTGAATCACATTTATATATTTCATTCTAATTAGTTCTAAAACCGATAGAAAATAGGTTATAACCTCTTTTTTAGTGGAATTTTCGTCAAGTAAAGAGCTAAACTTTAACATGTCAGATATATTAAGTTTTTCCCTTATATCTTTCATACATTCCTCTAGCGTATATTCATCTCTTTGTATTTCATTAATATCTAAAACCTTATTTTCCTTACTTTTTTTTTCAATAATATTACTAAGAGATTTTAATAATAGTTCTATATTCAATCCCTCAAGTTCAAATTCTTCATCTTCAAAATCCATTAAATCTTCTTTTGGTTTATAATAAACTCTTGATTGAATAGTTTCAAGCGTTCGTAATTCTTCCACAATATTTTTATATTTCTTATATTCAACTAATCTTCTAACAAGCTCTGCCCTAGGATCTACCTCTTCCATTTCCAGCTGAGTATCACAAGCACTGACTTTATTGGGAAGCAGTAATTTAGATTTAATCTCTAATAGAGTAGCTGCCATTACTAAAAATTCGCTGGCTATATCTAAATTAAGTTCTTCCATTTGCTGAATATATTCAATAAATTGTTCAGCTATAAGATTAATTGGTATATCATATATATCTATCTCTGCCTTGTCAATAAGATGAAGCAATAGGTCCATAGGTCCTTCAAATGCATCTATTGTTATTTTATATTCCATATAAATACTCCTATCCTATCATTAAAATTAATAAATTTAATGCAGCATCTATAATAGGCCCCATTATTCTATCTATAGTATTAGTAGCTATAAGAATTACAAGAATTACATATAAATACTTTTCATATTTATAAAAATAATACTCTAATTTATCCGGAAGTAAAGATGCAACAATTTTAGAACCATCTAATGGTGGAAAAGGAAGTAAATTAAATATCCCCAGCATAATATTATACCATAAAGTTATAAAAAGAATTTTAAAGACTATGGCATTAGTTATTATATTCAAAGATAAAACAAAACCAATGATAATTGCAATTATAAAATTAGATAATGGTCCTGCCAATGATACTAAAATAGTATCTCTCCTTCTGTTTTCAAAATTAAATGGATTTATTGGAACAGGCTTGGCCCAACCAAATTTAAATACCAGCAAAAACAGGAACCCTCCTAGATCCACATGTTTAAGGGGATTTAGGGTTAACCTTCCTGCATTTTTTGCTGTATTATCTCCTAGCCAATATGCTGCTATTCCATGGGCTAGTTCATGAAATATTATAGCTATAAAAAGTCCTGGTAAATTGTAAATAATATTCATCTTAATCCCCTTTTCTAATAACCTATACTATAACATTATACAACCTCGACCCATTAAAGTCGAGGTTATATAAAATCTTTACTCAATTTTATCTTACACTCAAATAATTTTTTATTGTTTTATTTAGCATATTAAATAGATTAGCTTTTTCAATATTTGTTTTGGAAACTAATTTCACTTTATCAACTTCTTTACCATCAATACTAATTACAATCTCACCAACTTCTTCTCCAGCCAATATAGGTGCATGTAATACATCAGGCAGGATTACTTCTTTATCAACCTCAGCCTTTTCTCCTTTTGGCAATAGTATATGAGAATCTCTAGAAAGCATGAGATCCGCCTCATAAACTTTGCCTTTCTCTACAGGTAATGTAGCAATAATGTCGCCTTTTTTTCCTATGGTCATAGAATCATAGTTTGCAAAACCATAGTCCAGCATTCTTTTGGCTTCATCAAATCTAAGCTTGGAATTGTTTACTCCCATAATAACAGCAATTAACTCTAAGTTCCCTCGCTTAGCCGATGCAGATAAACAAAATCCAGCCTCATTAGTTGAACCTGTTTTAACTCCAGTGGCTCCATCATATTCTTTAATTAACCTATTGGTATTTACCATAACCTGAGTACTGGATTTGTTTTTTCCTACTTTCATTTCAGTCATATAAGTAGTTAACCATTCGTGAACCCCTTCATGTTTTAGCAGCTCTTTAGACATTAACGCCACATCATATGCGGAAATATAATGATCATCAATTGGCATACCACTAGCATTGCGAAATTGAGTATTCTCCATACCTAAGGCTTTAGCTCTTTCATTCATCATTTTTACAAAAATATCTTCAGAACCAGCAATATGCTCTGCTAATGCAACGGCAGCATCATTGGCAGACCTAATAGCAATAGCCCTAAACAAATCTTCTACAATTTGCGTTTCACCTGCTTGTAAAAAAACAGTTGAACCTTTTACTTGCGAAGCATGTTCGCTAACCATTACCTTATCATCTAATTTAATTCTACCAGAATCTACTGCTTCCATACCTAATAGTAATGTCATTACTTTAGTTATGCTGGCAGGAGCCAATCTATCATTTTCATTTAATTTATAAATTATAGCCCCCGTATTAACATCCATGAGTATTGCCGACTTAGCATTAACCTTTAAATCAGTCTCAGCATAAGCTCCCAATGGAATAGAAGTGATTAATATTAAAAGCAATAATATAATGGATACAAGTCTTCTTCTCAACCTATTACCTCCATTCATGTATTTGCTTTTATATTATCCACAAAATTCCTTAGTTATACAGGGTATTAACGAATTACAATAATTGGTTATAAATAATTAAATATGATTTATTTCTTTATAAATTAATTTTTTATTGTTAATGTTTTTATCGCCTATAAGAAATATTTCCTGCAGAATTTTTTCAACATCTTTAGCTTTTTCTAAATCATTAGCATGAATATAAGCTAAAGTTTCATTTATATCAACTTTATCATCTACTTTTTTATTTAAAATAATTCCAACTGATAAATCCAATTGAGATTCAATAGTTTCTCTACCTGCACCTAAAATTAAAGCAGCTTTTCCTACTTCTTCAGCATTAATGACTTTAACATATCCTTCCTTATTGCTCTTTACTTCCAGAATATATTCAGCTCTAGGCAATAATTCTGTATTTTTCACATAGGAAGTATCACCATCTTGATGTTCAACTAGTTCAATAAGTTTTTCATATGCTTTACCTGACTCTATAACATCAATAAGCATCTTTCTTCCTTCTATTTCATCTGTTACCTTTCCAGCAAGAATTAGTAGTTTGGAACCTAAAACTAAGCATAACTCAAATAAATCATCTGGTCCTTTACCTTGTAAAGTTTCTATAGCTTCTTTTACCTCTAAAGCATTCCCTACAGCTCTGCCAAGAGGCTCATCCATATTTGTAACTACAGCAATTGTTTTTCTTCCATATGCATTTCCAATAGTTACCATTTCTTCGGCTAAAGCAATGGCATCATCAATATTTTTCATAAAAGCTCCAGAGCCAACTTTAACATCTAAAAGTATAGCATCTGATTTAATAGCCAGTTTCTTACTCATAATACTACCTGCTATTAATGATAGATTTTCAACAGTAGCCGTAACATCTCTTAAAGCATATAATTTTTTATCTGCAGGAGTAATATTACCTGTCTGGCTGCAGATGGAAATATTTATATCATTAGTATTATTCACAAATTCATTATTATTTAAAGCAACCCTAAAATCTTTAATAGATTCTAATTTGTCTAAAGTTCCTCCTGTATGTCCTAATCCTCTACCGGACATTTTAACAAATGGCACACCACAAGCTGCAACCATAGGTCCTAAAATCAAAGTTACACTATCCCCTACTCCCCCTGTAGAATGTTTGTCCACTTTTATTCCATTTATATCTGATAAATCAAAAGTATCCCCTGAATTAATCATAGCCTTGGTTAAATCCAATGTTTCTCTTTTATCCATTTTATTAAAATAGATAGCCATTAGCAATGCTGATGCTTGATAATCAGGAATATTCCCATTAGTATAATTTTCTATAAAATAGTTAATTTCTTTCTCTGTAAGAGAATGACCATCTCTTTTTTTCTTGATAATATCATACATTCTCATTGATATCACTCCAATTACATATTATAGATTGTTTCAATCAACAATTTTTCAAAACTATCTTTAACTCTTTTAGATGTTTCTACAACTTCTTCATGATTTAAAGGTTGATCTAAAATCCCCGATGCCATATTAGTTATACATGATATCCCTAGAACTTTAATACCTTGATGATTAGCTATAATTACCTCTGGAACTGTGGACATACCAACAGCATCAGCACCTAATGTTCTAGCTAATCTAACCTCCGATGGCGTTTCATAAGTAGGTCCAGTAAACCACATATAAACTCCTTCTTTAAGATTTAATCCTAATTTTTTACCAGCCTCTCTAGCCAAGTCAATATAATCTCTATTATAAGCCCTTGACATATCAACGAATCTAGGCCCAAATTCATTTAAATTTCCACCAATTAAAGGATTTTGTCCTGTAAAATTAATATGGTCTTGAATAATCATCAAATCTCCAGGAACAAACTGAGTATTCACACCTCCAGCTGCATTAGTTACTATAAGACTATCTATGCCAAGCCCAATCATTACTCTAATTGGAAAAGTAACATCTTTTAAAGAATATCCTTCATAAAAGTGAAACCTGCCTTGCATTGCAACAACAATCTTTCCAGCCAATTCTCCTATAACCAATTGTCCAGCATGTCCCTCTACTGTTGATTGAGGAAAATTAGGTATATCTTCATATTTAATTATCACTGGTTTTTCAATTTTATTTGCCAAATCACCTAAACCTGATCCTAATACTAAGCCTATCTTAGGTAATTTATTAGTCTTTGAAACTATAAAATCAACTGATTCTTTAATCTTTTTTATATAATCCATCTTTTCTCCTCCTATGCTCTTGGATGTGATTTTTTATATACTTCCCTCAATTCTTTATCATTTGATGCAAATGAATATATATGTGTAGTTGATACATCTGAATGTCCCAACATTTCCTGAACAGTCTTAATATCTGCCCCATTTTCCAGTAAATGAACTGCAAATGAGTGTCTAAGTGTATGAGGTGTTATGGTCTTATTTATATTAGATTCCTTTGTATATTGCTTTATTATCTTCCAGAATCCCTGCCTAGTTAATCTACTACCGCTATAATTTATAAAAAGAGGTTCATCTCCTGTGTCTTCACTAGGCCTATATGTAGAAATATAATGAGTTAAAGCCTCTAATGCTAAACTTCCAATAGGTATAACTCTTTGATTTATATCATTTTCTTTAACATTAAGTAAACCCAAGTCCAAATCTAAATCATTAATATTAAGAGATATTATTTCCGATACTCTAAGACCTGCAGCATATAATAATTCCAGCATGGCTTTATCTCTTGATCCCTTAAAATTATTGGGCTTTGGCTGTGACAACAAAATATTAACTTCTTCTGTAGTTAATACAGACGGTATCTTTTTTTCTGATTTTGGTGATTTTAAATTTAATGTTGGATCTTCACTAACCATATTATTATTTAATAGGAACTGAAAAAAACATCTAATTGAAGCTAAATTTCTAGATATAGTAGAAGTTGCTCTTCCATTTTTCTGCAAATTCATTAAATATGTAATAATAATAGTTTTATTTGTTTCTTTATACTCTTTAATATCGTGCTCTAAGAGATACTCTTTAAACTGCAGAACATCTCTAATATAGGCTTCTAGAGTATTATTCCTTAATTTTTTTTCGTTTTTAATATATTCTAAATAATCTATCATAATCCTGTCCGACATTATACTTCTCCTTTGTAATAACAATTTTAAATCTTATAAATTAAATATGATTAAATTTAAAAAATATGAAGTAAAAAATCCCTCTATAAAACATCCAAATATAACAATGAAAAAAAATAATAAAGTTAAAATTGAATAATCTATTATATTTCTATTATGCATTCTACTTCCCTTAGACTTCATACCATATGCAGAATAGGATAACCCAATTGATCCTATAACTAAAAAACTTGGTACTATTATTAAATAATTAGGCAAAAGTCCTAATAATGCAAATGTAAAGCCTTTAATTCCAAACTCCTTAACTAAAAAACCAACTGTAAATCCTATAGCTATACCCTTCCAACAAAGAATTAAAGGGATAATCAACAGACCTAAGCCAATTAATCCCAAAATCCAAATAATAGATACAATTTTTATATTGGATAATAAAGCTATCTTAAATATATCTATAGATTTATACTTTTCTTTTTCAATATACTTAAAAATCCAACTAAAGTGATTAGCAAGACTTAAATTTTCTCTAGGACTCAATCTATTAATGAGTATTGCACCAATAACTACTCCAATCACAAAAAAAATAGTTAATATAAAATATACAATAAAACTATTTTGAAAATGACTCTTACTTAATCTTCTCATTTTTGTAGATATCAATTTACTTCCCCCTTTTGTATACAAGCTTTATAGAATTATTATGCTAAAAAGGAGGATATTATCACTTATTGTTTCTTATCTATATATTTTTTTGCAAAATTAATACCTATAATAGTTTTACTATCGACTATTTCTCCTCTCTCTACCATCTTAACAAGATCATCAATATTATATTTCTCTATGTCTACAAATTCTCCTATATCTGGAGTAGGCTCCCCTTCTATTAAATCAGTAGCTAAAAACAAATATATTTTTTCATTAGAAAACCCTGGTGAAGTATAGAATTCTAGTAGATATTCTAGCTTCTTAGCTTCAAATCCAGTTTCTTCTTTTAACTCTCTTATTGCAGTTTCCCTAGGTTCTTCATTTAATTCTAACTTACCTGCAGGAATTTCTAGCAAAAACTTCTCCACAGCTTTTCTATACTGTTTAACCAATATAATAGAATTATCATCGGTTATAGGAATTATGGCAACACCCCCAGGATGCTCAACTATTTCTCTTTTAGAATATTTTTTATCTGGTATTTCTACTGTATCTACTCTTAAATTAAGTAATTTTCCTTCATATAATTTATCAGATTTCATAGTCTTTTCTTCGAACATCATTTATACCCTCCTTTCCTCAAATAAATTTGCTGTATAATTCCCAACTGCACCTAAAGTAATAAAATAATCTATATCATCCTCTATAGATCTTCCCATAGAAGTTGTTTTTAAATTAAATTTCTCCATTACCATAACTATCTTTTCACCATCTTCAAATATAATATTATGTTTTTCTTTAATTCCAGCCTTTTCAATTTGTTCAATAATATGATTTTCCTTCTCTTGTTCTAAATAAGGCAAAATTAGATTTGATCTAGTATTTGTCATCTCAGATAAAGTAGTAATAGTGTGATGACTAATACCATAATGCCTGTTTCTTTTATCTTTGAAACTAATTCTTGGAACAGAAACTGCCATTCCCTTAAGATTATTTATAGCATCAACTATATGACCTTGTTCTATACCAGTAAATCCATATTTTGTACCACTGCCTACAATCCCTGGTCCCATTGATATTATAGTTACATCACCCTTAAGTATTTCTTTAGCAGCAATTAATCCTGTATATATATTAATACATTCTAAATCTCCACCAAATGCATGACCTATGGTAATAGTCTTGTCTATGATTTTTTTATTTTTTAATTCAGATATAGTATTACTAAAGTATAAAGGTAATGCCCCTCCATCAGTCATGATATAATTAATTTTTATATTATTATTTAAATATTTAATCATAGCTGTAATAGGAGCAATCATACTATGTAAGGTGGCTACAATAAAAACATGATTATCTAATGATTTAAATTCATTAAACACATTGTGATAAGGACTATCTTCCTCCTCTGCTGCCAAACATTTCATTTGATAAGGAGTATATCGTAATTTCATTATATGTCCTGGTCCTTTAGTCTCCATAAATTTATTTCTAAAGTTATACATAATAAAATGATATCCACCAGTTCCTAAGGATAAATCCATAGCTGTAGTATTTAATACAACTTTATCTTCAACATTAACATCACCTGTAAATTCCTTGTAATTTACAGCCTTATAGGTATTACCTTCAACATCAACATTAACTATAGTTAGATGATCATTGTCACTAATTATAGAACTTACAATTCCATTTTTATAACCAATCAAATTTTTCACTACCTCCCAATATTGTCCAAAAATCTTAAAAACTTATTGCTATCAATTATTTTAGAAAAGGAAACCCTCTCTGCCATAATATGAACAATTATAAGTAAAACTAAAATTATACTTCTTACAGTAAAGTCATAACTTGTTGCAGCATATAAACCTAATGTAAATCCTAAAACATTAGAACCTACATCTCCCATCATTACTTTAGCTTTTAAATCCAAAAATATATACGGAATGAGAACACCAAAAAATGAAAATAATATATAGTTATTGTTACCATAATAATCGGTAATTATAAAAGTCAAAGCAATTATCATAAATATTTTAGTTGCTCTGCCAGGCCTTAAATCAAAAAGATTAATAAGGTTAGTAAATAACCCAATTAAAAAAGAATTTATAACAAAATCCCTTAGAGAATTAGAAATATATGAACTAACGACTAAAGAAATAAAAAATCCTAAAGAGGCTTTTATAAACCCAGTTGTAAGTATACCCTTAAAAAAAGCTTTTATATGACCTTTTAATCCTTTTATTTTCTTTTCCCCTGTTAAATCATCAAATAAACCTAATAAGCCGATAAAAACCAACCCCAAAAGATATAATAAATTATAATTATCATCGGAACCAAATAATATTTCTAAAATTCCTAAGGTAATTACTTGAATAAAAATAAATACTATACCCATTGAAGTTGGTATTAAATCAGATTTAAAATTTTCACATACAACATTAGCTTTAAGCAGCATATCAATAAACTTAGGCAATGCAATATATGCTAAAACGAAAGATAATATAAAACTAATTATTTTATAATAACCCATAAATTCACCTTCTAAAATACATTATTATAAATGTTTTCAAAATATCCTTAAATTGTTTTCCTCTATGAATAAATCCCTTTAAATTTCTTTGACTATATCTATGTTTCATATTCACTGGTATCTCTATGATTGAAAATCCATTATTAATTGTTTGAATAGTCATAGCGACTTCTATACCATATCTATCAGGTATATAATCTATTTTATCTATAACTTCTCTTTTATATACTCTCTGTCCAGATAAAGAAGTATCTATTTCTTTCTTAGTAAAGAAATAGACTCCTTTTTTAGCTAACATCTTTACTGCTCCAATTCCTCCCTTTGTATGGGTTACATCACTTCTTTTAGGAAATTTAGCTATAGATACATCAGCTTCTCCACTAACTACTGGTGAAATAAGACCTTCAACTTGTATACTAGTTTCACCTAAGTCTCCATCTACAAATGCAATATAATCATATTCTAAAGTATCTATGGCCTTTCTCATGGCATATCCCTTACCATAGTTACTACCTAAATCTATAACAGATACATTTAATGTATTAGCTACTTCCAAAGTATTATCTTTAGATCCATCATTCACTATAACAATTTCATCAATAGATACTATTTTTTTTAAGCTCTCTACAGTATCTACAATTAAATCAGCTTCATTATATACAGGAACTACACATACAAGCTTTCCTTCTTTTTTCATACTATCTCTCCTAAATTATTCCTTATGAAAATAAGGAATGACACCATTAGCAGTATCTTTAATACCATAATGCCCTCCCGTACCTTCCATAGCTAGTATCATGGCAACTTTGCCTATTATCATATCAACATTATCAACGGTAGATATATCTAAGTCTTTATATCCTGTCATATAAGAATAATTTACATTGGATTTTTCAACACCTAGTATAGGTATATTATGTTTTTTAGAAATATCAATAACAAATCTATCTACCTGATTAATTCTTTTAGAACCATCTTCAAAGCTTCCCCCACAAATAATTAAATAATCAATAGGTTCATCATAATTTCCAATAATTTGAATAAGTCCACTTTTTTCTAGGCTTTGAAATATTGGATTTTCTATACCAGTTATTATTGATTCAGTTATTGTAGAAATAACAGATTCAACTGGATTCTTAACTAAATTAATATTAAGTTCATTGTATAAATTATTTAACTTAGCTTTATCATCTATATTATTATTTAAAGTGGTAACACTCGTTACCTTAGCTCCAGCCAACTCCAAATCTCTACCTATGCCAGAGGTAATATAATCTTCATTAGTTGCAATTATTCCTACATTAAGACCTGTTAATTTATCTTTTATTATAGCTTCATGACTTAGATTTATATATTCATCTTTATATTTACTTTCTAATTCCAATTCGTTAACATCAGACTTAAGTTCCTTGTTTTCATTTATTAATATTTCAAATTGTGATTCCATTATATTATTAATTATATCCTTTTGATCAATAACAAATTCTTGTGTATCTATGGTAAACCCAATAAATATTCCTATACCCAAAGCCACAAAAATAGATACAATCGAAACGATATAAAACTTCATATTAGGTAACATAATAATCCTCCCTAAAGACCTAACCATAATCTAAGTCTAAATTTTAATAATGTCAAAAAAGATTTAGTAATAGGATTGATAAGAATTAATATAAATGTGGGAATAAAAGCAGCTACTAAAATAAATACCAAATACTTTGTCTTAAATGTAGAGCTATAAAGTTTATTTACACCCCTAGCATCAACTAATTTTCCACCTACTTTTAATCTTACTAGGAATGTACTAGACATACCTTTTCTTCCTTTTTCCAAGAAATCAATCATATTTGTATGAGTTCCAACGGCTACAATTAAGTCAGCATTATTTTCATAAGCCAATAAAAGTGCAATATCTTCACTAGTACCAGGAGATACAAATAATTTAGGTACTATTCCAAGATCTTTAACTCTTACTAATCCTGGAGCTCTGCCGTCTGTATATGCATGAACTATAACATCTTTAGCCTTTAATAAACAATCATCTGATACACTATCCATATCCCCAATTATTATATCAGGAACAAGTCCAAATTCCAATAATGCATCTCCTCCACCATCTACACCTACTAATATTGGTTTTACCTCATCAATATAATTTCTAATAGCTATTAAATCTGCTTTATAATCCTTTCCTCTTACAACAACTAAAACATGACGTTTATTTATATTCGTATCAATCTTGGGAATTTCTATTTTCCCAGTAACTAAACTTTTTTCTTTTTTTGCATATTCCAACGTATTTTCAATAAAAGCATCTAATTCTCTTTCTATATTATCATAACCTAATTTCATCAAATCTTCAATAATACTATTATTGATATGATTACATTTTCCAATTTCCCTCCCCTTAAATACAATATTATCATCGATAATCTCTATTTCATCTCCTTCTTTTAAGGAATCAAATATTTCGCTATTTTCCACTTCAAAAATAGGTATATTCTTTTCCATTAAAATAGAAGGCCCTCTATTTGGATATTTTCCACTTATGGTCTTTTCTGTATTTATTACACATGAAATTTTCTTTTCTGCCAATGAAATAGCAGCTATCTCATCTAAATCTTTATGAGATATTATAGCAATATCCTTATGCTCTAATCTATTTACTAGATTCTTCGTCTTTTTATCTTTTTTAATAATTCCCTTTATGTACATAACAACCTCCAAAAATCTATATAACTATTATTGACCAAATAAAATATATTATATTATATCATAAATATCTATTATCATTAAATATAAATAAAATTTTTCTATATAAAAACGACCTTCTTATATAGTTATAGATTCCTAAACTAAATAAAAAGATCGCATTTAATCCATAAGCTTTATTAATAATTTTCAATTAGTTTATTTTGTTCTAATCTTAATTTATCAGCAATAAGTGCTATGAATTCTGAATTAGTAGGTTTTCCCTTATTATTATTTATTGTATATCCAAATAATCTATTTATAGTATCTACTTTTCCTCTAGTCCAAGCTACTTCTATTGCATGTCTAATTGCTCTTTCTACCCTAGATGGAGTAGTATTAAATTTAGTTGCTATACTTGGATATAATTCCTTAGTAATAGCTCCTAAAAAGTCCATATCTTCAACAACCATTGCTATGGCCTCTCTTAAATATAAATATCCTTTAATATGAGCTGGAATTCCAATCTCATGGATAATTTTAGTTATTTGGGTTTCTAGGTTTTTTTCTGTAGATTCATATTTATTTGGCATAAAAATTTCCGAACTTTCTTTAACTCTAATAATATTATCATCAATTCCAGCAACTTGTTTTAATCTCTTCATAAAAATTCTAAAGTCAAATGGTTTAACAACATAATAATGAGCTCCAAGTTCAATAGCCCTTTGAGTAATCTTATCTTGCCCTACTGCTGATAATATTATTACTTTAGGTAGATTTCCTTCTCCATGTTCATACAGTCTTTCTAATACCTCTAAGCCATCTAGATGAGGCATGATTATATCTAATATTAAAACATCTGGTTTCTCTCTATCTACAAACTCTAATGCCTCAATTCCATCTTTAGCTACTCCAACAACTTGAAATTCTTCATAAGATGATATAAATCGGGTTAATATTTCACTAAACTCCCTATTATCATCTGCAATAACAATTTTTATTTTTTTCATTTCTTATATCCCCCTGTTTTTTAAAGTTTGTTATAATATATACTAATTCGACAAATATATTAAAACTCCTTCTTTTTTTAAAAAATTTAAAAAAAATAAGCCATAAAGGCTTATTTAGTATTCATTTGCTCTAGCATCCATTCTATATATATACCATAACCCTTAGTTGGATCATTTACAAAAACATGGGTAATGGCTCCGATTAATTTATCATCTTGTATTATAGGACTGCCGCTCATCCCTTGTACTATTCCGCCAGTTCTATCTAAAAGTTTTGGATCCGTAACTTTTATTACCATACTTTTTTGATCAGCCTTTAATTGTGGTTGTACCTTTACTATTTCAATTTCAAATTTTTCTATATTATTACTATCAATAGTAGTTAAAATATATGCTTTTCCAACCTTTATTTCCTCTTTAAAGCCAATTGGTATAGGGCTATTTTCAATAGAATTCATATTATCCTGTTTTACTGTTCCATATATACCATAGGGACTATTAATATTTATATCTCCAAGTAAATTATCAGTTTCATAAAATACACCTCTAATTTCTCCGGGAGTACCTTTTTTTCCTTGCTCTACTTTAGATATTTTGGCATTCATTATTTTGCCTTTTTCTACTGATAATAATCCTCCAGTATCTACATCAACAATCCCATGACCAAGTGCACCAAATTCGCTTGTATTTTTATTATAATATGTTAATGTTCCAATGCCAGAAGTTTTATCCCTTACCCAAATTCCAAGTCTATAACAATTATCTTGCATGCTTTGCATAGGTTTAGCTTCAGTAACAAATTCTGCTTTATTTCTCTGTACTACCATTTTTACATTAGTATCTTTTATATTATTAAGGATACTAACTACATGTTCAGCATCCTGTACCTTTACTCCATTTATTTCTACAATACTATCTCCTACTTTTAACCCTGCATCTCTAGCTGGACTAGATCTATGTCCTTTAATATCAATAACATCTGTTACTGCAACAACTAAAACGCCTTTAGTATTTAATCTAACCCCGATAGCATTGCCACCTGGAACTAATTCTGGCCTATTTATAACATTTACATTATAATTTTTAACTGGAATAAAACCTAAGAGCTTTAGCTGAATTTCTGCTTCTCCTGCATCTATTCCATTTAACTGGTAAGATTTTTTTAATCCAATATTCTCTGTTTCGTTATAACTAGCTTCTATTACATTCTCCTTTTCTTGGCTAATATCCAAAAAAAATGGAAATGATATATCTAGGTTTTTATTCTCTCCTTTAACAATATTGATATTTGAAGGATAAAATAAAATTTTATTGTTCTGAATACTTAAACATAATACAATTAATATTAAAATGGAAATTACAATTTTATGGTTAAATTTTAATTTACCCAACCTATTATCACTCTCCTAATTGGCTTTATCAAACTCACCTCCTGTTTTTGAATTTCATATATAATTTAGCCTTTTTTTTGATTAATTATTCTCTATTAAAAAATTTTTAAATGTCAACTGATTTAAGTTTTACCAATAAAAAAGTGTCTTGACACAAAGTCAAAACACTTTTTTTCTTTTAATCTTTTTAGACATTTCAATCATTTCAGAGGCATGTTTAATTGTAGTATCAGTTAAATCAACACCTCCTAATAATCTCGCCATTTCTTCTATTCGTTCTTTATCTGATAACTTAGAAACTAAAGTCTTAGTCTTATCTTTTAAAACTATTTTATTTATAACAAAATGGCTATCTGCTAAAGCAGCAATTTGAGGTAAATGTGAGATACAAATAACTTGATGCTTTCTTGAAATATCATGTATTTTCTCACCTACAATTTGAGCAGTTCTGCCAGAAATTCCAGAATCAATTTCATCAAATATCATAGTTGGTATTTGATCAAAAAAAGCCACTATACTTTTAAATGCTAACATTATTCTAGACATTTCTCCACCAGATACAATTCTTGATAAGGGTTTTAAATTTTCACCTACATTTGTAGATATAAGAAACTCTATCTTATCTTTTCCTTCTGATGTAAATTGAGGATTTTCCTCAAAATTAACTTTAAAATCAACTTTTGCCATATTTAGTTCTGTCAATTCTTCTTTTATACCTTTTTCTAATATCTTTGCAATTTCTTTTCTTTTAGTAGATAATTTAATCGAATATATTTCAAGATTTGTCTCTAATTCTAATATTTTATTATTCGTCTCTTCAAATTCTTTTTCAAAATTAATTAATTCATCTAACCTTTCTTGACATTCATTTCTAAATTCTAAAATTATCTCTATAGTATTTCCATATTTTTTCTTTAATTTATTTACGAGATTAATTCTTTCTGTTAAAAAATTTAACCTTTCAGAGTCTATTTCTATATTATCTAAATAATCCTTTAGTTCTCTATATAAATCCTGTAATTCATAGTTAATTCCTTCAAATTGTTTATGTAAACCTAAAAGTTTTTCATCAAACTTTTTTGCATTATTTATAAGAGAAATGCTTTTATTCATTAAATCAAGTATACTAGATGTACCAAAACTTTCATTGTTTATATAGGATAGCGATTCCCCAATAGAACAAACTATTTCATTTATATTAGATAGTTTTCTATACTCGTTTTCTATATTGCACTCATCATCTTTATTAAGTTGAGATTCATCAATTTCTTGAACTTGAAATTTCAATATATCTATTTCTCTATCTCTCTCACGACTATCTATAGATAATTTTTTTAGTTTTTTCTTTTCAGATATCCATTCATCATAATACATCCTAATTTTTGACTTCAATTCTAGTAATTCCACATCTCCAAAAGAATCTACTAAAACCCCATGATTAGAAGGATCTAATAATGATTGATGCTCATGTTGCCCAAATATATCAACTAGTTTTGTTGTTATATTTTTTAACATACTTAAAGTAATATTCCTTCCGTTAATTCTAGATAAACTAGGACCATTTAAGTAAATCTCTTTAGAAATAATTAAAAGATTATCATTATCCATATCTATAGAATACTCTTCTAATAAAGGACTTATACTAGAAGGCTCTTCTATATAAAAAACTCCCTCTAATACTGCCTTTTCATATCCTGATTGTATAAAATCTTTATTGCATCTAGATCCTAAGATAATTCCTATTGCTTCTATTAAAATAGATTTACCAGATCCAGTTTCACCAGTAATAATATTTAATCCCTTAGTAAAATTTATTTTTAGTTCCTCAATAATTGCAAAATTTTTAATATTTAACTCTACTAGCATATAAAAACCCCCAAATTAATAGAATTACATTTAACTAAGAGTATTATGAGCTTCTTCAATAACTGCAAAAATTGATTCATCATTTACTATACTATCAAAATTGTTTTTCAAATAAATAAGAAATTCAATGTTTCCTGTTGCTCCCGTTATAGGTGAATATGTTAGTCCATAAATTCCTAAATCAATTTCATGACAAAATTCCATCATATTTCTTACTACATCAAAATGAATATTTTTATCTCTGATAATTCCTTTCTTTCCTACTTTATCTTTGCCAGCTTCAAATTGTGGTTTTATTAAAGCTATAATTTCCCCTTTTTCGCTTAATAATTTTTTCGCCACAGGTAAAACTAAACGTAGAGAAATAAAAGATACATCTATTGAAATAAAATCAATATCTTCTCCAATCTCTTCATCTGTTACATGCCTAATATTTGTTCTTTCCATCACAACTACTTTCGGATCATTTCTTAACTTCCAATCTAATTGTCCATAACCTACATCTACAGCAAAAACTTTAGATGCCCCATTCTTCAACATACAATCTGTAAATCCTCCAGTAGAAGCGCCTATATCCATAGTAACTTTGTCTTGTAAAGATATATTAAATTTACCAATAGCTTTTTCTATCTTTAATCCACCACGACTCACATATATATTAGGATTTTCCTTAATAGTAATTGGAGCATCTTCATCTAATTTCTCTCCAGGTTTATCAACCCTAACATTTCCAACAAAAACCGAACCCTCCATTATGACTCTCTTTCCTTTTTCTCGAGAATCAACTAACCCTTTTTCATATAGAATTACGTCTGCCCTTTTTTTCAACTATCATCTCTCCAAATTAATTACTTTTTATTTTTTTTATTTTTACTTGGAAATATATCTATGCCAAAATTTTTCTCAATAAGATTTAATATCTTTGCTATACTATAAATAATCTTCTCATAGTTAAATAAGGCTATTGATTTACCAAAAGCCTTTCCCCCTACAGTCAATGCAGCGATTAAAGATGTAATGATTATTGTAAATATTGTTCCATTTGCTAAATCATATCTAGCTATTAATTTATATATTATTGTGGTACCTGCTGCTCCAGATAAGATACCACTAATATCCCCTATAACATCATTACAAAAATTAGATACCTGTCCTGCATTTCTAACAAGTTTTATTGCAAATTTTGCTTCTTCAACTTTGTTAGCTGCCATAGCATGAAATGGTTTTTCTTCAGCAGTAGTTACAGCTATACCAATAATATCAAAAATAATTCCTATCATAATAATTATTATTAGAACAATAAATGCCATTGCAATATCTAAATTTTTCACTAAATTTTCAGTAATAACAGATACAACAATAGACATAAGAAAAGTCCATATACTTATAAAGAAAACCCATTTTAAATTATACTTGGCAGAAACTCCCTCATCTTCTTTTTTGTTCATATATCAATATTCCCCCAGTAACCCTATTTATATAGAATAATATACAAAAAGCTGATAGCTATGAGCTATCAGCTTTTAAAGTGGTAGTAAACTGTGTAAATCTTACGGCTTTAGGTCCAGCAGGATTTCCCTAATAAAAACTGTCTGTCGCCATAACAGCGGTTTCCCTTTAATTCTATTACTATCTTGTCGCCAAAGATAAAACTGGATTGCCACTTAGTCCGCACTGTAATCCACAATCTACCTCTTCTAGAACAGTCTAGGAGTTTTCCTCTACAGCCATTCTATCCCTTAGCCTCTTTTGCAAAATAGGTTTCGATAACAGAACTTAAGATATATCGGGCCCTTCAATATCCTAAGTTGAACTCATCATCCGCCATACTTCACTCAAGGCAGGCTACTCTGCATCTAGTAATATATACATAGCAGGTTTATCATATTATGCCAATTTAAAATAGCATAACATGTCTCCACGAGAGTAGGGTCATCGCCTGCATGCCATTGCAGATCGCCCCATCCCTCTTACTCCCTGTAATGACCCACGACTGGGCGTCGCAAGCCAAAACAAGGAACTTCATCGATATGCCCTTCGACGGATTTTTAGCCCCGCCCTCTAGAATAGTTGTGCTGACTAGAATACTGTACCACTCAAGCTAAAAATATTATAGCATACTTAGTATCAAAATTCAATTTATATATTCTACTATCTATTGCGTTTTACTAATTCCTCAGTTAAATCAATAAGGAAACCAGAATCTCTATTTTCTAGATTTTTTAAGCACTCAATAGCTCTGTAGCTATATTCATTAACTGCAGATTTAGCTTTGTTAATGTCATGAAATGTTAAATAAGTTAATTTTTTTATACTAGAGTCCTCTTCCATATCTAAAATATCATCTCTAATTTGATAGGCCAATCCAAGATTAAATCCGAATTCCCTGATAAGTTCAATCTCACTATCTGTTGCCTCACCAATAATAGCACCTGAAACTAAAGCAGCTTGTATTAAAGCAGCAGTTTTGGTCTTATACATGAATATTAGTTTTTCTTCCGTCATGGTGTCATGACTAGAAAACAAATCAACCACCTGCCCTCCAATCATACCAAATACCCCTGAATATCTGCTAATTTCTTTAAGGACTCTCACATGTCTTTTATATTCATCTATTGTTTTAACTTTTTCCATATGATTTGAAATAGTCTCAAAAGCCAAGTTCAACAAACCATCACCAGCAAGTATTGCCATAGCCTCACCAAATACTTTATGATTAGTTGGTTTACCTCTTCTAAAATCATCATCATCCATAGCTGGAAGATCATCATGTATAAGAGAATATGTATGTATCATCTCAATTGCCATTGCATAAGGCATTATTTCCTCTATATCTTTTTTAAACATCTCATAAGACTTTATAGCCATTATAGGTCTTAATCTTTTTCCACCAGTAAATAAACTGTAATCTATAGCTTCAAAAACCCTTTTCTGATAACAAGTTCTATCTTGAAATATCTTGTTAAGTTCCGAATCAATAATAGAATTTAAACGTTTTAATTCATCCTGCATTACTACACCTCCACTGGGAACTTAACTTCCGTCATATCTCCGTCACTATCTTTTAGCAAAACATTAATTTCCCCTTCTGTTTTAGATAACAATTCATTACAATAATTATATAATTGAATTCCCTTTTTAAACTTATCCATAGATTCATCAAGAGTACAATTATCATCCTCTAACTCTTTTAATATAACTTCTAACTGAGAAACAGCTTCCTCATAAGTTAATTTCTTATCTTTCATCTGTTGCTTCCCCCTTATTAATGCCTTTTACTATAGATTTTATCCTGCCATCCTTTAGCAATATATTAATCTCTTCATCTAATACAATATTCTCAATAGACTTAATAATTTTTCCACTGTCATCAGTCAAAAGACCATATCCCTTATCTAAAGCTAAAAGTGGATTTAATACATCAAGACTATTTTTTAATACTAATAGTCCAGTTCTTCTATCCCTAGTCTTCTTTTCCATCAAATAGTTTAAATCTCTAAATATATTATCAATTTCTTGTCTTTTATCTTTCAACTTATTTACAGGACTATAAAATTTAATATTTGCATTTAAATGATTTAGTTCTATTCTACAATCTTCCATAAGACAATAAATATTCTTAGTTAATCTTTTGTATTTGGATTTTAGTTCATTAGATAAATGAATAATATCTGGCACAGAAAGTTCTGCTGCTGCTGAAGGCGTAGGCGCTCTTAAATCTGAAACAAAATCTGCAATGGTAAAATCTGTTTCATGACCTACAGCAGAAATGATAGGAGTCTTCAATTTATAAATAGTTCTAGCTAATTCCTCATCATTAAAAGCAAAAAGTTCTTCTATAGAGCCTCCCCCTCTACCAGTAATTATTAAATCTATATCATCTCTACTATCTAAGTATTTAAGTCCTTCACAAATTTCTTTAGGTGCCTGTGCACCTTGTACCAAAGATGGATAAATGAGGATATTGCATGGGGGAAATCTTCTTCTAACAATAGTAATAATATCTCTTATGGCTGCACCCGTAGAGGAAGTGACAACACCAATTTTTCTTGGCATAAATGGTATAGGCTTTTTATTGGATTCTAAAAACATCCCTTCAGCCTCTAATTTTCTCTTTAATTCTTCAAAAGCTTTATATAAATCTCCCAATCCACTCTCTTTAATATGCCTAATATAAAACTGATAATCCCCTTCCTTTTCATATATGGAAATATATCCAGTTGCTACAACTTTCATTCCATCCTCAAGATCAAACTTCAAATTCTCATTATCACTTTTAAACATAACCGCCTTGATTTTACCTTTTTCATCTTTAAGATTAAAGTACATATGACCACTATAATGATGTTTAAAGTTTGATATTTCTCCTTCAATACTTAAATTAGATAAAATCATATCACTTAAAAACACTCTTTTTATATAACTATTTACTTCACTTACTCTTAGAGGTCTTATATCCATATTCTACCCCCACAGTACTTATTTTTTATCAATATTTCTAACAAATCCACCTAATACTCCATTAATAAACCTAAAGGATTCCTCTGTACTATATTTTTTTACAATTTCAATTGCTTCATTAATGGATACTTCAACTGGTATATCTTTTCTATATAGGATTTCATATACAGCTATTCGTAAAACAGCTAAATCAATCTTTGCCAATCTTTTTAAATTCCATCCTTCTGAATATAATTCAATATATTTATCAATTGAATCTAAGTTCTCTGTTATCTTTGTCATAGCATCTAATATATATTCCTTTTCCAATTCATCAAAATGAAAATTATTAAGGTATATATCCAATACGTCATCAGAAAAATCCTCATTTACCTCCATTTGATAGAGTATCTTCATTGTTCCTTCTCTTGCTTGTTTTCGTCCCATTTTTCCCTCCTAAAAATATAAAACTATAATATCATATTAATTTCTACCACCTGGAGGAAGTATCCTTTCCAATATCTCTCTAAAATTAATATTTTTATAGGATTTGCTCCCTATAATATATCCTATACAAGTACATATAAAAATAAACAATGTTTTGAAAAAACCAATAATAAGAATTGTAATACCTAATAATAATCCCAAAAAAGCACCAAAAAACTTTCCCTTATTATTATTAATTAATTCTAAAATCTCCCTTAGCATTTGTTTACCCATAGACGACACCCCATTTTATCTTATCACTCTATTAGGCACTGATACATTGCTTGCCTTTACTTTTACTTCATTAACCTTAGCTCCAGTTGCATCTTCAATATATTCCTTCACCATGGCTTGTAATTCCTTAGTAACTTCTGGAATATTAATTCCAGCTGAAACATCACCTATAAGTTCAATATAGACTTGTCCCTCAGAGAGATTTACATTAATTTTAATATTACTTATACCCGAAAATTTATCAACAACATTTTGTACTAATCCAACTATTGTATTGGAATAAATAACTATTTCACCATATTCATTTCTTGTAGTCAAATATGAATAAGTTTCTTTGGATTCCTTTCTAGAAAAACCAGAAAAAATAATTCTTATACTAAATATAAATAAGATTACTCCTGCTAAAGTATAATAATAATTTTTACTCATACTTCTTACTATATCAACAATACCCTCAACTGATAAAATCCCAGGAATATTAAAAGGAATGACAATGATACAAAATGATAATATCAATATACATAGGGAAAATAAAGCAATAATTAATCTATCTAAGATTTTCATAAGTATATCTCCTCTCTTAGTATTTAAAATTACCCTCTGGTTTACAGAGGGTAAATATACTATTTTACTCTAGGTTCTACTTCTATCTTTCTCTCCTTTGGAATATTCACTCCTTGAATATTTACATTTACTTCTACAATATTTAAACCTGTCATAGTTTCTACTGTATTTTTAACATTTTCTTGTACTTTTTCACCAATTTCTGAAATTTTTGAACCATATTCTACAATAATATATAAATCTATAGCAGCTTCTTTATCTCCAACTTCTACTTTAACACCCTTAGATAAATTCTTCATGCCTAACATTTCAGTAATGCCACCAGTAATACCGCCGCTCATTCCTGCTACACCATCAACTTCAGTAGCAGCAACTCCAGCAATAATGGCAACGACATCATCTGAAATCTTTACAGTCCCATGTTCAACATTTTCATCATTATAATTATCAACCAAAATTAACACCTCCATACAACTATAAGTTCTTAAAGTTATTATATCAGAGGACAGTACCATTTACAAACATTTCTATTGTTTTTTCATTATTTTAATATTATTACTATCATAATCTGTTTCAGACTTTACTATGTCTAAAATTTTCACCATATCCTGCTCACTTAGCTCCTTAGAGGATACCACTATTTTTATATCCTTATCTGTTAAAAATACAATGGCATCTTCAAAACCTTTGCCCTTTATTAACCCTTCAATTTGAAGCTCTTTCTCTGAATTATTTCCAAGCTTTATTATTTCTTTTTGGGCTTCTTTTCTTACATCTTCTGCAGTATTTGAATTGTTAGTAATCACATCTAATCTATCTATCAAAGATGCTCTTAGTTTATCTCTAGACAATCTATATTCAACAAAATAATTTTTACTTACTTTACTTGCATCTGTATACATTGCCTCCAAAGCTTCATTTCCTTCACTTTTTGCAGAATCAATTACGTCTATTTCTCCTGTAATTTCAGTACCTTCCGCTTTTTCTATATCTTCGCCTTTCTCCATTTCGGCTTTTTCCAAGTCTTCAACTTTTCCTATATCTTCTTCATTTTCTTCAGACTCTTTGTTTTTAGCTAATTCCATAAGTTCATGATTTTGATAATCCTTTGATGATTTTCTTTGAGCTTGCTGAGTTAGTTGATGATTTAAATATCCTGTAAATACTAACAGTACAACCAATAAACCTATTATTGCTGGTCTTTTAATTTTAAACATAATTATTCCCCCTTATTTACTTGAATATACTTGGACTTTATTCCCTTTTATTCCTAATACAGTCTTTACACCATCATAGAGCATCTCCTTTATTTCAGGATCATCAGCCCCTTCTGCAACTACAATAACCCCTTGAACAGTAGGCTTGATTTCCTTAACTACTAATAGTGACCCATCATTACCTCTTGTTACTATTTGGGTCGTTAAATCCTCTCTATGTATTTCCCTCGTCCCCCCTTCTGAATCATTCTCTGAGGTATTTTCTGTAGTCTTTGTTGTATTTGTAGCAGCAATCTTTTCTACACTATTTTCTAAAGTTATCATAACACTTACTTTACCAACTCCATTTAATTTACTTAAAATATCAACTAGCTTTTTCTCTAAATAGCCACTATAATCAGATTCCAGAGTATTTTCAATATCCTTTATATATTTATCTGTAGTACTATCAATATTTTTAGTCTTTGGCCCAAGAAAAATATTAGTTACAATTAAAAATATGATGGACATAAGTAGTATTATGAATAAATTATTAATAAACTTTTTGTTATTCATTTTTGTAAGAGCATTTTTTATTTTATCTAGTATTTCGTTCATTCTACTCACCTTTCCCCTTTTTATATATTTTTATATTTATCCTATTTTTATCTACTGTATATTTAGTAGATATTAGCTCTTTTATATCATCATAATCTCCGTCTAACAACTCTCCTGTATTTATATTATTTCTAATATCAATAGACTTTACCTTTTCAATGGAAATTTTATTATCATTTGTGATATTATCATCTTCACATATGATAATATCTAGATAATCTATATCCCCATAATCTTTTTCTTCTTCAATTATTCCAACTGTAATATTTACTACTTTATAATCAGTTTTTTCTTCAACTATTCCTCTTATTTCACTTACTATCTTTTCTTTATATACTTTTTTAATTTGCTCCTCTTGCTGAATATAAAACTCATTATCCTGTATATCTTTAATTGAATCTGGCTTAGAATAATTAAATACTGCCTGTTCAAAGTTAAAATTTAATTTTACAAGTTTTACAAAAGGGCTAATGATTGTAAATATAATTAATAATCCTATTACCATATTAATATACTTTTTCATATTTCCTTTTGGCATAATAAGCTCTGCAATGGAAATAAGTATAAAAAGAATGACTATATCCTTTAACCATGTACTTATAAAAGACATTATATACATATCTCCACCTACCTTAGCATTAGTAATTTATTCCCCGTCTCTACAATAATAGTTATAGTAATAAAAAACATTGTTCCTATGGAAATAAGACTGACTAAAACAAGTAACAATGATTTTCCTACTTGGTTAAAAAATTCTACTAAGTTATTAGAACCTATTGGCTGTATAACAACAGCAATTATTTTATAAGTAAATAATAATACTAGAATCTTTATAACAGGTAATATACATATAAACAGTAAAACTAAAAGTCCAATTACCCCTAATCCATTCTTTAGAATTGCAGAGCAGCCTACTACAGCTTCAACTGCATCAGATAAAAATCCTCCTACTATAGGTATAAATTTGTCCACAGCAAATTTTGC
Organism: Tissierella praeacuta; assembly: GCF_040396155.1. Taxonomy (GTDB): domain Bacteria; phylum Bacillota; class Clostridia; order Tissierellales; family Tissierellaceae; genus Tissierella; species Tissierella praeacuta_A. Next base: position 34,276 of record NZ_JBEBOY010000021.1, read on the forward strand.
CGTCCTTATTGTCAATCCATCCATTTTAGTTCCTAAACCATATATTGTAATTATCCCTATAAATAGAGTTAATGCTCCAGATATTATAAATGTTATTACTTGTCTACCTAATTCAGATAATTTACTAAATTCCATCCTATTTGAGATATTGCTTATTATACTTATAATAAATGAACAATAAATCAAAGGTAAAATTATACTTTTTATTAACATACCAATAAGATTAACTGTCATAAGTATCATTGGATGAAATAACATCTTTGTATTAGGTCCAGAAGCAGCCGTAAGCAAAGTAAGCAGTATTGGAAGAATTACCTGCATAAATCCCACCATATTATCAACAGTCTCCTTTACTAAGTCCATAATTTGAGCAAAACTGCTTATTACCAAAATTGCTATCAAAACATATGAAATATAATTTGCTAGTTCTGAAACAGAGGCATTCTCAAATGTGGATTGGAGATTAGTCAATATTGAAGAAATTAATGTGATAACTAGTATCTTAGCTAGCAAAATCAAAGAAACTCTTAATTCTTTTAAAAAAATCAGCAATATATTTTTAACAATATCTTTAAAGCTTAAAGAAATGTTTCCTTTTATTAAATTTCTAAGAAATTCTCTAGTATTTAACTCTGGTAAAAGTTCATTTTCTTTTATAGCATCTTCTATAACCTTTTCTAAATTACTTATATTTAAAATATCCATTTGCTCATCCATGATAAATGAACTATTATCATCAGCATAAACAGTAATTCCAGATATCATTAAATATATAATAAAAATAATAAGATATTTTTTTTTCATATGTTTCACCCTTAAGGAAGTATTTTTATAATTAATTCCATGAGAGCTAAGAGAATGGGAATTGCAAGAACCATAATTAATACTTTTCCCCCTAACTCAATTTTCATGGCAATGCTTTCTTCTCCTGCATCCCGCGATATCTGTGCTCCGAATTCCACTATATATGCCATACCAATTATCTTGAGAATTGTAGAAAAATATGCAAATTCTACATTTATTCTTCTAGCTAGGGTATTTAAAATTCCTATTACATAGGATAATTCTCCTAAAATCATAGAAAAAATGATGACACCTGTTAATAAGCTTATAAATAAGGCAAACTCTGGTCTTGTACCCTTTAAAACTACAATAAGTACTGTAGCCACAATTCCTATGCCTACTATTTTAATAATTTCCATCTTTCATTCCCCTTAATATAGTATTACAATCTAAATAATACTTTTACATTATCAAAAAGTTTGCTAATTAAGTTAATTACAATGCCTAATACAATGACTACACCTAGTAATGTAGTAAAAAAAGCATATTCTTCTTTCCCTGATTTATCTAGTACTATATTTAAAGCAGCTATAACCACACCAAGTCCAGCAATTTTAAAAATTAAATCTACTTCCATATCTTTCCTCCCCTAAACTAGTAAAATTATTATCCCGATTCCCGTTATAATTCCTAAGCCTCTATACATCTTCTCATTTTTATTTCTTTCTATTTTTGCTTCTAAAATTTGAGCACCAATTTGATTTAATATCAATGTGAAATTCTTCTGTTGATCCATCCTATCTGATGTTCCTAAAACTCTTCCTAAAGATAAAAAAACCTCAACATCTTCCTTCTGCAAATGAAGATCATCATATAATCTGCTTTCAACTGATAGAAAACTATTATATACTCCTCCTCCCTTGTTTAAAAATAAATCATTTTTTATTTCTTCAAATATATAGGATACTTTCCCTTTACCTTTATTAAACACATTAGATAAAGCCTCAGGTAGTGGAGTTGCACCATATACTATTTCTGTTTCCAATATCTTAATACACTGCTCCAAATATATGAGGTTATCTAATCTAGATGAAAAAGTTTTTCCATAAAGATATCCTATTGTAGTTGAAGTTAAAAAAATTAATAATATAGATATCACTTTTAATAAAACCATACCAATCACCTTCTTGAATTATAAATAGGATTAAAGCTATAGCCATCTAATATTTCCTTTATACTGCCCACACCCCTTGACCTGTCAAGTATAATAAATCTTTCAAATATCTTTTCTTCGAATAATTCTCTCATACTGGATTTGTTCATTATTTCCTCCATACTGCTTCCATGAATAGTTGCTATAAGTTTTATACCAGCTCTTAAAGCTTCATTAATGGCGTCTACATCTTTTTTACTACCTATTTCATCTACAGCTATTATATCTGGTGATAATGCTCTAATTGCCATTATGATTCCATCTGACTTTAGGCATCCATCCAATACATCTGTTCTAATCCCAATATCATTCTGTGCTATTCCCTTATACATTCCTGCAATTTCTGATCTTTCATCAACTACACTTACTTTAAGTCCATTGGAATTTAACAAACCAAAACCATTGCTTAAATTTCTAACTATATCTCGCAGCAATGTGGTCTTCCCACATTGAGGAGGTGATATGATTAATGTATTATAAAATATTCTAGGTTCCTTAACTAAATAGGGGATTATACTATCTGAAACTCCTAGAATTTCCTTTCCTATTCTTATATTTAATGAAGAAATATTCTTTATGGTTTCAACTCCATTAGGACCATATATTACTTTTCCACCAATGCCAACTCTATGTCCACCTTTTATTGTGATAAATCCATTTCTAATTTCCTCTTCATATGCATATACAGAATAGTTGCTAATAATCTGAAATGTATTTTTAATATGTTCCTCTTTAACAACCATTGCTTTTGACGGGACACTGCTGACACTACTATCTCTAGATATGAAATAATCCTTAGCTCCATATGAAATAGTTAATGGTCCTTCATTTCGAAGTCTTATTTCTTCTACTTTTTCCTTATGATTAGAAGGAATTCCAGCTAATACAATATTTAATTCTTTACATAGATTTTCAATTACGGAATTATATATACTAGAATTTCTTGACATAACCTGTCCCTCCTTTATATAAATTCTATGATTGTACAATCTATATATTCCAAAAAAATAAAAAAGGATTTAAATAAAAAAAGGTTCTAAAGCTAAATAAAAAGCTTTAGAACCTTTTTTATTTTTAATAAATTATTCTTCGTCATCGTCTCCACAATGACAACAGCAATCGTCATCATCACAGTAGTCTTCATAATCATCGAAATCAAAATCATCATAGTCTTCATAATCATCGAAATCTTCATCAGTTCCATATATTTCATCTTCTACATCTGCTAAATCTTCATCGATAAAAGTTACATACTCTTCTAATTCTTCTTGATTTTCGATAGATTCATCTAATACATCTACAAATTCTTCTAGCACATTCACTATTTGAAGTAGTAATTTACCCTCTTTAGAACTCTCATCAACTCCTAGTCCATCTGCTAATCCTCTTAAATAAGATACTTTTTGCATTAAATATTCCATTCTTAACCCTCCTAATTTTATATTTTAAAAACATTATTACCTATTTTCTCGATAAATAGTCACCAGTTCTTGTATCTATCTTTATTATATCTCCTATATTTACAAACAAAGGAACTGTTATAACTGCACCTGTCTCTACAGTAGCTGGTTTATTAGCACCAGAAGCAGTATCTCCCTTTACGCCTGGTTCAGTTTCAGTAACTTCTAATTCAACAAAGTTTGGTGCGTTTACCTCAAAAGCCTTTCCATGATAGAATCTAATAGTAGCATTATCATTTTCTTTTAAGTAAACCATAGCATCTTCTACAGCATCCTTCTCTAATGGCAATTGTTCATAAGTTTCAGTGTCCATAAAATAATATAATTCACCATCATTGTATAAATATTGCATTTCCTTAGTCTCTATCTGAGCCTTTGGGAATCTCTCTGTTGGGTTAAAAGTAACCTCTTTAGTTCCTCCAGACATTACTGATCTTATCTTTGTCCTAACAAAGGCTGCTCCCTTTCCAGGTTTAACATGTTGAAAATCAACTACTTGGTATACGTCTCCATCCATTTCAAATGTTATACCCTTTCTAAAGTCACTTGCTGATATCATATTTTTACCCTCCTATATTCTACTTATTCAATAATTTTAAAGCATCCATAGCAATTAAGTAACTACTGGATCCTAAACCTGATATTTGTCCAGTGCAAACAGGAGCTATAACAGATTCTTTTCTGAAATTTTCTCTTCCATAAATATTAGATAAATGAACCTCTATTACGGGAATATTAAGGATTTCTATAGCATCTCTAATAACAATACTATAATGAGTAAATCCCGCTGGATTAATAATTAAACCTGCATATTCAGATGCTATAATTTCCTGAATTTTGTCCACAATCTCTCCTTCATGATTTGATTGAAAAATTTCAACATCCATATCCAACTCCACAGCTCTGTTTCTAATAAGTTTATTAATTTGCTCTAAGGATTCTCTACCGTATATCAAATTATCTCTTTTCTCTAAAAGATTCAGATTTGGACCATGGATAATAAGTACTCTCATAATTAAACTTCCTCCACTTTCCACTTTATTATATCAGTCTCTATTATTTACCTCAAGACTTAATTTTAACACATCTTCTTAAAATTTCATAGATAATTTCATCAATTGATTTTCCATCAACAAAAACTACAAAATCAGCAGAAGATATGTATAACTTTCTTCTATTATTATACATTACTTCTACCTTTTTATATATATCTTCTCCATTATTTAACAATGGTCTGACAGTAATATCATCTTTAATATTATTTACAATACTCTCTACTGAAGATTCCAATAGTATTAATATACCCTTCTCTCTCAGCATCACTATATTGTTATTATTTAATACTATACCCCCTCCTGTAGATATTATTAAATTTTCTTCTTCATGTAATTCACTAATAATTTCACTTTCTAATTTTCTAAAATAATCTTCTCCATACATTGCAAATATATCGTTAATACTTATACCTAATTTGTCTTCAATAATACTATCTGTGTCAACAAACTTCTTGTCTAATACTATGGATAAAGCTTTACCAATTGTTGTCTTTCCTACACCACTCATACCAATCAATACAATATTTTTCAATATCATCACCTAGTTAACTATGTTTAGGATTTCTTCCTACAATTTCAATAGCTTCTGTTACAGCGGCTATTACATCTGTATTAAATTGCTGATTCATACTATTTACCTTAGAATATAAATACCCTTCTTCAGTTACTACATATTTAGGATGTAAATTATTCAAGGCAATAGCCGCTATATCCAATTTACATTTCTCACATAAACATTTTATATCTACTTTCTTTTCTATATTATTTATGACGTTAAGTACTTCATCTTCTATTAAATTATGTAATTCCATTGTTTTCCCTCCATATTAATTGCGTTTTATTAAATCTATTTTTGTTTCAATAAATCCTGGTAAATATGTTCCATACTTATAAACAGAATGTCTGCTATACAATATATTAGAATTCTTTAGAAAATCATTATTAATTATATTATCAAGAATTACCATTCCTTTAATATCAACTCTTACATCATTATTTATCCTTATATCTCCATCCTTTACTATTATTATGCCGTTAAACTGAAAATCTTTGGATATTATTATATTTCCCTCTACATATATAACACCAGAAAGTTTTATAACCTCCTTTTTAGTATCAGTATCTCCAATAAATAAATTGGTAAGATACTCACCAAAACTCTTTGAAATTATAAATATCTCTTTCTCATTAAACTTTTCTACATATGGCACTACCATTGCATCCCTATAAGCAGATATAACAAAACCATTACTCCCTCTATCTAAAATAATATTATTAAAATCTATGGATTCCATACCATAAATATTCTTTGATTTATTGCAATCCTTGATGTTAATATTTTCTGATATATTTAACAATAAATCATTTAATTCCTCTTTGTATTCATCCTCTATTAAACTTGTATCTAAAATGGGAACTTCCATTTCAAAAAACTTATTAAATAATTTGACAGATGCTTCTATAGTGGTTCTTAGACCATTAAAGTCACTTTTGGCCACAAGAATCAACTCTTTTTTATTCTCTCTATCTACAATAACCACTTTAACTTTATCCATTTTATCCTCTAATTCCAAATCTTCTTCATCTATTAGAATATTTTTAGGTGGTTTTGAAAAGGGAACGGTTCTAAAATACTCTGTAAGAATTGGATATAGCTGATTTAAATAATATTTGTCCTCATTAAGTACCATATATATTTTTCCTTCTGCCAAATAATAGGACTGAATATTATTAGAAGTCGAATTTAATATTAGATGCTGTAGCCCAGTAGTAGATTCTAGATATAATATCATAACCATCATTACAGACATAACAATCAAACAAATAATAGATATAAATCCACCCCTAGTTTTCATAGAACCTCCAAATATTTATTAATCAATTGGACATCTAATGTAAATATCAGATTTTAATTCTAGCCTCTCATGAGTATGTTTGAACTTTAAGTCTAAATGAATCATAGAATTTTCAATATCGAATTTAGTATCTTCAATACTACTTGCAAATCCACACAATTCGTTATATCCATCAAATTTAATATAAGAAGGATATTTATCATCCTTAACTCCACAAGCTAACCTAATAATTTTATCATTTTTTCTATAATAAGTACTGTATCTATATATATTATAATCTATATTCTCCTCTATCACCATAGTGACGAAACCAACATTAGTCGGAAACTTCTCTTTTAACCCAACTATTTTATCCGATGAAATTATCTTATCTGCTGACTTGATTTCTTCCTTAATATACTCAATAGCATGTCTGCCATTTAACCTTAATTCTTCCTTTTCATCTCCTATTGCACATGCATCTATAGAAAATTTAAAAATACTACAAATTGGTGTTATAATTAATGAACAAATTCCAATTGCCAAGATTACTTCTATTAAGGTAAACCCCTTATTTTTGTGGAATATATGCAGTGTACTCAACATAATTAATATTATCCCCCTTTACATTATGAAATACAAAAATAGAGACTTTCCATAATGAATCCGATTTTTGGGTCTTATATATTTTTAAGAAATACTCTTCATTCTCTTTTCTTTCTTTTGGTACACAAATCTCAATGGAATCATTTTCTTTAAATACTTCTACTATTTCAGCTATATCTGTATCATAGATAAACAAATCTGAACTACTATTTATATTAAAAGCTTTAATTTTTTCCATTGACATTTCCCCAATATACATCATTTCCATCTTTGTTTTTTGATTTTCAAATCTAATAAAAGATAAATTGAGTATTGGCAAAATATTAACTGCAATCATCCCTAGTAAAAATAATCCTAATATACTTTCAACTAAAGTAAATCCTTTTCTACTCAAGTTAATTCCCCATTTCATCTACCCTTTACATAAAGATTAACCTTGCCAGTTGCTGGGGTTATAGTTATTTCTATATTTTGTTTTTTTCTATTGGTAAGTAAAATAGTTCCAGAGTTGTTTGGCGCACCACTTGGATAAAATTTTGTATATCCATTGAAATTGTTTCCTTTAATTTTTATTCCATTAGATAAGCTGACTTTTTTTATTGTTTTAGCATTTATCCCATTGTCTTTAGCAATTCTATAGCTATTTTTATTAACATCTACATATAAAATATAAATACAATTTTCTACTACCGCACTGTTTCTAGCAAAAATAATATCTCTTTTAAATTCCATTAATTCTTTCTTCTCCCTAATGTTAAAGATAATTTTCACACTAGGCATTCCTATAGATAGGACAATAAGAATTAATGATATTGTCACTATTAATTCTACTAAAGTATAACCATATTTCCTATTACAATTTATATTGTCAATACTGCCATTCATTTAATCGATGTAGCAGAAAAGTAAATTCTGCTCTAGTTATTTTATTATTCATACTATCTTTGCTATTTGAACGAACCTTCTTTTCATAAAGCATTTTATTTGCAAAATAATCCCATTTAAAATTATTATTTAATACTCTAGCCATTATAGTCTCAACTTCTTTATAAGTAATTGGATTATTAGGTCTAAAGGTATTGTCAGAATATCCATTTATGAATTTATAATATGTGGCATATGATATGGCCTTTTCTGCATAACCGAATTTATTATAGTCCTTAAACATAGTTACATTTGTAGAATCATATGGAGGATACCAATTATATAGTCTACTTAACATAGTTACAAACTCTCCTCTTGATATTTGGTTATTTGGCTTAAAAGATTTATCTGGATAGCCATAAATAATTTCCCTTTTAACGTATGTGTTTATTTCATCTTTTGCCCAATGTCCCCTAGAATCATGAAATATTGGCAATTCATTATCAACTCTAACTGCATAAATATTTCCAGAAAGATTAATATTCTTTAAATTTATATCTGCGACTAAGTAGTCACCATCCTGAATAGATGGAATATAGATCCATTTATCATAATGGTATTTATATATACCATATTTAATATCCTTTCCATAGGATTTAAACTTAATAGTTACTTTTTTATTCTTATCAAATGTACCTGCAGCATTCATAATCTTTAACCCATAAACTTCAGAAGCTTGAGTATGCCTAGTAGAGTTAGGGTTTATATATGATACTGGTATTCTATCTATAGTTATAATTATATCATTGTAATAGGTTCCAGCCTCAATATCTACCAAAAACTTGTCATCTTCAGGTATTCCAATATTATTCTTTCCATCAATTAATATCTTTTCCGTATGTGTCTTCACTTTATTACTATCTTGCTGAAGTTTCTTATAGATTTCATTATATGATTTCATAAACTCATTCCAATAACCAATTATAAATCCAAGTCTATAATTCTCTGATTGGAAATCAAGTCCATATTCCGTAGAAATAACACTATCACTAACTTTATGTTTTTCCCAAGAATTAGTTTTTCCCAATGTAATATCTATAATTGCTGCATACTCACCTTTCATCTTGCCTATGGTTCTGCCACCTTCTTCACCATTTAAATCAGGTGTTTCTATTGCCTCTTTATTAGCATTTCTAAAGGCATCATTATAATAGATCATATATCCTCCATTAATTTTTCCACCAGATTTACTTTGACCAAATTCAAATCCTGCTAAAAATGATTCTCTATACTCTCTAGATTCATTATCTAAATTAAACATATCCATGATTTCTCTATTAGATGGCATATTTCGTTTATAGTTATTGCTACGTCCTAGTAAATAATCTCTTTTCCCATTTATCTCGGCTAAATCTTTAGCATATTCATCTCCATCTTCTAAACCTTTTTCATATGAATAATCATCTTCTCCTAATTTCGCAATCTGGAATGCAGCTTCAAATGATATTTTATATGCTTTTCTAAACAAATCTATAAATCCATCCCTATATTCCCTTAATTCTTTATTAAGTTCAAACATATCCTTTATTTTTCTGTCACTAGGAATATATCTTTCCCAATCATTCTTCTTTCCATTTTTATATGCAATATAACCATCTATCCTACCCATAATAGTACCAAAATCTTCAGCACCATAGATAATCATAGTATCTTGTCCATTTTCTAGTCTATATGCAGTATAATAAGCTTCTTCAAACTCATCCTCGTAAGCTTCTTCAAAACCGTCTATATAATCCTTAGATTTACCATCTATATTAAAATCACGTTTATAATCTCTAAGATTAGATTCTAAAACCCTTCTCATGGTATTAGTCTTATCCCTTCCATCGGAAATCCCAGTAGCAGTCCCGTCTTTTCTACCTCTTTGAATACCATCATCATACCCTCTTTTATAATCAAGACTATTTTTATCTGCATATACATTAACACTACTTACAATTATCACGATAAATAATATAATCGATACCAATCTATGATTTTTCATTAATTCACCTTCTTATGGCTTTTTTAATACAAGAATCTTCCCAACGTATAATTCATCACTAGATTTCATTTCATTAAGTTTCAATATGTCATTTGTATATCTATTAGTATCATAATATTCCATACTTATTTTCTCTAAAGTATCACCCTTTCTAACCACATGAAAAATATAATCCCCTGCATTTATATCATTTCCATCTTCATCAATATTTCTAGTATATACTACTTCCAATTTATCCATTAGAAGAACACCATAATCATCCCTATCTTTAGGAATTTCAACATATAATTTATCTAATTTAAGAGGATAAACATTTAAGTCCTCTGGAGGAGTTGTCTCTATATATTTCCATCCAGTCCAGCCTATGCCTTTAGTCAAAGGAAGATAAATTTCCTCTCCCATTTGACCGAGAAATAGGATCCCAATAGTAGCAGGAGAATAATCATAAGAATAAACCCAAAGCCCTATGGAATTTGATGGATATTTAATTATTACATTGTTTTTAGAAGCATCTATAAAGCCCCGATTTTCTTCTTCAACAGCTATAATATCATATTCAAATCTTAAAGAAAATTTCTTTGATTTCGCTTTAGTAGATTGAGTAATAGAACCTTTAACAAGTTCGTGAGAAGGCAAAAAATATGTATTTTTATTTTCAAAATCTAGTAAGATCTCCTCTATATAAGGCTTTACTTCTGTATTTTTTATAATACACTCATTACTTTCATCCTTAAACTCTTCATAGGGAATAAATGGAGTATTTTTAACTTCATCATTTGATATATCTATATATACTACATCACTATCTGTATCTACAATACCATCTAAGGCATATACCTTTAATATCATATTTCCATCTAAGTTCCCAGCAATATCTCTATCCATAGATATACTTTCCAATAATATATTTCTAGGACTATTTTGTAATGCTCCTATAATATCTATAATTCCTTTATATGAGCCATTATATGGTACAGATATGTCCATGTTCTTTACCTGAAAATCACCTATATCTTCATAACTAGGTCTATTAAAATTTATATCTACTATAGAAACTGTATCATGCTCTAATAATTCATTTAATAAATATATTATCTGAGCTTGATCTAATTTTGGAAAATATTTGGATATTATATTTTCTTTTTCTTCGTGTAAAGTATCCCATTCTTTATTAATATCACTTTCCTTCCTAAGTACATCATTAATTTCATTTATTTTTAGTTGATATTCTAATTTCTGTGCATTTAAATTTGCTATTTTATTGGACAGTGGTGTAATAATAAATTTATAGCTTCCCAAAGTCAATAAAACAATTCCTAAAATACTTAAAAGAAATTTCTCATTTTTAGTTAATTCTCTAATTTTGATTTTCCTCTTCAATGACTTCTCCATTATTATCCACACCCATTAATGTAATGTTCAAACTAAAATTATAATTTTCTCCTTGTTTTGATATATTGGATACAAAAATCTCTTCGCAATTTTCTAAGGATTCTAGCCCCTTCTGAAATTCAGCAATTGCCCATTTATCCTTAGATATACCAACTATATAGATATCTTCCCCTTGTATACTTAGAGATGTAAGAAATATTTCATCTGGAATATTATCATTAATCTTATCCAATAAAACTTTATCAACTGTATCTCTTTCACTAATGGCTGTATCCAGTAGCTTTAGTTTTTCCACAGATTCTCTAAATTTCTTTACTTCTATTTCTTTTTCTCTAATCTCCTCAACCTTTTCCAAAGTTTTGGAATCTTCCACTGTACTCCTAAGACTTTTTACTATCTTTGTTTCTCGCCTTATAACTATTTCACTATATATTAAAAAAATTAATACTGATATAGCCACGGATATTAGTACGGTGAAATATATAATTTTTTTATCTATTTTAAATTCTTTCTTTTCTATATAGATTTCAAAAAAGTTTAAATCTCTCATCTTTACACCTTATCAAATCGAATTAATCCACCTATTGCATTGGAAAATTTGCTTAAATCTCCATCCCACTTTATTTTATCTAAGGAAAGTAATTTAATAGCAGGGATATTAAAATAATTTGAAAACAGGTTGTCCACACCATTAATATTAGAAAGTCCACCTTCCAATACAATAAAATTGATTATATTACTTGAATCTCTAGTAATATAATATCTAAATATCATTTCAATTTTTTCCATTAGATTAATAAATATATTTTTTACAATGTTTACCAATCTATAATATTCCGTATATTCTTCTTTATATATGGATATATCTTCTATTTCCTCAATCTTTTGCTCCATTTCATTTAAAGAACAATCAAAAAATTCTCCTAGATCTTCATATAATAGTTCTGCTCCTATATCTATAATCCTAGACACCTCTATATTTCCATTTTTTATTATTGCAAGTTTAGAACTATTATATCCTATATCTATTGATGCTAATACTAGATCTCTAGTATTATACAATCCATTTACTCTCTCATTAAAACCTAATAGCTTAGCCATTGAATTACTCTGATAATCTAAAACTTGTGGTTTTAAACCTATATTCTTTATTAGTTCAAAATGACTTTCAATCATATCTTTAGGTATCCCTATTAAAAGAATGTTTATCTTTTCTACTTCATCTTCTATTCTATTTCCTATAATTAGGTGATTAATTATATATTCCTCAGGACTTACTGGGAAAAAATCATCTAATTGATATTTAATAATAGAGTCTATCTCATCTTTTGAGACTTTTGGTATAGTAATTTCCCTAGTTATAATATTGGAACTATTTATAATAGCATATACTGAATCAGTTGAAATTTTATTATCCTTTAATGCATCAATTATTAAAGTAGATAATACATCCTTATTTAATATTTCACCATTTTTATAGAAATAAGATTCTATAGGTATTGTAATAGCTTTAAATATTTGAATATTGTTTTTGGAATACTTACCTTCTATGACTTTGATTTCTTTAGAACCAAAGTCTATAGATAGGGCTTTTCTTGGGATTGATGGTAATCTCATAGGCATTACCTCCTTTTATTGTTTCTCTATCACATGGTCTTTTATTTCTTTCCATTCATGAACTTCCCAACCTACATTAGTCGGCTCTAGTATATGAGGCGGATAATCATAGAACATTCTGGGATCATGGGCATATTTTTTCTTATATCCAGTTCCATTAACTGTTCCAACAGCTTTTCTCTCTCTTTGAGTTATATTTCCCCACAATGTAATATCACCTTTTTTATAACCTACTGTTGCATCTTCATATCCGAATCCATATCCTCTAAAAACAGAAAAAATAGCAGCATGAATTGTAATATTATAAGGCCCCATATCATAAGTTATATTTCTTGTTCCCCATCTATAATCTGGCCTTATTATACCTCCATAATTTCTCCATTCCCATTGAAAATTCCAATTATCATCTCTTCCATCAGAATTATGTGCTTTCTTTGGCCAGCCGTAATGTAATATTAAAACATTCTTATTTGCTATTAACCCTAACATATCCTTTCCTGGTTTGCTTTTATCATCTTTTGCAAAAGAATATCTCATATATATATTTTTTTCATTGTCATAAGATGAAAGGTTGGAACCTATTCCATTTTTATTTCCACTAAAAATAGTATTGGTATATTCAATACCGCCAGATTCAGGATAAGTATTATTTGTCTTCCCTCCCCAAGTGAATATAAGAGGTGGTTGATTAGGTTTCTTATTTTTATTGTAAATATCCATAGGATCATAATCATACCAATTGGTTGGATCGTCATAAGTAATATAAATAGTATCCTCAGCACCAATTGTAAGTCTGCCTTTTAATTTACCAGAAATAAATATATTTCCAGAACGAATTCCAAATTTATCATTATTCCCTTTTATACTTTTATCATCATCTGGTACCTTATCTACATAAATAACTAAATTAGGTATATCCTTTGATATGCTATATATTTTTATATCGTCAAAATTTTGATTTCTAATTTTTATATTATCTCCATCAAGATAAATACATGTTCTGCCATAGAAAACCATGTTATCTTTTTCTGCCCAACTTTTTAAGTCTCGGTTTGAGTTGGGAAATCTAAGCTCCATTTCTCCTTTAGGCTCTCCCATTAAATACGCCTTTTCTTTATTTCTACTGGAAATTCTATCATCAATTTTTCTCTTTCCTACTTCACCATAATATGTTACAGTATCATAAAAGATTGGATAAGTAGCATTATTAATTCTATTGCCTTCCTGTGCTCTAAATGTTCCATTAGTATGATAAGGTCCATGACTTTCATCTCCAGATGTCCACCATATATTTGGTCCATCATTATCACTAACATAAACATGATGAACAAATTGCTTTTTTCTCACTTTAGCTAATATTGATTTTTTAGTACTGGGATTATCCTTAGTCCAACCTGTAGATATTATTGTCACAAATCTATCTGACTCACTTGGTTTAGAAACATCAAGCATAAAATATCCATCTTGAAATTCAATAGGCTTATTCATTATTTCATAATGTTCATCTTTACTATAAAAATTAAGGTCATCATTTAAATGCCATAAATATTTATTATATCCTGCCTCAGCATATTTCAATGCCTTTTGAGAACTATCATCCGTTATATTAAGCTTAGATTGAGTAGATGTCATAAATAAACTAGCAAATCCCAAAATCATCATAATAGAAAATGTAATTAAAATTATGGGTAAAGTCATTCCTTTATTATTTATTAACTCATTCATATAGCCCCCCCTAATTTTCAAAACTAGTTCTGCTTTTAGTAACTAAAAAAGTGTCTATTATAATTGGACTATTATTCTCACCCTTAGATATCTTTATTATCATCTTGACTTTTCTTCTATGATCATTTTCATCTTGATATTTATCATGTTCTTCTACTCTTTCTATATCTCCAAATATGTCTTTATTTATTACATTAGTCAAAATTATCTTTTCATTATAGAAATCATTTTTATATTCAAATGGATACTTACTATTAGTAGCCTTTTTCATATCCTTTATAATCTTATTTTCTATAAGTCTATACCTTACTAACTCTGGTACTCCATCGTCATCAACATCCGTATATATAGAGAGTTCTCCGCTATTCATCTCATCTTCTTTATATAAAACAGTATTTTCATTAGCCTTTTTTCCTTCATTAGCCTCTTTTTGAATACTACTTACAAAACTTCGTACATCTTCATTAATATTAAAAGTTTGCTCTACATATTTAAAGCTTAGATTTGTTAAAAAAAGCATATTATATATAACAATTAAAATAATAGAAATCATTGGTACAACAATCAAAAGTTCAATTAAGGTAATACCTTTTCTAACTTTACTTTGTTTCATATAAATTCTACTCCCGGTTATTTCAATTTTAAAATAGATATGCTTTTTTCCTCTGCTATGCTCATTCCATAAATATTTATAATATCTTCATAATTAAGTATCTTAAAACTTAAAATATCTTCATTAACTTCAATGGGCAAATCAAATTTTATTCTAAATTTATTATTTTTTCCAGGAATTATTTGAGTAATTGAATATAAATCATTTGAAACTTCAATATCATTTAATAAAAAAATCATTTCATCTATATTATTAATCCCTGATGTAAATTCAATAATAATTTCTTTAATCCCATTAGCCTTATCTTTATCCAATAAAACTTCTACATCTTCCATTCCAATAGCTAAATCTAATTTTTTAACTGAGGCTTTCATTAAACTAGAATCATCAAATTTACCATCCCATAGTTTTCCTGTTACACTATCTATAAAAAAATATTCTTCTTTTTCATTCCTAATTGAATACTCGTAATTCCATAATCTCCAAAACTTAATACTAGTGATATCTTTAATATTCATATTCAATAACATATAGCTAGTATCCTCTCCCTCAACTGGTATGTATGATTCTCCAGTAGGTTTGATTTCAACAGTAGTATTTTCATGATATTGATTTTTTCTAGGAATATCTATATACCCTGGAAAATCTATTAAAAAGGATTCAACAGGATATTCTATCTCATCATTTTTACTTTTTTCCCATCTAGGAATTATTATATTTTTTACTGTTTTCCAATTTTGAATTCTATTATTATCTCTCTCTACGCCATTTGGTATTGTCATTATCTCTCCATTTTTCCAATTTACAGGTTCAACTTTATATTCACCATCTTTTAATCCTCCAAATAAAGCTTCTCCTTTATTATCAGTATTAGTATAATAGGAATAGTCTTGAAATTTTCCTAATCCTACTTTTACATTTTTTTCCGGATTATTAGCACTACGAAAATATACTTTAATAATTACATATCCTGGCTCTGAAAATTCCCTTTCCCCTTCTCTAGAAATCAGAGTTCCAAGTATAGAATACTCCTTTGTTTTACCCGAAAAAATATCTTTAGCTTCTACTAAGACATCTACTTTCTTCATTGCCTGTGATACCGGTTCACCAGTAACAGATGTATCTTTTTCCCAATATATGCTAGTATGTAAATCGTATTCAACATTATCAATCTTTATAGACTCTGAAGAATCCATATAACCATCAGGATTTACTTTTCCTTTAGGAGAATAGTCAGAAATATCTAGTCCTAAGTCATCATAGTCCAATGTCTTTAGCCATTCTACCTGTGTATATGCTAATTCTAATGCTGTAAATTTAACATTATTCCATTTTGCATATTTAACTGAGTACATAAACATTGGTAAAATTGCAATACTTATAATTCCCAACAACATAATAGAAATTACAACTTCAATCAAAGTAAATCCATTCCTTATATTTGATTTCATACAATACTCCTAAAAAATATATTCATATACCAATTTATTAATTCCTCTCCCCAAAATACTACTATAAAAAATCCTAATACAATGAAAGGTCCAAAAGGTATAGGATCTTTTCTTCCCTTAATTTTCGTAATCAATAAGAATATAGAAATAATTGCACCTAATGTAAAAGACAAAAATATGGCTAGAAATATGTTTCTTATGCCTAAGATAAATCCTAATGCCCCAATTAAAGTTACATCTCCTCCACCCATTCCACCTTTAGAGATTAAAATAATAAGGATAAAGAATAATCCGCTTAAGACTAATCCTCCGATACTATTTAATAACTCTGGTGATTTTCTATATAATAAATATGATAAAATTTTATACATAATGGAAAAAGCTAAAATCAATATAACTAAAGTATCTAATATTATCATATGCTTTAAATCGATTATAGTAATTATAATAAGTAGAGAAAATAAAAATCCATAGAAAAAGAGTTCTAATGTAAATCCAAACTTTTTATATATAATTAAGTAAATTATAGCATTTAATAGTTCAATGATTAGATATTGGGAGGAGATTTTCTCCCCACAATATCTGCATTTTCCTCTTTGGAATACAAAGCTAAATACTGGTATTAAATCATACCATTTTAATCTCATATTACAATTAGAGCAATGGGATGGAGGAAAAACTATACTTTCCTCCTTTGGTATTCTATATATACATACGTTTAAAAAAGAACCTATTAGTAACCCGTATAGAGAAATTAATATGGTCATTGATTTAACTCCTTTAATGTAGCATTAACTTAATCTGAAATTCTAACTATATTATTAATTATCTAAATGCCAATATATGGACACCTCTAACACATCGTTATTAATTGTAATCAACTACCCATAAAAGTTATCATTCTATTTCTTAAGATACAATGTCGTCCATACCTATGGTGTTGCCGCTGTTTCATTATTTACTTCTATGTCTCCAGTTTCTTTAATTGTTACCGTATAATCTTTTCCATTATCCTCAGTTTTACTTATTCCCGTAGGAGCCTTTGGCCATTCTTGCAAATACAAAGCCCATTTATTATCATTGGTAGATGTGTCCGTTATATCACTAGCTTTAGTTCCTCCTTTTGGAGTCCATTTAATTTCTGCCGTTGGCACCCCAGTATCAGCTATAAACATAGTTGCAGCACCAGTTAAGGCTCTAATATTTGCCTCGTGTGCAGTGTTTGCTGCATTTTTTCTTGATGCTCCCAACTTAGGCACCGCTATAGCTGATAAAATCCCTAATATAGCAATAACTACTACTAATTCGACTAAAGTGAATCCCTTTCTGTTTCTTTTTTTGTTAATCTTTTTTAACATTACTCTTCCCCCTTAAAATTTTATTTTTTAACAATCTTCCTTCTAGAATTACTACCTTTATGTAAATAAAATCCAAGAATTTTGAATTGTAAATTATAGATTAAAGCTTAATATCTTTTCCATACTTATATATGATAATTTAAAGGAGTCTGTAATAATTTATGCATATTATGTAAATGTAAATCTAAATAATTTTATGTACAAAAAAGCTGCATAAATATATAATTATTTATGCAGCTGAACGATCATCATTATCCTTTGGATAATCTTAGACTCAAGCTTTGCGTCACTAAGTTTCCTTAGCTTTGCCGAGGAAATATTCATATTTCGATAATTTAATTTGTTTTATATTATAATAAGCATTTTACTATGTCAATATATGAAACTATTTTAGTAATAGTTATGTTAATTGTTAATCTTAAAGTAATCTCCAATTAAATATTGATAACTATAATTATAGATAAGCAGCCTCATAGTTTAATTAAATATATTTAAATTTGAACTTATTTATCTATATTTTACACTTTAAGTTATTTATCATCATTGTATTGTATTAACCATATCAAACATTGGCATAGCCATTGCTATCACTATAAATCCTATAATCAATGCCATAAAAATTAACATAATAGGTTCCATTAGGCTAGTCATTCTCTGTAATGCTACTTCTACTTCATCGTCATAAAAATCTGCTGTTTTATATAGTATATCATCTAAGGAACCTGATTCTTCACCTACTTTTATCATAGAGTCTACCATTGGAGGAAATATCTTTACTTCATTAACTACCTTAGATAAAGAAACTCCCTTTCTTATATTTTCTGATGCTACAATCAATCTATCATAAACTACTTTATTTCCCACTACCTTAGATACTATATCCATTGATTGAAGAAGTGGTATACCACTAGACATTAAAGTTGATAAAGTTCTCGTAAACCTAGATGTAATTATCTTAATATTAGTATCCTTCACTATTGGAATCTTAAGTTTTAATGCATCTAAAAAGCTTTTTCCTGTAGTTGTTTGCTTAAATACTGTAAATCCTACTACTATTCCAATGACTAATATTATAAATAAATACCAGAATTCTGTTATCCAATTACTTATACCTAATAATATTTGAGTTGGAATCGGCAAAACTTGCCCACTAGATTCAAACATTCCTATAAATGTTGGCATAACAGCTACTAATAAAAATATTATAACTGCAATTGAAACTATCGACAACACTATTGGATATATTAATGCAGATTTAACTTTATTTTCTAATTTATTTTCCTTTTCAAAATGTACTGCCATTCTTTCCATTATGATATCCAAACTCCCACTAATTTCTCCAGCTTCAACCATATTAATGAGTAGAGATGGAAATACTTTTGGATGTTTTTTCATACCTTCTGATAATGTAAACCCTTTTTGAACATCCTCATGTAAAGAGCCTAGTGCCTTTACCAATGGTTTACTTTCAGACTGTTTTTCCAATATATCAATACATTTTACTATTCCTATGCCTGCATCAAGCATTGTATAAAATTGCCTGCAAAATACTGCTAAATCTTTCTTCTTTACTTTCTTAGAAAAAATATCGATTTGAGCTTCAGTACCTACATCTTTTTCCACTGAAATAGGAAGATATTTATTTCCTCTTAACATTGTTAAGACGTCGCTTTCCTCATTTCCTTCAAAAAAACCTTCTATTACTTCACCTTTTTGAGATATCGCTTTATATTTATATATCATATTCATCTTACCCTAAATAATATATCTTCTAACATTATCTTGATTAATTGACTGCATTAATACAGTATCCTTAGTGATTAATCCTTTTTGATAAAGTTCCAATAGGGAATTATCCATAGTTTGCATGTGAAATTTAGCTCCTGTTTGTATAGCTGTATCGATTTGATGAATCTTTTCCTCCCTAATTAAATTCCTTATAGCAGTTGTTGCTATCATTATTTCAAAGGCTGCTATTCTTCCGCTTTCATCTGCCCTTGGTAATAGTTGTTGAGATATAATGGATTGTATTACAGATAAGAACTGTATTCGTACCTGCTGTTGCTGATGTGGTGGGAAAACATCTATGACTCTGTCTATAGTTTTTGCAGCACCAATTGTATGAAGGGTAGAAAGAACTAAATGTCCTGTTTCTGCTGCAGTAAGTGCTATGGATATGGTTTCTAAATCTCTCATCTCCCCTACCAAAATAACATCTGGATCTTGGCGAAGAGCTGCTCTTAAACTATTAGCAAAGGAGATGGAATCTGTACCTATTTCTCTTTGATTTACTATGCTTTTATTATGTTTATGAAGATATTCTATAGGATCCTCAAGAGTAAGTATATGGCATCTCCTTTCATTATTTATTTGATTTATCATAGATGCTAATGTAGTTGATTTTCCGCTTCCAGTTGGTCCTGTTACTAATATAAGTCCTCTAGGTAATCTGGCCAAATCTTTAACCACCTTTGGAAGTCCTAGTTCTTCTATTGTGGGTACTTCCAAAGGAATTATCCTTAAAGCCATACCATAAGATCCTCTTTGTTTATATGCATTTACTCTATATCTACCTATTCCTGGACTAGAAAAAGAAGTATCCACTTCTCCCTTTTCCTCAAGTTCCTTTATTAAATTTTCATTTAATGCTTCATACACTAATGCCTTAGTATCTTCAGGCTTTAATTTCTCTCCATCTAAATTTATTAAATTACCGTTGACCCTTAAAACTGGAGATATACCCACTGTTATATGAATATCTGATGCTTTTTCTTTTGTAGCTATATTCACTAACCCTATTACATTCACCAATCATCCTCCTATCCTAATGTAAATCCTACCCTTAATACTTCTTCATAAGAAGTATCTCCTGATATTGCTAAAGTTGCTGCTGATTGTAACAAAGTAGTCATCCCTCTATTTATAGCTTGTTTCCTTAATTCATCTATATTAGCTCTTTTGTCTATAAGTTGTCTAATGGTTTTATCAATAGGCATTAATTCATGGACAGCAACTCTACCCTTATATCCATCATTACATGAGCTACAGCCTATAGGTTTATTCAATATTAATTTTTCTTTTTCATTTACACCTAATACTTTCTTCTCTAAATATCCAGCCTCATATTTTTCCTTGCATTTACAGCAAAGTAATTTTACTAGTCTTTGAGATACTATTCCAACAACAGCAGAAGAAACGAGATATGGTTCAATTCCCATATCAATAAGCCTAGCTACAGTAGAAGGACTGTCATTAGTGTGTAAAGTAGATAATACAAGATGACCTGTAATGGCTGCCCTAATTGCAATTTCAGCAGTTTCTCCGTCCCTTATTTCTCCAACCATTATTATATCAGGATCCTGTCTGAGAACAGACCTAAGTCCAGATGCAAAAGTAAGTCCAGCCTTTGTATTTACTTGAACTTGATTAACTCCGTTTAGCTTATATTCTACTGGATCCTCTATTGTAATTACGTTCTTTTCTATTTTATTAATCTCTTGAAGTATAGTGTACAAAGTAGTTGTCTTTCCACTACCAGTAGGTCCTGTAACTAAAAGCATTCCATATGGCTGACTTAATATTTTATCAAAGGTTTCTAAATCTTTATTATTAAAACCTAGAGCCTCCTTTGTAAACATAAAGCTTGACCTATCCAGTAGCCTTATTACAATTTTTTCTCCATATACTGTAGGCAATGTAGATATTCTCATATCTATTTCACTACCATTAACCTTTGCCTCTATCCTACCATCTTGAGGTACTCTCTTTTCAGCTATATTCATTCTTCCAATAATTTTTATCCTAGTGATTATGGCTGAAAGGCTAGTTTTTGAAAGCATCATAATTTCTCTTAATTCTCCATCTATACGAAACCTCACCCTTATATCTTCTGCATATGGCTCTATATGTATATCTGAAGCTTTTTCTCGAACTGCTTGTTCTATTATAGAGTTTAAAAGCTTAACTATGGGGGCAGTGGTTACCTCCAATAATTCCGCATCTTCAATCTCATCAGCATTTATCGGTAAAAAGCTTTCTTCAAATTCTTCCAGTACCTTCTTTGTAGTTTCTTCTCTATAAAACTTATCTATGCTTCTAAGTATTTTTTCTCTTATAGATATAACCGGCTGAATATCTAATTTTACAAAAAGCTTTATATCATCTAATGCAAAAATATTTAATGGGTCAACCATAGCCACTATTAATGAATTTTCTTTTTTATCTATGGCTATGAGTTCATACCTTTTTACTATACTTTCTGGAATAATTGTAGCTACTTCTGAATTTATCTCATATTGATCTAAATTTATATATGGTATGCCAAGCTGAAATTCTAAAACCTCTATTATATCATCTTCTTTTACGAATTTTTCAGATACTAAAACTTCCCCAAGTTTTTTACCAGATTTTTTTTGTATAGCTAGTGCATCTTTTAACTGTTTTTCACTTATCTTCCCAGCATTTAATAATAATTCCCCCAACTTTAATCTTTTTCTTTCCATATTTCCACCTGAAATCATATATTCTTTCATAAACTATTCTATATAACTAGGTAAAATTCCTTCTATTTTTTTAAATATTTCCAAATTTATTTTTTTATCTAAATTTCCCCAAATATTTTGACTAAAAATAGCTTGATTTAAAAGCATAGATATTCCGTTAAAAGTTTTGAATCCCTTAGACTTAGCTTCTTTTATTAATTTAGTTTCATAAGGTTTATATACTATATCATAAACAATTGTATCTAAAGAAAATCCATTTAATTCTAATGGTGACATATTTTCTAAAGGATACATACCTATAGATGTGATATTAATAATAATATCAATATCTTTTTTATTTAAATCATTAAGATTCAAATTAATTATTTTGGTTATTACCTTATTATTTATCCTATTTATATTTTCTTTTAAACGAATACTATTATTTAATGTTCTATTAGCTATAGTTATACTATTTACACCGTTAATTGCTAGAGATGAAGCTATTCCATAGGCAGCTCCTCCTGCACCTATAATAAGAACATTTTTATTTTTTATTTTTATGTCATTGTCATAAAAAGTTTGTAAAAATCCACCAGCATCTGTATTATATCCTATAAGTTTTCCATTATGATTTTTTACAGTATTCACAGCTCCTATGGCATTAGCCTCAAATGTAATATCATCTAAATATTTGATTATAGATTTCTTATATGGAATAGTTACATTAAAACCTTTTACTTTTAGAGCCTTAAGTCCCTCTATTGCAGATTTTAAGTTTCCATTTTCTATATTAAATCCAAGATACATACTATTTTTATTTAAAATGGTAAAAATACTATTATGTATTATCGGTGATAGAGATTTATCTATTGGATTTCCTATTAAACAATAAAGTTTTGTTTCCCAAGTAGTCTTCATTATCCTCCTCCTAATCAGCTATATTATATCATAAAATCCAAATATGCAACATTCTAATTATTCAATATATGGTTATAAAAAAACAAAAAAATTTAAATATGGTTAGATTAGACAAATTACATAAAAACTAGCTTAAATAAAAAAACCGTTCTGTGCAAAACTATCTATAGGAGGTGGATAATTTGAAAAAAAATAAAATTGTGACTGTAGGATTATCTATGACTTTAATAGCTGCAATGGCAGGTTGTACTCCAAAAAGTACAAATTTAAGAAATATGTCTACCCAAACTAGACTATATGATAACAATACTAACAATCGTTGGATGAATAATACACCTTTGAATACCAGAGATAGATTAAATACGAATCTTAACAATGGTATGGTTAGAGATAATTACTCTCTTGATGATGGTGTTGTTAGAGATAACAATTATCTAAATAATAATGTTGTTAGGGAAAACAATGTTGCTAATGATACTGTAATTAGAAACAGAACTAATCTAGATAGCGGTATGATGACCAACGATGTTAGTCAATTATCAACAAGAGCTGATGCTATAGCAAAACGTGTTACTGCATTACCAGAAATAGATACTGCTTCTGTAGTAATTCATGGAAATACAGCTGTTGTTGGATGTGATGTAAAAGGAAATGCTAATAATACAATAGGTTCTAATCTTCAACAAAAGGTAGAAGCTGCTGCGAAAACTGCGGATAAGAACATAAAAAAGGTATCTGTAACCTCAGATCCTACTCTTTATAATAGAATAAGGACCATGAGTACAAATATAGGAAGCGGTCGTCCTATAACTAATTTTACTAGAGATATAGAAGATATTCTTAACAGAATAACAGCCCCAATTAGATAATTTAATAAATAAATTAATCCAGGATGTTATATGGCCTGGATTAGTTTATTTACCTGATAAAGTTTTATTTAATTTTGCAAGAGCCCTTGTTTCGATTCTCGATACATAAGATCTTGATATGCCTAACATAGAAGCAATCTCTCTTTGAGTCTTGCAGCTACCGTCTATAAGACCATATCTCAATTCAATTATAGCTTTTTCTCTATCTTTTAATACCTGATTAATTGCTTTATATAATTTTTTTATTTGTAATTTCAAATCTACTTCATTAAGTATTTCATCAACATCTGAACCTAAAATATCAAGAAGATTTATTTCATTACCTTCTTTATCCATACCAATGGGCTCATGTAAAGATAATTCTATTTTCGTTTTCTTTGTTGATCTTATAGTCATTAGTATCTCATTTTCTAT
>NZ_JBEBOY010000022.1:0-53811 GCF_040396155.1 Tissierella praeacuta
AGATTTTTTCTGGTTAGTTTTACCATGTAATTAGTTTATTGCAATTTATATATATTAAATTATCTTTAATTATTTTTTAAAATCCAAAACTTTCTAGTCTACATATCCGTCTATATAGTGTAAGATGAAAAAAGAGCCCACAACAGTTGAAGGGAGAAATTCGTACGAATGTCAAATAACAACTTAGAAAAACAACTTGAAATTTATATTGTTAACAACAAAGAACTTTTTTATAGGCTGGCTTATAGTTATGTAAAAAATATTGATGATGCCTTGGATGTTGTTCAAGAATCTATTTATAAAGCTTTTTCATCTATTGATTCTCTTAAAAACTTTGACTATATAAAAACTTGGTTTTATAGAATTATAGTAAATGTCTCATTAGATTTTCTTCGCAAGAGAAAAAGGGAAATTGCTACTGATGAAGAATTTTTATTAAATAATGAAATTGGTACAGTTGACAATTATGCCAATATAGACTTAGAAAAAGCCTTAGAAGCTTTACCAGAAAATTGTCGAAGCATAATAGTACTAAGATTTTTTGAGGATTTAAAGCTGGAGGAAATTGCAGAGATTTTAGATGAAAATGTAAATACTGTAAAAACCCGACTCTATAAAGGTCTAAAAATATTACGTATCTCAATGGATGATAATAAGGAGGCCCACAATGAATAATAGAAATCTGGAACAACTAAAACAGGAATATATAGATACTCAAATTCCAGAAGAATTAGATTTTATAGTGAGAAAAGCAATTAGAAATGGGAGGAAAAACATGAAAAGAAAAAATAATATTAGAAAAATGAAAGTAGCATCAGCATCTGTAGCAGCATCTGTAGTTATATTAACAGCTGGAGTAAATACTAGTCCAGTACTAGCAACTACCTTATCAAAGGTACCAGTTGTAGGTGGTATAGTAAAGGTATTAACTTTCAGAGAATATAAAGTAGATAAAGATAATTATAATGCTGATATTAAAGTTCCAGAATTACAAGGTTTGGAAAATAAGGAATTAGAAAATAGCCTAAATGAAAAGTATCTAAAAGAAGGCAAGGAATTATATGATCAATTTATGAAAGATATAGAGGAATTAGAAAAAGAAGGAGGAAAAGGTCATTTAGGAGTGGACCATGGATATGATATAAAAACTGATACAGATAAAATACTTTCCATAGGACGTTTTGTCGTAAATACAGTAGGTTCTTCTTCAACAACATTTAAATACGATACTATAGATAAGGAAAAACAAGTTTTAATAACATTACCAAGTTTGTTTAAAGATGATTCCTATGTTAATATTATAAGCGACAATATTAAGAATCAAATGAAAGAACAAATGAAATCAGATGAAAATAATGTTTACTGGGTTGAAGGTGAAGTAGAAGAAGGCATGGAAACATTTAAAAAGATTTCAAATGAACAAAGCTTCTATATCACTGAGGAAGGAAAATTAGTAATTTCCTTTGATAAATACGAAGTAGCCCCTGGATATATGGGAGCTGTTGAATTTACTATTCCAACAGAAGCAATCTCTGAAGTATTAGTTAGCAATGAATATATAAAATAATATAAAATAACCCTTGACCATAATGGTCAAGGGTTATTTTTATATTAAGCGTCTTACAAATTCGCCTTCCTTCATAATTACATCCATTTTTTCAACGTCTATATTATGAATATCTGAAAGAGGATTATCTTGAAGAATTATTAAATCTGCAAACTTACCCTCCTCTAATGTTCCAGTAACATCATCTACTTTTAACATTTCTGCACCATTTTTAGTTGCAGCTAATATTACTTCCATCTCTGACAAACCTGCTTTATTTAGGGCATACATTTCAGTTATAGCATATTTTCCATAAGGAGTTAAACTGCTGCAGAATGAATCTGAACCTACTGTTATACGAATTCCCTTCTTGTTTGCATTTTGCAGATTATCAATTATACGGTTTAATTCTTTCTCTGCAGTTGTATTTCCTGGGTATTTATCATGTATAGGTCTATAAGGTGGCTCATATACAGTAAACCACTCATAGAAGAATTGTAAAGTAGGGCAGAAAGTGATATCCTTTTCCCTCATAATTTCTAAACACTCTTCATTTAACTCTTGTCCATGAATAATAGCTGACACACCAGCCTTACATGAATTTAAAGCACCTTCATATCCTTCAGCATGAGACCATACAGGTATTCCTACCATATTACACTCATCAACTACTGCTTGAATTTCCTCCATAGAATAATGAGTAGCAGCCTTAGCATCATATCTCCATATTCCTCCGCCTGTAGACCAGATTTTAATTGCATCTGGATTTTCACGAAGTCTCTTTCTGATGGCTTTTCTAAGTTCCCAAGGTCCGTCTACTCTTTCAGCCCAAGGATGAGAAGCATTATTATATTCTAAAGGAAGTTCATGAGAATCTCCATGTCCTGCTGTTCTACAAAATCCAAGACCAGTTGTTACAACCCTAGGTCCAGGAATAATACCTTTTTCAATCATATTTCTAATATGGATTCCTGAGCGTGAAATCTCTCCAACAGTTGTCAATCCATGTTCTAAAGCTTCCTTAGCTTGTGCTACTGCAACTATGGTCTTTTGTATAACTGGCTCAAGCACCCATTCTGTATCACTATCGGTTAGATTGCCACTAAAATGTAGATGGCTGTCTATAAGTCCAGGCATAATAGTCTTACCAGTTATATCTATCTTATCTCCATCAAAATCAATATCTTTAATAGGTCCTGCATATTTAATCTTTTTCCCTTCAACAACAACCATGGAATTCTCTACTACTTCTCCATTTCCTCTTATTAATAATCCGCCAGTAAATATAGTTGTCTTCACCATATATCCTCCTTTAACCTTATTGATTAACTG
This sequence comes from Tissierella praeacuta, assembly GCF_040396155.1. Classification (GTDB taxonomy): domain Bacteria; phylum Bacillota; class Clostridia; order Tissierellales; family Tissierellaceae; genus Tissierella; species Tissierella praeacuta_A. Next base: position 2,879 of record NZ_JBEBOY010000022.1, read on the forward strand.
ATAAAGCTTTATCACTTTCTATTTTTACATTTGTTATCAATTTAGGTGAATTTGCTAAAGTGTCTGCCACTGGGCAAGTTCTATCTATAAAATCAATAAATTTCTCAATATCTTCTTTTGATGAGGTCGACTTAATATGTATATTAGATCTTATCTCAGAAAAACCAATCTTAACATCTTTATTTTTACCCATAAATCCGTCAGGGTCTAAATCCCCTTCTAATTCAATATAAAAATCTTGAAGATCAATTCCATGGACCTTTGCAAAACATCTAGCTACTATACATTTACAAGCTCCTAATGCAGACAATACTGCTTCCACTGGGTTCATTCCTGTATCTGTTCCACCTAATTCCTTTGGCTCGTCCAAAAAAATAGTATGATTTCTAGCTTGACACTCTACCTTCATGCCATTAGTTAATTTGGTTATACTTTTAAAAACCTCAATAGCCATTTTAAATCCCCCTTCATTTCATTTAATTTGACATTTACAGTATATTACTAGCAGGAAGCATTGTCAATCTTTTGACATCACTATAAACATATACTATGATAAATTTATATCTATAAGGTTTTTAACAATCTATCTGTATAATCTGCAACAAATTCAACTAAATTATAACTGCCATCATGTAAGCACCAATCAAATATTACACCTCTTAATGCAATAAACAAATATTCTACTATATCCTCTGAATCTATATCTGTTTTTAACTCTCCTGATTCTTTTCCTTCGTTAATAACAGCTTTTAAAACATTTTGCATATGCCTGCCTTTTTCTATAAAAAATTTATTATGAGTGCTATATATCTGTTTTAATTGGTCTATTTTTATGGCTTCACAATAACTTGCATAATGGGAAAAGAATTTAATTATTTTATCATGAACATTATCTCCCTCTAAATCATTAGCAACCTGATTCAAAAAATGCTGGTCTGCCTTTCTAAATATCTCGTCTAATATACCCTGCTTTGATTTAAAATAATTGTAAAATGAGCCTACTGAAACACCAGCCTTTGTACATATTTCTTTTACTGTAATGTTCTCAAATCCCTTTTTTTCCACAAGGTTCATGGCTGTATTATAAATTCTTTCATATGTATTTTTTGCTTGAATCTGCCTTTTATTAAGCTTTTTATCCATATTAGCTCCCCTTAACTCAGTATTACTATAAAATTATACATTATAACAAACATTATAACAAACTTTAGCAAAATTTATTATACTAATATTTTATTCACAAAGATTATTGACATATAATTAACTAGACTGTATAATGAACTTACTCAGTGAATGTGTTCAGTGAACTCATTCACTCAAGTAGCTACTTAAAATACTTCATAAAAGATTAGGGGGAATTAAGATGTTAAATTTGAAAAAATCATTAATACTTTTATTAGTATTCACAATGGTTTTCTCTTTAGTAGGTTGTAACTCCGCTAAGCCAAGCGATTCAACTTCTGATGGCTCTGGCTTATTCAAACCTGGTACATATACTGGTGAAGGTAAAGGAATCCATGGAACAATAGAAGTTGAAGTAACTGTAAGCGAAAACGAAATAACAGATATTAATGTAGTGAAGCATGATGAAACTCCTGGGGTTAGTGATCTAGCAATTAGTGACATTCCTGAAAATATCATTAAAAGCCAAAGCTTAGCTGTAGACACAATTTCAGGTGCTACTTTATCAAGCCAAGGTATTCTAGATGCTGTTGAGCAAGCTTTAGAAAAAGCTGGTGCTGACATAGAAGCTTTAAAATCTAAAAAAGCAGATGATAGCCCTACTTCAAATGCTACAATACAAAAAGAAGTAGATGTTGTAGTAATCGGTGGTGGTGGTGCAGGACTAGCAGCAGCAGTTTCAGCACATCAAAATGGAGCAAGTGTAATTGTACTGGAAAAAATGCCAAGGGTTGGTGGAAATACTATAATTTCTGGTGCATCCTATAATGCAGTTGACCCTAAAAGACAAAAAGCACAAGGTATAGAAGACTCTATAGACAAACATTTTCAACAAACTTATGAGGGTGGAGATAAACTAGGGAATCCTGAACTTATAAGAATCTTAGTTGATAATGCATACCCTGCTGTTGAATGGTTAGAAAGTCTTGGAATGGAATTTGAAGATAAAGTATTTACAGTTCTTGGTGGATTATGGCCTAGAGCCCATGCTCCAGTTAAACCTCTAGGGACAGGTTTTATTGAAACATTTATGGAATATATAGATAAGAATAGCAGTGAAATGGAAGTTATACTTAATGCCCAAGCTACAGAACTTATGATGGAAGATAATAAAGCTGTAGGGGTTAAAGCTAAAAGTCCAAAAGGCGAATTAATCATTAAAGCTAAAAACGGTGTAGTTGTAGCAACTGGTGGTTTTGCAGCAAATGTTGAAATGAGAGATGAATATAATAAAAATTGGCCTTCTCTAACAAAACTTAAATCTACAAATCATCCTGGTGCAACAGGAGACGGTCTATCTATGGCAAAAGAAGCAGGTGCTAATCTTATAGACATGGAACAACTTCAATTATTACCTATGGGAGATCCTAATACAGGTAGTTTAAGCGGAAATATAGAACAAGGCGTTGAAAATCGTATTTTTGTGAACAAAGATGGAAATCGTTTCGTTGACGAAGGTGCTCGTAGAGATGTTATGACAAAAGCACTTTTTGAACAACAAGATACATTTATGTGGGTAGTTCTTGATAGTCATTCATATCCTACTGGAGATATAAGAAACCATTTTAACGAAAGTATTGATGAATTAGTTGCAGATGGCAGAGCATTTAAAGCAGATACTTTAGAATACCTTGCTAAACAAATAGGAGTAAATCCTGAAAACCTTGTAAAATCAGTAGAAAGCTTTAACAAATCAGTAGAAAGTGGTAAAGCAGACGAATTCGACAGAACACTATATGAATTTAAAATAGATAAAGCTCCTTTCTATGCAGGAGGAAGAGTTCCAACTGTTCACCATACAATGGGCGGAATTCAAATAAATACTAAATCTGAAGTATTAGATGCAAATGGTAATGTAATCCCTGGTTTATATGCAGCTGGAGAAGTTACTGGTGGTATCCATGGTACAAACAGATTAGGCGGAAATGCATTGGCAGATATAAATGTATTTGGTAAAATTGCCGGTGAAAATGCAGCAAAAAATAATCAACAATAATTTAGATAAAACAGCCTCTTTCCTCTAATGGCAAAGAGGCCGTTTCTCTAACTCATAATATAATTCTTCCATATTTAAATAATATATAAATGAGATTTTAAGGAAAAACTTGACTTTTAGAAATCTTTAGTATATGATAAATTTTAAATACATTATTTCGTTAAATATTAGATAAATGAGTCGAGATATACATATGTATAAGCTAGACTAAAATCTAAGTTTATAAAACTTTTTAAATTAAAATTACATAATTATGGAATAACTATTTAAAACAAACGAAAAGTTTGCAATTTAAAAGCCCATAATAAAAGATTTTGTTCTTTTATTGTGGGCTTTTTTATTTTTCTTAATTTATAAATCAAGGAGGAATTTTTATGGCAGGAGGCAACAATATACTTTTAGAAAGTGGAACTAATGAATTAGAAATTTTAATATTTAAAGTTGATAAAGGTTATTACGGAATCAATATTGCGAAGGTAAAGGAAATAATAAACTATTGTGATATTACTGAAATACCAAATGTACATCCTTGTATAAGCGGACTGATAAAACCTAGAGAATCCATAATTATAGCAATTAATTTGCCTAAATATCTAAATTTGCCTCTTAATCAACCAGTAGACAAGAGTTTCTTTATTATCACCCACTTTAATAAAGTCACAATGGCATTTCAAGTAAGTTCAGTTGTTGGAATTAAAAGATTGTCATGGGAAGATATAGAAAAGCCTCCTACAGACATTTATGGAGGAGTAGATAGTAGTATAAGCGGTATCGTTAAAAACACTGATAACATAATTACTATTCTAGATTTTGAAAAAATAATATTTGATATTAGTCCTAAGTCTGGAATTCAAGCTTCTGAAATTCAGAAGTTAGGTCCAAGAAAAGAAAGAGATACTCCTATTTTAATAGCAGAAGATTCTCAAATGCTAGTAAAAGTTTTAGAAGAAAGCATTAGAAGTGCTGGATATAACAATCTAACAATTGCAACTAATGGGAAAGAAGCTTGGGATTTATTAGAAAATGCTAAAAAAGAAAAAGGTAAAAATATAAAGGATGCTTTTTCTTGTGTTATAACAGATATTGAAATGCCTCAAATGGATGGACATCATCTAACAAAACGTATTAAGGAAGATAGTATCCTTAAAGAAATACCTGTAATTATATTTTCTTCTCTAATAAGTGAAGAAATGATAAAGAAAGGTAAATCCATAGGTGCGGATGCACAAATAACCAAACCAGAAATTTGTAAACTGGTGGATATTATAGATGAACTTATCTAAAATATTGAAAAATCATTTTAGCTATATAAGTAAGAAGGAGGAATTGAATATGTTGCAAACCAATGACTTTCAAGAAGTAATCTATGAAAAATGTAGCGAGGATTCTAAGGCATTTTTAGAAATGTTTTCCAGTATATCATCTAAATTAATAAACATTAAATTAGATGAAGAATATTTAATAGAAAAATGTCTAGGGGAAATAGGAAAGAATACTAACTCCTCTAGAGCATATATTTTTCTATTTAAAGATAATCTTAAATATATGGACAATGTTTATGAGTGGTGTGCTGAAGGCGTTAGCCCTCAAAAATATAATCTACAAAATTTAAAAACTGAGTTTTTCCCTTGGTGGATTGAAAAATTAAAAAACAATAACAGTATCATCATTGATGATGTAAGGAAAATGTCAGAAGAAGCAGAAATAGAAAAAGAAACTCTATTGGTACAAGATGTGAAATCCCTTATTGTATTGCCACTTATCTATCATGATAAATTAATCGGCTACTTAGGCTTAGATAATACATCAGAAAATAAAAATTGGGATAAAGACAGTGAAGTTTTATTAAGAATTACTGCTGAAATATTTTCAAGTACTTTTTCAAAATTAGAATATGAAAAACAGTTTCAATCTATTACTAAAGCCTTAGATGAGAAAGAAAAGCATATAGAAGATTTGAAGTCTCGAATAATTAAGCAAAACGAAATGATTAATCTAATACAAAATAAAGAATTATCTCGATTAGTAGGATTAAATGAAGAAGATTTCAATGGAATTATATATTATGTATTAAATACATTAAGCTTAGATATGAAGATTTTTGATGAGGTAGAATTAGAGCTTTCTAAAGACTTGCCATCTATATTATGTAATAAAATAGAAATCAGTCAGATCCTTATGAACATTGTAAAAAATGCTATTTATGAAATTAAAAAGAAAATAGAGCTATATTCTATAACCCAAGAAATAAGCTCCAATAATTTAAAAATAAAAACTTACAAAGACAATATATATTTAATTTGTGAAATAGAAGATAGTGGAATGGGTTTTTCTGATGAAGTCAAATGTAAATTATTTGAACCTTTTTTTACAACAAAGGGATTAGTAGCAGGAACGGGATTAGGTTTAGCTCTAGCATATGATATCATTACAAATAAATATAATGGCCTAATAACAGCCAGCGAAAGCCAATGGAAAGGTGCTAAATTTACTATAAAACTCCCTTTTCAGCAAAAAGATTTTTATTAGAGATAAATTCTGATATTAATTTATAAGGAAAAGAGGGATAAGATGATTTATAAAAAATGGAGTTGTGATGAAATTAAATATTTAAAGGATAACTATGGAATAAAAGATATAGGAGAAATTCAAAATGAATTACAGAGAAGCCGTGATTCTATCTTTAAAAAAGCAAAACGTTTAAACTTAACAAGTACTGTAAAGAAATGGGAAGAAAAAGAAGTAAACTATTTAATCGAAAAATGGGGGCATGTATCTATAGAAAAGATATCAGAGCAGTTAAATAGAAGTAATACTGCTGTTAAAAAGAAAGCGATACAGCTGCAATTAGGTCCTGCAAGAATAGCAAACGGGGAGTTCTTAACAACTGGAGATATTGGATATTTATTAAATAAAGATCCAAGTTTAATTTATGTATGGATAAAAGAGGGATGTATAAAAGGTAGAAGATTTGGAGAAAAAAGGATATTTCAAGTTAAAACAGAAGATTTCATTTTATTTCTAAAAGAACATCCACATAAATGGGATGCTTCAAAGGCTAGGATAGATTTTATTAAAGGTTATCTCCATGTAGAATTCAAATTACCTAATTGGTTTATGGAAAAAATAGAAAATGACAGGAAAAGAAACATGGAACAGAATATTGTTGAATATGAAAATAGCTGTAGAAAGATTGTTTAATATATACTATATTCCCAAATTTCATTTAATCTTATAAATCCCAATAAAAAGGAGTTGTTGCTATGAAATTAAAAAACAGGATAATTTTATTTACCACATTATTATGTATTCTTAGTATTTTATCTATTTCTGCAGTTAATTTTAATTTATCTATAGGAAAACTGGAAAAGGAAGTAAGAGAAAAATCTCAATTAGAAACTACGAGCATAGCAAAAGATGTTGATAAATGGATGGCATTACAAAAAAATTCTTTATATGAAGTTATAAGCGGTATAATTGTAACAAATAATTTTGAATATAATTATGCCTGTAATTATTTAAAAAAGGCAACAGAAAGGAATCCAGGAAATATATACTATATCTGCTTTTCCGACCAAGCTTATTTAGAACCTACTGGATTTAAACCTGATTATGATCCAACCCAAAGAGATTGGTATATAGGTGCCATGGAAAGCGATGATTTCTATATGTCTGAACCTTATGTAGATGCAAAGACAAATGATATGATAGTAACCCTTGCAAGAGCATTTAAAACTATTGATGGAAAAGAAGGAGTTATGTCTACAGATATTAAAATTGATTATTTATTAGATTTAATACTTAATGTAAATATAGGAGGAGATTCTTATGCCTTTCTAATAGATAATAATGGCAATCTTTTAACTCATATAAACCAAGAGTTTAAGCCTAATGAAGGAAAATACATAAATATCAATAGTGTATTAGATGGAAATCTTGTAAGATTTATGGAAAAGGATAATCTAAAAATAAGAGATAGAAAATTAAAAGATTATGATGGAATAGATAGATTCTTCCTATTCGGAGATGTTCTAGAGTCCAATTGGAAAGTAGGATTAGCAATATCTGTTGAGGATGCTATAGGAACTGTTGATAATGTAATTTTCTATACTATATTAACCACTATTATTGTTTTGGTACTATCTTTAATTACATCTATATATATGTCTAATTCCATTATAAGACCAATAGTTGAAACAGTTAAAATCGCAGAAAATATAGGAAATCTTAACTTATTGGATAAAATAAATGAAAAGGATTTAAATAGAAAAGATGAAATTGGTCAAATGTATAATTCATATGAAAATATAATTATTAAATTAAAATCCTTTATGAAAAGTATGGAAGAATCTATTAACACTAATTATCAGATATATAAAGAAACTGTAGAAAAATTAAAATTTCTAGTAAGTCAAGCAGAAGATACTTCAGCGACTACAGAAGAACTATCTGCTGGAATGGAAGAAGCTACTGCTGCTACCATATCTGTAAAAGAATCTACTAATGATATAGATAAGGCCCTAACAGATTTTGCTCAAAAAGTTGAAGAAGGTGCTCTTACTTCTAACGAAATAAGTAACAAAGCAGGCGATTTAAACATACAATTTACAAAAGCAAAAGATAGTACTATGAGTATATATATTAATACGAGAAAGGACATAGAAGAAGCTATTAATTCTTCAAAAAAGGTAGAAGAAATAAACACATTATCCAATGCTATATTAGAAATATCAGAACAAACTAGCTTACTAGCATTAAATGCAGCCATTGAGGCAGCCAGAGCTGGAACATCTGGAAGAGGCTTTGCTGTAGTAGCCGATGAGATAAGGAAACTAGCTGAAAATTCTCATGAAACAGTGGGAGAGATACAAAGTGTTACTCAAAGTATAACTAAGGCAGTGGAGCAGTTGGTAAATAACACAAATGGTTTAATAAACTTCCTCGAAAAAGATATCATGAATGATTATGAATTAATGATGGAAGCTATAAAAGAATATAAAGAAGACGGCTCAGTACTAAATAATATTCTCTCAGAATTATCTGCTACATCTGAGGAACTATCTGCTACTATTAACCAAGTATCTAGTTCTATAAATGATATTTCCATTACAGTAGAAGAATCTACAATAGGTACTACTAATATAGCAGAGAAAAACATGAATATAGTAGAAGCCATCTCTGATATAAATGATGTAATGAAAAGAAATAAAGAAGTTTCTGAAAATCTGGAAAAAATCGTATCTCAAGTTAAATTTTAATTGTAAGTAAAAAAACCCTTTGGTAAAATGAAACCAAAGGGTTTTTTATTAATTAAAGTTAGCAATGAACTTGTATATATAAATATTTACTATACCATTAAAAACAAATATAATTTTCATTATAGTACCTTAACTCTATTGGAAAAAACTTTAAAAAAATATAAAATGATGTTATGGTATAAAAGAATTATTAATATTAAATAAATGTAATGAAGAAGGTTTCAAGGAATAAAGGAGGTGTAAATCATGAATAATGAAAATGTATTACAACAAATTAAAATATTGTATGTAGAAGATGATAACCTTACTAGAAATTATGTTTATAATTCTTTAAAGAAGAAAGTCGGTAAAATAGCCATGGCAGAAAGTGGAGAAGCTGGTATAAAGTTATGTCTTAATTTTATGCCAGATATAATTATAACCGATTTAATTATGTCAGATATGAATGGAATTGAGATGATGAGAGAGTTGCGAGAAAAAGGATGCCGTATCCCCTTTATCATAACATCTGCTCTATCTGATGCAGAAACCATTTTAGAAACCGTTGATTTAAAAATAGAGAAATATTTGATTAAACCTATTTCTATAGATATTTTAATAAGAAGTTTAACGCAAATAGCTGCAGATATCTTAGAAGAGAAAGAAGGTTTATTGGTAGTAAATCAAAATTTTATTTTAACTGATGAGACTAAAAGTAAATTAGAAATAGAAATAAGGAATATATATTCTAAGTATCTAAAAGAAGTGGCAGGAAAAGGAGCAAAATATATTAATGTTTTCATAAATGGTAAAAGAATTGAAATAATCTCAAAAGAAACTCTAACAATTTTAGAAGAAAGCATATTAACTATAGGACAGCATTATAAGGTTATCGAATTGTTCAGAAAGGTAATTTATGAAAATACTATGTGGAAAATCGAAGAAGAAATTAGCAAACTAATAGATAGAAAAATTAAAATCAGAAAGATAGAAGTATATACTAAAGAAGGATTTGAAAGAATATTATTAGAAATTATATAGTACTTATTAATACTAAAAATTGTTAAATTCATACAAAAGGCCCTCAATTCTTTGAGGGTCTTATTTTAGTTTATATATTTCTTTTTCTGCTCTAATTTTAGTTTTTCAGGGGTAACATCATTTCCTTCTTTATCTACTACTTTTACATCCATAAGAGTATTCTTCATATTTCCCCTAAAAATCGCAAGATATTCTTGACGTAAGTTTTGTTGTTCTTCTTTTTCTAACTCTGTTAATCCTATGGCCTTAGACTTATGTGCCAATTCATTTATTCGTTTTATTAAATCCTTCATTATATCTCTCCAATCTGCTTTACAAAACTCTATTAAATTGTAACATTTAACAAAAGATTATTCAAGAATTAAGTCCTTCTTCATCCGTTTATATATAATAAGTCCTATACTATCTGCCAGCCCCCAGCCTATGGGAACAGACCACCATATTCCTTTCTGTGCTATAGATGGAATGCTTGAGAGTACATATGCCATAAGGACTCTAGTTCCTAGAGAAATTATTGTAAGAATTAAAGATACATTTAATGCACCAGTTCCTCTAAAGAAACCATAAAACATAAATAAAAATCCTATTAAAACATAGAATATGGAAATTATAGATAGATACTGTATTCCCAATTTTATTACATTTGTTTCATTAGCATTTACAAATATTTTCATTAAATTATTTGAATTTATATAAATTAATATAGACATTATAAAACAAAATATTATTATAGTCTTTACAGCAGATTTTACTCCTTCGACTATTCTATCATTCTTATTAGCTCCTTTATTTTGAGCAACATAGGTTCCAAAGGCATTTCCAAAGTCTTGGACAGGTAAATAAGCAATAGAATCTACCTTGCCAGCAGCAGTAAATGCTGCAATAGTATCTGAACCAAATGTATTTACAATACCTTGAACACATACCATTCCAAAGGTCATAATAGATTGTTGAATTGATGTAAGGAAACTAAATTTATATACTTTTTTTGCTATTTCTTTATCTAGTACCAAGTCTTCTTTAGTTAATCTAATAAATGGTATTTTTATAAAAGCATATACTAAACATAAAATCGAAGAAACCGCTTGAGCAATTATTGTAGCAAGAGCAACTCCAAATACACCCATATTAAAAACCATAACAAAAACTAAATCTAAGATTATATTTATTATAGCTGCCAATATCAGAAAATATAAAGGCGTCCTTGAATCCCCTATGGATCTAAGGAGAGCTGAACAAGCGTTATAAAGATAAACAAATATAAGTCCTCCAAAAATAACCCTCAAATACACTTGAGAATCTGCAAATATATCTTCAGGTGTGTTTATAAGCTTTAACATTCCATTAGTAGTAAATACTAAAACAATTGATAGCACCAATGTAAAAATTCCTATAGATAAAAATGATATATATATGGTCTTTCTAAGATTGGAATAGTTCTTCTCCCCAAAATAATAGGAGTATACAACGGATGCCCCCATACATAGACCAATTATTACAAAAGAAAAAAAGTTCATAAGCATAAAAGATGAACCTACTGCTGCTAATGCATTCTTTCCTACAAAATTTCCAACTACAACTGAGTCTACTATATTATATAGTTGCTGAAATAAATTTCCGATTAACATAGGGAATGTAAAAGCTATTAAGGTCTTAGTTGGATTCCCCTTTGTCATATCTATTACCATTTATCTTCGTCCCCTTTCTATATCCATCCTATTGTAGTGTAACATGAATAAAGATATAATTAAAATAGCAAAGTATTATAGAAAGTATATAAATTTTTATATAGGAGAATTGATTATGGATTTAAAACAACTTTTATATTTTATTACTGTAGTAAATGAAGGAAATATTACTGCTGCAGCAAAAAAACTACATATCGCACAACCAGCCCTTAGTAATCATATAAAGAATCTTGAAAATGATTTAGATGTAAAGCTATTTCATAGGGGACCGAGAAAAATAATTCTTACAGATGCAGGGGAAATTCTTTATATTAAGGCAAATAGTATTCTGGAATTAAAACATTCCATTAGAAAAGAATTAAAAGATAATAAATCTGGATTTAAAGGAACATTAAAAATTGGTACCATATCAGCTATAGACGCAGATTTATTGGAAAATAACTTTCTTAAGTTTCATCAAAAGTATAATAATATAAAATATGAATTATATGAAGGTATAACACCTGAAATTATTGAACTTTTATTTTCAAGAGTTATTGAAATTGGAATTGTAAGAACACCCTTTGATAAAACAGGACTTAATACTACTTATTTAAAAATTGAGCCTATGATAGCCGCATATAAAAACGATGATGATTTAGACAAATTAGGATCTAATATTTCAATAGAGAATCTTAATAAAAAACCTCTCATAATCTATCGTAGATTTGAAAGCATAATAATTTCAGCATTTCAAAAGCTTGAAATAAGTCCATATATTTTTTGCATAAATGATGATTCTAGAACTTCTTTACTATGGGCAAATGCAGGGCTTGGAATTGCCATCGTTCCAATATCTTCTAAAAATCTTGTTCTAGCAAATAATTTGAAGTTTAAAGTTATTGACAATGAATCTCTACTTACTCAAGTTGCAATAATAACCCTTGAAAATAGCAGTTTATCCACTGTTGCAACTAATTTTTTAAAAGAAGTACAATAGACCCTTTTTTAAATAAAAAGGGTCTATTATTTTCCAGTCAATTTTTATTTTAATCTCTTTAATAGTTGAATTAAATATTCATAGGTTCTTTTAGTAGATGAGATGCTAAGTCTTTCCTTTGGTGTATGGACATCATACATATTAGGACCAAATGAAATAATATCTAACTCTGGATATTTCTTTGCAAATACACCACATTCCAAGCCTGCATGGATTACTGTTGATTCCATTTCTTTTCCAAACATTTCTTGATATAAATTTAATGCTGCATCTCTTAATTTTGATTCAGATTTATATTCCCATTCAGGATAATTGCCACTAATATTATACGATGCATTAGTACTTTCTATTTCTTTTATAATCTTTTCACGTAATTTCGATAATACACTTTCTGCCGAACTCCTAAGTGATGCTTGAATTATAATTTGTTCTTCCTCTGTTTTAATTATAGCTAGATTACTGGAGCTTTCCACTATCTCTTCATTTTGAGGAAGTCTAGTAAATACTCCTGTTGGAATAACCTCAAGAAGTTGTATTATAGAATCAAGAACCTTTTTACTTAAAGTCTTAGAAACTAAATTTCCCTTTGTAACCACTATATTAAGTTCTGGTTCTTCTGATTTATTTTCATCTATAATTCTCTTTCTAATTTCTTCAATTTTATCGTTAAATTTAGATAGATCCTCACTCTTTACTGCAATTTTAGCTATACTTTGTCTAGGAATGGCATTATCTTTAGTTCCGCCTGCAATAGATACTAATTTTATATCTATAGTTTCTTTTATTTCTTTTAATATATTATTTAAAATTTTATTGGAATTTCCCCTAGGTTTGTGGATTTCCATACCAGAATGTCCTCCCATTAAACCTCGGACCTCTATATTAATTTCATAGGATTCTGAAACTTCTCCATATTCTATAGGAATTCTTACTTCAATTAACTCTCCTCCAGCTGACCCTGTTACAAGTACTCCTTCTTCTTCTGAATCTATATTCAATAGCCTAGTTCCCATCAATATATCTTCTGATAAACCAAAGGCTCCGTCCATTTCAGTTTCTTCAGATGTAGTGAATAGAAACTCTATACTAGGATGCTCTAATCTATTATTCTCGAGGATAGCTAAACCCATTGCTACAGCTATACCATTATCTGCGCCTAATGTTGTTTTATCTCCATGTATATAGTCTCCATCAATCTCCAATTTAATAGGATCTTTATTAAAATCATGGTTACTATCATCTTCTTTTTCACAAACCATATCCATATGTCCCTGTATAATAACTCCTTCTGAACTTTCATATCCAGATGTTGCAGGTTTTCTAATAATAACATTAAACACTTCATCTTGAATTGTTTCAAAACCTAATTTTTCTCCCAAATCCTTTATATAGTTGCTAACATTCTGCTCATTATAGGAACATCTTGGAATTTTTGATAATTCTTCAAAATAATAAAATACCCTCTTAGGTTCTAATCCTTCTAGTTTATTCATAAGCCCCTCCATATTTCTCTTTCTATTTGGCGTTATTTTCTATAATCCTTACAATTAGCTTAGATGCCAGTTTCATTGATTCTGTTGGGATAAATTCAAATCTTCCATGAAAATTATACCCTCCTGTAAAAATATTAGGGCATGGAAGTCCCATATAAGAAAGTCTAGCTCCGTCTGTTCCTCCTCTAATTGGTTGGACTATTGGCTGAATTCCAAGTTCTATCATGGCCTTTTTAGCAAGTTCAATAATTTCCATATGTGGTTCAACTTTTTCCCTCATATTATAATAGCTGTCTTTAATTTCTACAGTAATTATATTTCCATATTTATCATTTAAAAAGTTTATAATCTTTCTAAAATCTTCCTTTTTCTTCTCAAATTTTTCTTTACAATGATCCCTAATAATATAAGAGATAACAGTATGGTCTACATTACCATTAATCTCATCTAATAAATAAAATCCTTCATATCCTTCTGTATATTCTGGTTTCTGATTTACTGGAAGCATACCTTCTATCTCCATGGCTATTCTAAGGGAATTAACCATAATATTTTTCGCTGTACCAGGATGTACATTTTTACCTTGAATCTTTATTGTTACACTTGCAGCATTGAAATTCTCATATTCTAGCTCTCCTACAGGACCTCCATCAACAGTATAAGCAAAGTCCGCATTAAATCCTTTTACATCAAATAAATCTGCTCCCCGTCCAATTTCTTCGTCTGGAGTAAATCCTATTTTAATATCTCCATGTTTGATTTCTGGATGCTTAATTAAATAATCCATTGCATCTATAATTGCTGCTACTCCGGCCTTATCATCAGCTCCTAATAAAGTAGTTCCATCTGTAGTAATAAGTTCCTTTCCCACAAGTTCCTTCAAGAAAGGAAACTCCTTTACAGTTATGCTATATTTATCATTTAATTTAATATCTCCACCTTCATATGTGGAAATCTGTGGATTTATACATTTGCCATCTAAATCTGGACTAGTATCTAAGTGTGATATAAACCCTATAGTCGGTACCTTTTTATCTATATTAGATTTAAGTGTAGCATATATATATCCATTTTCATCTTGCTTAACATCCTGAAGTCCCAACTCTTTTAATTCTTCCACTAATATCTTGCCTAATTGTAACTGACCTGAAGTACTAGGACAAGTAGTACTGCTTTCATCAGATTTTGTGTCTATAGCAATATATCTCTTAAATCGTTCAATAATCTTATCCATCTAATCATCCTTTCAGTAAAATTAATTCTACAAAACTGTTTGTAATACAAGCATTATAACAGAGAATATTCCTATTATACCCATTAATGGAAGTATAAACTTCAACCATTTATTATAAGTTACATCTACCATTTCAAGAGTAGCTAATATCAATCCTGTTGGAGTGATAAATGCCATCCAGCCTTGACCCCAATTATATGCAGTAACTACTACATCCCTTGATATACCTACTGTATCAGCTAAAGGTGCCATTATAGGCATAGATAGTGTAGCCAATCCTGATGAAGATGGTACAAAGAATCCTAGAAAACTAAATAAAATCATCTGAACTGCTGCAAAAACACCGGCATTCATATTCTTTATAATTGATGATGTATAATAAAGCAATGTATCTGAAATCATCCCATTATCCATTACAATATTAATTGCCCTAGCAACTCCTATAATAAGGGCTACTCCTACTAAATCTGCTGCACCAGCTACAAATGTGCTGACAGATTCTTTTTCAGGCAGACCTGATAGAAGTATTATTATAATGGCTACAGCTAAGAATAAACCTGCCATCTCTGGGAACCACCAAACACCTGTAGACACTCCCCAAATCATAACTGGAAATGCACCTAAGAATATAAGTAAGATTAGAATTCTTCTCCAATTAAAAGGAGCCACTTCTTCTGGATTATAATCCTTTAGAAATCTTTCTTCTATTTTTCCCATATCCTCATAGATTATAGAGTTCTTGGGATCCCTTCGCACTTTTTTAGCATAGCGATAGATATATATAATTGTTATAACCATTGCTAATACTAAGGATATAGCACGAAAAGTAAGTCCTTCATTAAATGAAATTCCAGCAGCATTTGAAGCAATAACTACTGAAAATGGATTCACAGTAGAGAACATACTGCCAATAGAAGAACCCATATATATTGCTGCAATACAAACTATTGCATCATATCCACTTGCTATAAATATAGGCATTAATATTGGATATAGGGCGATAGTTTCTTCTGCTAATCCAAATGTAGTTCCCCCTAAAGCTATTAATAAAGAAACAAAAACTACTAGTAAAAACTCTTTGCCCTTAGTTCTTTTTGATAACGCTGCTATACCAGCATCAAAGGTACCTGTTCTGTTAACCAGACCTATGATTCCTCCTAGTATCAATACAAAAACCATAATATCAACAGTATCCATAATCCCTTGAACAGGTGACATTATAACTGACAAAGGTCCTTGAGGTGACTGTTCTATAGACTGATATGTGTCTGGAATCGCAATAGGTTTTCTAATGCTGCCTTCTATAAATTTATTAACATCCATTCTAATATTTAGACTATCTAATGTATCCTGTGTTGCTGGAAGAGTAGTAGCCTCTCCTACATGATTTATTACTATAAAAGCATTTTGCTCTGCGTTATATTCTAACTTTGAATAAAGTCCTGCTGGCACAATATATGTTAATAAAGCAGCAAGGATTAGAACTATAAATAAAACTGTAAAAGCCGTAGGAAATTGAAGCCTCTTCTCCTTCTTCTCATCTTTCATATTCTCATCTCCTAATCGATTATTAATTAAATTTATTCTAGTTTAAAATCAATTTTAAGTTTTATCCCTTGTAAAATAACTTTAATTGTCCTATTTATAGTTCCAATATTTAATGTTTCTTATACAATATTGGAATTATCAATAATAAAAAAAGGATGGTTTTTATTCTCCCATCCTTAAAAAAATCCTTTTATTATCATTATAATTCCTAATATAGCCAATGGAATGCCAATAATAGCACCAATAACTGTTAAGCTTAAAAGAATTCCCACAATTAAAAATACAAAACCTAATATAACAGCTAATAATAATCCTGTCATCTTTATTATAAATTCAACAAGCTTTCCCAATACTATGAAAGGAAAAAATAAAAATTTCATCTTATCATCCCCTATTATATGGAATTTATTTATTATATGAATTCTTATTATATATAGTTACCTTTTATGCATATATTCCACTTAGTATTCCATATCCACAATAATATCGCAATCTAGAGATGAATTCATTCCTTTTATAATCTCTGATAATTCTTCCTTATATTTTTCCTCTGAAAAATGCTTGTCAACTTTGTTACTATCTACTACTACATGAAAAACAACAACTTTGTTGTCCTTTTCTTCTATAATATTGAAATCATGCATTGATTTAATAAATTCATCCTTATTTATTCTGCTTTTTATTTTATTCATAATATCAACAGTTTCCTTTGATTGAAAACCCACAGGATCCATGTGAATCACCAAATGTAAATTGAATCTTTCACTTAATTCTCTTTCAGCTTGGTCAATTATATTGTGAATAGTAACTACATCAATATCTGACGGTATTTCAACATCTATGGTGCCCATTACTCGCCCAGGTCCATAATTATGAACTATAAGGTCATGTGCTCCTAATATATAATCATAGGAGAGAATTTCATTAGTTAATTCATCTATTAAATCTTTATCTGGAGCCTTGCCAATTAAATGACTGACCGTTTCCTTTACTAAAGAAAATCCTGAATATAATATAAATGTAGATACTAAAACTCCTATATATCCATCAACAGGATAATTTGTAAATAAAGATAAAAATAAAGAAAATGCCACTACAGAAGTAATAATTACATCACCTAAAGCATCAGTAGCAGTTGCTTGCAAAGCTGCCGAGCAAATTTTATTTCCAAGCTTTCTATTAAAAATACTTAACCATATTTTAAGGGATATTGATACTACTAATAATGTAAAAGGAATTAATTGAAATACTATTACCTTTGGGTTAATTATCCTGTCAACTGAGGATTTAATAAATTTAAACCCAACTAAAATAACCATAAATGCTATCATTAATGCAGTTAAGTATTCTATCCTTCCATGACCATAAGGATGCTCCTTATCTGGTGGCGCATTTGAAAGTTTAAATCCTATTACTGTCATTATGGAAGAAGCAGTATCTGATAGATTATTAAAAGCATCTGCAGTAACAGCAATGGAAGAAGTGGATAAACCAACAACAATCTTTAATATAGATAATAATAGGTTTACAAATATTCCAACCACTCCAGCAGTATATCCTACTTTTTCCCTTATATTTTTATCTGAATAATTATGATTCCCCTTTGTAGCAAGGTTTAAAAAATACTTAGTTAACATATGTCCTCCTTAAAAACTGTAATAATGTCTTAGTAATTATACTGTATTTATCCATTATACCCAATTATATAATTAATCCCCATAAATTAACCCTCAAATTCATTTAAGAACTTGAGGGCTAATTATCATGTTTATACTAATCCCTTATGGATCCAGTAATGTCTATGCTTCCACCATCTTTAAAAATACCTGAACAGTTATATTGCCATAATCCTTCTATTAGTTGTATATCTTTTGTAAAATTCTCATAGCCTATTGTAATGCACTGCTCCTTCCCATCTGGATCAAACAAAAATAAATCTACTGTTCCACCTTTAATAGTTGATTTAATATTTAAATTTAATATCTGACCATTTTCCCCTTGAAATGAACCAGATTCTGCAATATTATAGCTATTACTATTTTTTAAATTTATTACAATGTTTTCTTCTTTATCCGTAATCACATTATAATAATCAGAAGGATTCTTCTCTTGACCTTGATGCTTTTGATTGTACAATGTAACTACTTTATCTATGCCATCATTCGACATATATGGAAACAATGGTTCTGTATATTTCCACATTCCATTTGCCTGCATCATGGCTAGAGCACGTGAATCAACATTATCTCCTGACATATTATAATAGTCACTAGATTTCTTTTTTACTTTAGACGTATATTGTTTTTGATTATAAATTTCAGTTACTTTATCAACACCATCTTTAGACATATTTGGAATTAAGAATTCTACTACTTCCCAGCTCCCTGAATACTCCATAAGCTCTATTCCTGCTTTATCTACATTATTTAAAGTATTTGAAATGTCATCTGTTTTCACAGTATTCTGGTTTATTTGAGGTTCTCTAATATTTATTGCATTAAAATTATTTGAATTATTTAAGTTAGTCCTTGAAGCATATGCACCTGTAAATACTGCACCACAAAAAACAAATATAGTTAAAATCATTGATAAAGCAACTGTAACTTTGGATCTTTTCCTAAAATTCATAATAGCACCTAACCTTTCTTTTAATAATCTTGCATCTTCACTTAAAGTAATGGAAATAATTGCATTATTATAACTTCCATTAAATTTCAAAGAAGCAAGTAAAGTATCTCCATAAATTTTCTTGCCTTTATCATCTAATTTTTTAATAATATTTTCATCACAGGATAACTCACAATTTTTATCTATTTCTCTATTTATGAAATAAATCAAAGGATTAAACCAATGTATACAGACTGCTATTTGTGTCAACCACTTATAAAAAACATCTATACGTTTATAATGGGTCAATTCATGGAGAAAAATATTTTGTAACTCCTGATCCTTCATTTCAGTATTTGGTAGAACAATGAAAGGTTGAATAATGCCAACAACCATAGGTGAGGTTACAAGTGGATTTATATATAGCATTGGAGGTCTTTTAATCTCCTCCCCTTTATATGTAGATTGATATAGTTTAAGTATATGTTCATTTGTTACTTCATACCGTCCTGCCTTTATATATCGTACAAAACCATTATAACTTGTAAGCTTACGTACTAATAGCATAATGGCAATTCCAATCCACAAAAGCCATAAATTATCTTTTAGCTGATTCCAATAAATTGTACTACTCTCTTCTACATCTATTGTTTCCTCAGATGATGGAATACTCATCTTAGAATCATTTAAAATAGCTGATTTAGATACTTGATTTTTATCTTCTATGTAGATTTCTGCTTTATAAAACAATTCTCCTACCATATTCCTTTGCAAAGAGTAAGGAACTAATAAACGAATAATAACAATAAGCCAAATATAATATTGCCATGTTTTACTTAGTCTGTTCTTATATAAACACTTTAAAGCAAATAAGATAATAGCAATCATTGAACCAGAAACAGACAAAGAAATAAAGATTTTTAATATTTCATTCATCTATACCGCCATCCTTATTCCAAAATTTTTCTAATTCTTCAAAATCCTTAGAAGTAATACGATCTTGTTTTAAAAGGGTAGATACAAGTTTCTTTGCATTGCCATCATATACCTTATGTAAAAAAGCTGTAGTCTGTTCTTCCATATATTCACTTTCAGATAATGTGGCAATATATTTATTCTTTCGTTTATATTTCTCTGTTTTAATAAATCCCTTTTCAGTCAAACGAGTAAGGAAAGTTAGTACAGTACTACGTTTCCAACCTTTATTATTTTCCTCTACTTTTTCTAATAATTCGGCAATAAAAATGGAACCCCCATTATCCCAAATTATTTTCATCAACTCTCTTTCAGAATCTGACATTAGTTGCTTTGATTTCATTTCTCCCATCCTTTTCTTGTCTACATCATGTAGTATGTAATTACATACTACATGATGTAGACATATATGTCAAGAATAATTAGCTATAAAAAAGGATACCTTTTTATTTAGGTACCCTTTATCTATATATCTTTTTCTATATTTATTGTAATATCAATTTATTGAAGGATTAAATATCTCCTATAATTATGCTTCCATAAACATCTTTATATCATCTTCAACATTGGAGATTGTTCCAATTCCAAAGGTATCTACTAATACCTTAGCTACATTTGGTGAAAGGAATGCTGGTAATGTTGGTCCTAAGTGAATATTCTTCACACCTAGATATAGTAAAGCAAGTAATACTATTACAGCTTTTTGTTCATACCAAGCTATATTATATGCTATTGGCAATTCATTTATGTCATTTAATTCAAATATTTCTTTTAGTTTCATAGCTATAACTGCCAATGAATAAGAGTCATTACATTGTCCTGCATCTAATACTCTTGGAATTCCACCTATATCTCCTAGATTTAATTTATTATATTTGTATTTTGCACAACCTGCTGTAAGAATTACTGTGTCCTTTGGAAGCGCTGCTGCAAAATCAGTATAGTAGTTTCTGCCTGACTGTCTGCCATCACATCCTGCCATTACAAAGAACTTCTTTATAGCTCCTGATTTAACTGCATCTACAATTTTATCTGCCAATGCAAATACTTGTGCATGAGCAAATCCTCCTATAATCGTACCTTTTTCTATTTCTGTTGGCGCTGGTAATCTCTTAGCATGCTCAATTAGTTCTGAAAAGTCCTTAGGTCTTCCGTCAACCCTATCTGCTATATGTTTAAATCCTGGATATCCTGAAGAACCTGTTGTATATACTCTATCAGCATATGATGCAGCTGGTGGTACTATACAGTTTGTAGTAAATAATATAACTCCATTGAATTTCTCAAATTCTTCTTTTTGTTTCCACCAAGCATTTCCATAGTTTCCTACAAAATGATTATATTTTTTAAATGATGGATAATAATTTGCTGGCAGCATTTCACCATGAGTATAAATATCTACTCCAGTA
This sequence comes from Tissierella praeacuta, assembly GCF_040396155.1. GTDB lineage: Bacteria > Bacillota > Clostridia > Tissierellales > Tissierellaceae > Tissierella > Tissierella praeacuta_A. The sequence goes on from NZ_JBEBOY010000022.1 coordinate 24,268, forward strand.
TCTTTAGTTTGTTCCAATAGTTCTTCAAAATCTTTTAAATCATGACCTGATACTAATATTGCTGGATTATTTCTAACCCCTATATTTACTTCAGTTATTTCTGGATTTCCATAAATTGATGTATTAGCCTTATCAAGTAATGCCATTACATCAACACCATATTTACCTGTTTCTAATGTAAGTGCTACTAAATCATCTGCTGTTAGACTATCATCTAAAGTAGCTGCTAATGCTTTTCTAATAAATTTTGAGATTTCTTTATCTTCATAACCAAGATTCATAGCATGTTCAGCATATGCTGCCATTCCTTTAACACCATAGGTAATTAATTCTCTTAATGAGCGTACATCTTCATTTTCTGTGGCTAATACTCCAACTTTTTCACTAGTTGCTTTATATACTATTTCATCATTTGAATTAACAGCAAATGTTGCTGCATCACCTAAACTCCCTAGGTCTACACCTTTTTCAATTAAATGAGTTTTTAATTCATCTCTTTTTCTAAGTGCTTCCTTAATCTTTGCGAAGAATCTATCTTTGTCAAAATTTGCATTAGTAATTGTCATAAATAACCCTTCAATTACTAATCTGTCTAATCCAGGTATTTCAATTCCTAATTCATCAGCCTTAATACCTAATACTGAAATTCCCTTTAGAGCATAAATCATTAAGTCTTGAAGTGCTGCTAAATCTGCTGTCTTTCCACACATTCCTACTCTTGTACATCCTTTTCCTCCTGCTGCTTCTTGACATTGATAACAAAACATACTCATTAACCTTACCCCCTATATATTATTAGTGCTTTTTGCACCATATTTCTCTTACTTTGTATTTACATTATATAGAGAATTTGAATTTTATTCGGTAACATATGTTACGGAATAAAAAAATTTTTTAATAAAATAAAAAAACCTATTTCGTGTCAAAATAGGTTTTTAAAAATTATATTATTTTAGTTTATTACTATCTATTTGTATGAACACTAATGCTATAGATAAGCCAGTTATTATAATACTCAAGCTAATTAACCTAGGCATTAAATATTCAGGTAAATATGAGCTAAATTTCTCTAAATAAATATAATTAGCTATTGAATACAATAAAAAAATACATAAAATAATATAAATTACATTTTGAAAATTTATTTTATTCTTATTATTTTTATCTTCTTTATCAATCATAGTTCCAGCTCCTTCAATAAAAGCCCATAGATATAGTTAAACAATTTCAAGTTTAAACTTATTTCTATAAAAAAGCTTTTTAATTTATATCTCCATAAATTAGCCAAACTAATAACCCTGAATTTAATTATTCATCAATCCATTATAACTATTCTTTCCATTAGTATAATACTATAAAAATACTTTTTATAAAAAATTATCAATTTATAATATAGAAAATTAAATAAAACGATAATTTACAAGTTTAACTATTAAGAAAACTATTATAATAAAGGTAATATTACCTTTATTATAATAGTTCACCATCCATTGTAAAGGATTTTCTACATATTAAAATTTAAGATTTAAAATACTATCAAAAATAATACTAAGCTCGGACCATCTATCTCGAACCTTATCTGGATCTTCATTTAAATTCATATGTCCTTTATAATTTTTTATAAATCCTTCGGTGAAATTTTTTGATATAATTTTATTGTAATCTTCTCTATAAGATGCTATCAAATCATCCAAATTAACAGTTTTTGTACTTGAATCATATTCAAGCTTAGCAACAGTATCATCGGTTACTCTATTGCCTGATTTTAGTGAAAGATTTTTCTCATGAGCCATAATCATAAAACCTTTAAGAATAGTATTTTTAAAAGTATGTTCATCCATTGGTTCGTCTTTGAAATTCTTGCCTAACATAATTCTAAGTCTAATCACATCGTATTTCCCATCACCCCCATTTTTTAAAAATAAATCATAACAATTTTCATCTCCAGTTGTGTCAAAATTAGCCAAAACCTTAGGTGGTTTCAATTCAAATGGAAACAAATCTTTATACTCGGAAATATCGTAAACAAAGGCAAGTTCCTGTCCTTTTTCACCCCAACTACAAGGAGAAGTTAAAAAACTATCTGCAATATCACTTATTCTAGCATATTCCTTTGGATCACTAATTCTTGTTAATGGATCTAGTTTTTCAATTTCAATAGTTGGTGATGATGATAAAGAGAAAGTATCTGCCTTTTTAGATGATACTTTCTCACTAAAGTTTTTATGTCTTATTGCATTACTTAAAGATGTTGAAGTTGTAGAAAAATTAGCATTAATTGAATTAATCATAAGCTCTCCCCTAATATTTTACCTATCCCTTAAATAATATATCGACAATAGACTAGATTCCTTTAAAGAAAATATATGAAACTAAATTTCTATATTATTTATTGTTATAGATAAGAAGCAAACAAATTAGCTCATTGATATAATATTCACAAAATAGTATACTTATATTATGTGTTAGTTTATTAAGACAATTATGGTATATAGGTATTATTCTATAGTTCATTTCAGGGGTGAACTAACTAATTAGAATAGGACTATCACAATAGCTATTAAAATAGTTGTTGTAACAGTCCTATTTTATTCTAATAATTCTTCCCAGCTGCCATAATTCTCTCCGGATATGCTGTTGAACATGGTGTTACTCCATAGACCATATTACAGTGGGGACATTTTGTTTCTAAATGAGTCATTTCAAATTCATTTTCACATTCTATACATTTTATAATAACTTTTTGAGGCATCAGACGAATATTAAATCCCATCATTCTTATTTTATCTACAACAGCCTTACCATTTTCAAAAATACCAGTACATCCCTCATGCATTTTTATATTCCCCTTTCTAAGGTTTCTCCTGCTCTAAGTCTATTTCTCATTCCTTGAATAATATTATCCATTTTTTCAAGTTCTAATAACAATTGCTTTTCTTCATGGCTAGTTTCAATTATTTTATCTATGCCGCCATTTTTAATTATAATTCTTTTATTAGCCATAAGTGCTAATATTGGATCATGAGTTGCCATAAGGACTATTTTATCTTCTGATACCAATAGTTCTAAGGCTTTTTTTCTGTCTATTCCTGCATTTTCTATCTCATCTATTAACACTATAGGAGAAGAACTAAGTATTGCCGTATCTGCTATCATCAAAGCCCTTGATTGTCCACCACTTAAAGAAGTTACTGGAGTATCTAAGTCAAATTTCTCCCCTGCTAGATTATTAGCTTCTTTAATTATCTTATCTATTACTCCTTCTATATCTTCAACTAATCTACTTTCTGCATGTAACTCTAGAAATTCCCTAACTGTAAGGTCCATTACAAAGTTCATATTTTGAGAGAGCTGTGCAACTAGTTTATTATTAGATGAAAATCGCCATTTCTTATCTGGCAGTTCTCCATTAATTAGTATTCCCCTTCCTGTAGGAGTATCTCTCTCTGCTGTCCACTCTATATCTGCCAATAACCTAGATTTTCCTGAACCAGTAGGTCCTACTATAGAGATGATTTCAGATTTATTAATAGTTAATTCCTCAAAGCCTTCTTTGTTTCCTGATTTATCATGTCCTGATAATATAGTTAAGGAATCTACCTTAGTATCATCTTTTATTCCTAAAAATTCTTTCATCTGTTCTATAAAGCTTTGTAAATCAGATTCCAATCTTTCCTTATCTATAGCCCAATCTTCTATATCTTCTTGGCTAAAACTATCTAAGTATTCTTTAAATGTTTTATCCTTATAATTAGTAGTATCTAATTTATTCTCTTCAAAATAATTAATTACAAATGGATATTTCTCTTCTAGTTGCTTTATAGTTAATTTATTCATGTTCATCACCTAATTTCATCTTTCTCACATTACCCATTTGATATTTCCCTCCTATCCTTGTTTCTCCTAAACAATAGGAGCATAAGGCAGAAGGCATTGGAAATCTTAATTCCATTCCTTGTACAGAATCGATTTGTTGATTTTCATCAAATAATAGGGTACTTAATTCATATGCTCCCTGACCTGTAAGTCCATTGATATGCATAATAGCTGCCCTAGGATTTACTGAACTTACTTTAGATGCGAAAACTTCTCTTTCAGCTTGGGAAACTATATCTCCCTTAGTTATGACTACTATATCTGCTGACTTTAGCATTGGACCAATTTTCTTTGGTGTATTAATACCTGATAGATTGTCTATAACACAAACACCCTTTATATTCTTTATATATGGAGAACATCTATTGCAAAGTCCTGCTGATTCAGTGATTAACATATCTAGTTTCATTTGATTTCCCCATTTTACTACTTCTTCAATATTTGATGCAAAGAAATGATCGGGGCAAAGCGCTCCTGAAAGTCCTTTTTTTACTGGTACTCCTGCCTTTTCATATAATATGTCATCATCTGTATATAAACAGTCAAATTTGACTACTCCTACAGAAATATTCCTTTGTTTCAATGCATCTATTGCCTTTATTATTATCGAGGTCTTCCCAGAAGATGGGGGACCTGAAAATATAATTAAATTCATCTTCATAACCTCCTATATAGATTGATTAAAAAGCATATCACATTTTCTTATTAGCTCTCCTATGTCATGACTATTTATATAGTCCCAACCAAGCCACATAAACTTCTGATTAGGTGATAATCCATTATCTATTTCTGGATGAGTTGAAGGGAACTTTCCATTGCTTGAAAGAATTTCACCTACCTCCTTAGAGAAGAAAAAATCTACAAATGATTTTGTTTTATCTTTAGTTTTCTTCTTAGTTAATAAGAATATTGGCGATATTATTGCCCCATCTTCTGGCCATATAGGCTTTAACGGAGATTCTGACCTAACCATCTTAGTAAAGAAATATGGCATTATAGTTATTGTTGGTATATCAGATTCTGCTTTTGCTCTATGGGATTTCACCATTTCAGCTGGATGCATACTTCGGAGTAATGTCTTTCCTAGATTAGCAACACCTTCTTCCCCATAATTTTTATAGATATTTAATAATATTGCATTAAATAAATCAAAATCTCTCATGGGCAAAGATACTGAGTTTTCAAACTCTGGCTTTAATAAATCTTTCCAAGATTTAGGCATCTGTCTATCACCTAATTCATCTGTATTTACCATAAATACAGCAGGAACTACTCCTATTATGGAATATTGCCTTTCTGGATCTTTTAAATCTATTTCATCATTATCAAAATCCTTATTTAGTTTATCTAATCCTGTAATATCTTCAAATATTCCTCTAGCTTTGAATTTTCCCATTAATTCCTTATCGAAGAATAAATCAAAACCAGCTGACATAAATAAATCTGATAGGGAATCTTCATTATCTGATTCAATTCTTTCTTTTATCCAACCTACTCCTAGATTTGCTGATTTAAGTTCATAGTCTACTTTGAAATCAAATCTACTATTATTCTCATACATCCAAGCATTGAAGCCTTCTAACAATGGTACTCTTACGGGACATGGCAGAACCCCTTCTATTTTTATATCCCCTAAATTATTTTGTTTAGTTCTAGTAAGTGTAGAATCTACAGATATTCTACGTCCTTCAATAGCATCTATTAACTTTTGAGTGAACAATTCTACATTAAATTTTTTCGATATACAAGCTATTTCCAAGGAAATTGTTTTTCCCATTAAGCTCCTCATTTTTTCATTGCCTAATTGTTCAAATCCATTTGCTACAAATATATCTATAGTTTCAGGGTACTTCTCCGTTATATCATATACTGTATCTTTTATGTCAAAATACTTGTTCATCTTTACTCCTCCTATATTTAAAATACTCTCTCTGATTTTGAGAGACTTTTATAAATATCAAATCTAAAATCATATATGTTATACCTATTATATCCTCAAATAAAAAAATAGTCGGTAACTATTGTTACCAACTACTTTTTTATTTCTTAAGGTTTCTTACTTCCTCTTCTAAAATAGATATCCTTCTGTTTCACTTATATATTACAGGAATATACCCTAATAGAATAATTATCCACAACCACATAAAGCTATCCCCTCTATAATTTGATTTTAATCTTATTTTAATCTTTATATAATATATCTTTCTTCAATTCTTCTGCCTCTTTTTCCCCTAATAAGTATTTTACTATTTCTATGGCAAAGTTTACTGCCAAAGCCGGTCCCCTTGCTGTTATAATATTTCCGTCCCTAACCACATCTTGTTCAATATAAACTCCATCTTTTAAATCTCCTTCAAACCCCGGATATGAAGTAACCTTCTTTTCCTTTATAATCCCAGCTTTTTCAAGAACTATTGGTCCAGCACATATGGCAGCTGCAAGTTTTCCATCGTTATTTATTTTCTTTACAATATCAATTACCTTATTATTATCTCTAAGGTTTGTAGCACCTGGTAATCCTCCTGGAATAATTACGGCATCGTATGATTCTATATCTTTAATATCATCTATAGTCTTATCAGCAAGGACTACAATATTGTGAGCTCCTTTCACCTTATATTCCTTAGTAATAGATACGATATGGACATCAACGTCCATCCTTCTAAGATAATCCACTACCGTTAAAGCTTCTACTTCTTCAAATCCCTCTGCCAAAAATAAAATAGCCTTCTTCATAAAACCCCTCCCATTTTTCCACATATATTTATACATACCCAAATTCCTATAACTCCACACAGCCAATCTTTTGGAGAAAATATACATATCAAGAATAGAAATTATATGTATAATACTTAGTAGAACTACCTAAAATTATCAAAAAACTTATAAGGAGTGGAAAATATGATTTTATATGCTGCTATATTAGAAACTATTGACGCAAAAAAGGATAGTGAAATACTAGATATACATAAAGCCTATCTTCAAAGATTTATAGATGAAGGTAAGATATTTGCTAAAGGACCTTTTACAGACCATAGTGGCGGACTTGTAATATACAAGGCAAATTCCTATGAAGAAGCTAAAGAAATGGCTGAAAATGACCCAGCTGTATTACAAAAATCCCGTAAATTAATATTAAAAGAATGGCATAGCAATATAGAATAGTTAAAATACTGAAGATTTTATTAATCTTCAGTATTTTAACTTCTAAAGGAAAAGTATTGACCCTTTATGGGTATTATAATATATAATAGATAGGTATCAATTATTTGCAATATAAGGAGAATTTAACCATATGAACAATCTTAGAAAAACAGTTCTAAGGATTTTATCAAAGCCACATATAAGTTTAAAAAAATATTATAAACCATATCGTAAATTACTAAATATATTAAATCCACCATCGGAACCAATTTACAAGATGCTGGATCATAAGATTATGGTTGAAGATAGAGAAATTCCAGTACGTGTTTTCATACCGAAAAAAAATCCACTTCCTAAGGTTTTGATTTTCTTTCATGGTGGTGGATGGGTTACAGGAAATATTGATTCCTATACTAATGTATGTGCAAATATGGCTAATAAAACTAATCATATGGTTATTTCAGTAGATTATCGTCTAGCACCAGAAAACCCTTTTCCTGCAGGAGTAGAAGATTGTTATTATACTACTCGGGAAATTTTTTCAAAACCTGAAATATTAGGTTGCAATCAAAACGATATAACGCTAATTGGAGATAGTGCTGGAGGTAATTTGGCAGCAGTAGTTTCCCTTATGATGAGAGACCGAGGTGAATTTGTACCTAATAAACAGATTTTAATATACCCTGCTACTAATTATGACCATAGTGAAAATTCCTCATTCCTTTCCATAAAAGAAAATGGAACGAATTATATAATGACTTCAAAGCGAATACAAGATTATATGGATTTATATGTCCAAAATGATGAAGATAGATTAAATCCATATGTAGCACCACTACTTGCTGAAGACCTTTCAGACCAGCCTAAGACTTTGATTATTACAGCGGAATTTGACCCACTTAGAGATGAAGGTGAAGCCTATGGTGTAAAATTGCAGGAGTATGGAAATGATGTAAAAATATATGAAATAAAAGATACATTACATGGCTTTATTTCTAATCCATTACGTTCTGATGATATTGATAAGGCCTATGAGTCTATAAATCTATTTTTAAATGAAAAAATTGACTAAGAAGAAGGTATATTATGAAACAACAAAAAGAAGTAAAATGGACTAAACTTGATAACGCCTCTAAGCTCTTTCCAGCAGTGGCTAATAATAAAGATACTAAGGTTTTTAGACTTAGCTGTGAATTATACGAATATGTGGATCCAATAGCTTTGCAAAAAGCATTGGATTTGACTATTGAAAGTTTTCCACTATATAAGTCTATTTTAAGACGAGGAGCTTTTTGGTATTATTTTGAATACAGTGATATTAAACCAACAGTTAATATGGAAAATACTGCTCTTTGTGCTCCTATTTATATAAGAAATCAAAAAAACCTTTTATTTCGTGTATCCTATTATAATAAAAGAATTAATGTGGAGATTTTTCATTCTCTTACTGATGGTGCTGGCGTTATTTGGTTCATGGAAGTACTTATATATCATTATATGACTATTAAATATAAGGAAATCTTTAAAGATAATATGCCTAAATTAAATCATAAAGCATCCATAAGTCAAAAAATGGATGATAGCTTTTGGAAAAATTATAATGGAGAAAATAATTTGGGTAATTCTAAGGATGAGAAAGAAAAAGAATATTCTAATGCCTATCATATTAAAGGAAGTAGAATTGAAGATAATAAAATGAAGTTAATTGAAGGCTCTATGTCTGTAAAATCTGTTTTAGATATTGCCCATGAATATAATACTACTTTAACAGTGTTTTTAACATCCTTACTTGTATATTCTATTTATAATGAAATGCCTGCAAATAGAAAAAAGAGACCTGTGGTCTTATCCGTTCCAATTAATTTAAGACCATATTATGAATCATCAACAGCAAGAAATTTCTTTAGTACCATGAATATTGGATATAGCTTTAAAAATAATAATCCAGACTTTGAAGAAATTATCAAAAGTGTAAATGAAAGCTTTAAAATGGAATTGACTAAAGAACAGTTAGACAGAAAACTAAATCATTTTATGTCCTTGGAAAAAAATTTCCTTGCTCGAGTAATTCCACTACCTATTAAAGATTATTTCCTCCGTATAGCAAATAGTCTAAATGATAGGAAGATAACATCTTCTATTTCAAATATAGGCAAGATTATCATGCCCCAAGAATTTAATGCATATATACGACAATTTAGTATTTGTGTCAGTGCTAGAAGACCTTTAATTACCTTATGTACTTATGAAGATAGAATGGTTATAAGCTTTACCTCGCCCTTTGAAGAAACAGATATACAAAAAACATTTTTTCAATTTCTTTCAGAAAAAGAAGTGGAAATTGAAATTACCTCAAATCTTTAGAAAGAAGGAAATGCTATGAAGTATTGCTCTTACTGTAAAGTCAATATACGAGAAAATCTAGAAAAGTGTATACTATGTGGTAATACACTACCAGAATCTAATGATACTAATAAAAAGGATGAAATCTTTCCTAAGATACCTCCTTTTTATGAAAGCCATCTAGTCATTAAAATTATGCTTTTTATTTCTATTATAACTGTAGTACTTAGTTTCGCCATCAATATATTATTTCCTTCCAATGTAAATTGGCCTATACTCCTAGTATTTGGATTGCTTAGTATGTGGCTCGGGTTAATTGCAGTTTTACAGAAAAGGTATCATATATCTAAGAAAATCATGCGACAAGTTGCCATTATATCTCTATTATCTATTTTCTGGGACTGGAAAATCGGATGGATAGGCTGGTCCTTAGATTATGTAATCCCAATATCCTGTATGGCTGCCATGATTATTATGTATGTGACTGCAAAAATATTGAAACTAAGTATAAGGGATTATATTACTTATTCATTAATAGATGGAGTATTTGGCATTATCCCTATTTTATTTATACTATTAGGTTGGATAAAAAATATATATCCAACTATTATATGTATAGCTTTAAGCCTTATATCCTTATCATCTATCTTTATCTTTCATGGAAAGGATATAAAAGTAGAAATGAATAAAAGAATGCATATTTAGCCTAATATTAATGAGTTTTTTCTCTATTTATAAAATGATATTAAAATTAATATAAAATAAGACTATATAATATAAAAATAGCTATGATTTTAAAGTCATAGCTATTTCTATTAATAAGTTAGAAAATTATCTTAAATACCTAATCACCAAATATCTGATAAAACTCTTTAAATAATGTTTTATTCTTAGTTATTTCTGATGTTTTAGAACCTAACACTGAAACTGTTATACTATCTGCATATTCTCTATCTATATTTGATACTACTATACTTTCTTTACCATCATCTATGGCATATTTAATATAATCTAAATTATCTATAAGTGAAAATAAAATCAATGATTGAGATTTCCATGCTTCATTGGAACTCATGGAAATATATTTCATTGCACTACCTTTGAAATTTACTTGCAATCCATATGGCTCTTCTTTAGTAAATAACTGAATTCCATCTGCTGTTAATTCTTCTGGAAACTCTATATAGCTTAATATATTACCAACTGCCGAATTATTACCTATTTTACTGCCTTTCATCTCATATAATTTATTCATATTATCTTCTTTTTGGGTATATTTCTTACCTTTTAAGCTCAATTTCTTTGCATTACATAATATATCCATTCCCTTATATTCTTCTGCATTGCCATAGAATCCATACTTAACCTCTTCATTCCCAAATATAATATTATCTGTAATCAATTCCTCTTTTCCATTAGAGATTTTCATCAAGCTAAAGTCTTTATTGCCTTTATCTCTAATAAATAATATTGTATCTTTAGATAGGCTTATTGGCATAAAATCAAAATTATTTCCTTTAGTAACCTTCTCTACTTTAGAAGTGTTTAAATCATATTCATAGATATTATGGGGCTGTTTATGCCAATCTTCCCAAAGGCTAAAATCCTCTTTTCCACTTTGTGATTCTATACTTTCAGTTGCTGAATATAATAGCTTTTCACCATCTACTGTAAAACTAGGTGTCATAGCAACTAAATTTTTATCCATAAAGTTAATAATCTTATAGGTCTTATCCTCATTTATATCTAATAATATCACTTCTTTGCTCAAAAACATCTCTCTTCCAGCACCTTGAATTACGCTAATCAAATCATTATTTCCTGGATTTATAGCTAGATTGTTCTCCTTAGGTAATACCGTTAAATCCTCTTTATCTTCATTTCCATATATATCTGTAAAATCTATATGTTTCTTTTCTTTAGCATCATACAATCCTATACCTGCAACATCTGAGCTTAATGACCCTGAAGCAAATTTCTCCATAATAAATATATATCTGCCATCATCTGTTATTTTATATATAGTAGGATTGTATCCGATCATTTCATCTGTGGATCTTTTCCCTTCTATGATTATATCAGTTGCAAATTTTTTAGATTCTGAATCATATTTATTTAGATCTATCTCTGTAATACCTTTATTAAATCCAAAACTTCCTTCATCAGTAGTCCACTCAAACATTGCTTTTCCATATACAAGATTGTCCTTAGCCGCTTTAAAATTTGAATAGTTATATTCATCTATATGCACTATCTTATCTCCAGTTGATACATTAAGTTTTGTAAATCCTTTTTCATTATTAGCATATACTATAATTTCATCATCTACCCAATCATAAGAATTACCATAGGAGCTAATTCCATCTGTTATCTTTTTATATTCTCTACTTTCAATATCAAAGACATATAAACTTTCACCCTTAGTATAGGCTATATAACTTCCTGATTTTGAAATTCTAGGATATATAAAATCTCTTCCCTTATGAATTTTAATTTCTTCTCCATTATTTAAATAAGTAAAATATAATCCATCATCTTTTATATATGCTATAAGAGGATTATTCTTATCCACGTTCTTAGGCATGATGCCACAACTAACAATAAATCCAGATATCAATATAAATACTAGAACAAACAATGACTTAATATATTTATTTCTAGAATTCTTCTTAAAAAATAGTATATTCTCAAGCCTAGATTTTAATTCCTTGCCATTTCTACTCATGGCAGTAGTTAAAGTTCCTCTACCTATGGAATTATTCATTAGTTTTAGAATGGTTTCACAGTAATATTTCCTTTCTCCAGTTTCCATTTTACCTACTACCTTTTCATCTATGGAGTATTCACAATATATATCCATTTTGTTCAATAAAATATAGATAATTGGATTAAACCAATGAATTGTACTTACAATAAATCCAAAACACTTTATTATAATATCCTTTTGCTTATAGTGGTTTAATTCATGTAAAAATACCATATTAAGAGTTTCTATATCCTTATCTAAAATAGGAATTAATACAATGGGATTAAATATTCCTATTAACATTGGCGATCCTATACCTTTATAAGTTTTTAATGGTATTGTTCTCTTTATATTCAATTTATCTTTACATATATTAAATACTTCTATAGTCTGGATATGACTAATCTCTATGCTGTCTTTCAAAATAGTATATTTAAATCTAAAATATAAAATTATTCTATATAGAAATAAAATAACCATTCCAGATATCCAAATATATAGGATTATATCTCCACTAAAATTAATCTTATTTTTTTTATCAACACTATTATAAGTATTATCTTTTACTTTAGGAGAATCTATATTTTCTATTTTTTCATTATGATGCTGTACTACTATTTCTTCCTTTTCCAGTACATTTTCTATACTTTCATCTTTAGGTACATCATCTGAATTCCTATAACCTTCAGCTTTCATAGAAAATAAATTACTTGATGTATTTATTGGTAATTTAATAAAGCTTCCTATTGGCAAAATAAAGAAGGCTAGAATTATAATTGTCATCTTATAGTGCCAAGATGAACTAAAATTCTTTTTAGTTAGAGGCATTATCAATAGAAATATTAAAAACATAATACTTCCAGTAACGGACATGCTAAATATATATTTCAATATTTCCATATCATACCCTCCTAATCCAGTCTGTTAATTCCTCTATATCTTCTTTATCTATCTTTTTATTGTTATATAATGAAGCTATTAAGGATTTCACACTTCCACCATACATATCTTCAATAAAATCACTGGCTTGATATGATTTATATTCATCTTTACTTATATTAGGAGAATAGTAGTTAACTCTACCTTCTTTCCTTACTCTAAGAACATTTTTCTCTACTAACCGACTTGCTAACGTAAGTATAGTAGTCAATTTCCATGGATTATTTTCTCCTAATTTTTCAACTATATCTGCTGTTGTAACTTCCCCTTCCATATCCCAAATAATTTTCATTATCTCATATTCTGCATCTGAAATCTTAGCTATATCCAATTTCAACACTCCTTTGTATTCTACATTGTGTAGTATTGATTTCATTTTACATCATGTAGAACATAAAGTCAATGTATTTTTAATAACTCATCAAAAACTTTCGTTGAGAATATTACAGTCTGATACGTTTTTCTTTCATTTCCTTATGCTTCTTTTCCCCTAATTTATAAAGTTCCTCTTCTTCCTTAGTAGTTATAATTAGTTCTGGTACCTTTGCTGGCTTTTTATCCACTAAATGAACCATAGTAAAAAATGCAGTCAATGCAGTCTCAGGTTCAGAATAATTTTCCATATCATGTACTAAAACTCTGACTAAAATTTCCATGGAAGATGTTCCTACATAGGCTAATTGTGCAATACAAGTAATAACATTTCCCACATGAATCGGTTTATGAAATACGATTTCATCAATCCTAGCAGTAACTACAACACCTCTGCAATGTTTTGTTGCAGTTATACCTGCTACAGTATCCATTATTTTCATCAATTCCCCGCCATGTACATTTCCATGGATATTACTATGAATTGGCTCCATTAATACAGATGTTTCTGTTTTTGGAAAAAATATATTATTATATAGTTTTAAATTATTCATCACTCGTTCCCTCCGTATTTATTATGTCTTTAAGTTTGTTTAGAGATTATCTCCAAGTTAGTTTCTCTAGTTCAATATGATTACGATACCATTCATCGTTTCCATACAAATTTCCTTGATAATTTTTTGACCTAAAATAGTTAAAATAGCTTCTTTTATAAATTCAAATATTCCAATTAAAATCTTATTATCTATATTCTAATCATTTTGTCATTAGATGTCTATTCACTTTTCTTTTCACACTATAAAAAAGTCACTTCAAGGATATCTATATAGATATTCTAGAAGTGACCCTTTTATCTTATTTAAATTCAATCATAATTACTAGATACTTAGAAAATCAAATACTGTTTGAACAAATAAAGCAGTTCCAATATACAAAACATCTTCTGCTACATTAAACTTTGAATTATGTGCTGAAATAAAGTTTCCCTTTGAATCATATTCGCTTGAAGCTAAGAAGAAGAATGTTCCAGGAACTTCTTGTAAGAAATATGCCATATCTTCTCCTCCCATAAGAGGTCTATCCATTTCCATTATATTTTCATTTCCAACTATTTTTTCAGCGGATTTCCTGAATTTTTCTGTGATTTCTTTTGAATTTACAAGTGGTGGATATCCAAATTCATATTCGTATTCACAATCTCCCCTCATTGTCTTAGCAATACCTGTAGCTATTTCTCCAATTCTCTTTGCTGCTTGTTCTCTTAATGGCTGATCTGCAAATCTTGCTGTTCCTTCCATTTCAATAAATTCAGGTATTATATTAAAAGCTGTTCCACCATTAATCTTGCCAATAGTGATTATTGCAGGCTCTACGCCACTCTTTTCTCTACTTACAATACATTGTAATGCTCCTATAACTTGTGCTGATATAACCACTGGATCAACTCCCAGCTCTGGATAGGCACCATGAGCACCTATTCCTTTTATTTTTAAATAGAATTTGTCCAAACAAGTCATAGTTTTACCATAATTTACTATTACCTTCCCATCTGGAATACCCTTGGAAGGTGCTCCTATATGAAGTCCTACTATATTATCTACCTTAGGATTTTCTAAAGCACCTTCTTCTATCATATGTTTAGCTCCAGCAAATCCTTCTTCACCCGGTTGAAACAATAGCTTTACAGTTCCTTTTAATAAATGCTCATTATCCTTTAGTATCTTAGCTGCCCCTAATAGCATTGCTGTATGGGAATCATGACCACAGGCATGCATATTTCCATTCTTTGATGAATAAGGTACGTCTGTTTCTTCTTTTATTGGAAGTGCATCCATATCAGCTCTTAATGCTATTGTCTTTCCTTGATTTTTCTCTCCAATCAAAGCTACTATAGCTGAGCCATTAACAAGTGTTTTATACTCTATTCCCATTTCTTTGAGTCTCATCTGAACATAGTCTGATGTTTGAGGTAAGTCCAATCCAATTTCTGGAATTTGATGCAAGTCCCTTCTCCATTTAATTATATCTTTCTCAATTTCTTTTGCATATTCTTTAAAATTCACAATATATTCCTCCTCTAATAATATTGTCAAACTAATAAATAGTGTAAAAATTTCACGACTGTATCACATATATAACTTAGATTTTACATGCGACAAGTACTTTTCATATTTCAGAATTATTTATTTTAACATTTTGCGCTTACAATAATCTATTGATTTAATTTCTGTTTTTTATAATCAGTTATGGCAACAAATGAAGTAGCAAAAACACATAATGGTACCGCCAACCATGGTGGAACTATCTGTGTCATATTAATAATTATTCCAACAGCCAGTCCCACAGCAGCACATTTGTAAAATTTAAGAGCAAACATTGTTAATAAAGCCCCCATAATAGCAGGAAAAACAAATCCAAAAGCTGTTACTACATATTCAGGTAATATTCCAATTATAAAATTACCAGCAAAGGCGCCTATCGTAACTATAACTAAGTTTGTTATTATTGATCCCGCTATACTTATAGTTGAAATTAGCTCAGCTTCTTGGCTTCCGGAGTCAACCCCTAAGGCATCCTGAGCAACTGCTGATGCAGGAACCCTAACATTCGCTATATTTCCAGACAAGAATGACATATAAGTGCCTGATAATCCCAATATTGGAAAATAAGAAATTGGCTCAACTATATAAAAAGCTCCATACATGGAAGCAATTAAGAACCATCCTGTTAAAATATTTTTTACAGAAGGTATAGCCCCGTATCTTACCCATAGATATATTGCTGGCAAAAAACATAAAATAACAGCTGTTAATATTGTCCATCTTCCAGTTGAAATTATATTTTTAGTAAATGTTTCTTCATATGATTTATTTCTCATAGGTTTACCTCCATAATATTATTTAAATAATGCTGCAATAAACATGGCAACAAACATTGCTATCCCTAGGTTCCATTCTTTTAAAACTTTCACTTTTTCTGAAAATTTCACCATCACTATCATAACTATAGTAGCTACTAATACTGCTATAAGATTTGTAGGCACTAAACTACCTTTATTTATAATCTGTCCTGAAACAATAAAAGATGAAGCCCCAATAATAGCACCTGTCCCTATTTGACCTACTAATTTCTCATCTCCACCTGTCACCTTATCTTTTACAATATCTAACTTATCTGCAAACAAAGCTACAACTAATAACCATCCTATGCCGTTTAATGTCATAGTCCAAACTGATGAAGCAAATGCTGTTAAATCATATTGACTAGAACCAAATTCAACTCCCATTGCCTGTGCCCCCATTGCAGCTCCTGCAAGTTCAGCTGGTGCAGATCCTATGATTGATAATCTTAGCCAAGTAATAGGTGCTCCAACTACTGCCATCATTCCAAGCATTACTACAAGCACAGCTAATGAAGGTCCTATTGCTGCAATAGCTCCAATTCTAAATGCCTTGATACCATCTTCACGTTTCATGTTGATTATTTTCCCTGCTTCAAAGGCTTTTTTTGTGAATATAACTGCCTGCACACCTACTGTTAGAACAACAGGCAGACACATAAGCCACAAAATTGGATCATTAGCTACTTTTAAATACTCTTTCATGTCTCTTCTTCCTCCAATTTTAAAAAATTTTATAATCAATATAAAAAGCATTGTGATTTTTATCACATTTTCATTATAATATATAAAACATATAGATTTATTGTTAATATTTCTAAAATCTTTTTAATTTTTGTGAAATTCCCCAAATACTTATAGATTCCTTTAATAATAAAAGCACAGATTAAAATCTGTGCTTTTCCCAAATAAAACTATATTTAATTGAATAATCTTAAGAACTTCAAAACTATCTCAATCTTTAGTCTTTCAATGGAATCTTCATTATCTATCTTTATTAAATCCTTAATTTTGCTTATTCTATATCTTACTGTATTATTATGAACGAATAACTTTTTAGCCGTTAAAGAGTAATTTTGATTACATTCTAAGAAACTTTTCAAAGTAATTATAAGTTCTTCACCATCCTCCTCTAAGGTTAGAGGTTTTATATATTCGTTATATACACTCATATTCTCCTTTTTAAATTCTTCTATATTAATAAATTTGAAAGGTCCTAAATCATCATAGAAAATTACTTTAGATTCGGGATAAACATATCTTGATATATCAATAGTTTTATAGCTCTCAGTGTAGCTGTTTTTCACATCTTTTATATCTACAAAACCTGGAGAAACTCCTGCTACAAACTTTCCTTTTGTTATTTCATTTTCAATACACCTAATAAGTTGATTTATACTTGTTTTTATAAATTCTTTTATTTCGTGTATATCCTTATTTTTCTTATAAATCATAACCATTTCATCTTTACCTGTTAATCCAAAAATCATTTCATCTCTTTGAAAAATATTATATATGCATCTGGATATTTTTTCTCTATGGTCATATAAACTTATTTCATCACTAAACTGCTTTACACTTATACACAAATATGACCCCTCAGTATCTAGAACCTTTTTTATTATCTGAGTTTCATTTTGAAAGTTGCTATCTATTATTTGTTGTATCAATTCGTCTTGAAATTTGTCCTTAAAAGTATTTTCAAAATATATACTTCCATATTCATGTAGTAGAAGCACAAAGCTCAATCTTATTGTATATAGATCATAGTAATCGCTCTTTTCTTGATCCTCCCAAACTACAAGATATGCAAGAACTATATTATCTATTTCTATGGGAAGAACTATGCGTTGGCTATCATCTTCACTCTCAAGATTTTTTATTCTAAACATATTAAATTTTTCAGATAAATTTTTCTTTTCATGCTTAGAACCAGGATTCCATATAAATTCATAATCACTTAATTCATTATTTTTAATATTTTTATCAAATACTGAATATCTCTTATTTTTACAGAAATCATAAACTTCTACTGGTTTTCCTATATTATTGTATAATCCTTCTATGATTTCCTTTATTTTTCTATCATGATCTTTGTTCCCATATACCTGAATAAAACCAGTTAATTTTTCTATATATCTATCTATAGCTATCTCATTAATAGCATTTCCTATCTCCATCCATGCAGCGTCTTTTGGTAAATCAATAAGAGGAAACTTTAACTCATTACACAGATCTATAATTTCTTCAGGAATTTCATCTAAATATCTACCAACCTTTATACCTAGGCCTGCTGCATTGCATTCATTTGATTCAATTATTATTTCTTTAAGGTATTCTATATTATCCTTAAATAAATACCCCGTAGCAAGCATCAGCTCTTTTCCTCTAGCCCATTGTCCTCCAGTAGGCGCATCTTGAGATGAAATGCCCTGAACTATTCTGTCAAGTCCCTCTTTCCCAGCCAGTACCCTAGCTTCTAAGAAAAAATCCGATGCTAATATTTCCCTTAAACTGACTCCCATTTAAATAATCATCCTTTCAGTACATTAAATCTATGCTATTATAATTCCTTTTCCTTTAAATATTATATATATTCTAATCATTTTTCCATTAGATGTCTATTCATTTTTATTTCTATATATAGTTTTACATAAACTTAACCTACTGCTAAGAAGGTAGATGATTTAATTTTAAGGATATAATAATTTTTATTGATTAAAAAATACCCCTTAATAAAATCAAGGGGCAATGTTTTTTACGATAATAATTTCTCTCCGCTTAAACTAATCCCTATTGCTCCAAGAGGTGCAGTAAGAACAATTGATAAAACAGCTATGGATAAAATCAGATCTCCTGATTCTACTCCTAAAGATAAAGGTATGGCACCTATAGCTGCTTGTACAGTGGCCTTTGGTATATAAGCTATGATGCAGAATATTTTCTCCTTCATACTAAGATTAGTTTTTAATAAAGATAATATAACTCCTATACTTCTAGCAAATAATCCTATGGCTATTAACAATATGCCTTTAAAACCTGTATTAAGAGCTAACCAAATATTTACTTGAGCACCTACCAATACAAATAATAATATCTCTGCAAAAACCCAAATTTTATTAAGTTTTTCAGCCATTCCTTTTCCTACATCTGGCATAGTTTCAAGTATAATAAACCCTATTGCCATAACACCTAATAGCCCTGCAATCTCTATCTTAGACTTAATTAAATCTTCGAATGCTGTAAGGAGAATTCCTGCACTAATAATATATAATACCTTCTTTGTATCCCTAATAGAATATTTTTTAAATATCTTAATCAAAAATATTCCTATAACCAAACCAGCCAATATGCCTAAAATAATAGATATTGGAATACTTAAAATCCTCATACCTATATTGATCTTTGAACCACTATATACTCCTAAAAATGTAGAAAAAATCGTTATAGCAAAAACATCATCAATTGAGGCTCCAGCCAATATTAAAGTAGGTATTCCTTTCTCTTCTCCAAGTCCTCTTTCCATAAAATTAAGCATTGCAGGTACAATAACTGCTGGAGATACTGCTGCAATTATAAATCCAAGCATGCCCCCTTGCACGAAACTGAAGTCAAATATCTTTATAGATGCATAAGCTATTGCCAAACCTTCAAATATTCCTGGTATGCAACTTAATCTTATGGCAGGAGCACCAACCTTTTTTAAATCTTCCTTACTAACTCCAAAACCCGCTCTGAGTAGTATTATAATTAATGCAATCTTTCTAAAGTCAGCTGAAACCTTTATAATGTCTTCACTAAGCCAATTAAGTCCATATGGTCCTATAACAATACCTACAATAATCATACCTAATAATCCTGGTAATTTTGATTTAGTAAATATTGAATTTGCTGTAAGTCCTGATATTATTATAATAGCTAAACTTGTTGCCATATAATCACCCTCCTATTAAAATTAGACATAAAAAAACCTACAGATATCCCTATCTGTAGGAGTCATTAGCATATAGCGATTAAGGTCAACTCCATGACCTATTTTATTCATTATATATTATACAATACTTCTAGTTATACAATACTTCTAGAATTTATACAAGATAAAGAAGTATATATGTTGTGACTTAATCTTCACTAAATAATAGTTCTTCATTGATCGGATAACTACCATAAAGTCTAGCAGCATCCATTAATGCATCAATATTCTCCATAGGGGTATTCATTGGTATTTGGCATCCAGAACTAAGTATATATCCTTTCTTAGAGCCATAAGTTTTTCTAATACATTCTTTTGCAGCTTTAAGAACCTCATCTTTTGTTCCCTTTTGTATTATATCAACAGGCTGTACATTTCCTGATATTGTAATTCTGTCTCCCATTATTTCCTTAGCATCAGCAAGGTCTTCCACATTATCTATACTAAAACTTGAGACCCCTGTATCCATTACAGATTCCCAAATATCCTTACTTTTACCGCAAATATGAATTGAGATACTTTTTCCTGTTAGGGATTTCATCTTATCTACATTTTTCTTAATATATGGTGCAGAAAATTCCTTAAACTGCTTAACACTTATTAAACTTGTAGATGAAACAGGGTCTGATAGTCCCACGCCTACACCTAATTCTGCTGCCTTTTCTATAAATCTATTATTTGATTCAGTTACTATTTCCATTAATATATGTACTTTATTTGGATATTTCAGCATCCACTTTAGAAGATTTTCTGTACCAACTACAGAGGCTGCTGTACTAAAAGGTCCAGCTAGTCCTGCTCCCACATTTACCTCATGTCCTATTTTATCTTTTATAATCTTTACTGCCTTTAAAACTAATGGTAGCTTTCCATCCTTCTCTGGGTCAGAAGGTTTTAAGTTTTCTATTTCATCTACTTTTGTTACAGCTGGTGCATCCATTAGTGAAATATTGTTCTCAGGATAATACATCTTTGACCCCATTGCCTCAGCCACGCCTCTTAAAGTAGCAGATACACTTACTCCATCATGCCTTAATCTTTTAAAAAGGGCTAATTCTAATTCTGCCATTTTTTCTGCTGAATGATAATATTCCCTTAAGGATGTATTTATAAATGGTGACATAGTTACACCCATATGTGGAACACATGGTATACGGTCTATTTCAAGTCCTTTTCCAAAAGCTATCATTCTTTCTTTCGGAGTCATTTGGTCTTTTTTCATTTTTTATTCCCCCTCGATTTAATTGCCAACTAATAATTTAATTATTTTTACTCCTACACTTAAATCTGCTATATATAAGTATCTATCTCATTGATATCCTCTCCTAATATGGAAACAAACCTCATTAATTAATCTCCAGTCCTCCTTTATCCTTAGATTTATTAATTATTATTGTATATTAATTCACAATAGTATTCTAATAGATATTATTTATATATTAAGTTGGTATTATAGAAATAGTTATAAAAAATAAAAGGAGTAAAAGAAATCAATGTCTTGATATCTCTTACTTCTAATATATTATTCTAAAAATATCCTCTACTCAATATACGTTCTGACAAGTAGTGAAAATAATAGCGATATTAAAAAATTATAATTCATGTGAACAATTAGGGCAGTACTTCCAATCCTTCTTTACTTCTATATTACAGTTTGCGCATTTCAAAATTTCCATACTTAGTTGTTTTCTCATAACTAAATATACTATTAATCCTACAAAATTAGGCACATATGCAGCTGTTGCCATCCATAAATAAGGATCCATTCCTCTAGACTTTGCATCTTTATATACATATCTACATATAACTAGGATCATAATTGCTACAACTATAAGAGCTAATAAAAATATCATGAGAGCTCTAGTTGGTATTTCCTCTTTATGGCCTAATTTCAGAACAACTAAAGTTAATGGAAATACTCCAAAACCTATCCATAATGCGGTAATAAACCAGAATAAACTTTTACTTTTCACAATTAATCTCTCCTCTACTATTATTTTTTGATGCAATAATTACTCCAAAGGATGATATACAGCCTATAAAATATAGTATATATAATAATGAAATTGTAACTTCTAGACCTATATA
Organism: Tissierella praeacuta; assembly: GCF_040396155.1. GTDB lineage: Bacteria > Bacillota > Clostridia > Tissierellales > Tissierellaceae > Tissierella > Tissierella praeacuta_A. The sequence goes on from NZ_JBEBOY010000022.1 coordinate 46,648, forward strand.
TTTACTTCCTAAAATAATAATTCCTACAATGCCCATCGTATAAGATATAATTGATAATAATATGGAATAATAAATATGCCTACTTTTTATAAATGAAATTGTATCATCTACTAAGCTCTGGGAAGGACGAATTTCCTTCTTACCTATCTCAAATAATATTTGTTCTAATTCTTTATCCTCCATATTCATCCTCCTCTAGAATCTCTTTTAGTTTCTTCTTTGCGGTATTTATCCTAGATTTAATTGTCCCTTCAGATACTTCTAGTATCTCTGCAATTTCTCTATATGATAATGATTTGAAATAATATAAAATCAAAGGCAGTTTATGTTTATCGCCTAACTTTCTTATTGCTTTCTGTATTCTCTCCTTTTCTTCTTCTCTGCAATACTCTTCTTCAGGTAGTCCTAATATTGAATTAGCATTATCCAATATACGATTTTTCTCATTGGAATCAGTGAAATCTACTATTCTATTTAACCACCGTTTTGCTTTTCTATATTTATCTCTATAGCAATTAAGTGCAATAGTGTATAACCAGCCCTCAAAACTTTTACTTTCATCAAAGGATTCAATACTGGAAAATACCTTTATCCAAGTATCTTGAAATAAATCCTCAGCCTCTTGTGCATTTTTAGATAGATGAAAGCAAAAGGTATATAACTTTGTTTTATTCTCATTGATTACCAACTCTATATCTTTTATCAAGCTTTCATCCTCCTTTATATATTTATTACGTTTTAACTTAACAATAGTTCATTTCTAAATGCAAAATTATTAAATACTTTCCTAATTAAATGATAAAATATTAATAAGATAATAAATGGTTGTTTCTCCATTAATATAACACTATTCTTAATCTATTAAGTATCTTTTATATAAAATACTTTTAACTTTTAAACCAGTAAATTAGCTGGACTAATATCTTCCAATTTAACTATTCAATAAATTTTATTAAAATAAAAGGAATAAAAGAAATCAATGCATTAATCTCTTTTATTCCCTATATACCAAAATTCTATATCATATTCTAAAAGTCCTCTGCATAATATGAGCTTCTAACAAGTGGTGCCGATGCCACTCTTTTAAATCCCATAGATAGTGCAATCTCCTTATACTCATCAAATTGTTCTGGTGTAACATATTCTACTACTGGAATATGTGCTGTAGTAGGTTGTAAATATTGACCTAATGTCAGCATATCACAATCAACTTCCCTTAATCTTTTAAACACATCTATTACCTGCTCCTTAGTCTCTCCTAATCCTAACATAATACCAGATTTAGTTTTCATATTGGGCTTTGTTTTCTTCACATAATCAAGTAAGTCTATTGACCTTTCAAATATTGCCATAGGTCTAACTTCATCATATAATTCTGGTACAGTCTCTACATTATGGTTCAATATATTTGGCTCTGTATCTATTATAATATCTATTAGTTCTTTATTTCCCTGCATATCAGGTATAAGTAATTCAATAGTAACTTTTGGAGTAGATTTTCTTATTTCCTCCACAACTTTTGCAAATTGGTTAGCCCCTTGATCTCCTAAATCATCTCTCGTAACTGATGTAATAACTGCATGTTTTAAACCTAATTTAGCTATAGCCTTAGCCACATTTTCCGGCTCCTTTGGATTTACTTTTTGAGGCATTTCCCTGGTTACATTACAAAAAGTACAGTTTCTAGTACAATTCTTGCCTAATATCATAAAAGTAGCTGTTCCTCGTGCAAAACATTCCATCCTATTTGGACAATTTGCTTCGTCACATACTGTATTTAGAGAAAGGTCTGATAATAAAGCATCTACTTTCTTTGACACATCTCCACCTTGTAGCTTCACTCTAATCCATTCTGGTTTTCTTAAATGCATTGTTCTCCCTCCATATCTAGCAGTCCTTTAATAAACTCCTTAGTTGACAGTCCTTTAATATATTTATCCATATTAATATCTTTTAATCTATTCTCTAATTCATCTATATTATGTTTTACTCCTATTAGAGCAAATTCCAATTTTTTAATATCTTCTTCTCCAAAAAAATCACCATAAATAGATATATCCGATATTATACCATCTTCTACATCTAAATTATATTCTACAACTCCACTAGGATATTTTACTGCATTTTCATATCTATATTCCGGTGATTTACCATAGTTCCATTCCCATGTACTAAATCTTTCCTTAGCTATTTTATTTATCTCTTTTAAATCTTTTTTATTAAATTCATAGATATTTTCTATATTATGAATGTTTATTATGTAATTTTTAAGATATTCCCTAAAACCTTCTAAGGTCATTGACTTATCTAAATAAGGAAGTATATTAGTTACTCTTGCACCTACAGATTTAACACTTTTATCCTTAAATTTTACAGCCTTACTCTTAAGCGCTAGGGATAATTTGCTCATATCACAATCAAATAAAAGAGTTCCATGATGTAATAATTTACTTTTCTGAAAATATTGGGCATTGCCAGAAAACTTTTTATCCTCTATTGTTATATCATTTCTTCCAGTAAACACTGCATTAACACCTAAAGACTGTAATGCCTTTATCACAGGCAGTGCAAATTTTTCAAATCCATTTTTCACTTGAGGTTCTGATAAGTCTCTATTTGATATAAAGGTAAAGTTCATATTTCCAAGGTCATTATATACTGTACCTCCGCCAGATAAACGTCTGACCACTTCTATTCCGTTATCCTTTACATAATCAAGATTTATCTCTGATATAGTATTTTGATTTCTACCTATCAATATAGATGGCTTGTTTATCCACAACATAAATACCTCGTCATCAAAATTATTCATCAAATATTCTTCTGCTGCATGATTGAAAAAAGGATCATTGCTGTTATTTATTACGTATATCATCTTCCAGCCTCCATTGATATAATCTTTTTCACATTACCTTATTTCATAAAACACATATCTTTACAATAAGTATAACATAATAATATAGTTCTCTTATCTAAAATTTCTAGAATAAGAGAACTATATTATCTATGAAAGTATATCTTTAAATGTAGTTTCCAATAAATCCAATATATCTTTTTCATCATCTATTAAAAGTATTTTTTCTATTCCTAAACTACTTATTACAATCAATGTAATTGTCCTTTCTATTTAAAATACAGCTATATGAAGTATAGCTTCTATTCTCAGTATATATTATTAAAACTTTAAATAAAAGCATAAAAAATCTGATAGAGTGTTTCCTATCAGATTTTAAAGGAATAATTGCCTTATTTTAAGAGGCTCTTGGAAACGTTGGATTGCTTGGTGTAAAATCTGGGTCATTATTTATATATTCACTAATATATTCTTCTACTTTAATTCCCATATTTCTTAGACCTTCATTACCAAACATTACATTGTATTCTAATATATATAATTTATCATCAACTACTACCACATCAAACCCTGCATGGTTTATATTTAATTCTCTTGCTATATTCTCTACTAACTCAATAGCTTCCTTTGGAATATTATTGTAATCATAGGATGCACCCTTTGCAATATTATTATGAAACTGCCCTTCTCCAGCAATCCTCCAATAAGCACCTATTACTTTATTTCCCACATAGACTATTCTCAAATCTCTATCTATAGGAAGTCTTTCCTGAATATATAAGAATTCATTATTTTCTATATAAGATTTAAGCTCTTTTCTATTTTCTATAAGGAATACTCCCCTGCCCATAGAATTTTTTATTTCTTTAGCAACTAAGGGATAACCAAATTCTTCTTCTATTGTTTCTATATTTCCATTATCCTTGCTTAATATTTGTGTATATGGTACATTCTCTGGAAATATGGCCTGTAATACCCTAGTTGTTTCTATCTTATTATGTCCTAACTGATATGTGCTAATATTTGGAAATATCTTCTTCTTTAATCCATAGACTAAAGTATTTACCTGCCAATATTCAGGAAATAATATATAATCTGCTTCTTTTATTTTTTCTATTTCCTTAAACATATTTTCGGGCTTAATATAGGTAATATTATGAATACCCATAGTTCTAAAAGGGTTAAATGTAATTAGTTTCATCTGACCATCCTTTCTAATATTCAACAAAAATATTTTACTCCTACAACATGATTTTAGCAATATTTTTTTAATGGAAAAACATGTTTTTAGCAAAAATTTTTTAAGATATATTAAAAGTTTTCTGTATTATAAGAACTTCTAGTAAGAGAAGAAGAAGATGCTACTTTCTTAAAACCCATAGATAAAGCAATTTCTTCGTATTCCTCAAATTGTTCTAGTGTAATATATTCTACTACTGAAATTTTTGATGTAGTATGCTGGAGATAATTACTAATATCAACATATCACAATCTACTTCTCAAAATTTCCTAAATGTATCTGTTATCTATCTCCTAATTTCACCTAAACCAGATTTAGCTCTAATATTGGCTTTCTTTTCTTTACATAATCAAGTAATTCCAATGATGCATCAAATATTGCCATTGGTCTAATTCCATCATACAATTCTAGCACTGTTTCCACATTGTAATTTAATATATTTGGCTCTGAATCTATAATAATGTCTATTAACTATTCTCACCTTGTATATCTGGTATAAGTAACTTAATAGTTATCTTTGGTGTTCTCTCACAACATTTGCAAACTAATTAGTTCCTTGGTCAAGTAAATCATCTCTAGTTACAGATATAATAACAGCATGTTTTAAATTAAGCTGTTCCCCTTGCAAAATATTCCATTCTATTAGGACATTTACCTCATATCCAAATTACCTCATATTACATTGAGCGTAAATTCAAGTAACAATCTTCCAAAGGTCTGTTTGGATATTAGTATGCAATGCTTTTCCAGTATACTAGAAAAATAAAAGGATAGACATCATATTAAAATGTCTATCCCTTTCATATACCGCAAATCAAGCCTTCATATTTTCTTATTTTACTTCCTGTTTCATTATATTACATTCCGATCCGTTATCAATTCTTCATTCCCTGTTGTAAATTCCCCTATTAAAGCCTTAATTTTGATGAATGCCTTTTAATCATCTATGGTTCTTTCCTGAACATCATCTGCCTCAATCATTTGTTGTCTCATATTCGGACGATCACAGGATGTTGTCATATTATACGCAATTCCCATCTCTGCACTTTTAAGCATACCATGAATTATTTCTAACGCATGCAAACCCAAGTCAAAATGCATACGGGGACGCCTTTTGTTACGAATCGCATATGCCATATCAGCAACTCCAATGCCTCGGCTATTTCCACAGTATCCATGGAGAATTGGAAGTTCCACGATATCTGGATCTGGTCGATATTTATTATCCACCGTGAAGCCTATTCCGTCTTCTTCAGATTTTATTGCATTTTGTCTATGCAATAAAATTTTCCCACTGAAAAAATTTGGATTGAACAACTCGAGCATAGCTTTTGATCCCTGTACTGTAAAGCTATCAAATACGGAAGCATCTGATGAAATAAGAAATGTGCATAAAACACCAATTTCAAATTCTAAAATTACTGACATAGTCGTTGGAGTATTTACTCTATATGGTTCTTTATATTTTGGATGCCTAGGATTGATATACTCTCTATTTGGGTATAAGTTGCCTCCAAATGCACTCACTTTTTTTACCGTTCCAAACATATTTATCATATTATGAAGATAATATCCACCTAAATCGTACGGTAATCCGCCACCCGTGTGTAATGGAAAAAAGAAGTTATCCGAATCGCAGTCGATACGAGCAGTATTAGGTTGATAACTACACGTAATTACAGCATTCATGGTTATCGGCTTACCAATTATTCCAGAATCTATATAATGACGAACAGTTTGCCATCCACCACCAAGAAAGGTATCAGGAACAGAGCCAAACATTAAGTTTTCTTTTCTAGCTATATCACAAAGTTCCAATGCCTCTTCAAAAGTGGTACACATCATCTTTTCAACTACACAATGCTTCCCTGATAACAAAGCTTTTTTTGATACCTCATAGTGGCTTTCTGGTTTTGTTAAGTTCACCACCAAATCAATATCTGGGCTATTGTATATTTCCTCACTTTTCATGTTTTTTATTCCAAATTGATCTGCTCTTTTCTGTGCACGCTCATCAATCAGGTCTGCACATGCAACCAAATTGGTAATATGAAACATTTCTCTTAGATTTTTCATATAAATTTCACTGATTGTTCCACATCCTATAATTGCAACATTCACTGGCTTTACTTGTCCCATGCTCACCACTCTCCTTCTAAAAATCAATATTTTTCATATTCTTAAGTTGTTTGAAGCTTTTTTTAACACTTTCAAATTCGTCATATTGACTGTAATCCTGCTCCAAAATAAAGTGACTTACATCGTTGTATTTCACCGCAGTATCAATAATTCTTTGTATATCCATAATTCCAAAATTAATTTCTGTAAAATCATATTTTTTTACATTATCTTCAAAATACTTCTGATTCACAAAACTGCTATTTTTATTTACATTCTCTATAAGATTCATTCTGCTATCTAATCCTTTTGGATAATCTTTCTGATGGATTAACTTTATTCTCTTTCCAAGCCTTGTGAGTGTTTCATACACATCTTGTCCACCACGCATGACCCAATAGGTGTCGAGTTCTATTTTAACTAAATTTTCATCAGTATTATTCAGTATCAAATCATAAACTGTCTCTTTACCAATTTTTTGAAACTCATAAAAATGATTATGGTATAAAAATTCCATATCATATTTTTTACACTGTTCTCCTGCCCAATTCCACAGCTCCGTTTTCCTCAAAACATCATCCCTATCACAATAAAAGTCCATAGGCATAACAATATATTTCGTACCTAATTCTTTATAATAATTTAAAACTGATTCCAAATTATTCTTGGTTATAGGTGAAATATGAGCGCTAATCACAGAACTGTCGATATCTTCCAACAGCTTTGCCAATTCCTTCGCTGAAATATTAAAACCAATTCCGCAATCCTTGTCTGCATTCGAATTTGCTGTTTCAAAATTTCTATAACCTATTTTTGATAGTTTTCTCATAGTCGCTTTTAGGTCTTTTTCCATATAACTTCGTACCGAATATAATTGTACTCCTAATCTCATTGAAACCCTCCTCGTATAATATGTTTAGAAGCACTTTTTATTAAGTCTTCTAAGCATATT
>NZ_JBEBOY010000023.1:0-46707 GCF_040396155.1 Tissierella praeacuta
ATTCTTTTCTTTTATTTAAAAATTTGTTCTTGACATATTACCAGATTGCTTCTATGCATATATTATATATTCTACAATATCTTTCAAAATCCTTTATTTTTATTAATTAAATTTAAAATAAGTATCATTTTTGGTGCCAGGCACCAAAAATGATACTTATCTTCTTTATAAAATCCTGTTTATGGAATTAATATTACTTGATTTGGGAATATCAAATGTGGATTTTTTAGTTTATTATATTCTGCTAACTTCTCCCAAGTAGTATTAAATTGTTTAGCTATTTTCCAAAGAACATCTCCTGATTTTACTACATATTTTTGTGCTTCTAAAGTTTGTTGTGGTGCTGTAATTGGTTTTGCTTCTGGTTGTGGAGCTGGTTTTGGTGCTGGCGCTGGTGTCGGTACTGCCGGAGCAGGTGCTGGTTTCTCTTCTGGTTTCACCTCTGGCTTTGTTTCAGTTATAACTTCTATTCTTCCTTCTACCTTAGGTTCAACCTCTCCTAATTCTTTAAAGTATTCAATTAAAACATCTGATAATAATCCACCTTCAGCAACAAATGGTTTTCCTGTAAACATAGTATATCCATCTCCGCCACTTGCCATGAAGTCATTTGTAACTAGTTTATATTTACCTTTTAATTCTACTGCTTTTCCATTTACTTTTACATCTGATGTTCTACTTCCTACTGGTTTTGAGCCATCAAGTTTAAAAGTCATACCGCTTATATGTGGAAAATGTCCTGCATCTTCTGGATACATATCTACTCCATGCTCAAGAGCTTGAACAATTTCTTCTCCTGTTACTTCTATTACTGCAAGAGTATTTGTAAATGGGAAGGAAGTTAATATATCTCCTACCTTTATATCTCCTGCTGGAATAGATGCTCTGATTCCCCCACCATTTGTTAGAGCCACATCTGCTCCTGTAGATTTAACCATAGCATCAGTTAAAAGATTTCCTAGATTTGATTCACCTTTTCTAACAACTTCTCTTTCTCCAACTAAATTTACCTTTGATTTACCTACTACTGCTTCTTTAAATTGTTTATTTATTTCTTCTACTTTCTTTATTTCTTCTTCAATGCTAGTATTTGGTTTTAAATCTTTACCTTCATTATATCCAAATAACTTAGCTGTTTTTTTACTTACTTTGCCTTCTGATATTTCAAGTTCTACTACTCCGATATTCTTTAAGAAAGAACCAGCTTGAACTATTAAAGTATCTCCCTTTACTTCACCTTTAGGTAATTCAGTATGACTATGACCATCAACTATTAAATCAATTCCTTCAACATTTTCTGCTACATCATAAACATTAGATTCAGTTGATTCATCTACACCTAGATGAGCTATTGCAATTATTACATCTACTTTCTTATCTTTTAATTCTTTTACCATTTTCTTAGCAACTTCAACTGGATTTGCAAACTTAATTCCTTCTGTGTTGCTTGGGTGTGATTTATATTTGGTTTCTTCCGTACTTAAACCAAATATACCAACTTTTATACCATCTACATCAAAAACTTTATATGGTTCAAAATCTGAAGTGTCATCTGATTCTTTAATAACATTAGATCCTAATATAGGGAACTCTGCCTTATCTTTTAACTCTAATAGTCTTTTGTATCCATAGTTGAAATCATGATTTCCAGGAACCATGGCATCAAAACCAATTTTGTTCATTAGATTAATCATAGTTTCGCCCTGAGTTATATTGATATCAATAGCACCATGCAAAGTATCTCCTGCATTTAATAAAAGCAAATTAGGATTCTTTGCCTTTAATTCATCTACTTTAGTCTTTAGTCTTGCAAGGCCTATACTACCTTCTCTTTCATCAAGATTTAGTCTTCCATGTACATCATTTACATGTACAATAGTTAATACTTTAGCTTCTTCTGCAAATACTGGCACTGATCCTATCATTATACCAAGCATCAGGACCAATGATAGGAATAAACTGACAATTCTTCTGTTTCTCTGTTTCATATATAAACCTCCCTATTTTTTTGGTTAGTGTAACTTTACATACTACACCATATATATAATCTATTCTACATATCTTTCATAAATCCTCTTTATTTTTGAAAATTTATCCAATATATTTTAAAATTTATTTATCTGATTTTTATTTCTAATATGAGTTATTGATGATTCTTATTTCATTAGTATAATACTATGCTTAAGATATTAAACATATTTGTTACGAACTCATAAAGTAACAATTTATTAACAATAAGTATCAAAAATGGTGCCAGGCACCATTTTTGATACTTATTTTAGTCTAACTTGAGATACTATCTCTTCTAATTTGTCGGATACGTCCTTATTTTTCTCTATTATTCTACTTATTTCATTTATAGCTTCTACTATATTCATATTCTTATCTGCTATATTAGTAGTAGCTAATGTTGACTCTTCCACAGTTATTGATACCTCTTTGATAGCTACCGATATTTCATTTACAGTTGCTGCAAGTTCTTCTGCTGTTGCACTAAGATCTGAAATTATATCATTTAAATGAGATCCATCTTCCTTATACTGAATTACTGCATCTACCATCATCTCATAATCATTAGCTACATCTCTTTCCAAGAAACTCATTACAATTGATATTCTTTCTATTAGTTGTTCAACTGCCTTTGTAATACCTTCAGTTACAGTTTGTATTTCCCCTACTGTTGAATTGGAATTATCGGCTAATTTTCTTATTTCTTCTGCCACTACTGCAAATCCTCGCCCAGATTCTCCAGCCCTAGCTGCCTCTATGGCTGCGTTTAAAGATAATAGTGATGTTTGTTCTGATATCTGTAATATTGCATTTGATAGTATATTTATCTTTTCTACTTCTTTTGAAGCAGTTATTGCCTTTTCTATTTCTATTCTTGCATTGGAATATAAATCCATTGATTTATCTTTAGCTTGAATAAATTGATTGCTTAATTTATCTGCCTTTACACTTATTTCATTAGACGTAATTGCACCGTCTTCTACCTTTTCTGCAAAATCTGATAATGCTCTTTCGATTTCACTGGCTGATTCATTTATAGATATGGTTGTAGCAGATGTTTCTTCCATACCAGCAGACAGTTCCTCTGTAGTAGCTGAAGTGTCTTCTGCCTGACCCAATAAATAACGTACCTTATCCAAGGTTTCTCTATTAACTTCATGGTTTATCCTAATAGAGTTATCCATATCTTCCATAAATGCCCTTAGTTTTCTAATAATATCATCAAATGATTGATACATAATACCTAATTCATCTTTTCTCTTTAAACTCTTTTCTTCAATTGATTTAGATAAGTCCAAATTAGATATATCTTCAGCCATTTTAGCTGAGTCCTTAATAGGTTTTGTTATAGTATTTGCCATATATAAAGCTAATATAGTTGATACAAAAATTACAGCTATTGTTGCCAGTATTGTAAGGAAAATCACCCTATTAACAGTTCCCATTACACTCTCTTCATCTACGGCTATTCCTACTATCCAATTAGATTCCTTTGCATTTCCATAGAAAAAAATTCTATCTATGCCATCAAAATCCTTTATAATTCTATCCTTAACATTTACCTCTGTTTTACCTAGAAGACTAGCGACTTTTCCTTCCAACAACTCATTTACTTTCTTAAAGCTACCATCTTTGTTAGGCTTGAATTCCTCATTTAGATGGGTTAATACATTACCTTTATCATCTAACAAAAATGCATAGGACCCTTCTCCATAATTAGTTTCATTAGTTAGTTCTACTAAATATTCAATAGATATATCTGTTGCCATTACTCCTTCAATATTATTGTTAGTTTTAAACTTTTTAGAAACAGTAATTACCATGTCACCAGTTATGGCATCTATGTAAGGTTCAGTGATGAAAAAATCCTCACTAGACATTGCACCTATATACCAAGGCCTAGTTGTTCCATCATAATCCTCTGCAACACTTACCCCAACTGGAAAATAAGTATTCTTATTGCTATAACCAATATAATATGTATTGCCAGGATTGTCATTTGTTATCTTTGTCATAATTCCCCTAATATAATCTACTTCATGATTATCATTATAGGAAATCATATCCAGTATAGAACCTAGGGTATTCTTTTGCAGCCTTAACCATTTGTCCATTTCTTGGGCTGTCTTGTTCGCTTCCATAGTTACATTATTACTTATTTCTTTTTCAAGTTTCTTTGTTGATATAGAATAGTTAATAATTGAAATAAGTGATGTTGAGATAATACAAATTATTGTAGTAAATATTAGTAGTTTTCCTTTTAGTTTCATGAACTTTCCCCCCTTAGTTTATCTTACAACATATATACCCTATATATACACTTATATGCTTATATAGATTAACTTAATGTTCATATAAAATAAGTATCATTTTTGGTGCCAGGCACCAAAAATGATACTTATTATTTGATTTCTATATTGACTGAATCTCCAATTTCAAAATTACTGCCTTCTTTTCCAGATAAACTTACATCTAAGACATGTTTTTCATTGGTAATTTTGTATTCTGTATATTGTCCCATAAATACTTTATCCTTAATTATATATTCTCCTTTACTATCTTTAATCATATTAATATCCTCTGGTCGAATTATATGGGTCTTATGGTCTTCATTTAATAAATTAGATTTACCAATAAAAGATGCCACATACTCGCTGGCAGGATAAAAATAAATTTCCCTCGGTGTACCTGTTTGTATTATATTACCTTTATCCATTACTACTATTTTATCTGACAAGCAAAGGGCCTCAGATTGATCATGGGTCACAAATAGCATTGTTATATTAAGCTTCTTTTGAAGTTCCTTTAACTCACTACGCATCCTTATCCTAAGACCTGCATCTAAATTACTAAGTGGTTCATCTAATAATAATATCTTCGGATTAGTTGCCATGGACCTAGCAAGTGCCACTCTTTGCTGTTGCCCTCCGCTTAAATTTCCTATTCTGCTATTCTCATATCCTGTAAGTCCTACTATATCAATATATTCTTTAGCTATTTCCATAGCTTTTCTCTTCTTTTCCTTACGATAGAATCTAATTCCATAGGCTATATTCTCTGTTACGTTCATATGAGGGAAAAGGGCATAGCTTTGAAATACAGTGGAAATTGGTCTTTTTTCTGGTGGAAGAACTGTAAGATCCATTCCATCTAATAAGATTTCACCACTATCTGGCTTTAGAAAACCTCCTAGCAAATTTAAAGTAGTACTTTTGCCACATCCTGAAGGTCCTAATATAGTTACAAATTCTCCTTTTTCAACATTTAGATTAAAATCTCTAACTCCATTATCGTTATCAAAAAGCTTAGTTAAATTTTTTAATTGTAAAAACATACTTACTCCCTCTCCTTAGACAATAGCCTCATGGCAATTAAATTTACAGAAACAGTTATAATAATTAAAAAGCTTGCCATTACTGCACCTAAGCCATATTGGCCATCTGATATATCTTTAAACATTTCAATACTAGCTACAACATTTCTCGGTGATACTAAGAAAATAATTGCCCCAACTGTAGTCATACAAGCCGTAAATGTATTTATAAAACTAGTAAGAAAAGTAGGTTTTAACAATGGAAATATAATATCTACAAATATTCTAAATCTAGATGCCCCCAAGTCCCTGGCTGCATCTTCAATCTTTCTATCCATAGTTGTAAAGGTAGCATTTGCCGCTTTATTTGATACAGAAATATGTCTAAAGGTGCAGTTTAATATTACAATTGCTGAGGTCCCAGTTAATAGCAATGGTTCATTATTAAAGGCTACAATGTAACCTAATCCAAAGAATATCCCAGGAATTATATAGGGCAAGGATGAAATAAACTCCATATTCTTCATCATCGGAATATTTCTTCTGTGGGTATAATAGGATAGCAAAATACCTATTATTGAAGATATAATTCCAGAAGTTACAGCCAAAACAATACTTCTATACAAAGCTGGTAAATTGGCAGATTTAACTTTATTAAAATGGTCTAAAGTAAATATTAATTTTCCAGATGAATTAGTAGATACAGCGGATAAAAATATATTTCCATATTTTAAAATCATTAGAAAGAAAAATAATCCTGTTATTAAACCAAGTATAAGTCTAAACCCTATTGGCAAATTGAATTCATAATTATCTCCTCCAATAGACTTAACTCCATCTGATAAATTGTCTATTTTAGCCATATTTTTGCGATAAAAATAAAATGCAATTATAGCCGGTGGTATCAGAAGAACTGATATAGCAGCACCTTTACCTAAATTAGCCGTAGAAAATATAGTCATATATGCCTCTGTTGCCAATACCTTATACCTTCCACCTATGATTATTGGAGTACCAAAATCAGCTAAATTCATAGTAAATTGCAAAAATAAAACAGACATAATTCCAGGAAAAATAGCAGGCAATATTACATTTAAAAGAGTCTCCATAGGTGTAGCACCTAAGTCCCTAGATGCTAATATTTGTCTAGAGTCCATGGAATTTAATGTTGTTATAAGCATCATAGACGCAAGTGAAATATGTCCAATAGTTTGAAGTAAAACAATTCCCTGCCATCCATATGGATTTACACTAAGTCCTAATAAATTATAGGTTATAAGTCCTCTCCGTCCAAAAAGCATGATTAATGCCAATGCAGAAACAAAGGGCGGAGATATCATAGTAATCATTAATGAACGATAAATAATCTTTTTTAACTGTCCTCTTTGTAGAAATGTAAATAATGCTATACATAATGCAAAAAAAGTCCCAAGTATTGAAGATAATGTTGAGACAAATAAGCTGTTCTTTATTAATTTAATATTTTTAGGACTTAATAATGTCCTATAGTTCTCAAGAGAAAATACTCCATTTTCATATAAAGAAGTGGATATGACCATTACTATGGGATATAAAATAAAAATAAGTAAACTTATAATTATCATAAGTAAAATCAATTTATCTATTATATAGTCAAAGGAAAGAGCCTTAAAATAAGCTCTTCCCCTTTTACTTTTACTATTTATCACCAACTAAAACTCCCCATTTTTCAAGGATTTTATCTCTTTCACTACCCATTAATTCCAAATCAAAATCTATAAGTTTACTCTTGTCTAAACCACTCATTAACTCTGGAGCATCTACATCATCTCTAGCCATGATTCTAGCATCTGCTTCTCTAAGTATAGTTTGTCCTTCTTGTGATAAATACCAATCTATAAATACCTTAGCAGCCTCTAAATTCTCTGTTGCCTTAAATATAGCTATTGGTGCAGGAGTCCAAGGAATTAAATCCTCTGGATAAACTACACTAGTTGGATTAGTATCTCCAGCAGCAAAAGTTCCCCCAGTAATAGCAACAACACCTATTGCAAATTCACCAGCTGCTACTTTATCAAGTGGTTCACCGCCGCCCTTTGCATAGAATTCAATATTTTTGTCAAGTCGTTTAAAATAATCCCAAGCCTTTTCTTCTCCCCATGCTTGAATAAGTCCACTAACTATGGCATAGTTAGTTCCTGATATTGCAGGATTAGCCATCATTACTTCACCTTTATATTTTGGATCAGCTAAATCTTCCCAAGTCTTTGGAGCTTCTAAACCTTTTTCTTTAAGAAGATCATCATTTACTATAAAGCCAGCTGGAACTAGTGCAAGTCCTGAGAAATACCCATCTTTATCGCAATATTGAGGATTTATAGCAGATACATTTGGTGATTTATATGCTTCTAAATATCCTAAATCTCTAGCATTTAAATAACTGTCTACTCCACCACCAAACCAGATATCAGCAGTAGTCTTTCCATTTTCAGCTTGTAATTTAGCAAGAGCTGAACCAGTTGACATACTCAATGCTTCAATCTTTATGCCAGTTTCTTCAGTAAAAGCAGGGAATGAGTTATCTGCACCGCCATAAGCAAATAACACCTCTAAAGTAGTACCTTCAAAAGGTTTTTCATTAACTTCCTCATTATCTTTATCTTCAGTAGCTTCTAAATTTGTATTAGGCTCTTCTACAGTTGGCTTTTTAGCACAACCTGTAAATGTAAAGATCATAGTAAACATTAACAATAATGCTATTATTCTTTTCACTACAATTTCCCCCTTATAAAATATTTGTATAAATTTTGTCAAATTTAGTCTACCATTCCGAGATATTGAAGTCCAATTAAGTTTGCCTATACTCGTATGACGTACTATAGATAAACTTAATAAATCAAGCCTGTATTGGATTCTTATACCAATTTCTATTTTAAGCTCTTTTACAAGTCCTTTTTTATATTATTTTAATAAAACTAGGATAATTTATCCTAGTTTTATTAAAATAACCCTACTATCTTCCAATATGGAATCAGTATTAAATAAACTGATATAAAAGCTAATATTGAAAGAAATACTCCATATTTAATTGTCATAGAAGAGTGATAATGTCCTTCACCTTCTCCTATCATTATTACTACATGATGAATGGGCAATATATAATGAACATTTATTATTGTATATATTATAAGCATCATGGAAATTGGATTGATTGTATTAGGTAAAGATGACATAATGACTGGCATACATATTGACATAGTGGTCATAGAACTTCCTAGAATCATATGCAATGCCATTACAACTAAGATACTATAAAAAACTAACATATTATCACTATTAGTTGAAGGTAGTATCTTATTAAATATTATTCCTGCAATTCCTTCTTCATTGAGAACTCCACCAATTGAAAAAGCTGCTGTTAAAAATAATAATAGATCAAGTTTTACGATTTTATAGTCTTTTAGTTTTATTAATCCCAAAACATGCATTATTATAACACCTAAAACGCTAACCCAAGCAGCATCTATATTATGTATTGGTTCCATAGTCCATAATAATATTATTAATGCAGTAATTATTCCGCCTTTCTTTTCCATTGAAGTAAATCCTGTTTTTTCCACATTCATTCTTTTAGGTTCAAATTTATCTCCTTTAATATCCTTATAAAAGGAAATGACAAAGCCAACAAACATAAATACACTTATGATTATGGAAGGTATAAACATATATTTTACCCATTCAGTATAAGATAGTTTAAGCCCTGCAAATTGTATAGCTGCATTATTTAGTATCACATCCCCATTTATAAAGGCCATAGATGTAACAGATACTGCTACAAATACTGAAAATAATACTATTGATTTCTGTCTAGAGGAGATTTTTTCCTTACTTAGATATTCTTCATATATGGCTGCTAATATAATTGCCCTTGGAAATGTTTGTGGTATTAAAAAAATTAAAATAAATGATAATACAAAGGATAGTACTATTAAAGAAAAGCTTGAATTAGCATATCTACTTATGATTAACCTTGATATTCTATCTGCTAGTCCTGAAACTTTTATTCCATGAGCTATTAAGTATGAGGATATTATTAGTATTAAATTACTAGACAAAGGGAACTTTAAAATTGTCTGAGGACTGCTATCACTAAATATAAAAAATATAGTTATAATTATAATGGATGCTAAGCTTTTTGAAATGCAATTAGTTCCCCACCATAATATTACCATAATAACAGAACCTAATATCATCGACTGATTAAAGTCCAATCCAAAAGGTTTTATAAAAATAATAGTCACTAGTATTAATATTGATATAATTAGATAAATGTTTTTTTTACTCATGTCAACACCTTTTCCTTTTTTACTTGCTAAAAGAGCACCATTACAGTGCTCTTTTATTAAAGTAAACTTTAAAATTATTCTTGAAATCCTATAACTGCATCTAGAGCTTGAATCTTTCCATCATAGCATATTAGTGGATTCAAATCTATTTCCATTATATTCTCATTTTCAAAAATTAATTTACCTATTTGCACTAATACATCGGCTAAAGTATCTATGTTTACAGGCTCCATACCTCTAATTCCAGTTAACATAGAATAGGCTTTGATATCTTTAATTAAATCAATTGCTTCGTGTTTAGTTAGTGGAGCCATTCTAAATTCAACATCTTTAAATACTTCTACAAATACTCCACCTAATCCAAACATAACTACAGGTCCAAACTGCTGATCACGCAATGCACCAATAATAACTTCTATTCCTGACGGAACCATTTTAGATATGATAACCCCTTCTATAACAGCATTGGGATCATAGTTTTTTCCATTCTGAATTAATTCTTCATAAAACATTCCGATTTCTTCAGCACTTTGCACATTTAGTTTTATACCTTTGGCTTCAGTTTTATGAATAATTTGATCTGAAACAATTTTCATTACAAGGGGATATCCAAAATCCTCTGCTATTTCAATTGCTTCTTCCTTACTTGCAGCAAGTTTATATTCTCCTACTGGTACTCCATATTCTTTTAAGAGGTTCTTTGATTTGTACTCATTATAAAACTTAATCATTGTTATTCCCCCTCAACTCTAAGCTCTTTAAATAGTTGTTGTATTTTATCACATTTACTAGTGCCTTAGCTGCTCTTTGAGGCATTTCAAAAGTAGGTATTCCAGCATTTTCCATCATTATATGAGCTTCCTTTACCCAATTACCAGCAAGGAAACATGCAAATACTGGTTTTCCATATTTTTTTGCAACTTCCATTTTTTCATTAATTACTTTTGCTATTTCTGTAGGGGTTAAAAAAGTAGGTGGTACACTTAATAACAACACTGCGTCAACCCCATCATCTTTTAAGATTGCCTCTAATGCCTCTGCATGTTGTGGTCCATCTGCTGCCGCAGTCATATCTACATATCCATCAGGATGGGAAATTAAAGCCATTTTAGGAAGTATTTCTCTTAACCTTTCCTCTGTTTCAGTTGAAAACTTTGCCATCTTTACCTCTGGGTGAAGTCCTACTTCGTCCATTGAAATAACTCCTGGACCACCTGCTTCAGTAAGTATTGCAATTCTATTGCCATTGATTTTATCTACCATTGAAAAAGCCTTTGCTGTATCTATAAGTTCTTCTACTGTTTCCGCCCTAATTATTCCAACTTGTTTAAATGCTCCATCAAACATCTTATCTGATCCCGCTAGAGAACCTGTATGAGAAGCTGCTGCAACTGAGCCAATTTCACTTCTTCCAACTTTTAATACGACTAGTGGTTTTTTTGGTGTAACCTCTTTTGCAGTATTAAAGAAAGTTCGCGCATCTTTCATTCCTTCCATATACATTACTATAGCTTTTGTATCTTCATCTTCACTATAATAGCTTAAAAGTTCTTCTGATGTAACATCGCTCATATTTCCAACATGACCCCATTTACTGAATCCCATTGGTACAGGTTGATCACAAGCAAACATCAATAGTGCACTTCCTATTGACCCACTTTGAGATATAACACTCATACCACCTTGCATCTGAGTTATATTTGGAGAAAAAGTTGTATCTAGATTATTTTTTGTATTCATAACTCCAACACAATTTGGTCCAAACACACGAATTCCTGCACGTTTAGCAATTTTTAACATCTCTTTTTCCATTTCAATATTTTCCAGAATTCCCGTTTCACTAAATCCAGATGCCATAATAATAGCAGCTTTAATATCTCCTCTTTCCTCTGCGTCTTCAAAAACCTTTATCACTCCCTTAGCAGGAATAATGATTTCAATTAAATCTACTGATTCTTCAATATCTAATATAGATTTATAGGCTTTTTGACCAAAAATAGTGTCTTCATTTGGATTTACAAAATATACTTTTCCTTCAAATCCTAATCTCATCATATTATTTGCAATTTGATATCCAGCTTTACTAGGATTATTGGATGCACCTATTATAGCTATACTTTTTGGGTAATAAAAGTAATCTAAAGACATTCTAATCCCTCCAATTTTTGTAAAATTTCATAACGTTGTTTCGATTGTTTTATAATCTCATTTATAATATCATCAGTTATTCCTGCAAATCGTCCTTGCAACTGTAAGTAATCCCTTGCTTTTTCCCAATCGACTGGTTTTTGATTTATTTTAACTTTACCATTATCTTTCTCCCATAACAGCCATAGTCCTGATTGTATTGCTAGTTTTGCTACTGTTATAGTTTTATTTGCAGGAAACTTCCATCCTGTATTACACGGAGCATGCACATGGATAAAGCTTGGCCCATCTTGAACAGAAGCCTTTTCAATTTTCTTTTTTAAATCACGTATATTTCCAATGGAAGCAGTTGCTTGATATGCAAGACTTTGGTGTAAAAGCATAAAATCTATATTTTTACTGCTCTCTTTTTTTCCCGTTGGAGTAGTTTTAGTCCAAGCTCCCAACATTGTTGCACTACTTCTTTGATTTCCTGTATTCATATAAGCCTCATTGTTATAACATATAAAAATCGCCTTATGACCTCTTTCAATGGCTCCAGACAACGCTTGCAAGCCAATATCAAATGTTCCCCCATCACCTGCAAATCCCATAACATTTACATCTGTTTTTCCTTGGATTTTAAGTGCCTCTGAGACTCCAGATGCATAGGCAGGCAAAGACATTAACACTGTTTGAACTGAAGGTATTCCCCATCCTGTTTCATCTCCACCTCCAGTTAATATGGCAGAGCAACTTGGTGGTGTCATAGTTACTGTATTTGATCCTAAAACTTCCAAAGAAGCACGAGCTATAAGTTCCATAGGACATCCTTCACAGGTAGTTAATCCTTTACTCAATAAGTCTATTCTACTCATTATCAGCACCCTCTTTCTTTAAATCAATCCAAATAGGGCTGTGACAAGATATTTCTTTTTCTACTAATTCATCAGTCTTAGAGAATACATTTTCAATTGTTTTTTCCCAAATATCTCTTCCGCCTAATCCAGCAACATAGCTATAAGTATTAGCATTATTGCCACTTATTTTAAGGCTGGCTAATACTTCTTCATACAGAGGTCCAAAGGAACCCATTGAAGATACCCTATCGATTACTGCAATATTTTTTGTATTCTTTAAGCATTCTGCAATTTTTTTATGAGGGAATGGTCTAAAACTAACAACTCTCAGTAGTCCCACTTTTTTTCCTTTTTTCCTTAATTCTTTTACTACATGTTTTGCAGTTCCTGCCATTGAACCCATACATACTAATACTGTATCTGCTTCTTCAATTTCATATGGATCTATTAAAGAATAATATCTGCCAAATATATCACCGAATTCATTAAACTTTTCTTCTAAAACATCTAATGCATTATTCATGGCAACCTTTTGGTCATATTTTATTTCTGTAAATATTTCTGGCGAAGTCAAGTTATTAATTGCATAAGGATTATCAGTATCAAGGATGAAGTTTTGAGGTACAAACTCCTTAATATATTTTTCTGCTTCTTCTTCATCAGGTACATTTACAGGCTCTGTAAGATGTGAAAGGAAGAACCCATCTATTGATACCATAGTAGGAATAAGTACCCTAGTATCTTCACTAGTCCTATATGCAACCATTACAAAATCCAAGGCTTCTTGAGGACTTTTAGCAAATATTTGTATCCATCCCTGATCCCTTTGAGTCATAATATCTGAATGGTCGCACCACAAACTCATAGGAGATGGAAGTGCCCTATTTACAACAGCCATTACTGCTGGTAATCTGGATCCGGAAACAACTCCTGTCATTTCATGCATTAAAGCCAATCCATGAGAAGCACTGGCAGTAAAGCAGCGTACTCCTGTTGATGCTGCTCCAGCTACTGCACTTAAAGCAGAGTGTTCAGATTCAACATTAATATAACTAGCATCATATAATCCATTATCTATAAGTGAAGATATTGTCTCAACAATTGGTGTTTGAGGAGTAATAGGATATGCTGCTACAAGTTGTACTTTAGAACGCATTACGCCATGAGCTATTGCAGCGTTACCATCTAATGCCATAATTTTTCCCATTATCTTTCATCCTCCTTTTTCAACTTACTTTCTTCAATAAAATCAATAGCTTTCTTCGGGCAACCCTCAACACAAATACCGCAGCCCTTACAATAGTCATAATCAATAATTACCTTATCTAGAATTTCCACTACACCACATGGACAATAATCAGCACAAATACCACATTTAATGCATTTTTCTTGATTAACCACTGGTCTATATCTCCTCCATGTACCTGTTTTAACATCAGATATTTTTACAGAATATGGACCCCTAAGCTTTTTCATGGATAATAGTTTCTTCATACGCTCTTCTACAAGCTTTTGCATTGAGTTCACCTGCCTTTCCTTTTATCTTTGTTAGAATTGCTTTCTCCAAGCTTTCAATGGATACACATTTTGTTAATTTAGATAATGCTCCAAGCATAGCAACATTAGGTGGAACATCTCCTACCACTAGGTTTGTAATACCATTTGCATCTATTGATGCTATCTTACTTAAATTTTTGTTATTAATCTTACCAGCCTCTAATGTATTGGCAACAATAGCACTACCACTCACTAAGCCTTCATAAATATCAATGCCTAATTCTTCTAAACCCATATCGAAAACCATTACACAATTTGGCCTATAAACATATGATTTAGTTTCAATCTCCTTATCGTCAATCCTTGCAAATGCATAGACGGGAGCTCCCTTTCTTTCTTGTCCATAAGAAGGAATTGATTGAGCAAATTTACCTTCAATAATAGCAGCATTTGTCAATATATCAGCTGCTGTTACTGCACCTTGTCCCCCTCTTGCATAAAACTTAATTTCCCACATTACATAATCACCTCTCTATAGAAATAGTTTTTATATGAATCCAATATAATTTGCAGCCATCATCAATCCAATTAAAAGTGGAATCCATACAAGCGCAATTATAAATCCTGGCTTCGGCATTTCACTAAGTTTCCAATATCCATATCCATAGGTAGTCATAGTGGTTGGATCTAATGGAATCAAAAATACACATGATGCCGTATATGCCAAAGGTAGTATTAAAAGAATAGGATCTACCCCTGCAGTACCTGATAGTGCAACTATAATTGGTACAGACATGGCCAATACAGCACCAGAAATCGGAACTAAAAGATGAATGAATATACCAAATATAGTGACTACACTGACTAGTGCGAAAATTCCTGCTGAAGCAAAGCCGCTTAAAAATGTATCACTTAACCATTTTGCACTTCCTGTTGTACTTAATATCATGGCAATAGCATTACAAGATCCAACAAGTAATAATGTTTCCCAGCTTATTGATTCTTGAGCTCGATTCCAATCCATGAGTTTTACACCTGGCAAGAAAAGCACTAAAACTGTCAACATGGAAACAAATGCTGTTTCAAGACCTGTTATTGACTGAGTGAACCAAAGAATTAAAGTTATTGAAAATAAAAATGTAAACTTCTTCTCATCAGTTGACATAGGCCCTAATGCAGCTTTTTCTTCTTCTATAGTGTCTAATCCTGACACATATTCCATTTCTGGCTTATATATTTTACTTATAACTACCCATGATATAAATGTTAGTACTATTGCCATAGGTAATCCAATAACTGACCATTGTAAAAAGCTTATATCAATTCCAGCTACACTCTTAAGTAGATTTATAGCTAATATATTAACTCCACTACCTGCTGGTGTTGCTATTCCACCAACTGCTGCCGCAATTGGTATACCTATCATGACGCTTTTCCCAAATACTGATTTTCCTGGTTCGCAATTATTCTTTTGAAGCAAGGTGTAAGCAATACCTCCTATAATAATAGCAGATGGTATATCAGCTAATACGGCAGATATAGCTGAAGTACAACACATAAGACTCAAAAGAACCATTTTGCTCTTTTTACCAAATATTGGTGTTATATATAGTGATATTCTATATCCTAAACCACTATCAACAAATGCTCGAGCTATTACTAAAGCTGATAATATAAAAAATAAGGTAGGTGTTGCAAAGTTTTGCATAACAACTCCTGTTTGTTCTATCTTTAATAGATTAGGTAAAAAGAGCAAGACACATGAAGATATACCTATTGGTATAAATTCTGAAACCCATGATACGGTAGCACATATCATTAAAAGAATTGCCTTCCACCCTTCTATACTTAGACCTTTTGGAGGGGTTATTCTACTGCCTATTACATAAATTGAAATAATTATGATAAACCAAGCCATTTTTTTAATATCCTTTGACTTTTCATTAGTCAATTTTCCACTAGGGGATGCTATATCTGACATAATAATCATTCCTTTCAAATTTAAATCAATATTGCAGCTTATATTTTTATTTAATATACAAGACCTGGCGCCTTGGTCTTATATTTTAAATCTTAAAAATTATTCCTCCTATTTTAAGATTTTAGATTTATTTTCATTGCATCAACAATATGTAAAATTAAAAGTAGATTATCTAAATCTTAGATTAAGTGTATCATGTTACATTCTTTACATTTGCATAAACCACCCTTTTATTTTTTGCAAAATGTTCTGTTAATCTAATTTTTCTTAACATTTGCTAATTGTTTACTTTTGAAGTAAAGAAAATTATAAAAAAGTATCTATAATTCATCTGAATTATAGATACTTTTTTATAATTTAATTGATTGCCATATGAAATTCTTAGCATAAATAAGCATTAGTTTTATAATTTTTTATCAAAACATGGGACATTACATTTTTAACCCCTCTAATTGAATAGAGTTTTTCATACATGAACTCTGATAAGTTTTCTAATTTATCAATATATGCATGAACATGTAATCCCACATTTCCCGTATGCTGTGAAATAATTGCGATGTCTTCTTGTAATATTAGTTTTTGTACAACATTCGTTATTTGATTAGGGTCTATTTCTATATCAAAGAATACAGATACC
This sequence comes from Tissierella praeacuta, assembly GCF_040396155.1. Taxonomy (GTDB): domain Bacteria; phylum Bacillota; class Clostridia; order Tissierellales; family Tissierellaceae; genus Tissierella; species Tissierella praeacuta_A. Next base: position 16,751 of record NZ_JBEBOY010000023.1, read on the forward strand.
TCTTTATTAAAAGCCTTGCTATTTATTTGAACAGTAAATCCTAATATTACCTCTTCCTCCTGCATACGAAGAATTCTATCTCTTACTGCTACCCTAGACAAATGGACAAGCTCTGCAATCTTTGAATATGAAGTACGTGCATCTTCTTTTAAAATCTCCAAAATTTTTATATCAATTTCATCTACTTGATACATAGAATGTCTCCTCCTATAAATTTCTTATAACTCAAACAACATTTATGCTTATTTTAACTTATTATACCATGTCTTTTTCTTCATCACAATCAACATGATATTCATATAAAAAGACCTTCAATGAATTAAATTCACTGAAGGTCTTTAATTACCGTTTTACAGCTGTTCTTATCCTTTTTAGCCCATCTGTCAAAACTTCTCTTGGGCAAGCTATATTTAGTCTAAAGAATCCTTCTCCCGACTTTCCAAAGGTTGCACCGTCATTTAATTGGATTTTACCTTTATTAATTAATAACTCATTTATTTCATAGGAGGTTTTTCCTAAAGAATTAAAATCTAACCACATTAAAAATGTTCCATCAGGCTTATATGTCTTTATTTCAGAAATATTTCTATTTATATAATCAACTGCAAAATCTGCATTGTCTTCTATATATTTAAGAGCTTTATCTAACCATTCACCACCATATTTATATGCAGCTTCAAATCCTCTTATGGAAAATCCATTTGTATGGGTTATTGACATATTTTCAATAGTAGCATTATAAAGACTTCTAAGGTTTTCATTAGGTATAATAGCTACGGAAGCAAATAATCCTGCAATATTAAAGGTCTTACTTGGCGCCATAAATGTTATTGTGTTATTGGCAAATTCCTTAGATATAGATGCCAAAGGAATATGTTTATGTCCTTTAAAGGTTAAATCACAATGTATCTCATCGGATACTATTATAATATTATTTTTCATACATAGATTGCCAAATGCTTCTAACTCCTCTTTAGTCCATACTCTGCCTACTGGATTATGAGGATTGCAAATCATGGCTACCTTTACGTCTTTATCTATTTTCTTCTCTAAATCCTCTATATCCATTATATATTTATTATCCCTATATTTAAGAGGATTTTCCACCACTATCCTATTATTATTTTCTACTACTCCGGAGAAAGGAGGATATACTGGGGGCTGTATAATTACCTTATCCCCTTCTTTAGAAAAAGTCTTCACTGAAATACCTAATCCCGGTACTACACCAGGAGTAAATATAATCCATTCCTGTTTAATATCCCAATTATACCTATCCTTTACCCAATTAATTATAGCATCATAAAAAGAATCTGGTCTATAATCATATCCTATAATACCATGGTCAATAGTCTTTTTCATAGAATCTAATATTTCGTCTGCAACTTTAAAATCCATATCTGCTATCCACATAGGCAATACATCATTATCTCCTGACCATTTCATGGAATTGCTATTTCTTCTATCAATTATTCTATCAAAATCATATTTCTGTTTACTCATCTTATGCACCTCACTATTAATCTTTAATTACTTAATACCCTAAAATAATTAAATTTACCATAGTAATTTCTCAACTCTAATTCTATTTATTAAATGTAAGAAGGAGGTGAGAATATGGCAATGGAAACTTTAAAGGAAAAATTAACACTAAAACTTGAGCTTGACGGCGGAATGGTAAATGGAAAACAAAAAACCCATTCTAAAACATTTGCACAAATAAAGACTACAGCCGATGATACAAACTTACACACTGCGGCCAAAGCTATAGCTGATTTACAGGAAAAATCTTTATTAAAAGTGCAAAAGGTAGAAACTACTACCTTAATTAATGAATAGCTAAAAGATAAATAGTTAAATAGAATATAATATTCTATTGAAACTATTGACTGTTATTCATTTATTGTAGGAAAGATAATTCTTTCTTACAAATTATTATCTCACAATCTTAGTGAGACAGGCAAGGCTATAAATATATTATAGAAGGTGGTGATCTAATGGAAAAGACAAAACTAGAAATGGAATTTCTTGATGAATCAAATAAGAAGTTTGTAATCAGCATAGATGAGCCAAAGTCTGATATAACTCCTGAGGAAGTATCTCAAGCTATGGCTACTATAATAGACTGTAATGTATTTAATTCTAAAATGTTAGATTTAGTAAAGGCTAATGATGCTAGAATAATAAGTACAACAGTTAACAAACTAAGCATCTAATCAAAGGGGACAGATCGTCCCCTTTGCTAGTTTTCAAACAATTTTAATATTTTTGTTTTAATTTTTAAATTGTCAGCTGTTAATTATTAATTAAAATAAAGGGTGATGATTAATATGGAAGAAATATATTCTGGTATAGCTAATCTTGGTTTCCCAATAGTTCTATCTATATATTTATTGGTTAGAATAGAGGGAAAACTAAATCAATTATCGGAAAGTATAATCGAATTATCTAAAACCATAGGAGCTCTTAAATAAATCCCTTAAAACAATTGATTCATACAATATTGCAAAGATTTATAACTTTTGATACTATTAAAGTATGGAGTTATTCACTAGAATTAGTGATATAGCTCCATACTTTAATAATATGCCTTTTATTTAGGGGAGGAAAATATGAGTTATATTTGTTATGCAGCTTTTAATGAAGATCTTATTCAACTTGCAGATAGTATTTTCAAAAAAATGGGAAAGGATGTAGATATTCAAATCTACGATCCTCATAATCCACAAAAATTAATTGAAAAGGGGTTTAAGGTAATATTAGCTCGTGGAGGTACTGCCATGAGAATACGAAATTCACTTAATATACCAGTTGTGGAAATCCCTATTCCAATTGAAGATATGATACAAGCTTTGATTAAGGCAAGCAAAATGGGACCAAATATTGGAGTCATAGGCTATGATAATCTATGGAAAGGATTGGAATTAATTAACCCATTACTTAATGTAAATATTAAGCAAGTATTTGTAAAAAACGAAAATGAGATGGAAACAAAGGTTGCTAAACTAAAGGAAGAAAATATTGATGTAATTGTTGGCGGCGCACACCAAACCCGATTGGCAAAAGATCTTAATATGCACTATGTTAGAATAGATTATAGCGAAAAAGCCTTAATTCATGCATATAATGAAGCTGAATTAATATTACAAACAATATTTTTTAATAATAGAAAAAGCGAAGAATTAAATGCAATATTGGAAAATACAAAAGAGGGATATATTGCTATTGATAATAAGGGAATTATTACATTAATGAATAAAACCGCTTCAAAATTAATCCTAGACGATAATAACAGGCAGTTAGAAGGTTCTCCACTATTTGATGTACTGCCAGAATTAAAAGAGTTATTACACACTCTAAAGACAGGTAAAGAAAAACTACAAGAAATAGCTTATTTAAACGGTACAAATATTCTCTATAATATGATTCCCCTAAAACTTGATAATAAAGAAGTTATTGGAGCCATAGCTACTTTTAATGATATAAACACTATTACCACTGGTGAACATAAAATTAGAGATAAAATATTAACTAAAGGTCTATATGCTACTTACACCTTTGAAAACATTAAGGGTAAAAGCAAAGCTATGGAAGATGCAGTAAATATTGCAAAGAGATTTTCAAAAACAGACTCCACAGTGTTGATATTAGGGGAAACAGGAGTTGGAAAAGAGTTATTTGCCCAAAGTATCCACAATCTTAGTCCTAGAAAACATGGACCTTTTGTTGCAGTTAATTGTGCATCCCTGCCAGAGAGTATTTTAGAAAGCGAATTATTTGGATATGAAGCTGGAGCCTTTACTGGAGCTAAAAAAAGTGGAAAAGCCGGTTTATTTGAACTTGCTCATAATGGTACCATATTTTTAGACGAAATATCTGAAATGCCTTTAACTTTGCAAGGAAGATTTTTAAGGGTTTTACAAGAACGAAAAGTAATGAGATTAGGAAGCAATCAAATTATTCCTATAGACGTAAGGATTATATCCGCAACAAATAAAAAAATTAGGGATTTAGTTACAAAAAATAAATTTAGGGAAGATTTATTCTATCGTTTAAATGTATTAACCTTAGCAATACCACCTCTTAGAGAGAGAAAAGAGGATATTTATGAGTTGATTAAAGAATTTTTTATAAAATATTCCATAGATAAAAATGTGAAAATAACCAATGATGCAATTATTGCTTTACAGAAATATAGTTGGCCAGGTAATGTAAGACAATTACAAAACTTCATTGAAAAAATTAGTATTATTAATACATCAGATATAATAGATAGTGAAATCATAAAAAATATGATTGAAAGATATGAACCTGATTGCGAAACAAGAGATGATTTAAAAGATATTAATATTCAATTAGCAGCCATTACTAAAGAAGAAATTGAAGAGGCTCTTCGGCTATCTGATGGAAAAAGAATAGAAGCAGCTAATCTGCTGGGGATCCACAGAACTACATTATGGAGACTTATGAAAAAGTTTAATATTTATGAATAGTTGCAAATAACGTTGCAATCGTTTCTTTAGAAACATTTGCAACGTTATCTTTTTATTCAAATGTATTTTATTTATCAATCATTATTCCTATACAGTCTATAACACTGTAAAACACTATGTTAAAAATTTATACTATAATAACAATTTTTTGGCACAATATTTGCTACATATATTAGTTAAATTATAATCTATATTATATTTATAACAAAGGAGGATATTTATGATTGATTTAAGAAGTGATACTCTAACTCTTCCAACTAAGGAAATGTTAGAAACTATCCTTTCAGCAAAACTAGGTGATGATGGAAGAGTAAATAGTGAAGGAAGAGGAGAAGATTTAGCTGTAAATGAACTTGAAGACTTAGCTGCCCAATTAACTGGAATGGATGAAGGAGTTCTTTTCTCCTCTGGTACTTTAGGAAATACTACTGCTATTTTGGCACATTGTAATCCAGGAGATAAGGTTTTAGTTGAAGAAATACAGCATATTTACAAAAGTGAAAAGATTGTTTTCGATAAAGATTTTGGACAATTAATTCCTGTTTTTTACAAACTAAATGATAAAAAGGTACCAGACATTGATGACCTTAGGGAGCTATTAAGTAAAAACGATATTAAACTTATATGTATTGAAAATACTCATAATTTCTCTGGTGGAACGTGTATTGGCATCGATGATTTAAAAAAGATATATGACTTAGCCAAAGAATTTAATGTTCATGTTCATATGGATGGAGCGAGATTATTTAATGCAGCAACAAGTTTAGGAGTAGAAGCAAAGGATATCTGTAAATATGTTGACTCTGTTATGTTCTGTATCTCCAAAGGTTTAGGTGCTCCTATAGGTTCTTTAGTATGTAGCAATAAGGACTTTATTAAGGAAGTAAGAAAGAAGAGAAAACTATTAGGCGGTAATATGAGACAAGCTGGAATAATTGCTGCCCCTGGAATATATGCCCTTAAACACAATATTCCATTATTAAAACTAGATATGGAAAATGCAAAATACGTTGCTGAAAATCTTCAAGATTTAAAGAAAACTGTAATCGAAGATAATGTACAATCCAATATTGTTATGTTAGATATTCGTAATACAGGATTAACTGGGGAAGAATATTGTAACTTAGCAAAAGAAAAGGGATTATTGATACGTCCTGTGTTAGAAAACAAAGTACGTTTGGTTTTCCATAATGGTATTAATCATGAAGATGCCATTGCTTCTGTAAAAATTATTAAAGATATTGATGCTTCTCTATAGAGTTAATTTATTTCATACGTTAACTTAAAAACTATAATACAAGAAAGGTTGTGTGTTTATGAAAATCGGCGGAAAGAAAATTGGTTTAACTACACAGGTTTTTATTGCTATGGTTTTAGGAGCCATCTTTGGACTTCTTATAGGAGAACCTATGACCAAAGTAGGCTTCGTTGGTGATATATGGCTGAACATGATTAAAATGATTGTTGTGCCAATGGTACTAGTCACAATAATCACAGGAATTACTTCACAAAAGGATACTAAATCCTTAGGACGTATTAGTGTAAGAATTATGTCTTATTATCTTATTTCTACTTTAATTGCAACAGCAATAGGTATAGCAGTTGCATTCATTATTAAACCAGGAACTATTGCTAATTTTACTGGATTAGCCTCAAAGGAAATCACTGGTGGAACCGATATCACTATTTCAGAATTTTTTACAGGCATGTTCTCTTCTAATATGTTTGCAACCTTTGCAAATGGTAATATCTTACAAACTTTAATTATTGCAATTTTACTAGGTGTTGCAATTTTAAGGATAAAAAATGAAAACCTTAAAGCAACTGTAATTAATGGATTTAATGCTCTTAGTGAAATGGTATTTTCTCTTATTGGTATGATTATGATTGCATCTCCTATTGGTATATTTTTCTTAATGGCAGATTCCTTTGCTAAATATGGTGCAGGTATATTTACTAGTATGGCAACATTAGCAGGCACTTATTATCTAGCATGTATTCTTCACGCAATTATAGTTTATGGTGGTACACTTTGGATTACTTCAGGAATCAATCCAATTAAATTCTTAAAGGATAGTGCTGAGCTTTGGATCTATACAATTGCAACATGTAGTAGTATAGCTTCAATTCCTGTAAATATTAAGGTAGCTAAGGAAAAGTTTGATGTTCCTGAAAGCATTTCTGGTTTTACTATACCATTAGGTTCTCAAATGAACTATGATGGAAGTGTTCTATTATACGGCGTAGTTATTGTATTTATTAGCCAAGTAGTTGGGACACCTCTTGATATAGGAACTATGCTGAAAGTTATTTTCCTATCAGCAATCTTCTCAACTGGAGGGGGAGGAATCCCAGGAAGTGGTATTGTTAAGCTTTTAGTCATGGTAGAAGCATTTGGACTACCAACAGAAATCGTAGGCATTATTGCAGCATTCTATAGATTATTTGATATGGGAACTACAACTACTAACTGTTTAGGAGATTTAGCCGGAACTATATTTGTAGATAGATTAGAAAAAAAGACTATGAAAAAAATTGGTTAATAATGTATTTATAATATAAACTTAAGAAAATTTCATAAATTGTTTTAATTGCATATATACCGAAAAAAATTAAGGCTGGATAAATTGAATTTATCCAGCCTTAAATCTTTCTTTATTTTATCTTTACATATCCCTTTGAATCAAACTCAAAATAATCATTGCTAATATATCCATATATATCAGCCTTACTGAATTCGTATATAATCTTACTATATACCTTTTCTAGGAACTTTTCTTGATTTTTATAGTTTTTCCAGTCAGAGCTATCTACATCAATATTTACTCTAATATTTTTTTCGCTTCCTTTTAAGGTAAAATCAAAATATATACCATCATATTTATAAAATTCATCATTTAGATAATCTTCCATATCATCTAAATCTTTAATCTTACCACTAGACTTGTAATCATTGTCTATTGTTAATTTTCCCTTTGAATTAATTTCAAACTCTACATCTTTCTTTCCTGAATATTCATTTTCAATATATCCAGATATATCTGCATTTTTAAATTCATCTAAAATATCATCAACTATATCTTGAAGATAGTATTTAATCTCTGATGATGATAATGAACTCCATCTTGAATCATCCTTCTTATTTACGTAAATCTTTACCTTTACGTTCTTTGTACTTCCTGATAATCTAATATCGAAGTTAACTTTTTCATATACATCATATTCTTTATTTAAGTATTTTTCCATATCAGATAAAGTTGAAATTTTACCTTTCTTACTTCCTGAAGTTTCTTCTTCTAGTTCCTTTATCCTTGCCTCTAATTTAAGGATTTGATTCTGTTTCTCATTTAATTGAATCAATGTATAGTTATAACCTTCATCATATCTATCATTGATATCAATTCTACGAGTCTGTTGGTCCCAACCAATTTCTTTGTTAAGTACATTTCCTAACGCTCTTACAGGTACATAAGTCGTGCTATTGATGATTAAAGGTTTAGTATCTAAATATACTTGTTGTCCATTGCTAAAAATCTTAATATCTGCAAACACTCCCTTTAACGTAGCATATGTATCAGCTGCAAATGCTGTAGATACTAAAAATGAACTAAGTATGACTATAGTTGCAATAAATAGCACCTGCTTCTTGCCAATTTTTTTCTTCATTCTACTCCCTCCTATTTTTTATTTAACTCTTTTTTTCCTTTAATTATATTGTAATATACCTATGCCCATTTGTCAAAAAGTACCACCTAGATAGGAATACTGTCCTATATATTAAAGCTTAATTTCTGAAACCAGATCTTCCAATCTATTAGATACAGATTTATTACATTCCATTATGGAATTAATATGATTTATTGCCTCAACCATATTCATATTCTTTTCTGCAATATTAGTAGTTGCTGAAGTTGATTCCTCCAATGTAATAGACATCTCATTTATAGAATTGGATATTTCATTTACTGTAGCTGATAGCTCTTCTGACGTGGCACTAAGGTCAGATATTATATTATTTAAGAAATGTCCATCATCTTTATAGTTATTAACTGCTTCAACAATTAACTCATAATCTTTTATTACATCCTTATCTAAAAACTCCATTACTTGAGACACTTTGTCTATTAGTTGCTTCACTGATTTAGTTATAATATCTGTTACAGCTTGTATTTCTCCAACTGTTGCATTGGAATTATCGGCTAATTTCCTTATTTCCTCTGCTACTACTGCAAAACCTCTGCCGGATTCTCCAGCTCTTGCTGCCTCTATGGCTGCATTTAAAGACAATAAAGACGTTTGTTCAGATATTTCCAATATGGCATTTGATAATATATTAATTTTTTCTACTTCTTTTGAAGCTTCTATAGCTTTTCTTATTTCTTCTTTTGCTTCATCATACATATTCATAGACATATTTCTAGCATTTATAAGTTGATTACTTAATTTATCTGCCTTATTGCTAATTTCAGATGATGTATTTGAGCCTTCACTAGTTTTCTCAGCAAAATCCGATATGGCCTTGTCTATCTCTGATGCAGATTCATTAATTGCTAAACTAGCAGCCAATGTTTCCTCCATTCCAGCAGATAATTCTTCTGTAGTGGCTGAGTTTTCTTCTGCTTGTCCTACTAAAAAATTCAGCTTATCCAGTGTATCTGTATATATTTGATGATTTGTAGCCACAGAGGAATTCATCTCTTTTGCAAAATGCCTTAACTTTTCAATAATCAATTGGAAAGAATTATACATAGCTCCTATTTCATCTTTTCTCTTTAGCTTATTTTCATCAATAGCCATAGATAAATTTAAATTACTAATATCTTCTGCAATTTTCACAGACTCTATAATAGGTTTAGATATAGTACCTACTACATAATTCGATAATATCAGTGAAATTAAAATTATAGCAATTGCAGCTGCTATTGTATATTTTATAACAATATTAACAGCATCCATGATTCTATAACTGGATAAAGCTACACCTACTGTCCAATCTGATTCAGGTATATTAGCAAAAAAGAACATTCTGTCCTCATTATCATAGTCTCGTATTGTTCTATCTCTCATACTTAACTCTTTGCCAATTATGGATTCTATTTTGCCATCTAATATCTCACCTATATTAGTTAATTTTTCCTCTGAGGGATTAAATTCTTCATTGGAATGCATAATTATATTACCTTTATTATCTAATAAAAATGCATAATCCCCTTCTTCTAAATCCATATTTGATATTAAATTTAATATGTAATCTATAGTAATATCTGAAGCCATTACCCCTTCTTTTCCATCTTTAGTCTTAAATTCCTTTGATATGGTAATCACCATATTACCCATATCCACATCTAAATAAGGCTCAGTTATGTAAATACCGTCAGTCCCTTTAGCTCCAATATACCAATCTCTAGCAGTAGTATCGTAATTACTATCTGGTATCCAGCCTGACCCTGCTATTAAACTTTTATCTGGAAACCCTACATAATATTCATTGCCCTCATTCATATGATTCTTTTCAACAAAATAATTGTGTACCCAATCATAATCATAATTATCGCTGTAAATAAGTCCCTGTAGAACCTCTTCTAATGAATCCTTTTGCAGAGCCATCCATTTATCCGAGTCCTTAGCTATACTTACGGTTTCATGCTGCATATTTTTGTCTATTTCTTTTTCTAATTTTTGGATAGATATTATGTAGTTGATAACTGATATTGATAGGATAGATACAAGACAAATTAATAATGAAGATAAGACAATTTTTCCTTTCAACTTCATATGAATTCACCCCTTAGCTATTTTGATATAATTATATCCCACAGGGCAGTATTTGTCCATAAAGAAAGAAATAGGGGCAGCCCCTATTCTTCTAAACTAATTCTTTAAATAAATTACTAACACTAGGATATATCATCCTAAATTTATTATATTTTTCATCATATAATAAAACCCGCTCTTTATTTGGCTCAATCCTATCAGTAACCTTTATAAAGGCATTACAAGCTTCATCTACAGAATCAAATAATCCATATCCTACAGTAGCTAAAATTGCAGCTCCATATGCTGGCCCATTATCTGAATTCACTTTATTAACTCTTATATTTAAAACATCCGCCATGATTTGACACCATAGATTGGATTTTGCTCCTCCTCCATTAATGGTAATTTCAGAAATATTCATTCCCATATCTTTCATGATTTCAAAGGTATCACGAAGAGAAAATGCTACACCTTCCAGAATAGCTCTAGTCATCTCTTTTCTTTCTGTTACCATATTCATACCTATAAAAGTTCCCCTAGCATTTGGATCATTGTGAGGAGTTCTCTCTCCTATTAAATAAGGTAGGAAGAAAATATGATTATCTATCTCTGCATTTTTTGCTTCTTCTAATAAACTATCAAAATTTAATTTGCTTATATTCTCAACCCACCATTTTAAAGAAGCTGCTGCTGCTAAAGTAACTCCCATAATATGATATTTACCATTGGCATTACAAAATGAATGAAGCCTTTTATTATCATCTATTATAAATTTAGATGAATTGGCAAAGACCACCCCAGATGTGCCTAAGGATACTGAGCATGTATTTTCCCCAACTACACCGCCGCCAACTGCTGCAACTGCTTGATCCCCGCCGCCAATTACAATCTTTACATCATTTGATAGACCTAATCTTTTAGCAATATCTTCTTTTATATTTCCAATAACTTCAAAGGATTCATAAAGCTTAGGCAATTGTTCAATTGATATACCGAGGATATTTAACATATCCTTAGACCACTGTCTATTCTTTACATCTAAATATAATGTTCCAGATGCATCAGACATATCAGTTGCAAATTCACCACTTAATTTATATGCCAAATAATCCTTTGGCATCATAATCTTCTTAATCATATTAAAATTCTCTAATTCATTTTCTCTCAACCACAGTATCTTAGGTGCAGTAAAACCTGTTAGTGCAACATTACCAGTCCAATTTGCGATTTTATTTATACCAATTTCATCATTTAAATAAGAACATTCTTTTTCAGTTCTCTGGTCATTCCAAAGTATAGCTGGTCTAATGACTTCATCCTTCTCATCAAGTATAACTAAACCATGCATTTGTCCACTTAATGCTATTGATTTTACTTCTTCTCTGTCAATCCCATTAAATAATTCATCTAATCCATCTAATGTCTGATTCCACCAATCTTCTGGATCTTGCTCAGACCACATTGGTTCAGGGAAATAAATAGGGTATTTTCTAGTAACAGTTTTTATAATTTCACCTGATTCATCTATGGCAAGAATTTTTACTGACGTAGTTCCAACATCAATTCCAATAAAGTACATCTATATCCCTTCTCTCAATATATCTATTTAAAATAATTATTCAAAGTTTCTATGATTATGTGCCATTTTCTCAAAAGTATTATTACCACTATCTACAAGAGCCATAATAATCATATCAAATAGTATAAATAAGGATTGCTCAAATAGATTTCCCATAGGTTGAATAGATGGCACCACATTATCCTTGCCTTTATATACACTTGCAGGTACCCATAGAACAAAATCCGCTAAATCTGCTGTCTTTCTATCAGGCACTCCTGTAACAAGGGCAATCTTAGCTCCAACTTTCTTAACCTCATTTACTACGTAATGAATATGACCTATTTCTCCAGAACCAGATGTAAAGATAAAAAGATCATCTTCATGAACAGCAGGAGTAGTATCATCCCAGCACCAATGTACTTCTTTGCCATAATGCATTAATCTCATGGCAAAACCACGAGTTGCAAGACCCTCTCTGCCTACTCCCATTAAAAATATTCTCTGGGAGCTATTAATCATGTCCATTAAGGTTTCCACATCATTATAATTTACTCTTTCAAAGACTTCGTCAAGTTCTCCTAAAATGGTTTTATAAACTTGCTCAAACTTCATACTTATATCCCCCTATTTAATTATTTTTTATTTTCTTTGATAATTTAAATATTTTTCCATTATCAATTAAGAAATTCATAATCATTACAAATAATAATAGTACTCCCCATATAAGTTTTTTAGCATATGGAGTGAATTGGAATATTGTAAATGCACTTTGAAGAAATTGTAATACTACTATTCCCAATGCAACACCAAATAAATTTCCTCTGCCTCCATCTGGGTCAATTCCTCCTAATACTGCTACTAAAATTGTTTGAAGTTGATAGGTATCTCCAAATCCCATTCTAGCGGAGTTAACCCTAGAAATAATAATCAAAGAAGATATCCCTACTAAAAATCCAATCATACCATAGGTTTTTATTAAAACCTTTTCAGAATTAATACCAGAAAACCTTAAAGCTACTGAGTTTTGTCCGACCATATATATTTGTTTTCCAAACTTCGTTTTTGATAGTATAAAAGAAACCACAATAAATGTAATCACTAATAAAAGAAATATATAAGGTATATCAAATAATGTTTTTGAACTAAATTTAGAAAAGCCTTTAACTCCCACTCTAACACTTTCACCATTAGTTAAAGCCATACCTATTCCAGTGTAAAATATCATAGTACCTAAAGTAGCTAATATTGGCGGAATAGATAGTTTTGATATCAATATCCCATTAAATAATCCGCATAATGTGGAACATAACAACGCTGCAAATACTGCAATTAATATTGTAACTCCACTGTTCATAGTCTCTATATTAAAAAACTTTCCTGATAGTACAAATGCTGCCATGATTCCAGAAAGTCCTGCATTGGCTACTATAGATAAATCAATTCCGCCAGTTAGCATGGCTAATGACATAGCAATGGCTAAAAACCCAAACTCACTGATTTGAAAAGCCATGGATTGAAAGTTATTTATAGAAAAGAATCTTCCTCCTAACATACCCCCAAGGAATAAGACAACTATAGTGAAGACTCCTAATAATACAAAGATATTTGTATCCTTTCTAAGAATATCACTGACTGATTTCAAATTAATCACCTCTCATATAATCATTTAGTAAATATCAATTGTTCTTTATTATTCTTGCGTTCTTGATATGATATTATGGAAACACTAGCTATAAGGATTATTCCAATAAATAAATCATTCAGCGAAGTCGACAAGCCTAAAAAGACAAGAGTAGATTTAAAAATTTGAATAATTGATACCCCTAAAACTGCACCTAAGATAGTGCCTTCACCACCTGTTAATCGTATTCCGCCAATAACAACTGCAGCTATAACCATCAATTCGGTTCCAACTAAAGACACAGGATTAATTAAATCTATTTCAGAAAAATAGACTATCCCCATAATACCTGATAGTAAGCCCATATAGGTATATACAAAAATCTTAGTTTTAAATATATTTATTCCTGCCCTAAGAGCAGATTCTTCTGAATTACCAATTGCAAAAATACTTCGTCCAAGCATAGTCCTATATAGAATAAACCAAGTAACAATAAGGATTACTAAGGCTATGACAAAAAATAATGGAACTCCATAAGACGAGGATCCATTGGTAATTGTAAATAATCGTGCATTTCCAAATCTAAATAAAGATTGAGGCTTATCTGCAACTGAAATACTGCTTGTCCCTATAAATGTAGTCATAAACCCATAAAAAGCACTAGATGTTCCTAATGTAACAATAAATGTAGATAATTTAAAAAAGTGGATTATTAAAGCATTTATAGCACCTAAAATACATCCGATAAGAGCTGATAGTAATAAAGCAAAGTAAATATTGTCTATGCCAAAAGTAATCATCAATCTTATAGATGAATATCCACTTACTACAGCAATAGCAGTAAAAGAAACATCAATTCCTCCTGATATAAGAACTACTAAAACTCCAGCAGCCAATATTAATGTGCCAGATGATGTCCTAAGTAAGTCAAATAACGTATTCATAGACAAGAAGTTTTTACTTACCATACTAACAATTATTATATATACTGCTAATATGCTTATTAAATATTTTTCCATTTGTTTTAATTTTCTAAACCTTCTGTTAGAAATGGTTGTTCCTGCATTATTATTACTTTGCTTCATTTTCTACCCTCCCTAACGGATTGTTGATAATTTGAAAAATTTTATCTTGGATATTCTCATTATCAAGTTCATTCTCATCTAAATATTCTATTATTTTACCTTCATGCATTATTATTACTTTATTACAATTTGCCAATACTTCCTCTATCTCATCTGAAATAAGTATAATTCCCATTCCCTTATTGGCATGTTCTTGAATTTTATTATATATTTCAGATTTTGAACCTATGTCAACCCCTACAGTAGGTGTATCTAATATGAAAATCTTAGGATTAGTCACCATCCATTTTCCAATAGCTACTTTCTGCTGGTTTCCACCAGATAATTTTTTTACATGGAGTTCTATATCTTTATTATTTACATTCATATTATTTACCACTTCAGTGGAGATTATTTTCTGTTTACTTGTATCTATTATTCCAAAACCATTTTTGATTTTGTCTAATATTGTAGCCGTTATATTGGTTTTAGTACTACTTTCCAAAAATAACCCTTGTGTCAATCTATCTTCAGGTAAAAGAGCAATTCCATGCTCAATTGCTGTAGTTGGAGAATCTATCTCAACAGCGTTATTATCAATTAAAATCTCTCCACTATCAGGAGGATTTAATCCAAATAAAGATAAAGCCATTTCTGTTCTTCCAGAACCTAATAAGCCTGTAATACCTAAAATATCGCCTTTCTCAATATCAAAACTTATGTCTTCAAACATTCCCTTTTTAGTAAGATTCTTTACTTCTAAAATTTTATTCTTCTCTGATCCTATTTTTTTATATCTAGTATATCCAACTTCTTTTCCTGTCATATAATAGGATAAACTCTTTGGATCTAACTCTTTGGCAGTAAAATCCCCTACCTTTTCACCATCTCTGATTACAGTTATATTATCGGATATTTCAAAAATTTCATTCAACTTATGACTTATAAAAATAACAGAGATACCTTTTTGTTTTAATCCCAAGACAATAGACAACAATCTGTCTACCTCTTTTTTAGTCAATGCCGTAGTAGGTTCATCCATAAATAAAACCTTTGCATCTAAGCTTAATGCTCTACAAATAGCTACTAATTGCCTATTAGCAATGGATAAATTTCTAATGGGAGTATCTAAATCTAAGGAGACGCCTATTTTATCCAACTGCTCTTGGGCAATTCTATATATATCATTCCAGTCCATAAATGTATTCTTGCTATAAATCATTTTATTCATGGCAATATTTTCTGCAATATTCATATGCAGAAATAAAGATAAATCCTGATAAATAACTTGAACACCTTCCTCTATGGCTGTTATTGGCGTTAAACGGCTATAACTTTTACCTTCAATATTTATCTCTCCTTCATCAGGTGTATAAACACCAGATAGGATTTTTACAAGGGTTGATTTTCCACAGCCATTTTCACCGGCAAGGCATTTAATATTACCTTTTTCAATTTCTATATCAATATTCTTAAGAGCATGAACTCCATCAAAACTCTTGGAAATATTATTTGCTGATAACAATATGTTTCCCATTAATTTCTCTCCTATCTTATTGATAATAAAGACAAAGGAATGCCTTTAATTCCTTTGTCTTTACGCCGTCTAAATTAGAATGGATAACTTCCAGCTTCAAATGTTCCTTTTTTCAATTCTAAAGGAGCATTACCATATACAACTTTATCTACTACTTTAATGCTTTCATATCCATGTCTGTCCAAATTTATTCCATCTTTAATTTCTTTTCCACTAAGCATCTTATAAGCAAGATTCATACTTGCATAACCAACATCTGCTGGTCTCCAAGTTTGAGCATGTGCCATAAAACCTTCTTCTAGATAAGGACCTGATACAGAAGGAATACCTAAACTAACAACCTTAATATCAGTATTGTTCTTTTCTTTTAACACTGAAGCCATATTGCTTCCTGCAGAAACTGAAGTTCCTACAAATCCTTTTAAATCAGGATGTGCATTTAATATTTCAAGAGATTTATCTCTCGCAATCTTATCATCATTTTTATCTTCATATGGTTGTTCAGATATAGGAGTCATATCTGGATAATTAGCTTTAATATGTTCCATTCCAGCATTATACCAAGCCATATGAGTTTCCATAGTTAAACCACCAACCATAGCAGCAAATTTACCTTTGCCATCCATAGCTTTTGCTAATTCATCAAACATAAGTACTCCAAATGATTCATTATCGAAAGCTTCAATATCATAATCTACTACGTCAGCTAGACCTGCAGCTTCATGACTGATAATGATTATTCCTTTTTCCTTAGCTCTTTCTAAAACTGGTCTCATAGAATCTGGATCATTAGGAACAACAGCTATAGCATCTACGCCTTGTGCTATTAGATCTTCAACCATTTGTACTTGTTTAGCAGGGTCTCCACCTTCGGGAGCTATTTGCCAAGCTTTTACTTTTCCTTCATATTCTTTGTTAAACTCGTCTACTCCCTTTCTCATGTCGTCAAACCATGGAATACCTTCATGTTTTGCTACCATTACTATTTGGAACTCTTTTCCTTCAGCATTAGTGGAAGATTGCTTATTAGCATCTTTTTGACCACATGCTGCTACTAATGTTAAAGTCATTAATAGTGAGATAAATACTAGTATTCTTTTTGAGCATCTTTTCATTACACTTTCCCCCTAATAATATTAATTTGTAAACTTCAGTATAATACTGAACGATTTACCACATCAAATGATATGTCAATCACTAAGCTATTACTTATGATGACAAAAGTGTTGATTCTCTTTGGATTAACTTTGTTTCTAATAAATGGTTTTTAATAATTACATCTTCATCGTTAATTAAATTAATTAGAAATTCCACAACTAAAAATCCTAATTCCTCAATAGGTTGTTGAATTGTAGTTAAAGAAGGTTGTAATAGTTCACATATAAAACTATTGTCAAAGCCAATTATCTGTATATCCTCTGGAATTCTAATATCTCTTTCTTTTAAATATTTCATTACTATAGCAGCTGCAATATCGTTAAAAACAAATATTCCATCATACTTTTCTATATCTTTGATATTATTTAAGTCCTTATCAAGCATTTTAACATGAAAATCACTTTCAAATCCTATAACATCAACTTCTACTTTCTCTTTTTTTGCAGCATCTACAAATCCTTTGCATCTCATTTCAGTAGCATCAAATACCTTAGGCCCCTTTATATGCAAAATCTTTCTGCATCCCCTATCATATAAATGCCTAAATGCCATCTTTCCTCCGCTATAGTTATTAGAAGATATAGTGGGTATTTCTGGTGATATACGATTTTCAAAGGAAACAACAGGAATCTGAATATTTAAATATTCATCTTTGCACATTGTCCTTGAAGCAATGATACCTGCAACACGATGACTTTTTAGTATATCTAAGTATTCCATCTCTTTTTCTTTATTATCTTCAGTATTACATAGAAATAAGGTATATCCATATCTGTTAGCATGTTCTTCTATTACAGTAGCCATTTGATTAAAAAATGGATTTGTAATATTGGGAATCATCAATCCTAACGTCTTAGAATTTTTAGTAAAAATTGCCCTAGCTAAAGCATTAGGTGTATATCCCGAATCATCAATCTCTTTTTGAATCTTCAATTTTACCTCTTCACTTACATATCCTGTATTATTTATATATCTGGATACAGTAGCTATTCCCACCCCTGCTCTCTTAGCAATTTCTCTAATATTTGGCATAATATTTTAACCTCATATCCTTTTTTATACATTTATATGAAACATGTTCCATATAATTTATTATAATTATATATTACAAAATAACCCCTGTCAATACCGGGACATTAGTAAATATATTTGAAGAACTTTTGTCCCACTACATGAAAAAACAGGATAAACATTGAAGTCTATCCTGACTCTTAATCACTCAAAACA
The DNA here is from genome assembly GCF_040396155.1 of Tissierella praeacuta. GTDB lineage: Bacteria > Bacillota > Clostridia > Tissierellales > Tissierellaceae > Tissierella > Tissierella praeacuta_A. Next base: position 35,169 of record NZ_JBEBOY010000023.1, read on the forward strand.
TAAAACTTATATTTATTATTAAACTCTAGTTTCCTAAAATTATCTTCTAAATATTTGATATAACTTCCATCGTCATTATATATAAAATCATCTTCAACTACAAAATACTTAGCCCCATTTTCTATAAAATAATTTACCTCTCCTTCTATATCCTTTGGTATATAATCATATAATTTTATATTAGCTCTCCAGCCTTGTCTATTACTAACACTAATTCTTGTGGAATCAAGGGTTCCTACTACTATTAAATCCCCATCTTTTGTATTTTCATTGATTACTTGACTAAATTCCATAATTTCATCAGAAACCTTAAAATCATCCTTTACCAAATTAATAGAACTGTAAGATATAAATATCAATATGAAATATATAAATACTAAACCCAATCTTCTCTTTGCCAAAAATTTATACAAGGTCTTTCCTGATAAAATAGCTACTAAAGGAGATAATAAAATTAGATAATATCTAAACTTAATAACGGATACTATAAATACAACTTCTAATAAAATGGATATCAATAAATAAATAAGCGGCCTCTCTTTTTTGTCTCTCATAGTAAATAATCCTATGACTGCCAATATAAGTATTAATGAAGTGAACTCCTTAGGTAAGCCCATCTTATAGAAGTTAAAAGCTTCTTTAGTGAAAAATGAAGTTGCAAACTTTGGTATTATATGTTTCGTACCAATACCAGATATAAATGTAAATTCTGCCATCATTCCACTCCATTTAATATAAATATACGGAGGTATCAAAGCAATAAGTCCAAATACCCATAATTCCCATTTTTTTAAAAAGTATATACCATATTTATCTATACACATAAAAATCATTGCCAAGCCTATAAAAATAGCTGGTGTTTTTTGCGAAATTGCTAAAGCCGTAAAGAGTCCTGACAAGAACAATAATGATTTTTTTTCATCTCTATACCATCTATAGAAATAATAAAAAGCAGCATTGAAAAAACATAATAGTGCAGATTCTGGCATAATGGCTCTTGAATAAAACATACTTACTGGAAGAACTGAATATATAAATACAGTTATCAATGCCATTTTAGTAGAATATATTTCTCTCATAAGTAAGAATAAATAATATACAGATAGTATGAAAAACATTGTAGGAACTAATCTTGCAAAAAAATTATGATATCCAAATAACTTATATAGAATAGCTATTAAAAAAGTAGTTATTTGAAATTCAAGCTGTATATAATTGGGTAATGGTCCATCATAATTAAATTGGGGATAAAATATATTAAAACGATGTTCAACAAAATTTCTAGCAATAGATTCTGTATCTGCCTGCCTCCACATATCAACATATTCTGGTGAGGAATTATTTATATATGGCAATCTCATAGAAAACATAATAATAAATAATAAAATGGTAATAAATAACTCTTTTCTACTCATTTTACCCATTAAAACTTCCCCTTTGATTATTTGTTTAGAATAACTACACCTAATACAATGGCAGCTATTCCACATACTTTATTAACTGTAATGGCTTCTTTAAAAAATATTGCAGATGCAATACCCACTATTACATAACTTAAACTAACCATAGGATAAGCATAGCTAAGCTCAGATTTTGTAAGTACCTTTATCCATAAAAGAAAACTAAGTCCAAAAAATATCATACCGATCAATATATAAGGAACTTTGATTATAGCCCATATACTTTGAAAAAAAGTGTTAAAAGACAAATTAAATTCTCCTAATTTGTCAGCCCCTGCTTTTAAAAGTACTTGACCTATTGCTCCCATAAAAACAGAAGTCAAGATTAATACTATTTGACTCACTATTTCCTCACCTTCCTTTTTAATTTATTATATTTAAATCCTAATTTGAAATATCCCATTATAGTCTTTACAGCTTTCATTTTACTAGGAGTTTCCTTTAGATTATATTCAAGAACTAATGGATATTCGCCTATTCTAGCCCCCAAAAGTCCTGCCTTGACTATGAGCTCAATCATACACTCAAAGCCTTCGGCTTCAATTAAATCCTCCTTATAATAATCCTTCATTTTCTTTAAAAATTCAACTCTATAGGCCCTAAATCCACAGGAATAGTCCCTTACATTTTTGACATTAAAAATAGTTTTAGCAAATAACCCTGCACCCCTACTTAAAAACTTTCTATAAAATGATAAACCTATTTCCTGTCCACCTTTTTCAAATCTTGATGCTATGACTATATCTAAATCCTCTAATATAATTTTTTGAGCCATAGAAGGTATAATATTGGGATTATGAGTATTATCTGCATCTAATACTACTAAAATATCATCAGGTTCTAAATTAATTGTCCCATAGTCAATAATAGTTCTCATACCTTGAGCTAATCCTTGATTACAAGAATGATTGATATACTTAATATAGGAGAATTTGCTAGAATATTCCTTTAAATATTCTTCCGTATCATCACTACTGCCATCATTAACAACCATTACTTCTAATTCTCCATCAAAATTTTCCTTTACGGTATTGATTCTACTTAATAACTTCCCTATACCTTGACTTTCATTATAAGCAGGAAGTCCTACTACTATTTTTGCCATATTATCAACCCTTTTATCCATAATTAGTTACATTCTCCCTAATTATATCAGAACATATAACATTTTCAATATATAAAAAATACCTCCAAGTAGATAATCTAATATTTAATTAATTAGACTGTCTATTTTGGAAGTATCATATCAAAATCTCCTGTTTTAACTTAACTTTTTATCGCATTTCATATTATCATATCTACCAATCCCAACTATTATTGTAACAAACATTACTGCTAACATAGCATAGGAATATAATACATAGGGCGTCACTTGAACAGCTGTTAATGGAACAGCACTATCTTTGGCAAAACCTATGGTATAAATTATAGCTGGAGTCCATGGCAATGAATAAACTAAAGTATTAGATTGTGCATCTAATAGATTTGCAATACGATAGGGACTAATTCCATGTTTTTCACCTAAGGGCTTTGCAAAGGAAGCACCAACTGCCAATATGGCTGGAGCATTGAGTCCCATCAAAGCTGAAAGTATTATAATCATAAAACTTATGACAAACTCTGCACTTCTAGGACTCTTTGCAACTTTTCCCAAAGCATTTAACAGTTTAATATCCCCATGTCCTGCTCTCATAACTTCAATTGATCCAAACAATAAGAGAGCTAAAACTACAACTTGCATCATACTATTAATGCCAGTATAAATCACACCCTCTACTGTTCTATCAAGTCCTTCTCCTGAAATCCTAATTAAAGCTTCTTTAACTACATCTCCAGCAGGGTCCACCTGGATAAAATCCATTAGACCAAATAATACTGCAGTGCCACCTGCCAATACAGAACCTATTGTAGTAGCAATAATAATATCCCCAGTCTTAACAGCAATCCAAATTGTCAATGCAACTGGAATTAGCATAAACAATGTCTTTGGATTATATGAAATAGTTTCAATAGCTGAAATATTACCTTCATATCTACTTCCTATTATGATAATTCCAATAATTACTATAATACCAGCAGAAATGGCATATTTCAAACGAGATTTAACTACTCCTGGAACATCAACACCTTGGGAAGTAGCTGAACAAATAGTAGTATCCGAAACTGGTGCTAGATTATCTCCAAAGGCTCCGCCAGAAATTATTGATCCAGCTAATAAGGCTGGATGCGCACCTAAGGCAATACCAGCTGGATATAAAACTCCCATTCCAGCGGCAATAGTGCCAAAACCTGTACCTGAAGCCGTAGCAAATACTGCAGATGCTATAAAGGATATAACTATGAAAAAAGTCCCTTGAATCCCCATAGAAGCAGCTAAACCAGCAATCCCCATAGCTAGTCCTGAAGTACGCAAGATTCTAGAAAATACTCCTGCAAAAATCCAACATACTATTGGAACTATGGCATCTTTACTAGCCATACCACTGATTAAGGCATTAGAATATTTAGCTTTATCCTTTGCAAAGAAAAAAGCAACAACTAAAGCAGTAAATGCAGGCACCCACAACGCACCATCTGATATGGATTTATAATGGAATGTTGTAATTATAATCATGACTAAGAATACAACAAAGGGCAGAAATGACATCCATTCCCCACCATAAAATTCTAATTTTTTTGTTTTATTATTCATCATACCCCTCCCTTTTAATATTGTTTAATAAAGTATGAATATTACATTATATATAATATTTTTGGAACTTACATACCCGTCTGACTCCTTAAGATATGTCAGTCATAATCAAAACCTAACCTATCCATAATATTATACTCCTATACTAATTATATAATATAGATAATATATATAGAATGAAATTTAGACATTTACTATGGGTGAATCTAGACATAAAAATAAGGACCAACTCCTGTCCTCTTATCTCAGTATCATAGGCGTCTATAACATCACAAAAGCTTAGAAAATATAAGATCTTTAAAAGCCCTAACTATTTTATTATTTCTACTCTCCTTCAAAGAAATTAAATAAATATTACGCTTAATTACAGGGAATATTGGAACTGGCACCACTTTATTGGAGTCTGCATTAATCTTATTAAATGAGGTTAAAGACATAAAAGAAACACCAAAGCCATACTCTGCAATTTGATAGCTAATATCTGCTATGCTTGTATCACCAATAATATTTATATTAGAATCATTCAAATTTAAATTATCAAAAATCTCAGGATATAGATTAGAATATTTGGAAACCATCATTACATTTTCTCCTTGCAAATCTTCAAAACTTACACTATCTTTATGTGCAAAACGATGAGCCTTATTTACAGCTAATATAATATTACTCTCGTCTATTAAATCAATATCTAGATTATTATCCTTTGGAGATTCATGTTCATCCAGTATTATAACTGCAATATCAATTTCACGATGATTTAATTTTCTAATTAAATTTGAACTTCCATCGAAACAGAACGAAACTTTTATGGTACGATATTTATCCATGAATTCAGATATGAAACTACCAATATCTGTACTTCCAAAGGTCCATAGAAGCCCTATTCTTAACTCGCCCTTCAATAACTCAGTATAATTCTCCATATTAATTTTTAAATTATCGAAGGCTGTTAAAACCTTCCTGCCATGATATACAAAATCTCTCCCTGCTTCTGTAAGTCTAACTCCAGTTTTTTCCCTTATAAATAATACAACACCTAACTCATCCTCTAGTTTTTTTATTTGTAATGATAAGGTAGATTGAGTTATAAATAACTCTTTAGCGGCTATGGTAAAATTACAATACTCACTTAGCTTAATAGCATATAATATTTGACTAATAGTCATAAGTTCACCTCATGTATTGATTTTGTCAATATTATACTATAAACATAACAATTAGACAAATTAAAATATTTCAACTATCCTAAGGTTGGAGGTGAAAAAGCAATAAAAAATTACGTAGTAAAGATAAAAATAAAACAACAATAAAGACATCAGAGGTGAGGATATGATAAGGAATTATGAATATGATGTAGTAGTAATAGGAGGGGGCTCAGCAGGAGTAGCAGCCGCTATAGGGGCATCAGAATGTAATGCCAAAACGTTATTAGTTGAAAGAAACCCTTATTTAGGTGGTGAGGCAACTCATTCAAATGTAATAAGTTATTGTGGATTTTTTACACGTGGTGAAAAACCAGACCAAGTTGTTTTTGGAGTTGGAGAAAGAGTATTACAAAAGCTTCGTGATATGAACGAAGATACGAACTATTTTATTTCTAAAGCAACAGGAAATGCATCTATCCGATTCAATCCTGAAAAATTAAAAATTGCATTAGATGGTTTAATTGAAGAATCTAGTATTGATTTATTACTTAATGCTACAATGATAGAAGTAAAGAAATCAAATAACAAAATCGAAGGAATTACTTGCATGGATGATGAAGGATATATAAATATTAAAGCAAAGGCCTTCATAGATGCAACAGGTGATGGAAACGTAGCAAATCTTACAGGTTTAGAAACCTTATGGGGAGATGAAGATGGTAAGACACAAATGGCAAGCTTATCAGTTAGAATCGATAATTTGCCAAAGGATGAAGACATTAATCCAAAAGATTTAGAGGCTGCAATTATTCAAGGAAAGAAAGATGGAATTCCTTATTTACATAAAGAAAAGGGATTAATCATCAAAATTCCTTTTGAGGACTATGGATTCCTTACAATTCCTAGTCTACATATTGATGATTTGACTGCTGAAACTCTGACAAATGCTGAAATTAATTTAAGAAAACAAGCTCAAAGTTATGTAGAAGTATTAAAAAAATATGTACCCTATTTGAAAGATATAAGATTAGTTTCAACAGGTCCTAAAATTGGAATCAGAGAAAGCAGAAGAGTTATCGGTGAAGAAGCTTTACACTATAAAGATATATTATCAGGAAGAAAAAGAGAGAATAGTATTGGAAGAGGGGGTTGGAGTCCAGAAATACACAAAGATATAAAAGAGTTAATATATATTCATATTGCTGATAATGATTATTATGATATCCCTATATCAACATTAAAAGCAAAAGATATAATAAATCTTTGGTGCTGTGGTAGAAATATTTCCTGTGATTCAATTTCTCATAGTTCCGTAAGAGTAATGGGAACAAGCTTTGTAACTGGACAAGGTGCAGGAGTAAGTGCTGCTTTAACCCTAGATCAAGAAGAATATGATATAGTTAAAATTCAAAATGAACTTAAAAAACAAGGAGCATTAATATAAAGGGGAGTATGAAATGTCAAAAGATTTAACTTCTAATAAAAATAACTCAGAGATTCTAAAAAAAAATATAATAATATTTATTTCATTATTGTTAATTGTTATCTTTAGATTTATACCAGGTCCTACTGGACTTTCTACGTCAGCAATGCAAGTATTAGGAGTATTTTTAGGTATTATACTTTTATGGTTAACTATTTCTATTGATTGGCCAAGTCTATTATGTCTTGCAGCCTTAGCCTTCATTCCTGAAATTAAATTTAATAGTATGTTATCAGGCTCCATAGGAGGGTCAACATTCTCATTTCTATTGTTCACATTTATGTGTACCTATGCACTATCACAAACATCCTTCGTCAGAAGATGTGCAGTTGCATTTATCACTAGTAAAGTAGCCAAAAAAGGACCTTGGTGGTTTTTAATTTCATATTGTGCATCTGTATTAATTATAGGATTGGTAATGTCTCCATCTGTATTATATGTTATTTACCTGCCAATTCTAGATGAAATATGTAATGTACTTAGACTGGAAAAACACGATAAACTTGCAAACACCTTAGTAATGGGTCAAACAATAAGCTGTGGTCTGTCTTCCGGCATGACTCCAATTGCACACGTCTTCTCAATAATGGCAATGGGTTTTTATGAAGCTGCAACAGGTTTAACTATTAGCTATGCTGCATATATGGGTTTTGCTATCCCAGTAGGCATTATATGCTTCGTTATTATGATTCTTGTTTTTAAATTATTCTTGAAACCTGATATGTCAAAATTATCAACTATTGATATGGGCTCCCTAAAAAAAGATACTAATCCCATGGAAAAACGAGAAATAATTATATTATCAATTTTCTTCGGGGTTATAGCATTATGGGTGTTACCAGGATTTATAAAACCGATCTTACCAACTATTGCAAACTATATTGATTCATTTGGTACAGCATTTCCACCATTACTTGGTGCAGTTGCTTTAAGCATCATAACTATTGATGGAAAATCATTGTTAAGCTTTAAGGATGCAATGAGTAAAGGTGTTTCATGGGCAAGTTTAATCATGACTGCCGCTACACTAGCACTAGGATCTGCTATGACAAATCCAGAAATAGGTCTAACTGATTGGTTAACTTCAAACATATCGCCATTGATTGGAAATCTAAGTCCAATGATACTCGTTCTCGTTTTTACATTATGGGCAGCTGTACAGACCAATTTATCTTCAAATATGGTTACAATCACAGTAGTTTGTGCCGTTGCAATTCCAATTTGCCTTGCATCAAATGGGACAGTTAGTGCTCCTGCTATAGCATCAATTATTGGTATGATGGGAGCATATGCCTTTGCTGCTCCACCTGCACATCCTAATGTTGCTTTAGCCAGTGCATCTGGTTGGACAACTACGGGACAAATGATGAAATACGGTTCTGCAATTATGATTATATCGGTTATAGTGACTGTTCTTGTGGGATATCCAATAGCTGTAGCCTTAATGGGATATTAAATGAAAGTGGATGAGAATCCACTTTTGTTTAATAATGATCGAAAATATTTCACACTGTAACCATATTTAAATTGAAAGGAGTATTTTAACTTGAATGAAAAAAAATCTTTTTCCTGTGAGCTGGCATTAATTCTAGCTATAATAATTAATAGTTTTGCTGTTAGTCTGATTTCAAAAAGCAATTTTGGTATTACTACTCTTTCCTCTGTACCTCTAGTACTAAGTAATATTTTTACTTGGCTATCCTTTGGAACATGGAACTTTATTATTCAAAGTGCAACCATATTTATATTAGTATCATTGACAAAACATTTTAAAATAGGCTACTTACTATCATTCCTAGTGGCAATAATATTTGGTGCATTATTAGATGTTAACAAGATTATAATGCTATCTTGGTCAGACTCTTTTTTCTGGCGTACACTATATTTTCTAGTTGGATTACTGCTGCTAAGTATTGGTGCCAGTTTATTTATTAAATGTAAGTTACCTGCATTACCTTTTGATTCCTTCATTCGTGATATGACTGAACACCTTAAGATGCCTATTAAAAAAGTAAAAACTATTTTCGATTTTATATTTGTATTTATAACTTTAGCTCTTTCACTCTCTATGCTTGGATATATTGATGGTGTTGGTATTGGAACTATTATAGGAGCACTTTTTACAGGAACCATTACAAATTATATATGTGACTATCTAGACCAAAAGTTTATATTTCATATAAAGGTTCCTTTTTTAAGAAAGTTTTCATAAAGGAAATCACAAAGACAATTTTAGAATTGTAAGCTGCTAAAAAAACTGCTATACTTAAGTCATTCAGTTATATAATGAATAACCTTTAAATAATTTAAGAAAGGTAGGATCAATATGGAAGACTTAAAGCAGTTAAGGGATAGAATAGATGAAATTGATGAAAAATTAGTTAACCTTTTTGAAGAAAGAATGGAAACTGTACTTAAAGTAGCAGATTACAAAAAGAAAAATAATATTCCAATTCTAAATACGAATAGAGAAAAAGAAGTCATAACTAAAAATAAGCTTAGATTAAAAAATAATGATTTTGAAGATTCCTTAGAATCATTCTTTATTCATCTTATGAATCTTAGCAAGGAGGAGCAAAAGAAGATTATATTCTAGGTCTAGCAAATGCTAGACCTCTTTCTTTTTACAAACTAAGGGGCTGTCGAGAAACAGATAGAACCGCCCCTGCAATTTTTATTACTCGCTAATGTCTATTTCTAAGGCTGCAATCCTAGAAAATTAGGGAATCCTTGTCATAACATTCAATTTGCCTTCTGCGATGAAAATGGTATAATATAGAAGGTTTTTTTCCAGATTCCACCTAAGTTAACTGCAAATGGAGGTAATTTAAATTTGACTTGGAATCTAGGTATTACATAGTTTTTTAAAAAATATTATTTCAAAGGAGTATGTCAAAATGAAATTCAAAATTCTACCAGTTGTTATTTGTCTTCTACTTATGAATCCACTATCAGCTTTAGCTTCTGAGTCAATAGTTAAAGATAAGGAGCAAGAGGTAGTAATCCCAATACTGATGTATCATCACTTTGTGGAAGAAACTGTAGTCGAAACAGGAGTTGGTGAGATTATATCTGCCGAACTCTTTGAAAATCAGCTCAATTATTTAAAACAAAAGGGATTCAATACTATTTCAATATCACAATTAAGAGATTATTTGTTTCATGATGAAAAACTACCAGTTAATCCTCTAGTAATTACTATTGATGATGGTTATGAAAGTAACTATACCACTGCTTATCCTATATTAGAGAAAAATAATATCCAAGCAAATATTAATATAATCGTAAGCTCTAGAGGAAAAAAACCAGGAAATTATCAACACCTTTCGTGGGGACAAGCTAAAGAAATGCTAGATAGCGGGTTAATTGAAATAGGAAGTCATACATATAATCTGCATAATGAAGATATAAGGCTTAAAGAAACTGATGATACAGATGAATATTATAAGAAAGTCTATGATGATTTTCAATTATCTAGAAAATTAATGGTCCAGAATCTAGAACTGGAGCCTTTTATTTTTTGCTTTCCTTATGGAAACTATAATGAATTTTCACAATCTGCTGCTCTTTCATTGGGTTTTGATATTCAATTAGGTGTTGACTATGGAGTTGTAACAAAAAATAGTAATCCTTTAGCATTAGAACGTATAAATGTTAGAGGAGATCAATCACCTGAAGATGTTTATAATAATATAATGAATGCAATAAATGCTGTAAAATATAAAGGACAGTTAATATTTTTTATTTTAAGGGTTTTACAATATTATCCATTTATATAAGCAGTGAGGACTGTTCTTTTTGCTTTTCTAATCAACTGTGTTAAATAAAAGGAGTTTTACAAAGCATAAATTTAAGTGTCTAATCAAAATTGATTAGACACTTTTATCTTGAGGAACTTCAGATTTAAGTAATACATAATATCCCTTACCGGTATCTTTGCGACTTTGCCTTATGCTTTATAATGGAATTTCAATACCTGTTTTTATTATTTCTTCTACTATTCCAACTGGTTTTTCATAATCATCTACTGTAAATGCAAGAGGTTGTAAATCTATATTATAATCTAATGTCTGCATGAATAGAAATTTAAAAGCTGCTAGACCTTCCAAGTTTGTAAAATACCTAGAAAATATGGCTATATCGATATCACTACCTTCGTCATAATTCTCTTTTGCATATGAACCAAATAGTATTGCTTTTTCTATAGGTATCTGTCTTCCTATCTTCTGCACATAATGTTCTATTGTATTTTGTATTGACTCAGGGATTGTAGCCATGCAAACACCTCCTTAGATTTATCTAAAACATCTTTCGCTTTCTCTTTAGGAATAGATGAAGATAATTTTTGCTTGTATGTAGGGTACCTTTCAGATATATAATAATATAGTAGTTCAGCAAAGAATTCCATATGTTCTTCCTTGATTTTATCAAAGTCAGCATCCTCTATCATTTCCCTATTGTCTGTCACATCAAATATCTTATTGAAAATTCTTGCTATATTATGGGTTCTATCAGCTTCTTCATCAGTATATAATATATGAAGACCTTTTACCATTTTTTCTATTGATTATTGGCACATAAATACTACATATAGATATCTTCCTGATTTATAATTAGCTTTTGCAGTTTCCAAATCGTACTCGGCAATATCTAACCAGTATTCATATTTTCCCTTGCTATCCATTATATATCACTTCCTTACATATCCTTGAGTAAACATAGGCGTCACCGCCCATACTCCTCTACAGAACCGTACGTG
>NZ_JBEBOY010000024.1:0-44031 GCF_040396155.1 Tissierella praeacuta
TTATATCTAATGATTTTTAACTTTAAAATTATTTAATTATGCTCATCTCTATATTAAATTAATGGGAAATAAAAGTAATTCTCATATATTTAGATTTTATTAACGTCACATTAATCACACATAGGGCATATGTACATATAGTATATAATTCATCTACCAATATCTCAACTATACAACAAAAAAACACATTAGGATATGGTCCAAATGGACTTTTAAGAATTTAAATATAATATTATTAGGTTCTGTAAGTTTTACTTGTTTGCCGCATATGCCCCCTATTTTTTTAATCGTTCAGAGCTAATTAAAAGTGATGTCTGCTTTATCACGTTTGACCGTTATTCAATAACGGCCGTTTAATTGTTGCGGCATGCTTAATGAACATAAAAATACCCTTCAACTTTGTAAGTTTGGAGGGGAAGGGTATAAAATACATGATAAATCTCCCGCCAAACTCACGTTTTTTTGTTGGGCGGGTTGCGCCTTATCCTATTTAACCTCTATGTAAACCGTATATATACAGCCTATTTATAAATTTAAGGTGATAATATCAATGAATTTGTTCTCTCTGTATTTCCTTGATTTCCATCTTTTCAATATTCCCTTCAATTGCTTCAAGATAACCCTATATTTTGTGGAGTAATACTGTATTGTTTTTTAAATGCCGCACAAAAATTGCTTGCATTGGAATAGCCTCTGTCATAAGATATTTCATTAATTGTTTTTTCTATATCTAACAGCATTTAGGCAAGAAGTGGGCATAGAGAAAAATTATCTTAATAAACTTTTTAAAACTATTTTCAGTTCCTTAATATTATTATCAAGAATATTAAGTATATTGTCATTAATAATGTCTATTGGCCAATTCCACCATTTTATATCAAGCAGTTGATTTATTGTATCTTTATCGAATCTTTGCTTTATTTCTTTAGCAGGATTTCCTCCAACTAACATATATGGTGCTACATCTTTTATAACAACGGAATTAGCAGCTACTATTGCACCATCCCCAATTTTTACTCCTGGCATTATTATAACATCTTTTCCTATCCATACATCGTTACCTATTATAGTATCTCCTTTAATCGGTAATTGATCTAATCTTGGCATATGTTTCTCCCAACCATTACCAAATAAATTAAATGGATATGTTGAGCCATCCATCCTATGATTTGCTCCATTCATAATAATAGTTACACCAGGTCCTATAGAGCAAAATTTACCTATTTTTAATTTATCTTTTAAGATTGGATAATGATATAAAATTTGCTTATCAAAAGTTTCTCCATTCTTAGAATCATAATATGAGTATTCTCCAACCTCAACGTTATCTAAGTTTTCTAAAATAGGTTTGATAAACTGTACTGATTTGTTTCCTTCTATAGGATAGATTTTGTTAGGATTCGGTCCCATAAAATTAATACCTCCTTTAGTACATGGTTGCTTTTAGCATAGTTTAATTATGCGTGGGACAAAGCAGGAAACATTATCCGATTCTTTTCGGAGTATGGATTAGATTTGGCATAATATCGTTTCAATAAAGCGCAATCCTCTACACTCCCCATGTCAAGTTTCCTTACGTGTCCTTTTGTTGGAGTGATTAGACTGCTGCACTGGTATTCAATGACTTTTTCAAAACCAAACTTAGGATAAAAGTCAAGAACACTATCGTTAGCAAAAAGGTAAATGCTATCGCATTTTTCTTTCCATTCCTTCAAGATTCTTTCAATCAAATATCTCGACAAACCCTGGTTTCTATAATCAATATCTGTCATTACAGTACCAATTTGAAGGCATAGCCTTTCTTGCCCATAATAAAGAAACTTTATAATGTTCACAGATACATTGGCTATTACTTTTCCGTTATCAACTAGGGAATACGGAATATATTTATCTGTCCAATACCCGTTCTGATAGAATTCCTCAAAGGACAGGTCAAAGGTCTTCTCAGCTAAACTGTTATAACTATGCCTCAATGTATCATTGTCCTTAATGTTGCTAGTCAAAATATAATTCAAATAATCACCTTCCTTAACTCTATTATTATCTTTAGATTTATTATTTTTCATTAAACTACCTTTTTATATAAATTAATTACTTAAAAGTTAGCGCTTAACATTCAGTGTCATACCAACAGAAAATTTTTTAAATCCCAATTTTTCATAATAAGGCTCTAACGCTTCCACACAGAGTAACTGCGGAATTGCCCGTTTTTGTTCACAATATTGAACCAGTCTGCTTATTATTTCCTTACCAATTCCTTTCAATTGATAATCGGGTAACACGCAAACGCCACATATTATTCCTGTAATAACTCCATTGGATAGGACACGCCCCATACCTATCAGCTTATTCTCCATAAAAGCATATACTGCATACCAGCTATTCATACACATTTGTTCTAATCCATCAGCTGTTAAATTGAGTGAATTCCATCCTAAGGCTTTATATAAATCCAATAATTCTTTAAAATCAACAGGCGGTTCTACTCTATAATCAATTGTTTTCGTTATTCTACTTGTCATAAATAATTCTCATCTCTTATATCCAATAGTTAATCTCCTTTATATTGATTAAACGGTACCTTTTATTCAATATCCCCATTTTTTAGTATCCCAGATAATTTTATACTACTGATATATATTATAAAAATGGTGCTACGCTAATATGTGTATGCTTTATTTTTAAGACATACTTTTATTTTCTCAATCTCAAATAACATCCTATTTATTATCTGAAGCTAAACACATAGCATCACAACGATATTCTCATGGTACTTTTTAAATGTTCCATTGTTTTATTGTCTATTTCATCTGCCTTTTTACTTCCCTCAATAATAATGTCTTTTACCTTGTTTTTGTTTTGATCATAATAGCACCTTATACCACGACTGGAATTTACCAATTGTTTATAAAGACATCTTCGAGCATATTTAAATAACACGTCTGAATAATGTTCTGTTCTTTCAGCCTTAATAACAATTGATAAAAACCATCTCTATAATTGGAATAATGGGATATTTCTGCTTTTTCCATCATTGTTATAAACCGTTTCGAAAACTGCGGTGCATCACGCATCATACACTTGTAGTTCATAACCCATAGTTTTGTCAGATGGACCCATTGGTTATTTTCAAACAGAGTTTTATCATAGACTAATTTCTTATCGCTGTTTAGAATGCCAATATCATAAAATACAAAAGGATTATTTCCTCCAATAAATGTGGATACTAAAAATTTATCGGGCATCAGGCTGTTTGCAAAGTCATACCACACTGCCCTGAATTTTTCTTTTACACTTTCTGTAAGTTTATACAATGCTGTATCCTGTGTGATATCTTTAATTTTTATCAATAAATCTACATCCGAGTAAGCATCTGTAACTTGTTCAGCATGACTTTCTATAACATCTATTCGGGTAATGAAGTCCAATTTATTCAAATGGTCTATCAACTGTTCGATCAGGCCCTCATTTATTAATTTTTCCACAATATCTCCTCCACAAAGCTCTGTTTATCTGCGTCTATATGTCCAAGCCATAGACAATATAAATTTCTCTATGGAACAGCTATGTTTTACTGTTGCAATTGTTTGCTCATTTTCTCCATTAAAAAAGAAATTTCGTTTTCCCAGTATTTTTATCAATCTGCTCTCACGACATAGTAAATCCTTCTCTGAGGTAAGATTTTACTGATCGATTGTTCATATTATAAACTCACAAAGAAAACCTCCAACTCAAGTACAAATCCTACTACATTGTCATTTATAAGTGGCCATATCTAATAAATACGATTTCTCCAACCACTTCGAATTAGTTTACTTTTGAATGATATCCTGCAACTTATCACTGGAATTTTTTATGTCCTGAAGATGATTATAAATAATATCAACATTCCAAATTAAATGAATAGCAATTATTAACAGTAGTATGACCCCAAATAAACTCTCTTCTTTTGCAGGGGATAAGTCAAAATTGTATCTAATCCACACTTCGTTCCCTACAGCCGTATCCCCTTTAAAAGGAAGCTGCTCCTTTGTAGGCGTGCTCTTTCCCCAGCCGCTATGAGATTGAATGAATAGGTGGTGACTGAGTATGAAATTGTTACTATTTCTCTATCTCTCTTATTTTTGATACATTTTGATTCATAAGTTTACGCCCAATATGCTGATAAAACCATTTTTTTAGCGTTGACAGTTCTTGGCTATGCATGCTAAAGAATTCATCTGGCGAATCAAATACGCCAAAATCTTGATTAATACCTTCTTTTTGTATATAAGTATCATTTTTATTCCAATAAATTTGAGGATTTTTGAAATCATCAGTTGCTATTCCATATCCACAAAAGCTTCCTTTGCATTTAGAAAACTTATCTTGAAGTTTATTCAAATATGAAACATCAAGAATAAACCCCTCTAAATTCAACCAATTTCCATCAAATAAAATTTCTACCCAGCTATGAACAACATTTTGTGGCGCAATTTTATACATTAATCCTGTCATAGCTCCTTTTTGCAGCTCTTTATTAATTGTAAAACCGTGAATTCGACAAGGTATATCAACGGCTCGAAGTAAAGCCATAAACAAAGTGCCTTTAGTATTACACTGTCCATAGCCGTCTTTTAGAACCCTGCTCGCAGGTAATGTATCATCAATATTATAGCCGAATTTTATTTCATCTCTGACAAAGTTGTATATTTCAAGAACTTTTTGAAATTCATCTTTTTCTTTCCACTTTCTGTTCTTCACCAACTGCTGTATCTCATTGCAATTATAATCCAACATATGTGTTGTCTGTAAATACTTCTTCATAATATGACCTCCTACTTTTTAGTATAGTCATATTATAGCAATTCATTTATAGAATTACTTTCAAAAATCTGCTTTCCTTCATAATTTCCCTTGCTGACATTCCAGTCATTTTTTTATTAGTAAATGCCAAATGTGCAGCAGAATCAAATCCTGCCGCTATTGCTGCAGCTGTAATACTTTCACCGTCAAATATCTTTTCATACGCTTTTAGCAACTTGTGAAAAACAATATAACTTTTCAGCGGAATACCGGTTTCTTCTTTGAAAAGATGAGATAATCTACTTTCAGATATAGCCATTTCCTTTGCTATTTGTTTCACCTGATGTTCTTCCTCTTCGCAACCGCAAGTGTCTAGCCTTCTTAATATTATCTCAGTTCTTTCATCATATCCTTTGAAGTTGTCATCTTTAAAACAATAGACAACATTTCTTATAATCTCTGAATAATCGGCGTTTTCATCCTTACTAATAGCACTTGTAAGTTGCTTTTGCAATTCGATTGCTATATCTTCGCATAAAATATAGTAGGGTTTCTCATTTAAAAAATGTACTCGTATTGTTCTGCCTAATTGAGTAGTTGGATTGATTAGCATCGTAAAGTGAATTTGGTTGCCAGAACAAAACATATGCTTTGTGTTCATATTAACAACAATGGCACGACAATGTATTTTTTGATCATTTACATTAATCTCCAAATTTCCACCATTGCTAATAAACAATTGTATCATCCAATGCTTATGCACATCTGCTTTAACCATATTAGTTACAGCACCAAAATTTCGTCCCCACATAAAAATGTCATTTATATTCCTCACCTCCTGCAATACACATTATATAAATAATCTCTTCATAAGAGTTATTACATTCCCTTCTATATATCTTTGCAAATTATATTATCAGCTACCACTTTATGTATTTTACTTAATTCAGACTCAACAAGTGACCAAGTATTGTCTGCAACATATTCATGCTCTACATCTAAAATCTTATATTTCCTATTATAAAGGTTTCTTGATCGTTATGGTCCGTTACGAGACATTGCACCTGAACATGTTTGTATCCTTCTTAAATATCAGCAATTATACTTCATATCACATTACATTTTATTATAGTATGATCACATGATTAGTCCTAACAATTGCAACCGAATTCTGGCTTCATCGCTTTTATAATTAGAAATGTAGGTTTAACAAATTCCTTAATTAAATCTGGCTTTTCTTTTAATGCCCAGGCTTCTGGTATAGGTTCTATCATATCCTTAATAATAAAACCGGTATGGGCTAGTGTCGATATGATTTCTCCCATAGTACGATGGTAGTTAATTACACCATCGACAAACCACGGGCCAACACGTTGACCGCTTTTCGCATAGTCAGAAAAAGTATAGGAAATAAAGCTCCCGTCCTCATCCATGTTATGATGCCCTTTACAATCCATAGTGGCAGTCACAATGGGGTGTTCCTGCGAATAAATCAAGTATCCTCCCCTATTTAAGAGATCATAAATATCTTCTATAAGTTTTTGAAAATTTTCAGCGTAATGAAAAGCAAGCGAACTGTATACTATATCAAATTTTTGAGTAAACGCAGATAAATCTGACATATCCATGTGGCGGTACTCAATGCAAGGGTGGTCAAATTCCTTTTTTGCTACTTCCAGCATCTTTTGTGAAAGATCAATGCCGACTACTTTTTTAGCCCCATTTTGTACAAGTAAAAGACTGTTGTGTCCGTATCCACAACCTATATCTAAAATCGTCTTTCCCTTTATATCAGGTAATAATTTGCTTATTGCCGGCTGTTCTAATAAGTCATTATAGCTTTTTTCGTTCCTTACTTTCATATACTCCGTAAAAAATACTTCATTGTCGTATATGTTCTGGCTCATACAATTCCTCCTTAAAATTACTGTTTGTTTGCATCTATATCCATGTTTATTTTAAATTTCCTTGTTATCATTTTAGTAAAGTAAATACCATTGTTCGCCATGAAGGGTTAGGCTTGTCTAATAGATCTTCTTTTTCTGTGGCTACTGATACAATAAAATTATCTTCTGGTAAACTCTCTACACTGCTATCCTCATCTTTTCCCAAGGCTTGCAAGTATGTACTTTGAGTTAAATGTTCGACCAGATAATCCACATCTTTTCTGCCCAGCTCATGTAATACAAGGTCAATAAATTCCTTTTGTCCTACAATATCACTACTAGCTAAATGATAAATACCTTTTTTATTTTCTTTTATTAAGAACTCTATTGCCAGTGCGACATTTTCACCTGTATTTAAACTAATATACAGATTCTCAAAAATTGTTTCTTGTCTCTTTGCCACCCTCTCAACCATTTCTAATAAGCTACACCGTGTATATGTGTGAGGCAAACGAATAATAACCAGATTTTCTCCAAGAGCATTTTTTAATAAACGTTCACATTTAAACTTGAATATTCCATAGTCGCTAATAGGGTTGGGGTTATCAGATTCTGTTGCTCTTTTAGATGGATCTCCATCAAATACATTTGCAGTAGAAAGGAAGAAACATCGTCCCTCTGTCTGCTTTAAATATTTCGCAACAAGTTCGTGGGTTTTTAGTTGGTCTTCAAACTCACCACGCAAACAGGAAATAACAACGTCTGGTGAAAACTCCTTCAATATAGAACTGATATGTGAAAAGTCCTGTGCATCAAAAAAAAACAAATCGTTTCTACTTATGTTTTCTGGAATATTCTTGAAGTAAGTTCCTTTTACATTATAATTTTTATAAAAACATTGGTAAATATTTTTACCAATAACTCCACTCATACCTAATATTAATATTTTCATCTCACTTCTCCCTTAAACTATTAATTATATATTTTGCTGCGTAGTTTCTTGTTGTAAATCTTCTCTCATAACTAAATATAATTCCTCGATAGCGTGAAACATTTCTTCAGTAAAAATCCAAAAAATCTTTAATAAACAAAAAAGAGGCTAAGTCTGAACTAGTATAAGTAAGCGAGTTTTGAGACACTATGCAAAATCCTAAAACTCTTAATATTC
Organism: Tissierella praeacuta; assembly: GCF_040396155.1. Lineage (GTDB taxonomy): Bacteria > Bacillota > Clostridia > Tissierellales > Tissierellaceae > Tissierella > Tissierella praeacuta_A. The sequence goes on from NZ_JBEBOY010000024.1 coordinate 7,840, forward strand.
CAGCTGATAATATTTTTTATTTCCGATTTACTATACATATTTCAAAATTCAACGAATTATAATTTAATGTAACTAGCTCTTTACTTAAATTACCTAATTCTGAATTAAAAATAATTTTATTTTTAGTAATTTCTTCCTCTTAGCGAATCATTGGAAATAACTTTTCTACTTTTTTATTAGATTTTCCCGATAGGATTATCTTCTCCAGATTCTTAATCTTGTATTTGCCACCATGAAAATCTTTGAACTCTTGCTCTATCCTATTTCTCCATCCAGTTGTGTCAAAGTGATATTCAACTAAGAATATCGTTGGAAAAAGTTGCTCTTCATTTATGGTCACTGTTGTATGAGCTTTAATATCCTCACCAATGCGATAAAAAATATTTTGTTCTTTTAACAAGTTGAACGTTTCTTCCAGTGTTTGTGATGGAATAAAAGCAACACCGCTTAAACCAGTAAAAGAATGTGCTTTCTTACCAAAGCGAAGTTTGAACCTAATAAACTCTATGTTAATTTGCCCAAAATTAATTCCTACACTTGAATAATCCTTTCCTTCAGAAAATGGGCATGCATATGGAAGTTCAAAGGTTTCTGAAAACTCTTTAGCCAATCTGAAATTAATTTAATGGGCAAGCCAAAGGTTATTATTTGCCCAGTTACAGTTACTATCTTTATAACTGAAGCACCAATACTCACTAATACGGCTAAAAACCTCTTAAATTGATATAGAAATAGCAAAATTATTGTTTTCATTCCGCCTGTATCTCTGTTTTACTTGTTAAGATATTGCAAATTAAGATTAATACAATTTATTTACTATCTATCTCTTTGTATGAAGTTAATCTTTTTTCTAATGTTTCCGTATGAAGTTCAAATAAATTATTGTCATAGTCATAAAAGTATATAGAATATCCTTCTCCTGGTACTCTTTCTCTTGGAGGCTTTAATTCCAAATTTAAATTTTTAATTTTACTTAAATAAATATCTACATCAGAATCTGATATTTTGAATGCCACATGATGATAGGTTCTGTTAAGTATATTTGTATCTTCCATAATAACAATCCATTGATTACCGATAATAAAAAAACGCTCCTTAAATAAAGAATGTTTTTTTTCACCACTATAATAAACTTCTTTTGCACTAAATAACTCTTTAAATAATTGAGTAGTTTTATCTAAATTATTAACAATAAAAGTAATATGACTTACGCCTTCAATCATAATATGCAGTCTCCTTTCTTTTAATTTAAAATGATGATAAAACATACCGAAGGAGCCGTTTACCTCGGTGTAAATGTCTTTAATGGATGTGTTCTCATATCCTTTTTCAATGAATAACTTTTCAGCAGCATCCAATAATTCATCTTTTCTTATTTCTGGCTTTTTACTACTCTGGACATAATTATAATCTACAACAGAGTTATGCTCTGTTTATAATTATACTTGACAGAGCATAACTCTGTCAATCTGGTTTTAAATACTTAGATCAAAATTCAACTTCTTGAAAGACTCAGGCAAAAAGCCTAATAAGAATTTGAAATCCGGTAATGAAAAATGAAGGCAGGAAAAATCATGGTAAAATTGAGGGATGCGATACCAGTTTGCTAACATTTGTTATTCCTTCCTTGTAATCAATTCTTGTACTGAATAAGGACAGTGTACAATCTAACTGTATGACACCTATTGAATACAGAAATCACCTGAAAACGACTGTATAAATAAAAATGCATCTTCGATTTCGTACTTCTTTGGTTCATGCTCCCAGGTTGATTACGTCCTAATACTTTTCATGGCGCCACATCATAAAGTTTTTTCTTGAATTGATGATAAATATCCATTTCTTCATGGCAGCTCATACTGCCCAGTTTGATGGTTGGCTTTGTTTTCCCATGGAAATCTCTACCCATCGTTTTCAGTAAATGAAATTTTTCAGCCTGCTTATTATAAAAAGCAACCATCTTTTCATCATGATAACTACTGTATACTTCTATCCCATCAACACCACAAGCAACAATTCCTTCTAGAATCTTCTGATCCTGCCCGATATTAATCCCTGGGTGAGCAAGAACAGCTATGCCTCTTGCTTTTCTAATCAATTGTATGGCTTCGTTCAGTCCAATAAACTGAACAGGTACATAAGCCGGCTTCCCTTGGGAGCAAAAGTCCCAATAAAAATTTACATAAGGATTATCACTACGCTTCCCGTTCTTTCTATATGGTTCCAGAAGTAGATTGTTTTGATTTCTTTTATCCTCAATAGCGATTTCAGCAATCATTTCACCCGTCACTACACCTTCTATGGAAAAATCCAAAACTTTTTCTATTTCAAAATGAATTCCTAAATCTTGCACTAGATGTATACGTTTTGAAGAAGCGTCTTGTTCTTTCTTTAAGATATCCATTTCATTTTTTTCAAATTCAGATACTGTTGGATCAATCCCATACCAATCAGAATAAACCCCAGTAAGTTGACATAGTTTTGATTAGAAATCAATAATAAGATAGCCCCAATACCAATGATGAATTGACCACTTCGAATCAACGTAGGATTACTCCACTTGGCAGTAATAAACCCATTGACTAACCTGCCTATGGTGATGCCAAGGTAATACAGGGATATCCAACCCGCGGCAACATCAGCAGAAACACCTCTTGTCTGCACCAGATAACTGGCACCCCATAAACCGGTGGTAGCCTCTAATGCGCAATAACAAAAGAAACCAAGAAGTGCTGAGCGTATCCCAGGCAATTGAAAGACATAATAGTTTTGATTTTCTACAATTATACCTTCTTGTCCATTTTCACCAAACAATCTCCAAAGCGGTAATGAAATCAGCAAAATTATCACTAAAAAAATCTGAATGATAGTAACAGATAAATAGCCCTGCTGCCACAACCCGTTATGAGAAATGGCAACTGACATAATAACGGGACCAGCTGTTGCACCAATTCCCCAAAAACAGTGAAGCCAACTCATATGTCTAGCTGAAAAATACAAAGCCACAAAATTATTCAAAGCAGCATCAACGGTCCCTGCTCCTAGTCCCAATGGAATTGACATCAGACATAACCATACATAGTTTTGACTAAAGGAAAACCCCAGCAAAGCCATGGCTGTCATAAATACACTGATTAATGTGAGTTTACCAGTACCGAGTTTCTGAATCAGTTTGCCACTCAGAATACTGGAGATTATGGTTCAATCATGGAGATTAATCCTGCGCCAACCATTGGCAAAGATAAATCAGCCCGAACCGTTGGCCATGCAGCTCCAAGCATAGAATCAGGAAGTCCCAAGCTGATAAATGCAATATAGATAATAATCAATAATAATGTCATCATGGTATCTTCTTCCTTATCGTTGCCATTTTGGTTCCAATGGTTTTAATGAGATTTGTTTAATACCCTCTGCAAAATCTTCGCCAAAGTTACTTGATACAATAATATCAGGCATCACTTCTGATTTGATCGTTTTTTTACAATCCTCAATAATGAGATCAATCGCTACTTCGGTGAGATTTTCTCTGTAAATGACTAGGATATCTGGATTTAAAAGACAGGTGAACGTAATGATTAATTTCTTAAGTGCCACTGAAATATTTTCCGAAACATATGCTGGATTCTTCCAATCAAATCCATCTGAAAGAAATTTAGCTTCACCTGCAAAGCCATCTTTTCCTTTATACATATCACCATTGATAAAAATACCTGCACCTAAAGGATATTTCTCTGGAATATAAATGCCAACCACGTTTTTATCGTCACATTGATTAGAAGTACAATATCCCAATACAGCTGCGTTAACATCATTTTCAAAGACTACAGGTATTTGAAATTGGTTCCTCAAATGTTCCACGAAGGATTTCCCTTCAAGAGATATATAGTCACTGTTCTTCATCTTCCCTCTGATTTCTTGTCCTGGCATACCAATGCCTATCAATTTAATGTTAGGATATTTTTTCAGCATTTTCTCGATTGTCAAATCGAAACTACGTTCCGATATTTCATTCAAGACAATCTCGTTACCCTCAATCACTTCTCCATATAGATTGATAACGGCAACATGGGTTAAATCCTTCATTTCATACTCATTTGTATAAATGACTAACGCCATACTGTATTCCTCATTAAAGGAATAAATTACTGCTGGTCTGCCACCACTGGATACTTCTAGCTCATCAACAAGAATCTCTCCATTTCCTAAGAGCACTTCAACAAGTGAATTAATTGTTACCACGCTTAATCCCGTCAAATTTGCCAACTGAGGTTTTGTTGCTTTTTTATTTTCTTTTATCACCCTTCTAACCGTGTCTAAATTGATTTGTTTCATCAAATTTACATTCCCTACAGCCATACTATTCTCCTTTATTAAATATACTTTATAAAGCATCTTTAACATATCAGACATGTAGCTATCTGTCAAGGTTATTATATAGCAATGCTATTCATACACTTTTTTATGGCTTCGCTTGGATAAATTACATTTGGATTCATTCTTTTATTTAGTTGTATAGCTCACAACAAACTGCTGCAACAAAAACGCTATTCAGCTTCGTAAGAAACAAAAGAGCGCTAACCTTTATAAATTTTGATAAAAACAAAATAAGTACAAGATGAAAATAAACTTTATAACATACTTATAATTTTGTATGCTCGCTCAATTACACTTCCGGGTGGAATTTTTATACATGTATATCCAAAAGACTTATACGTTTCTTCATGGAGATGCTCAAAGCATAAAGCTTCCTCAAAGCTAATCTTTCTTGCCTCTGAGGGCTGACAAAAACCCAGATTCTCAATAAAGAATACCGTCTTCTGATAGATTTGTTCATTCTCAATTCTATTTATTTCTTCCATAGTATCTTTAGATGGTTGATGTCCAAGGTATTTACTTAGAGCATATGTACAAAAAACTGAGCGGTCATAAATTTGAACTCCAGATGGAAGAGCTGAAAGCTGTACTTGTCTTTGTTTTTGCAATGCCACAATTTTATTAATAAAGGACGCATCCTTCCATGGTTCAGCATTACCTTGTACTTGCTCTAAAGCAATTATATCAGTTGCGGCTTCTTCCACTACTAGATACCCCATTGTTTCTAATAATCTAATAATTGAAGTTTTTCCACTTCCTGGTGTGCCTGTTAAAATATATCGTCTCATAAAACACCTCCTAAAAAATTTAATAATTTATCTGACTTTCAAATGAAAAGTTGTACAACCCTTGATACATTTTCAATCATCTCGAAGGGGTAGGTTTCGCTTTTATTTGTGCTGGACATTTCTCCCCGCTTATAAACCACTGACAGGTTATGCATCCAAAACAGGACTTGTAGTCATAATCTTTTAAAGAATGCTGCATCAGCTAAAAACAGCCTTGATGATGCAGCCCTAATTAAGTATAATGTTTTTAATTATAAGAATATATTCTTATTTTCAGAATCTAAATCCTTAGTTATTTTAATAATATAATTAAAGCTACTAATCAATTTAACAGATAGATTTTCAGCTTTTTTATAAATAGATTGAGCTGATTCAATATCCCCTATTTTTACTTTAAATATTGCGTCTTTACCATACTTATGCAAGTTTGAATGTTCCTCTTCCACGGCATTCCATATTTCAGCAATTTTTTCATTCCTAGGAACTATCGAATAGTAAAAATGACCCAATGAACATTTTTGGTCATTTACTTGCAATGGTGTAATATTTTCACTTTCTACAATAGATTTTAGGTTTTTAATCCAGTTTTTATGTGCTTTAATAACATCTTCTACAATATCTATAAACATTTTATTATTCATACCATAATAAGGATTATTAGTTAATTTTCCTACTAATTTTACAGCAGTATTTAAATCTTCTTCCATGGTTGTTACTGGTAAAATAGATTTTTTTAATGTAGAACTAGATCTATTTAAAACTAATGCCGCACTCTCTAATACTCCAACATTAGAATCTAACTCTTTTATACTTGTTGAGACCTCATCTATGGAGCTATTTATTTCTTCGCTTGATGATGCTAATATTGATATTTCATCTGTAATTTTATTAATAGTTAATTTATTACTTCTGATAGAATCTACTATCATTTTTAAATTCTTATTTACCTTTGATAGTGAAGAAACTGTATTATCAACACTTTCTTCGCTTTTAAATGATGCATCTTTAATTGCTGAAACGTATTCACCCATATTGGCAGTTAGTTTTTGTGTTTCATCTGCTAAACTTCGTATTTCATCAGCTACTATTGCAAAACCCTTACCATACTCACCTGCTCTAGCTGCCTCTATAGATGCATTTAAGGCTAAAAGATTGGTTTGTTTTGAAATTCCACTAATAGCTTTTATGACTTTATTAAGATTTTGTATAATATCAAAAAGCTTTCCCATATCTTTTTTCATTCCTACAGAATTATTTATTGCTATATCTGAAAAGTCTTTTATTTCTGAAATTGTATATTTACTTTTTTCTATTTCTGCTGATATCCCTTTAGCATCTTGAGATAAATTGTTTATACTTTCAGCAAAATATTTATGAGCTGTAAATATATCCTCTAATGAACGAACCGAAACTCCTGATATATTAGCTACTTTATCTGTTAAGCCATTAATTTCTATACTCACATTATTAATTTTTTCCTCACTATCCTTTAAAACTAAATCTAAGCTACTTACTTGCATAACTGAACTTAAAAGTAATTTTGCTATTTCTTCAAATGTATCTCTTCCATTATTTAATTTTAAGTATATCTCTTTGACTTTTTGCTCTGTATCTTTATCTAATCTAATAGAGATATTACTTTCCTCTAAGGAGGAAATGTCTTGTACTAATCTTTTTATAACTTTATCCTTTTTAAATTTAAATATCTTTATTCACTCCTATTCATTGCATTATATAAAGCGTAGTCAGTGATTGTATCACATGCATATAGTGTGATTACCATATCAACTTTGTTATATCTGAACTATTCTAGCTTTCTTATACATTTTTTCTCAAACATTCATAATCCTATCACTCCTTCAAGCCGAAACTACCACTTGGCTAATTTAAAAATCTTGACTATAGCATCTTATTGCGATAAAACTTTTTCTCGAAGCTGATACATGATACTGCGGTCAAAAAGTTGATTAGCTATGAGTGTTTGCATAATCAAAGGAAGATTCCAGAAAAACCTTTACTTGCTCATTTTTTATGGTATAATAAACTTTTTTCTAACCTTACGATTTTTAATTAGGTCAGCCATTCGTAATTTTCTAAGCTGATGGGAAATAGCAGACTTTGACATATTCATATATCGGGCTAAATCTCCGACACACATTTCACAGGTTGTCAGTATCCATAAGATACCAAGCCGCATCTCATCACCAAGTGCCTTGAATACGGTGCATCCAAAAGATAAATCAACAGCAGATGTATTATTCAATGCCATTTTTTCCTCCTCCCTTCTGTGTAAGGAATTGACAAATTTATAGTGCTGGAATATAATTAAACAATCAAATACTTGTTTAATTTGAAAGGTGGTATCTGTATGGATAAAAAATGTTTACCTCATAACCATGGCCAAAATATTGAAATGATCCTTGACAGAATGCCCGACGAAGAATATTTTTCAGATGCATCTGCTGTTTTCCAACAACTTTGCGATGGTACCAGACTTCGCATTCTGTGGCTTTTATGCCACTGTGAAGAATGTGGTATCAATATTGCCGCAGCCATTGGTATGAGTACTGCGGCCGTATCTCATCACTTAAAGTCCTTAAAGCTTAGTGGTCTCGTTACCAGCAGGCGTGACGGCAAGGAAGTCTACTACACACTAGCTAATACGGAGACCGCTCGTCTTACCCATCAAATGATAGATAATTTTTTTCAAATGTCCTGCCCAAGCAAGGGAATTGTCGACCATAAGGACTCTTAAATGTAAATGTGCTATTCACAATCCGACGTGAATAGCACGTTTAAAACACTAGGATAAACTGCTATTTCATAAGGAAAAATAATACGATAGTCATTCCCCGTCATTACTTATACGAATGACTATATTTTTTTACATTCAATGCGCGAATAGCGTTTAGTATGGCAATAATTGAAACACCCACATCTGCAAACACTGCCCCCCACATATTAGCAAGTCCAAAGGCTCCAAGCACCAATACTACTAACTTTACAAACAACGCGAAAACAATATTCTGCTTTACAATTCGTAGAGTTTTTCGACTTATTTTCATTGCTGTAGCAATCTTTGAAGGTTCGTCTGTCATAATTACAACATCTGCTGCTTCAATAGCTGCATCAGAACCAAGACCACCCATGGCAATTCCCACATCAGCCCGTGCAAGAACAGGAGCATCATTAATACCATCACCGACAAAGGCCAACATCGCTTTCTCACTCTTTTGCTTCATCAGTTTCTCAAGTTGTGTTACTTTATCAGCAGGTAACAGCTCCGTATATGCTTTATCTAATTTCAGCTGGGAAGCTACATTTTGACCTACAGCTTCGGCATCACCTGTGAGCATAACTGTCTGTTTGACTCCTGCTTCTTTAAGGTCACGGATAGCCTTAGGTGAATCTGCCTTTATTTCATCGGCAATAAGGATATATCCGGCATATGCTCCATCAATGGCAATGTGAACAACAGTACCAACAGAAGATGACTTTTCATATGAGATATCTTTCAACTTCATAAGCCTTGCATTACCAGCAAGCACCTCCTTGTCATCAATTATAGCCCTCACACCGTGACCGGCAATTTCTTCAATATCTTTTATCAATGAAGAATCCACAGTTTTGCCATAAGCTCTCTTGATACTTGCGGCAATGGGGTGACTAGAATAATCTTCCGCATGAGCTGCAACTTCTATCAGTTCCTCTTTACTCATGTTAAGAGCATGAATCTCACTTACAACAAAATTTCCTTTTGTAAGTGTACCGGTTTTATCAAATACAACAATTTCAGTATTAGCAAGTAATTCCAGATAGTTGCTTCCTTTTACCAAAACACCACATTTAGATGCGCCTCCAATCCCTCCAAAGAAGCTGAGAGGTACTGAGATAACCAGTGCACATGGACATGAAATTACAAGAAATGTAAGTGCACGTTCAATCCAAATTACAAATGATTGACCAGTAACAAGTGGTGGTATAATTGCAAGCGCTATGGCAGCAAAAACTACAACCGGTGTATAATAACGGGCAAAACGGGTAATAAAGTTTTCACTTTTACTCTTCTTATCTGAAGCATTTTCCACCAGCTCCAAAATTTTTGAAACAGTAGACTCTCCAAACTCTTTTGTAACTTTGATGATTAGCTTACCAGTCTGATTGATACATCCGCTGATAACCTCATCACCAGTATTCACATCACGTGGAATAGACTCTCCAGTAAGAGCGGAAGTGTCCAGAGCAGAGCGCCCATCTGTAACAACTCCGTCCAGTGGTATGCGTTCTCCCGGTATAACTACAATCGTATCTCCAATAACAACCTCTTCTGGATCGACTTGAATCAACTCTCCATTTCGCAAGACATTTGCATAATCGGGACGGATATCCATCAGATCAGCAATAGATTGACGTGATCGAGAAACTGCATATGATTGGAACAGCTCTCCTACTTGGTAAAACAACATTACCGCAACGCCTTCTCCGTACTCTCTAAGACAAAATGCCCCAATTGTGGCAACACTCATCAGAAAATTTTCATCAAAAACCTGTCCCTTGCTGATATTCCTAATAGCTTTTTTTACAATTTCGCCTCCGATGATAATGTAGGCGATTAGAAAAGCTGAAAACTCAATATAATCCATAATAGGTGATTGCAGAAAACTCCAGCCGAGAGCTTCTCTATTATGAATCAGCATAGCTAAAAAAAAGATTGGTCCCGCAATTAAAATTCGTATCAGAAGCCTTTTTTCTTTCTTAGTCATAAACGTAATCCCCCTTTTCTGTCAAAACGGCAGCGACTTAGTATATAGCGCTGCCGTTTCTATAATTAGTCTAAAAACACAAGATCTGCCTCGATTTTATTCGCAGTCTTTTTTGCCTGAGCTAAAATCTCGTCAAATTTGTGATCTGGGGCCTCTAATATCATTTTCTGTCCCATGAAGTTTACTTTGACACTAGTCACACCCTCAATTTTTGAAATGGCATTTTCAATTTTAGAAGCGCAGTTAGCGCAATCTAGATCTTGTAACTTAATTGTTTTTTTCATAATATATACTCCTCCCACTATCTATTTAATTCGAACAATGAAACAATCAAGCAATCGTTTTATCGTTATGTATTTAGTATATTCATTTATCAGTAAGATGTCAACAGATGTAATAAAAGAAAACCAATAGGGCTAAAACTTTGTCTATTTGGAACAAAATGTAAGGTAATACATAGCTTCCTATGATATAATTATGTTGTCAATACCCTAGAAAAAATATGAATGACAGTAATAATAGCCCATAGGTTGAGTCGATATTTTACGATTAAAATATATAAAGGCAGGTAATTAAATGACATTAAATACAATTTTAAATTTTGATGAAGGAATTCTTTTAGAAAAAAGCCATGACCATGCTACTTACAAACTCAAAGTCGAAGGTGGAGATGGCACTGCATCGGTATACTCCATATTTCCAGGTATTGAGGTCGCAAAGGTTAACATATCTTCTTATCAGTATTCATCAGGCATAGTAAAATCAGAGAATGCCATAGAAATCAATCATTGCTGGGCAGGACGGGTTGAATGTCGAATGAAGGATGGATGTTTCCAATACGTTGGTGAGGGTGATATCTTTCTCAGACACCCTCAAAACCACTGGGACAGTATTGAGCTTCCCCTAGGGTATTATCAAGGGTTTGTGATCACTATTGATCTAGATGCAGCACCAGTTCAATGGGAAAGCCTCCTTCCTGGTATGCCCAACAATATCTGCAAAACACTAAAACGTTTTTTTCTTCATGACGAATGTTTTATGATACAATCCAAGGGGCAAATCAAACATATTTTTTCAGGTATGTATTCTGCTCCGAAAGCAGTCAGAGGGGCCTATTACCGGTTGAAGATAATGGAACTGCTACTCTACCTTTACTATTTTGATCCTGCAAGCGAAAAGCAAGTACGTATTTATGCAAGGCAGCAGGTTGATATTGTAAAACAAATTCAAAAGCGTATTACTGAGCAGCTCTCCTATCGTTTTACCATTGAGGAGCTGGCCAGGGAATATTGCATCAGTTCTACTGCTCTAAAAAAGCATTTCAAGGATTTATATGGTCAATCCCTTGCGGCTTTTATGAAGGAATATCGAATACGAAAGGCAGCAGTACTGCTTTGTGAAACGGAACGGAGCATCGCTGATATTTCTATCTCTGTCGGTTATGAAAGTCAGAGTAAATTCACTGTTGCTTTCAAGAAGTTAATGAAAGTCACTCCATTGGAATACAGAAAAAACCACAGATTAATGAGAAGCTAATAATATTTATTATTAGCTTCCCATTTCTTATATCGTCCATTGCTATTTTCATCTTTCCCTATTTGAAATTTTTCATAGCTTCAATTCTTCTCTTAGTCATATATTCAGTCTTTTTAGCAGCAGCACCATCGGAATGAGCAATGGCTGCTTCTTGGCATCCATCATATAAACATATCTCTCTTCCAACAATCAATGAAATAATTTTGTTATTTTGATTTATGCAAACTAAAAGCACGAAGAGTTTTCGTACTTTTAAAAATTACTTTGTTAAATCGGAGTTATCTATGTTATCAAGCAAACTTTCAATGGACTTGTTCATAAAGGCAACAAGTGAAGTTATCTCAGCTTCTAAATCACTCCAGCAATCATCACATTCACCTAAATAGGCTTTTCGAGCTATTTCAAGTAGTACAGCAAGATTTTGTGGAAGTCTGGGAGTTACCCATTCTGCTGCCATATCTTTTGAACCAATTTCATCGGTGGCTATTGTAAACCACATTCTGGCTAATGTCAAAAGTACATTGCGTTCATCGCCTTTTACACCAGCAATCAATTCCGGTAAAGAACATCTAATTGCTTTTTGGATGTCTTTCATTGGTATGTGCTCTATTACTTTAATCGCTTCCGGTCCTTTCAAAGATAAACTATGGTTTCTTGCCTGCCACAAGAGTATTGCCACGTCAGGGTCATAACGTGATTGAGGAATATCTCCTGCTTCCATTTGCTCCCTTAGCCACTCTCCATACATGAATTCACATTTAGGTGGAAACTGCCAGGGAACAATATCATCTTGATTGATTACAGTCACTTCAAGGGGTCTTTTTAAGGTTTTACATCCAATTTTTCCGGATATAAGCATTAAGTGCTTAGTCAACTCATTTCTTGTTGCTTCTGTCAAATCTTGATTAATAATCACTAAAATGTCCACATCACTGTTAATGTGCAGACCTCCAAGTATTGCTGAACCATATAGATAAATTCCTATCAACTGATTTTCAAATAATTCTTCGATTATTTCCACTACCTGAAGAGCTTGATCTGGTGCACTTTTAAGGTGGATATTATTTGCCATGTAAATTTCCTCCTTCATCCTCAAAATCTCTTGTTTCTATTGTCATAAATCATCTTCAATCAAAGTAACCGCTTTAAACTTATAATATCAATCAATTTGACTTCTCCGTATTTCCTTGATTTCCATCTTTTCAAATATTAAATTTTCTTTTAAATATGCCACTAATTTTTCAAAGTCAAAACTTTCGAATCACATATAACAATTCCTACATAGGTATCCTCCTAACATGTAAGTATTATTATATGTGATTCTGAAATGATTAATATCCTAATAAATCCTCGAGGATGGAACTTATGAAATGCTTTTATAATAATTGCGGCACCTAATATCTTTGTTAAATTTTAAGCATTTCTATAGTATAGTCTGTATTTTCTAACCATTCAAAATCACAACCAAATAAATCAATCATTAGGCGATATCCTGTGTATCCAAAATTGAACTTCCGTCCAAATTTAATTCCATTGTTAATTACGTTTAAAGTTGTATCTTAAATATGGATACTTTCCCATGATGCACTAGATAAACTAAATATAACTTTAAATTCTTCACAAACAACAATCATTTTCTCATCAAAGTCGAGGTCATATGCTTTTAGTTCTCTTGAGAAAAAGTCTTTATGTACTTTTCTCCAATATGATATAAATTTGTCTCCTTCATCTTTTTCTACTGCTGCATTACATAAATTCAATGATATGACGCTTAATATAAAGAGCGCATCCTAGCTATTTTTATATATCGTGTAGTTTTTTCTACTGGAAATAAAAAGTATCAATGCAAAAATTGAATGTCCAAATGTTGAAAAATATTTTTTTTCAATTAATAAAGAATATAATGCTAGTACTACAAAAATAATTCCAAGAATTAAATCTAATTTCCAGAACCACGACTTTGATTTCAATGCTATTTCACCCCACTTATATTGAATCACATTCTACAACTAAGACGCATTATTTAATTATAATGTCAGCCTGGATTGCTGCGTTCAATGTAAACGTAACATTCAAGCCACTAATTATTATATACCTGCTTTTTCCATTCCATAACAAATTCTATTTCACCTGTAGTTTCATCTATTTGCTCCGAAGAAATAGTGAACCCTTCTCTCAAATAAAAACGTACTGCACGGTCATTCTTTTTATAAACTTGTAAAGATAATTTACTATGAGTATCTTTTACATGATCCAACAATTGTTTTCCAATTCCTTTTGATTGCGCCTCGTTGCTAACAAAAATTCCTGCGATGTAGTCACCTGTTATTCCAATAAATCCTTGTATTTTATTATCAAACTCTGATATATTTATCATTGCCTGCGGCATCATTTCCTTGACTAGCTTGAAGTTATCATTCCAATAACTGCTTTCAATAAAATCATGTGCTTGAATGTTGGTATCAAGCCACAGTTTCATTACTGCGTCAATGTCTTTTATACTAAAATCTCTAATCATAAATTCCTCCTATTATTCTCAGCAAGTAACATACGTGGAACCAGTTTACCATTATAGGCCTAACAATTACAACATTCATAATCATCCTCTAACCTATCTTTTCGACAATTTGTAATAAATAATTTTAGTTCCCTGTCTCTGGCAGCAAGTCCACAATTGTTACTATCCTAGCCTTTAGTTGTACTTCACATTTATAATTTTCATCATGTATTTGGTTAATGAGTCCTCTGTACCGCCCACAAAAAGGTACAATTTCTCCGCTTTCACACACGGCAACCATCTTTACAATGCAGCTATTTATCCTCTTGCACAAGCAATGATAGCTCATTTAAACCTTGCAGCATATCCTCTGATAAGGCAGGTATACCCAATTTGTCAAAAACATCTTTCATAAAAACGAATATGTTTCGCAATTTCTCAGGTGACCATTGATATAGCCATGGATTTATCCATACATTTAGAAATAACAAAATCATTTGCGATAGCTCGTGTGGGCGTTCAGTTTGAATCGTACCGTCTTTTATGCCGTCCTCTATAACACTGGAAAGTAAGTCAGATGCAACACCAAGAGTATCGTGCATATGCATTACCAATAGTTGAGGGTTCTTTTGATATGAATTATTCGAGTGAGAGTTAATTTCTTGCTTAGCAGATATAATAGCAAGCGATAATACTTTGCGCAGCTTTTCTATTCCAGGCAAATTGCTATCAACTATGACTGACTTTATAGGTTCAAATCTCTGCGCCATCATCTTTTTATTTACTTCTTCTAATACTTCTTCTTTTGATTTAAAGTGATGATAAAACATACCAAAAGAGCCGTTCACTTGTGTGTAAATATCTCTTACAGAAGTGTTTTCATAGCCTTTCTCAATGAAAAGCTTTGCAGCAATATCCAATAACTCATCTTTTCTTTCATCTGGTTTTTTTACTACTCTTGGCATAATTATAACCTCCTAACAGAACTAAGCTCTTTTAATATTATAATTAACAGAGCTTAGCTCTGTCAAGTCTTTTTAATACTTTGAGCAAAAATCCCGCTTGAATGCCTTATACTTCTCAGATTGTTAGACCATTCTTCATCGGATAACGCTTAACCATATTGGAGGGCCTGTGATAATCGTGCACTACAAAATACTGTCCATAGTATCTTAAGTCGCATGAATATTATAACCGAAGAAATTGAAGCATCATATGACAAAGCTGATTATTGTGGAATATCTCTTCTAAAGCCACACTCTCCTCGTTATGAGGGTTTTGCCCCAGTGCGATTTATTGAGAATTCAGGGAATAAATTTGTTCCTCGCACTGAAGAAGAACAGAGAATTTTGATGTAAAAACACTGTGCTCAATTTAAGACTAATAAAGTTGTAGGCTATTGCACAGGTTGCTTGGAGGGATTATCAATGGGAGGAACCAATGGAATTCATTTGATGGATTTAGTAATGAATTCCGTACAGGAGATAAAACGAGTAAAGAAATACCCGCAAGAGATTTTAGTTTATGAAACGATTGCGTCAATTTACTCTAGGAAAACCATAACAATAAGCTATTCAGGAGCTTGAACCTCCTGAATGGCTTATTGTGTTACTTCATTTTCAGCTCAGACTTATTCAGAGAACATACACGATGATAGAAATTATTCATCTTATACTTACCAAATATATGATTATTGAACATTTAGATCATTTAAGACTTCTTGAATATTTTTTAGAACTTTAATAGATAATCTCTCTCTTGCTTCTTTTGTCCAACCAGCTACTTTTTTAGACAAGATTATATTAGAGTATTTTTCAAATTCATTTTTATAACTTCCAGCACCATCTTCATCATAAATTGCGTAATTTCCTCTTCTCTGTATCCATTCTAAAAATGCTGGAACTTCAAATGGAGTACCTAAAGAAGTATTAATCAATATTTTTCCATCCCCAAACAAATCAAACTCATCTTTTCCAAGTATCACTGTATTTTTAGGTAAATGAATAGATATAATTTCTACTGTCTTTAGCAGTTCATTAAGTGGAAGATATTCTATTCCTTCCTTTTCAATGTCCATTTTTCTACTTCTACTAAAATAATAGACCTTCATCCCAAAAGCGGATGTCATTTTTGCTAACATTCTACCTGTTGTGCCCATTCCAATTATTCCAATTTTCCTTTGTGTTAGCTCTACAGCTTCATTTCTCCACTGATGCTCTCCTAACCCTTTAAGTAATCTTATTAATTCACTAATAATGAATTCAATTAATCCTTCATCTCCATAGTCTCTCACTCCTCGAACTTCAATATTACTTACCCTTGCAATCTTAATATCAACATTTGCGGAATTTTCATCATAAAGACTGCAGCACATTCCAATATATTTCAACTGCTTAGAGTTCTCAATTACTTTCTTACTTATCTGTGTATTCCAAGATACAAGTACACAATCAGCGCCCCTTATCCTATTAATAATTTCATTATCATTTTCTGGATAATCATCAAACACCTCAATAGGTTTTATAGAATATTTTTTTAGTTCTTCAATTGCCCAAGGCTCCAATCCTGTTTTGTCAATACAAACTATTTTGTTAAATTTCATCACTTCTCATCCTTTCATTGAATTTTTACTTTATACCATCTTCAATTATTGTTGATAAGATAAATGTGGTAGCGGTATCAATGGTAGATTTTATCTTCCATAGTTGGTCAATGAAATTTGTAATATCTGTAGTAGACTTCGCTCTAACCTTGATTACTATGCACCAATCACCATGAATTCTTTGACATTCTTCTACAACTACATTAGGTACAACAATGTTAATATATTGCTTTATATCTTCTTTAAAATTTGACATATTTACCTTTACATAAATATATGCTCTAGTACCTTCTCCCAATTCAGTCCAATCAATTATACTTTTATAACCTTTTATCACACCATTTTCTTCTAATTTCTTTATTCTTTGATGAATTGCTTGTCTTGATATATGGAGAATCCTGCCTATTTCTTCATGAGATATTCTTGCATTATTGCTAATAATATTAATAATTTTAATATCTAAATCGTCCATTAATCACCCCTCCTTACTGTATGTAATGTATTTTAGCATTAAAGTGTCATTAAGTCATTAGACTAGACAAACTAACTACTAGTAGCAACTAGAATTGCTTCACAAATAAAATTATTCATATTTGAGATTACTTTTTTATCAAAATATGCTTAAGGCAGTTGCTATTCGTAACATCTTAAAAATTAAGCAAATCAAATTACTGCTATCAACTTCGCCATTTATATATTTATTTATTGTAGCAACTAAATCTTCTTTATTTTTTATTTTACTTAGGTATTTCACCTGTTACCAAAATATTACATCAGATGTTTTGTGCTAAAACCTATATATTAATTGTAAACAAAATAAAAAAAGTATTTATCTTATATCCTTACGGTGCAAATATAAAGGGGAGGGAACAGCGCAAAAGCATTGATATATATTAATGCTTTTGCGCTGTTGGTTTTGTGTACGCTCAGATTTAAAGGTGTATAAGAAAATAAGCCGATAAGTTGATAGACTAACACTCAAGCTTTTGTACAATGCTCTTTCATCAATATTTTCTAAAATAGACGTTAAAAATTTTCCATCGATATTTCCACCTGACAAAATAAAAGCTATATTTTGTCCACCAATTCTTTTTCGGTGCTCCATAACGGCAGATACCGTCGGATGGTAATGGAATGAGAAAGTCCCTAGATACTGTCTACCATCTGTAAACTTTTTAACTAAAGCTACGGTTAAATATAAATAGCGAGACCTTCTTATACCCTCATTGGGGAGCTTTTCTTTCTGGATTTGAGTATAAAAAAGGCTGAGTCTATGGGGCATTAAAGTTGACCTAAAAACTCGGCCTCTTTCAATATTAGATTTCGTCCATAGATAATCCCGAGGATAAAAACTGGTCAGAAAAAGTGGATTTTCCTTCACTGGAAACTCCGTTGTATATCTCAGCTTCATAACCCTTCTGCTATATAATTTTTATTTCATTAATGAATTTGTCAGCTTCTGCAGAAATTTCTCTCTCTTCACTTGGGCTCCTTTAGAGACATCCCCGCAGTGGAGCCACTTAGCATTTTTAATTCCAACACCTTTTAATGTCGCATTAATAAATGTTTTCTGAATCATATTACCAGCAAAATATTTTACATACCAACGTGGAGCTTGACCTGTTGTTATCACTTTGGCAGATTTAATATGAGTTAATTTCCCCTTTAAACCTGTACTTGATTCTGTATATGAAAAATTTTTCAACATAACCTTATCAATGAAACCTTTAAGGATAGCAGGGATATTGTACCACCAAAGGGGAAATAGAAAAATAATTTCATCTGTTTTTTTTAACATATCTTGATACTTTGTTACCAAAGGGTCCTTATGTTGTCCTTTTGAATACAAAGCCAATTCCCCTTCAGTCATAACAGGGTTAAAATTCTCTTTATTTAAGTCAATTACCTGATATTCCTTTTTCTCTTTCTTTAAGACACTTGTTACCGTGTCCAGTATAGCCTTATTAAAACTTCCATGCCATGGATGAGCGAATACAATTGTTACCATCTTGAAACACCTCTTAATTAATATTTTAAAATATTTGTTCCTAATATATAGGCAGCTTTTTTAGATTGCTCGTTTTCAGAAACCTGTACCTCATATGTGCTTACATTAAGGTTTTGTATAAACTTCATCCCAAGATATTGGGAAAGCATAGTGATGGATTGGATGATATTTTGAACCCCTGCATTGTCTTCACTGATATCTCCATAAGTGGTTAACAATACAATTTTTTTGTTTAACAGAATATTATGATCCACTGCATATAATCGGTCCAAAAAAGTTTTTAACTGTCCAGTCATATTAAAAACATAAACAGGGGTGGCAAAAATCAAAACATCTGCCTTTTCCACATTTTTATAAACATCCTGCATATCATCCTTTAATATACATTTACTTTGACTGCTTTTTTGGCAGGCGTTGCAGCCTGTACAATATTGTATATTCTTTGATTGAAGATCAATTGTTTCTATTTGGATTGGGAGAGTTAAATCCTCTACACCTTTTAAATACTCTTTCAATAAAATAGCTGTGTTACCTTGTCTTCGGGGGCTTGCTAAAACGGATAATATATTCATATTTATTCCTTCCTTTCAATTAATTTGGTAAATAAATACCTTTATGCACATGTATGCACATTATTATATTTTAAAAAAGGCAGACCTGCCTTTTTTAATTTTACTGCTGTATTAATTTTTTTAAATTGATTGCTGTTAATTCGAATTTTTCAAGAATATATTTATCATTCAATTCATAAAGAACATTTCTATTTTCTTTTGTTTTATTGACTATCCCATATCTGTGCATTAAATCTAAATGTCTTGAAATAACTGAACGATCCTGGGTAAAATTTTCAGAAATATCTTTGATATTCTTCGTTCCGTTAATAGCCAAGTATTTCATAATATCGCATCGTACCGGATCGAATAAAGTCTTAAAAAATTCAAAATCAATGTTTTCTTCAATTTCTCTAGTACATTCTAAAATCAAATCATTTTTATTCATATATATCACCTAAATAAGATTATATATGCACACGCATGCACTTGTCAATAATAATTTTTTGATATTATTATTAACCATTTATATAATCCAATTAATTGCGATGTATTCAGCCTAAAATAATTTCTTCCTCAACTAACTTAGTCAATATTGGAGACAAGTACGTCGGAGAAACTTTTTGTTTCTCTGCCAACTTCTGTACACCGACAAGTTTATTTGATATATCCATTGCAAGAAAAGGCATAGTGTGAAAGGTATAGTTTGTAGTTTTTGAATACTTCATAATGTATAAATCGCCTCCAATTAGTGACTTAGTATATCTGTAATAGTCCTGATTGTATTATTTGTTAAATAATTTTTTATTTATTTTATATAACTTTTTTATTGTCTGTTTTTTCATCTATATATTTAGACATTCTAATTGTTTCTTTACTTCTTCCACAAAATAAGGAACTTTATAAATAGTATCTCTATTATCATTTATTAACTCGTTATTTTCATTTAGTATCCAGGGAGTTTTGTCTAGATCAAATACTAGGGTTCATTTTTATAATATATCTATTTAATACTGAGTTCAAACTGGCTTCCTATATCTCCAGCAAATACAATTGTTCCGCCTTCTGGAAGTACGGTTGTATTTTCATCGCTTATATAGCTACTATTTATACAATTTCCCTCAGAATTATATATAGTATAAGCTGCATTTTTCGGCATTTTTACAGTTAATGTCTTATTAGCTAATTCCTTTGGAATTTTATGCCATACTGCATATCCATCTTTTCCAATTTGTATTTTATTCTTGATTTCCAATGGTTTAAGGCTCTTTCCATTTATAGCTATAAGTTCATTTCCCTTCAAGTATTCATTACCATTTTCTTTGTAAAACTTAACTTCTACTGTATCTCTTCCTGCTATTCCCGGAATTTGAACCTCTGAAACTGCTATATTTTCATTTATTATTTTTTTGTCCATCCAGTAACCAATCTCTTCATCAACTTCTTCAATATCTGCTGCTGGAAGTCCTGAAATATATGCTGCTGCACTATATTTTTGGTTTAACATATAGTATATATCTCCTTCACGATCTTTCCATGCTTTTGCAACTTTAGTTGGTATTTCATTTTTTATTATCTTTTCTCCAATATATTGTGAATCAAACATTTGTGGAAATTCATCACTATTGGTATAACTTTCTTGCCATAGATAAGTCTTTTTATTTTTTTCATCAACAAACTGTATTTGACTACTTCCATCTTCTATTACAAATTTTCCATCTCCTACATGGATATATACCTTATCGGGTTCATTTGAAAGAGATAACTTTCCATCTTTAGTGATTTCCACTTCAAATCTTTCATTACTAAGTATATAAACTCCTCCATACTTTAAAACCTCTTCTGTAATTTTTGCAGGTACTGGTTTTTCAAAAGTTTTATTTTCTTTCTCTTCCTTTATCTTCCCTTTGTCTTTTAATCCAAGCATCAACATTTCAGATGCCAATGCTTGATTATTTCCACTATCTCCACCTGAAGTTAAAACAACTGCTGACATATTCTCTTCTGGTAATACTACAAGTGCAGCATGATATGTAAATATATCTCCACCTTTTGCAAGACCTTTGATACCATATTCTGAGAAAGGATAAAGTTTCGTACTATCCCAACCAAGTCCATATTTATCTAATTTTCCATAATCTATAGGCCCAAAACTTTGTTTATATTGTTCATTATACATATCTTTAGCACTTTTATTCGAGATTACACTATTGTTCTTATCCATAAATATTTCCGAAAACTTAAGCATATCCTCTGCTGTAGATATTACACCACCTGAACCTATTGTATTACAATATTCTAGTCTAGGAAGTATAGAGCCATCTTCCATATAGAATCTAGCAAATTTAGATCTATCAAGGGAACTCTGTGGTGTTCCAGAATTTTTCATCTGTAGTGGATCTAGAACATTTTTACTCAAAAATTCTGTAAAGCTTAATCCACCAACCCTTTCTACCAAGATTTCCGCCAATGAAAATCCTGTATTACAGTATACTGAAAATTCTCCTGGATCTGCTTTTAATGTTTGATCTTTTAAGACCTCTAAAAGCTTATCATGAACATATGAATCATTATCATCAAGTAATATATCATTTACCATTTCAGTACCTCTAAGTCCTGATGAGTGATCTAATAGCATACGAGGAGTTATCTCCTTGTATCTTTCATCTTTCATGGTAAACTCTGGAATATACTTATACACTGGTGTATCTAAATCAACTTTTCCATCCTCTACCAACCTTATCACTGCTACTGCTGTAAATACCTTACTAACTGATCCAATACCATATGTTGTATCTTTATTTAAACCATCTTCACTTTTACCTTTAACTCCTGATGATAATATCTTTCCATTATCTATTATGGCATATTGAACACTAAAGGCTTCACTTTCACTTAAAAGATGCTCAGCCTTTTTTTCAATTGTTTCTGAAACTTTATTTTCAGATTTTACAGCTTCTTTAGATTCTACTTTGGTGCTTGGAATCTCTTTGGTCTTTGTTCCACATCCTGTTAATAATATACATGTACTTAAAAGTCCAACAAGTACCTTTCTATAAAAATTCTCCTTTTTAAAGTTTATCATACACTTTCCTCCTAATATGGCTATTGATCTATGTCAAAGCCATTCTGTTTTTTATACTTCCTATATTAAAATCTTAAATAGTTATCTCAAAAACACTTCTATCTTCTTCTGATCTAACTACTATATTGCCTCCCTGCAATCTTATATACCCAAGGCTAAGAGAAAGTCCTATTCCACTTTGACCTTTATCTCCTTTATAAAATCTATCAAAAATATGGTTTATTTCATCTTTTTTTAAGCCAACTCCATCATTTGATATACAAATTTTTGCTTTGGATTCTCTGTTTTGGGTTAAATCTATTTTTATCTTAGTTAAAGCATAGCGGATACTATTGGTTAAAATATTGGAAATTGCTGAAAATAGCATCCCTTCATCACAACGTCTCATAATGGAGTTTGGCATATTGACTTCAATTTTTATATTTTTCTGTAGTGCAATAGGCTCTACAATACTCATAGCATCATAGATGATCTCACGTATATTTGCCTGCTCTATACTTGGACTCATCACACCACTATCCAATTTACTAAGCTCTAAAATATCTCCGATGAGCTTTGTCATCCTATCCACTTCTTTATTGATTATTTGATATGCTGCTTCTATTTCAACATAGCCATTTCTTATTCCATCTGCATTTCCTTGAATTGCCATAAGTGGCGTCTTTAGTTCATGAGATGCGTTGGCAAAAAATTGTTTAAGCCTATCATCTTTTTCATCAAGTACATTACCAAAATGTCTTCCTGCTAAAAATAACAACACTGTTATAAATCCAAGGGCAACTATTAGGATCTCAACTGTCTGTTTAACTAAATCCTCTGAAAAAGTAACATCTGTGTAGATTAAAAGTGGATTTTCTTTGGCATTTCCATTGTTTTCTGCTGGGATAAAAAATATTTTACTTCTATACATTTCAAATTTACTTATTTCATCATCAGGTATCCAGTCTATATTATCTAAATAGTAATGGATCAATTTACTCTCTGTCTTGGTGGATATACCTTCATTAGCATAATCAGCATATATGGTATAGGCCTCTGGCAATTTCCCGTCTACATATCTTCCCTCTTTTTCAGCATGTTCTATTGCAAGAACTGCACTTGTTTGAATGTTTTTCATCTGTACTAAATAGAATAGCCCTATTAAAAATAAACCCGATAAAAAAGCTATTATGGTAAATTTATATAGTATTTTTCTATTTTCTGATTTTATCCTTATACCATTTTTTGTGATTTTCATATCTCTACACTCATATCTGTTAATTTAAAGCCATACCCCCATATTGTCTCAACATATACATCTGCACCTGCTCTGGTCAATTTTTTTCTAAGCCTTCTATTTGTTTCATCCGCAACTCGTGTTTCCACCTCATAGTTCATATCCCAGATAACATCCAAGATTTTACCTTTGCCTACTGCTTCATCATAATGTTCCATCAAATAGACCAAGAATTTTAACTCTGTTGGTGTTAAATTTACTATCTCGTCGTTTACTTTAACCTCATGTCTTAATTCAGAATAATATAAATTCCCACATCTCAATTCCTTATCTGTCTTTATAGCTCCTGTCTGTATCTCTTTTTCAAATCTTACTCGTCTAAGTAGCGCATTTATTTTTGCCAAAAGTATAATTGGTTTAAAGGGTTTTGTTATATAGTCATCACTTCCAAGGGAAAGTCCACTATAGTAATCACTATCTGTATCTTTTGCTGTCAACAATATTATTGGAACTTTGGATACCTTTCGTATTTCTGTCAATATGCCAATACCATCTGTTCCTGGCATCATAATATCTAGCAACACTAAATCACATGGCTTTTCTATAAATTTAGCAAAAAGTTTATCTCCATCTTGAAATGTTTTTACTTCATATCCTTCATTCTTTAAAAAAGATGTAACCACATCCCTTATTTCTTTTTCATCGTCTGCAAAATAAATTGTTGACATATAATCCCTCCTTTTAATCCATTCCTTAAGGTCTATTTTATTGTATAATTTTTTATTTTTAAAAAACTTGTAAACTTGCCACAACTTTGCCACAAAAATGCAACAACTGTAATTTATAAAATACCCTCTTAAGAAACTATAACACCATATTATAAATTAAATTTTATAGGTATTTCTATTAAAAATCTACCCCCTTTAACCATCTACTGTAGTAAGAACATGTAGCTTGAAACCATAAGAGGTTTCTTTTTTAGGAACTCAGTATTTTGTAAGAAAAGCCTAACGTAATTACCTAATCTGAAACGGGTTGCCACTAAATTGGGTATATTTTTTCCTACCATAGTCCAGTAAAGAGCAGACCTCCCCCAAACAGGAACCCCTGCTTTTTTGCTTTGTTTCGATGATTCCGAAATCAAGAAATATAAATGGTATCAACTGACAGATAATATTTATGGTACTATTCACTTTTTTATAATTAGGTGCAGTCTGTATTAACCAACACATAAAAAAGTCTCGCCAAGCCTACATTTTTTGGTATGCATGAGAAAGAGCCGATGACCATGAATTTTCTCAATGGTTATCGGCTCTGCGTCTTAGCGTCTCGCTCTTTGATAACTGTATTTCTTTGCGGTTCTTTTTTACTAACTTTTCCTCTTTTCTGCGTATTCATTTTTCAGAATTGCCATATGGATGATATCGTGCCATTGCCCACCACGAAAAATGCTTTCCCGTAGTTTTCCTTCCCATTGAAATCCTAATTTCTCGTATAGTTTTATTGCTCTATCATTAAAAGAAAAAACCCTTAAGAATATTCTGTGTAAATTCATTTCTAAAAAGCCGAAATCAAGAAGTAATTTCATTGCCTCCGCTCCATACCCTTTCCCCCATGCTTCTTTATCTCCAATGTCAATAATACATTCTGCATTGCGATTCTTATAATCAATATTAATCAAAGAAGTAACTCCAATTGGTTTCTTAGATTCTTTCTCGACTATAATATAGCTCTTGGAAAAATGTGATCCTAATATCACATGTGTAACAAATTCTTCTGTTTCTTTAATATTATAAATATCTAAAAGAGGGGCAGTAGACTGCATAACCTCTATATCATTTCTCCATTGATGATATAATTCTGTGTCTTCTAATGTCATCTTACGTAAAATGATTCTACCTGATTCAAATAGCATACGAACATTCCTTTCATTGATTTATTTTTATTCTTTTACTGTTTCAGGTCTAAGTATCGCCCTTAGAGAGTGCTTGAATGCAGCTAGCTGATCGTCGATTTTAGTTTCTTTTGCGCCAATACTAAGCGAATTAAACGTCAACCCGTCAATAAATGAAATCATATATAGAGCTATACTTTCAGGTGTAAGAACAGGATCGAATTCATTTTGTACTAGCCCCATATTAATAAACTTCTCAATTGCATTTTTCAATTTAATATATCTTTTCGTGATATAATGCACTAATTCTTTGTTCTCAATAGAGTCTAACCGTAAAAAAAACTCTGATTTTGCACGTACAAGCGAATCTTTAACATTTTCGATTTCTGTTTGCTGTAATTGTAAAAATTCATCCAGTTGAGTCCATAATGATATCCCTTTAACCGGTTCTATAAAAACTTTGGAATCCTTCTTATCATCAAGCTTCAGAACTTCTACAAATACATGTTCTATATTATCAAAGTAAGCGTAGACACCTCCCCTTGACATTTTAGCTTCTTCAATTACATCTTGCATTGTAGCTTTATTATATCCGCACATAATAAAAACACGTTTTGCTGCTTGGAGTATTTCCTCTTTTCTGTTTTGTTTATACGTATCTCCAACTCTAGGTGACATTTAATCTCTCTCCTTTTAAAATAGACACGCATGTCTATTTTGATTATAAGCGACAATAATGTCTAAGTCAAGCTATAATTTTAATATGATTTTGTTTAAGCGAATTACCTAAACATGCAATTAAAGGGACTGGAAAGCGGATTGAACATCAGCATTGCTATAAAAGATCGAAAGACTGCTTCTCTGGCTGCTAAACAGTTCTTGGAGTATCTAAAATAAGGACAAACCAAAGGTTTTCTCAGCTAAATTGTTATAACTACGCCTCAATGTATATTGTCCTTAATGTTGCCTCAACTCTACAAATTAGATTTGGATGGGCTGAGCTAACATAATCTCTATGGTAATCAGAAATTATAGTTCAACATCTACTTTGTATTCATCATCAATCAGAATATAGTCGCATCTATATTTTTTACACATCTTTAAATTAGAATCATTTTCCTTTATCAGCATTTCTGGCCTTAAAAATGAATCATAAAGGCGACCCTCTATTACATTTTCATATCCTATAATATCTGAAAAGTGATTATCAATGTATTTTTTTGTCATTACCAGACAATAATACCGAATGTGTTTAAGATATTTATCGCTAAAATCATCCTTCCAGTTGAAGGGAATATAGCACCCCTCAACAACTAAATTTTGATCGTTTTCTATTGCAGTCTTTACCATTTCTCTTACAATTGGCCATAAATAATTTGTTAATAGGCCATCATCTTCTGGAGTAAGGGTAGTCTGTCCACTACGAATTAAACCCATTTTCAAATGGTCTATAGATAGATATGGATAACCGTATTTTTTAAGTAACTTCTGGGCTAAAAGTGTTTTTCCAGTATGTGAACTACCAGCAATTAGAATTATCATTAAAAATTCACCCCCTAATGTAGGTTATATAAATAGTCCATACTTTAAATTACTAGTTATTAAACATCTTCAGAGTCAATTACTTTATATCCAGCATAAATAAGAGCCTTGGTAAACAGTCCTCGACCATTAATCAAATGTAGCTATATTAACCTCACATGGTTATCTCTTAGTTTTTAAAAATGGCAGGCGAAAACCTGCTGTTTCAGACTGTAGACAAACTAATTTCTCTGTTTTTAATATACAAAAACAGAATATTTATGAAAACTAAAAGCACGAAGAGTTTTCGTGCTTTTAAAAGTTACCTTGTTAAATCCAAATTATCTATGTTATCAAGCAAACTTTCAATGGACTTGTTCATAAAGGCAACAAGTGAAGTTATCTCAGCTTCTAAATCACTCCAGCAATCATCACATTCACCTAAATAGGCTTTTCGAGCTATTTCAAGTAGTACAGCAAGATTTTGTGAATGTCCACATCACTGTTAATGTGCAGACCTCCAAGTATAGCTGAACCATATAGATAAATTCCTTCCTTCATCCTCAAAATTTCTTGTTTATATTGTCATAAATCATCTTCCATCTTCTTCCGTTTCTCGATAAAAACCATCTGTAGAACATGTCTTCACTTCGTCAAAGGCAAATCTGGCCTGAGATACAGCTGTTTCTACAGTCTGTATCCCTTTTCTTGATACTGCAATCTCTCTGGAAGGCGGTAGATAATGGTAAGGAAATCCCCTCGTCCTTAAAGCTAATATTTGAACCATAAATTCATTCTCGGGAATATCCACTCAAATTCTGATTTGCTTAATTATATCAAACTTTTGCACTAAAATATAGTAGTGATATTTATGACCTTAATATATACTACCTATGGTTATCCAACTTTGTCTACAGTCTGAAGCCATACATTTCTGTGTGGCTTCGGAATTAAAATTTACTTTTATATAATTCCATGGTATAATATATGCTAAATTACACAGAACGGGGTGGAAATATGGAACTGGCAGTTAAGGTAGCTCCTAAATGTTAAATCTAATTTTAATTTTAGGAGGATAATCATGAAATTTAATAAAATAAACATGGAACAGTGGGATCGCAGAGAGCATTTTGAACATTATTTTAAACACGTAAAATGCGGATTTAGTATTACAAAGAATATTGATATCACAAAGCTTCTGACCATGAGCAAGGCAAAGGAATTTACTTTTTATCCCCTTGTTCTGTATATGGCCTCAGTTGGGGTAAATGCTCAAGTGGAATTGAGAACTTATGTCAATGAAGCTGGAGAAGTTGGGTACTGGGAACAAGTCCACCCATCGTATACGATTTTTCATAAGGATACACATACCTTTTCGGAGCTTTGGACGGAATATTCGAAAGAATTCAAGGTGTTTTATCAAAATTATGAGGCAGATATGCACTTGCACACCAATGATCACAGCCTCTTACCTAAAAAGGATTGCCCGCTCAACAACTTTCCTGTATCTTGCATTCCGTGGAGTAGTTTTTCTGGATTCAATTTGGACTTATTCGGAGACAGTCAATTTCTCTCGCAAATCATAACCTTTGGTAAATACTTTGAGGAGGGAGATACTGTACAAATACCAGTTTCCGTACAAATCCATCATGCAGCTGCAGATGGTTACCATGTTTCTCAGTTTCTTGTTGAGCTACAAAAACTCGCATTAACAGCAGAAGAATGGTTGTTGTAAACCATTTCTATTACATTATATATTTTTAATCGTATTTCATATAAAAAAGGAAGCATATCATAATAGTTTCTGCTTCCTTTTTTATTTCCTCTACTTCGCTAACATTTTCATCATCTATAAGCGAAAGACAGGATTTTCCCGCAGGTTACAAACACAGCAAAATGCATTGCCGTAGATGAAATGTTAGGTGTTGAATTTAACCGTAGGCTGGTCATGCAGCAATGCAGATATCATAACACTCTAAGGGATTTTAGAAGCCAGATGTAGCCTTTTGCGCCTTGAACATAGATATATTTTTCCTGAAAACCATCAATCTCATCAATGATTTCGAGGTATTACTGCAGAATCTATTTCTCAGATTCTTTAAAACCTGAAGCTGATTGATTTATATAAACCTGTGTATGTTTTATTGACAAAATCCACTTTAATATATATACTTGTGTCGTAGGAGGTGCTGGAATGAAAGAATGTTTATATACTAGAAACATTGAAAATAATAAACATTTCATTTCTGTTTTCGATAAATAAATTTCTATCAATGGATAACTATATATTATAAGCAATATATAGCGGTAGAAATTATTTTATCCCAATACAGAAAGGATTTTATAAAATGAATAATAATGTAGTTAGTAGATTAGATTCTTCAGAAGTAAGTAGAGCAGTAGGTAATTATACTCACATAACAAAAATAGAGCCTAATGCAACATTTTACACATTTTCTGGTCAGGTTGGAGCGGATTTAGATGGTAATTTTCCTGAAGAATTCAATAAACAAGTTAACAATACATTTTTAAATATATCAAATCTATTAAAGAGTATAGATTTAATACCGGATAATGTTATTAAGGTTAATATATGGTCAACAGAAAAAATTGACTGGGATTACTTTTATAAAGTATATGATGATTTTTTTGGTAAGCTCTCCCCTTCAATGACTGTTGCTTATGTAAATGCCTTAGGGTTAGAAGAGATAAAATTAGAAATTGAAATATGGGCAGCAAAATAATTTTGTCCCATACTCCTAGATAAAAATATCTTATTATAATCATGACCACCCGTAAATGAAGTGCACCCCAAAAGTTAGACAAGAATTTTAACTTTTGGAGTGGACTGAACCCCTTTTAGTAGACGTATAGATTAGTAGATTTAGTCAATACTTTTATTAAGAGGGGTACTTTATGTCTAGAAAAAAATATAGTAATGAATTTAAAAGTTCAAGAACAACTAATAAAAGATAATATTCTTATGCAAAATTTCTCTGCTGATATGAAAAATAAAACTTGGGTTGGTGACATAACATATATTCCTACTAAAGAAGGATTTCTATATCTGATGGCTTATATGGAATGAATCACCCAATGAAGGTCTTGTTGTACATACAGATAAGGGATCTCAGTTCATTGGCAAGAGGTACCAGATCGAGGTTGAAAAACATGGTATTATTCCAAGTATGAGTAATGCTGGAAATCCTTATGACAATGCTATTATGGAGTTCTTTAATAAATCATTAAAAACAGAAATGATGGATAGTAACAAAGTCTTTGCTACACGAGAAGAGGTTAAAAAAGCTGTATTTGAATATATAGAACTTTTTTATAATAGGAAGAGAAGGCACTCTTCTCTTGGATATTTATCTCCTATAGAATATGAAAAACTGAACCTGAACAAATAGACTATTTATCAAGTCTACCTAACCGGGTTCAGTCCAATATTTCATTTATTTACCCTGTCTACTTGACAGGGTGCACTTCAATCATTTAATTGACCTGAAAATTTAGCCTCTTTTAATTTCTATATTTAGTTTTGGATTTATATAAAAAAATGTATCAAGATTTTTTATATAAATCTCAATGCATTTACGGTTTGATTTTTATATATTTACAGGAATCCAGATTTCACTTCCTACAGTTTCAGAAAATCAGTTATCTTCTTATATTATCCATAGTATTAATGGCTATTCAACTGGCACTATTTAGCAATGTCTAAATCTTTTGATATCAGCTAATTACTGCAGTGAACAAAGTTTTACATCCTCTTTGTTCACTTTAATAATGTATATCCAAGGCCAGTTTGGCTTATATCAACACCTATACGATTACAATTCTCTATTACCATTTTACTCTCTCCTTTGGTATAGTATATAACTTGAAAATGCGTACTTTACATAGAATATATCTTAAGATACAATTATACAGGAGTCAAATTTAATAAACTTTTAAAGGTATATCTAGGAGGGTTAATTATGAATAAAGCAACGGTACTTGGTGCAACTGGTAAAACAGGACATTTAGTGTCAAAAGGCTTATCGGATAAAGGATGGAATGTGAATGCTGTTTCTCGTTCAACCTCTATTCGCTTTGATTGGGATGATGAATCCACTTGGAACCCAGCAATTTCAGATTCAAAAGCGGTCTATATTGTTGCAGATGAGCGCCCAGGGGGTGTCGAACGCTTAGCACGTTTCTTAAATCAATGTTCTGCTAAGCAAGTTGAACATATTGTCCTATTATCTGCCCGTGACTGGATTGATACGGACTTACCAGAAGGGCATATGCGTGAAGAATTGGTCCGTCACAGTGGAATGACATGGACGATTTTGCATCCAGCATGGTTTGTGCAAAATTTCCATACTATACCTGCTTTTAGCCAGGGAATCAAAGAAGGAAGACTTATTTCTGCATCTGGGAGTGGAACAGCACCTTTTGTTGATGCTTCAGATATTGCTGCGGTAGCTGTTGCTGCAATTACGGAACCAGGTCATGAAAATAAAATTTATGAAGTCAGTGGACCGCAGTTGTTATCATTAGGTGATGTATCAGAGATTATGGCACGTGAATTGGGCAAACCAATTCAATTAGTTGAAGTAGATTTAACAGAGTATAAACGTTATCTGTCTACTTTAGGTTATGATGAAACAAACGGCTACGGTATGGTCTTTTTTAATAAATCAATGAAACACAATGAAATGAGCTATCTATCTAGTGGAGTGTGGGATGCATTAGGACGCCCAGCTCGTCAATTTCAAGAATATGTTCGTGAATTTGCCGATTTATTACGATAAGTGAATTAAATCAGATACAAACAAAACATAGCTGTCAATTACAACACACCTATAGAAGAAGTCCTATCTATGAGATAATGATATTATCATAAATAGGGCTTCTTCTATTTCTTGGTATTAAATAATATTTTACTTTCCATCTTCAACATATTCATTTAATGGCTTTACAAAGTATCTCACTGGTGGTAATTCATTACCTGTTATAAATCCTGCCGGAGCATTGATTACATCAACAATTCTATGAATCATCAGGAAACAAATCATTTCCCTATTTTTGATATGTGAATTTGAAATATATACATCTGCTTCACAATATATTACCCAGTCATTTGTGTCAACTTCGTCTTTAGATATAATTCTATCTAAAGTCTTTGAGTAAATATCTCCGTTATAAAGTATAGGTTTGTATATCTGAACTTACTTTTTTACTGTAAGACCTAATTTCGCACATAACCAGCTATTAACATTCCACATAGGTACCGGCTTAAACTCTCCTCTTTCTATTAAATTCTTAAGCTCTTCTTCATTCAGTCTGTTGGGAACGGCAATTTCCTTTTCAAATTTTTCCTGTGAATATCCAGCTCCATGATGTTCAGCAAGGGCTATTCCATAATCCTCTACATTATAGCTGGCACTTCCTATAATTTTAGTGATCTTATGAGCACTTTCTGCTGTAGCCGCCACCAAATGGCAATAAGATAAATCAACCCATTAATGTACAATTATTTTTCTTAGCCAACTCATCCAATTTTTTAGTGATATTTGGTGAAGAACTCCATGGATACAGTGCTTCATCACATGTGGTTACTACGTTTACACCATTTTCAAAAACATAACTCATTGGTTTTACTGTATCTTCTGATATATCCCATAGTATTTCATCAGAAGTCAAAAGAAATATGACGGCAATGTATCTTGGAGATATATCATAAATATCAAGGTCTTGTTCATAAATCACACGATAGAATCTTTCCTTATGATTAAGATTTAAAAATATTTCTCCTTTAAAGTTGTTTGTGAGAAGTTTTAGCCTATTTTTCAATGAATGATTTTTTATTTTTCCAAAGCAGTATCTGATCAAATCCTTATATTCCATTTCATAAACATTTAGCTTTTCATCAAAAAAATACCTTCACAAGTAGCACATCCATTCCTGACATTAACCACATTGCAATTACAGTCTTTAACACCTCCTTCACAATTAAAATAGTTGTTAATGATTATGCCGCTTCTCCTTGGTTCAAAATTAGGCACTAGCATCATCAATTGTTCTATCCCTTCCAGTGATGTATCATACATAAATAATTTTGACATTGTTCTAAATCCTTTCGAATTTATTTTTGGATACCAAAAAGAGGCTAAGTCTATTTGGTCTTTAAACTGACCTGCAAACTTAACCCCTCTTATTTTCTCTATTTAGTTTTCAGAACAACACACTAAGGAATTTTATATCTTAGTACATTTATAGTTCACCTTTATTTAATTTATATATATAATATTTGACCTGTTTCTAATGTGTAAGATGAACAAAATATTAAATGATGTATAACTATTGGGTATTATTTATTTTTGTTTCTTATTGTTTTTTATATATTCTAATTTCTCCAAAAGTTCCTTTTTAATCTCTTGAGTTAAGTATCTTGTCGGAACAATATGTGCAGTAAATCCACTTAAATAAATGAGTATCATATCATCATAGATTTTTATATCTTTTATACCTTCTTTTGATGTTATTTCAGTAGAGTGTTCATTAATAACTTTTATATCATTTTCTTCTATTATCATGGTATTTTGGCATATCATAGATGAATTATCTCCATCTTTAAGCATATCTTTAGCAGATTTTTTTATTAACTTTTCATATGTCTTAGGAAACCTTATTATCCATATTATCATAAATAATATTGCAATAATACCCCAATAAAGTTTAGGTTGTTTATGTAAACTAGGACCTGTAAAAAATATCACTACTCCACATAAAATAGGAATCCAATATTTCAACATATTATATGTCTTTTTATGAGATCTTGAATTCTTAGCATGATATATATTGAATTTTATATAATCCTCTTCTGTTACCTCGTACTTTAGCTCCATAATATTCCTCCATCTTTCTGCGTATTAATAAGAATATTTTTATATCTATAACTTCAATATCATTGAATATTCTTTATTTGCTTTTTCTTCTTTAACTTTAAAGCTATGCTTCTTATATAGATTTATAGCCTTTAAATTTTTAGAATAAACGTTAATTTAAAATCGAATAGCCTTCTTTACATCTTTCGAGCAAAATCAGCATTGCAGTTTTCAATAAAAAACCCCTTTCATTTGTTCTTACTCTATCAACGAATGAAAGGAGCCTTTTGTGACACTTAATTTAAATATATTTATTTTTTATCTATTATACTCTCTGCCATCTTTAACAACTCATTTTTATCGTATTCTGAAATGATTGTATATGTATAATTATCATCATACCAATATATTTGGTTTACATTTTTATTGGTAAAATAAATAATTTTTTGTTCTCCTATAAACTTCTCTTCTACTTCTATTCCTTCTGTATCAGTTATAATAGCATTCACCATAATCTTAGCTTGTTCAAACATAATTTCAATGCCATTACCATTTTCCCAATAAGCAAATTGTTCATAAGAGTTAATTTCATGCTCTACAATTTTAAAATCATCTGGGATAAACGTTGGATTTATTGGTATCAATTTTACATCATCTATATTCTCTTTATTCTTAAAAATTATTGATGTGAATTCTTCCCACACTTCTTTAATTACTTCAAAAAATTTAGTCCTATATGCTTCCACACTCATTGTTGTAGTAAATACTATAGATATGATTACTAAAAATATAATTGCAACTCTTTTACCATGATTTACGAAAGATTTCATGAAGGGAGATCTCTTTTGTTGTTGTATCAATTTATTCATCTTTCTTTGAAATCTCTTTGAGAAGTTATAAGATAATTCTTCTTCCTTAGGCAAACTGTCAAGCATTATATTTTCTGCACTTTTAACATATGTATATAGAAAATCATCATCAATTACATATTTACTCATAAGCCTTCTCACTCCCTTCTTCTAATATTTTTTCTAGTCTTTTTCTCCCTCTCACTAACCTTTGTCTTACATTTTCTTCAGATATACTCAAAATCTCTGAAACTTCTTTATTATTGTATCCTTGAGAATATTTTAATCTTAAAACAGCGGAGTAATTTATAGGAAGTTTTAATATAGCTTCTTCTATATCATTTGTTATTAAATTACTCTTACTTTTTATATCTTCTATATAAATCGCCACCTCTTCAAAAGATATACTATCTTCACGTTTTCGTTTACGATAAAAATCAATTGCTATATTCTCTACTATAACAACGATGAATCTTTTGGTTTTGTGACAATCAATTTTACCTACTTTAGATAAATTATCAACAATTCTTAAAAATGCCTGATGAACAACATCCTCTGATAAATATTTATCTTTAAGTATCCTATTGGCAACATAAAACATTGTTTGTTTATATGTGATATATAGCTGCTCAAATTTACTTTTATCCTCTTCTAACTCAATCATAGATAAATAAATCAGCATAAGATTCACCCCCATTTTTAACCCTAGTTTTTCTATCCCTACTTTATTTATCACCCAAATTATCCAATGTCATCTATAAATCACTCTATTTTTAAGGGCCAAAAAATGGTATTTTTTCACCGATTTTCGTCCTCCAACCGCTATATGTTGTGGTTAAATCCTATCATTTCTCCTTCAAACCACAATACCTCATCATTATTATACTCTCAACGCGCCTTTTCTTCCACTTGATATACTCCTTAACATCAGTCCGTACGCTCAATAACATAGCTTTTACCTACAGCACCTATAAGTATTTTGTAACCTACACCTGTATGTCGATCGCGGAAGACCTACTTCCATCTCTCAGAAAGCATTGCTTTCAGTTACAATAATTCTTTTCGTATCCTTTAGCATTCAGGACACACTATGAGCTAAACTATTCATATCCATTTTGGATACCTCCTATGTATTTTGTGGTTGGCAAACCTACAATTATTATATCATAGGCGATTTTTTACTTGAAGCTAAAGCTAACTGAGGACACACCAGCGCAGCCAGTAATTTATTTTTATGTTCATACAATAATTCCATAACATTCCAATACAATTGAAAAGTTATGGCATTATATTATCTTATTTTTATTTTAAATACATTTTCTTTATTACCAACAAATACTATGAAACCATTCTCTGGTAATCTACTCTTATCTTCTTCCATCACAGAATTTAATATTATACATTGTCCATTTTCATCATACACTGCAAAATTTCCATCCTTTGGTGATTCAACCTCAATCATTTTATTTTTACTTTTTTCGTCTATCTTAAACCATTCTGCATATCCATTTTCTTTTATTTCCACTAAATCTATATCATTTCCTATAGGCTCTATGAAATCTTCTTTGATAAAAGTCATATTGGACTTGTGTCAATAGCTTAGACACAAAAAGTTTAACTTTCTATGCCGCCAC